>CAIXGS010000061.1 GCA_903919125.1 uncultured Spartobacteria bacterium | reverse complement strand
GTTCTTCTCTCCCGGGAACGCGGAGCCCTAGCTCCGCTTTGACGCCCCAAAAGCTCGGACAGGCATTGCGGAGCTGGGGCTCCGCGCTCCCAGGTGCTGAGGTCTCTTGAATCATCCAGAAAACTTAAATAGGTGGTATCACAAAGACTCACCCAAGGGTGAGTCTAAAACGAGGGATTCTCATGATGCATGTTGATTCGCATCCACCTCCGGCAGAGCCGGAGGCTTGATTTGTGAGCCGCTCAAAGCGGCTTGGTTTTATTCGATGTCTTCTTTTAGTGGTTCGTTTACTGGATTGTATCTGTGTGGAAACTCCAACTGATCCATTCGTTTATCTTCAACTTCTTGCTCTTGAATATACCGCCGGATCACCTCCGTATTTCGTCCGACGCTATCCACAAAGTACCCTCTCGCCCACAAATTCTGTCCCGCATAATTTCTCTCCCTTTTCAAAAAATGACGGGCCACATTTAAATATATTTGCATCAAATCCACCGAGCTTTCATCACCGCATTTAGGTTCAATCGTCAAGTAACGGCCAGTCGGAGACTGGCAACATCTTTATCCACTCAGCACGAATGCGCTCATAATCACGTAGGAGCACCTCCCACTCCCAATGTTCGTCGGGGCGAGAAGCGGCGTGCCGAGATTTGTCGCCAGGTTGGGGTCCGGGGTTGGCGTTATAGCCTTGCTCGTTGTCCGCAGAATCAAGGAGCCGCGTTTTCATTTCTAAAATCCGCGCACTTACAGCGGCAAAAAGTGCTCGCCCCGCGTCCGCCCGATCCGCAAGAACGCGCATTTGTTCTTCCAAATATAGCTCGTACGTAAGCAATAACGTTTCTGTCTCTTCGATCCCCGCAGAAAGTCTGTAAAGCAACGAGGCAAGATCCGCCCGCTGTTGTGAATCGGCTGCCACGCCAAGTTTATCTAGCTCCGCGCCGTATTCAAAAAGCCGCGTCCGTTCTAAATGAAGGCTGCTTAAAATTGCGTGCGCCTCCAAATATTCGGCGAGGGGGTCGAAGGGTGGCTTTTCCATGCGGGAAACTACACGCGCGCGGCAGTTCCGCTACTGGAAGGTATGAAACGAGAAAAATGTTTTGTTTGGGAATGCGATCTGCGGGCGCGACTCGGGTGGCTTAGCCCTTGATTTCCCGCAACATCTGTTCGTTGGTGCTGAATTTTTTCAAATAAAACAGCAGCCGATCAATCGCATCCAAAGGCTTAGCCCCAGATAAGCCCCTGCGCAAAAAGTAGATCTTCTGTAGAAGATCCGCAGGGACCAGCAGTTCCTCGCGGCGCGTCCCAGATTGGAAGATGTCCACAGCCGGGTAAATGCGCTGCTCGGCGATCTTGCGATCCAACACAAGCTCCATGTTGCCGGTGCCCTTGAACTCCTGAAAGATGATCTCATCCATACGGCTGCCAGTATCGATGAGCGCCGTGGCAATGATGGTGAGCGATCCCGCCTCCTCTGTGTTTCTCGCGGCAGCGAACAAGCGACGAGGCACTTCCATCGCCCGCGCATCGATCCCGCCCGACATGGTGCGGCCACCATTGGTCATTGCGTTGTTGAAAGCACGTCCCAAGCGGGTGATGGAATCCAACAGAATAAAGACGTCCCGTCCCGATTCCACCAAGCGCTTTGCTCTTTCAATCGCCAACTCAGCGATGCGCGTGTGGCTACGAACATCCATGTCATTGGAACTCGCCATGATCTCAGCCTTCGGCACGGTATGGCGGATTTCCGTCACCTCTTCCGGACGTTCGTCCACGAGCAACATGATCAGATGGACGTCGGGATGATTCTTCATCATCGCATCCGCTATATGTTGCAAAAGCGTGGTCTTGCCCGTGCGCGGTTGAGCCACAATGAGCCCGCGCTGTCCCTTCCCAATGGGCGCAATCATATCGATGATGCGCGTGGTATAGCGCTCAGGCTCGGTTTCCATCTTCAGCGGTTCGCTGGGGTTGATGACCGTCAGCTCATCAAAGGCAGGCTGCAAACGGCACGATTCCGGCGCATCACCATTCACGGTGTGGATTTCGTGAATCTGCTGGCCTCGCCCGCTTTTACGTACGGAGCCCTTGACCCAATGTCCGTCTTTCAAATTAAAACGTCGCACCAATTCCGGAGAGACAAAGATGTCGGCAGGATGCTGGGAAAAGTTGTGCGCGGGATCCCGCAAAAAACCGAAGCCCTTGCCTGAAATTTCGATCAACCCTTCGCCTGGAAAAAGTTCCTCAGGAGTGGGCGGCGGCAGTTCGCGACCATGTTCACGACCGCCTCCCTCCGAGCGTTCGTCGGGATGGCCGCCGCGGCGCCTTTCATTGCGGTCGTTGCGGCCTCGGCGAGGTTCGCGCTCCGGCCCCCGCTCGTGTGGGCGGTCCTGTGGGCGGTCCTGTGGATTAAGTCGCGGGTGCTGGGCTTGAGGAGCTTCTCTGTGGCTGGGAGGGTTTTGTGCCCTGCGTGGATCCCGAGCGTCCCGTGGGTGGCGTTCGCCGCGTGGATCACGGGAATCACGTGGGTGGCGGCCTTCGCGGTGGTCCTCCCTGCGGCGTTCGTCTTCTGGATGTTGAGCGGTATGAGTGCCGCCGTCCCTGTGCTGCGAAGGGCCGTGCCGATTCTCAAACGCTGCAGCCCGAATGGCAGGAGCCTGCTCGGCGTCCGAGGGCACCGCTAGGGGCGCTTCCTTGCCCTCTTGCTCCATTTGCTTGGCAATGTGACGCGGCACATAAACTGGGTAAGGTTTGCGCGTGGGTTCCTGCGTCTCTGTTGCATGGCGCTGAGCCACTGGCTGGACTTCGGAGGCAGGAATCTGCGCGGACGCCTGGTAAGGGATGTGCGTATCTCGCTCCTGCGCGAAGCTAGGATCGGGTTGTTTCTCTGGGTACGCAGGAGCGGCGGCCCCAGCTTCAAGCACGCTGGATGCGCTGGGTGCGCTGGGTGAAGAGGGCGTCTTCGCCTTCCTCGCCCTTGGCTGAACCACTTTTTTTGCTGGAGACGCCTCGGTCT
The DNA here is from genome assembly GCA_903919125.1 of uncultured Spartobacteria bacterium. Taxonomy (GTDB): domain Bacteria; phylum Verrucomicrobiota; class Verrucomicrobiia; order Chthoniobacterales; family Chthoniobacteraceae; genus Chth-196. The sequence continues at coordinate 138,978 of CAIXGS010000061.1, read as the reverse complement.
CAGCTCCTGAGGGGACATCCGCCATTGGGGAGGCCGCGCTTTCCTTGACCGAGATCTTCACCCTTCGTGCTTTGGCTGCTGCGGGCTTAGCCGAGAGAAAAGGGGCGGCTCCGGTCGGTTCCGCGCCCGAGTCTGGAGAAGCAGCGATAGAGGAAGCCTCACCTGCGGAGAGAGCTTTACCGGCGGCTTTCGCTGGCTTGGCAGTCTTCGGTACCTTGGGTGCTTTGGCCGCCTTGGGCTCTGAACCATCGCCCGCATCCTTGGGGGTTTTTACGGTTTTGGAAGCTTTGGGGGCTCTCACGGTTTTTGAGGGCGCAGAAGGCTGTGCGGCCTCTGGAATTTCTAAAGTGGGCTCTATCATTGGAAAAAAACGGTCTCTAAAGAAGGGGTAGAAAGGAGGGTTGGGGGAGCAAAGGAATTGGGAGGAAGCGGTGAGCGCGTGTGGAAAATTATGGAAGAAAACAGAGCGGCAACCCGCTGGAACGGGGGATGGAAGCTTGGCCGAACTGCGGCATCTCTAGCGGGGCCGACACCTGACAAACATTTGTTTGGAAATGACGAACCTTTTCTAACACCTGTATCTACTCCACTATCAAAGCGTCGCAAAACGCATAATCCTATTTGAAACAAACACTTAGGTCTTAGTAGCCGAGCCGCGCAGGCAGGACAAAAAGAAGCGTGGTTACGGAATCAGCAACTGGAAAAATAAACTTACGAAAACAAGAAATCTGAAGGAAGGCCCGCGGTTCCAAGGGAAAGAAGGTCTCCAGCTCCAAGGCCATAGTCCCTGTCACCAGACACTGTCACAACGGATAATGTCCAGCGAACCACAGGCCTCAACGGCGAGGAGACGTACACTTTCTTAAACCAAAGCATCAATCCAAAAGTTAACTAGGGCGTCTAGACAGTAAGATGGGGTTGAACAGGAGACATCACTCAGATTTTCGGAAAATGAACAGGGTCGAGCTCTAGCGTAGAGCGCTCGACTAGTTCACTCAGTGGAGCCAGTTGAGCCAGCTACTTCGAGCTCACATGCACACTATTTCGCGCACTCTCTGCACTAATCGTGAAATTCGCGCAGTAAACAAATCAGGCTCTTCTGCGAATCTCACGCGGGGCCAAACTTTCCGGAACTTCGCTTCAGCAACGACACTCCACCTCGCGGCTAACGACTGGAACTTCCCACAGCTCAATTGTCCGGTCAAATAAAAAGAGATTACTTCGCACGCGGGTGAAACTTGTGATGAACGGCTTTCAGGCGCTGCCGGTCTACATGCGTGTAAATTTGCGTCGTCGCGATATCCGCGTGACCCAACAATTCTTGAATGATGCGCAAGTCCGCGCCGTTCTCCAACAAATGAGTCGCGAAAGAGTGCCGCAATAAATGGGGGTACACCCCCTTGGAAAGGCCTGCAATCGAGGCGGTTTGCTTGGCCAACTGCCAAATCCGGTCCGGAGTGAGCGCATGGCCGCGAACTGATAAGAACACATGGCTCTTGGTGTGTTTGCGCACTAGGCCTGGACGCTCCCCGAGCAGATACGCCTGCAGCGCCTCGGCCGCCTTGTGCCCCACCGGCACCAGTCGCGTTTTGTCTCCCTTGCCCGTAACCCTAATAATTCGGACGTCCAAATTCAGGTGCTCCAGCCGCGCCCCGCACAATTCAGAGACGCGCAAACCGCACGCATAAAGCGTCTCGAAGATCGCTCGGTTACGAAGTCCCAGCGGCGCATCGTTCTGGCAGGCGTCCAGCAGCGTCTCCACTTCTTGTTGGTTAAGAGTTTCCGGCAAATACGTTTCCAGCCGTGGAAGCGGGAGCAAATCTGCGGGGTCTTTTGCAACGCGCTCGCGGCTTTGCAACCAACGGAACCAAATTTTGAGCGCCACGACATTCAGCTTGATGGAGGCCGCAGCAAATCCTGCGCGCTTACGGCTCTCCAGAAAACCAGTGAGATGCGTCCGCAACACCTCCACCACAGCAGATATTTGATGGGCACCTGCGAGCCACTTCGCGAAAGCCTCCAAAGATAGCCTCGTGGAGAGCTGATAGTGGTCCGACAAGCCGCGCTCGGTGGCCAGATGAATGATAAAATCTTCGATGTCGGTCTGCATGGAGGGGCAACGGCTCTAACCTACGGGAAGATCCTCTGCATCACTCACTGGCACAGCGTTTTTTACACGGTGCTTCATGCGGCCGGACTTGGGACTTTTTTCGCGCGGCTGCTTGAGGAAATCGCTAATGATCTGCGCGAGGCGCGGCCCCACGCCCTCAACGGCTTCGATTTGCGCCAAGGTGGCTCGACGCATCCTAGCGACGGACCCGAAATGCTTTAACAGCTTCTGTTTACGCTGTGGCGTTACACCCTGACACTTGTCCAAAGCACTCTCGGAAACGCGACGCTTCAGCAGGAGTTGATGGAAGGTGTTAGCGAAGCGATGCGCCTCATCACGAATACGTTGCAACAAACGCAGTGAGCCGCTTTCCTTCGGCAATACTAGGGGATGCGAATGATTCGGGCGGTAAATTTCCTCGAACTGCTTGGCCAGTCCGATAATTGGAATATTATGGAGACCAAGGTTTTGCAGCTCTTCCATCGCAAAGGAAAGCTGCCCTTTACCGCCGTCTACAACGATTAAATCCGGCAGACTCACCTTGAATCGGCGCGCTGCATCTTCCTGCGGCTCTTGATTTTCAGAATAGTCTACGCTGGAGTCCATTTCCCGTACTCGAGCCGCTCCTTCCCGCAGCACACGCGAATACCGGCGGCGGACGACCTCCGCCATACTCGCAAAATCGTTTTGACCGTCCGTGGAAGTGATGCGGTAGCGGCGGTAGCTCGCGCGATCGGGGACGCCATCGCGAAAGCAGACCATGGAGGCCACGATGTGCGTGGACGAGATGTTGGAAATGTCGAAGCACTCCATGTGACGCGGCGGCTTGTGGAGGCCGAGCGCGTCCATTAAACCGGCCATGTCGTCCTCCGGTCGCACGGTTCCTGGTAGCGAAAGGCGCGTAAAGCGGCGCGTCGGTTTGGTAGTGGTACGCAGGTCAGTGAGCATGTTGCGCAGTTCAGCTGCCCGCTCGAAGTCCAACGCGGCTGCTGCTTTGTGCATTTCTAACTCAAGTTCGCCCAGCAACTCTTTGGAATGGCCCTCGAGAAAATCCGCCGCCATTTCCACCCTTTCCGCGTACTGTTGAGGGCTCAAATCCGACAGCTTCTGCGGCACTTGATAAGTCACGCTACGCAACTCACGGGGCGTCGGATTACCACGCCCGAAAGTGAGTACGCCGAATTTTTTGCGCAAGAAGGCGAGGGTTTGGCGCAGCGCTCCGGAATGCGCGTAGGGCCCGAAATAACGGGAGCCGTCCTCGGTGCGAAGCCTAGTAAGGCGAAAGCGGGGCCAATCTTCACGGGGATCCACTTTGACAAGGAGGAAGCGTTTGTCGTCGCGAAAGGAAATATTGTATCGGGGACGGAATTCCTTAATGAGCCGACCTTCGAGCAAAAGGGCCTCGGGTTCGGTATGAACGGTGTGCCACTCCAAATCCCAGACCGCCTCCAAAAGGGCGCGAGTCTTGGGATCGGCAGTCTGCCGTTTAGAAGGCATAAAGTATTGGGACGCACGACGTTTGAGGTCTCGAGCTTTTCCCACATAAATCACCCTGTGGAACCGGTCGCGCATGATGTAAACGCCGGGCTTGTGGGGCAAATTGCGCAGCTTGGGCCGAAGATCGGGGCGTTGTGGCGCTGAGCTTTGCGGCGTAAAGGACGGGGCGGAGTCGGGGTCGGCCATCGGCGGCCATTTTCACCTGAAACTAGCTTTGGCTCAAGAGCGTCTTTGCATCGGGTTGGACAAACGCGGAGTGAGGGTGCGCCTCAATCGCGGAAAACCGTCGTGCGATTCCCCCGTACCAGAACTCGTTCTGCCAAATGATAACGCAGCCCGCGCGCGAGGGCGAGCCGTTCGCAGTCGCGCCCGAGACGAAGTAGATCCTGTTCGGAGTGAAAGTGTTCCACTCGAACCACCTCTTGCTCGATGATAGGACCCTCGTCCAAGGCAGGCGTCGCGTAGTGGCACGTGGCGCCGATCAACTTCACTCCGCGTTGATGCGCGCGCTGATAAGGATTTGCGCCGACAAAAGAGGGTAAGAAACTGTGGTGGATGTTCAGCACTCGGGAAGACCACCGGTTGCAGATGTCTGCCGGTAAAATTTGCATATAGCGCGCCAGCACCACGAGATCCGCAGAAGCTTCGCGCCACAGCATTTCGATCTGCTCAAAAGCCTCCTCACGGTTCTCGCGGGAAACCGGAATGCAATGAAAGGGAATGTTTTCGCGCTCCACTAGCGGCCTCAGAGTGTCGTGGTTAGCGATGACGCAGGGGATTTCAAACGCGAGTTCGCCGGAACGCCAGCGCCACAGCAAGTCGGCCAGACAATGGCCCAACTGGCTGACCATGAGCACAACCTTCGGGCGCGCTTCGGCGGGGCGCAGGGACCACTCCGCCTGCAGTTCCATCCCGATAGGAGCGAAAGCATTACGCAGCTCATCCAACCGGCAGCGCAAGGTCTGGGTTTGAATTTCCATGCGAGCAAAAAACCAGGCGTCCTGAGCGTCCGTAAACTGGTGGACTTCCGTAAGGTTCCCGCCCCACTGGGCGATAAAGTTGGTGATTCTCGCCAATAATCCGACCTGATCGGGGCAGGAGATTTTCAACAACGTGGTTTGCATCCCGCCATTGCTGACACAATTTCGGGCCACTCTGGAAAGTAATTTTTGATATTCGGAAGGCAACGCAGGTAGATTAGCGCGGTAAATTAGTTGGATTTTCCATCCAAACTCAGAAGCATTCTTAAGCCGATGTCCGCCACCCAATCCACCATGCTCGCTTTGGGCACCCGAGCGCCCGCTTTCACGTTACCGGATGTAGAGACCGCGACGCTGCGCAGCCTTGAAGATTTCGCGGGCTCACGCGCGCTGCTCGTGGTGTTTTTGTGCGCCCACTGTCCTTACGTGCTGCACGTGGCCCCAGCACTCGCCCAGATTGCGCGTGATTACGCCAATGCTTCCTTGGCGATTGTCGGGATTACGTCCAACGACACGGAGCAATATCCGCAGGATGCGCCGGCACCAACAGCCCGTTTTGCAGCCAAGCAAGGGCTCTCCTTCCCCATTTTATTCGATGAAACCCAGGGTGTGGCTCAGGCTTACTCGGCTGCCTGCACTCCGGATTTCTTTCTTTTCAATGAGCGCCGCGCCCTCGCTTATCGCGGGCAGATCGATGAATCACGTCCCATGCGCGGTCCGGATCGGCCTGGAAAAGGCGTCTGCGACGGTGCAGATCTTCGAGCGGCGATTGACGCGGTGTTGGCGGGGCGGCCTGCGCCTGAGTTGCAGAAGGCGAGCATCGGATGCAGTATCAAGTGGAAGGCGGGCAACGAACCGTCGGGTATGTAGCATTAGTGAGAACCAAGAAACGTGAATCATGGCGCAGGACGTTGTTTATTTTGATCTAGAAACCCAGCGCTCGGCCAACGATGCGGGCGGTTGGGATAAAAAGCGGGAGATGGGAATGTCCCTTGGCGTGACGTATTCCACAAAGTTGGAGGAGTATCGAATTTACGGAGAAAAGGACGTGCAGGCGCTGGTGGAGCAGTTGATGCGAGCGGATTTAGTGGTGGGCTTTAATGTGATCAATTTTGATTACGAGGTGCTTGCTGCCTACACCGTGTTGGATTTGGCGCATACCGCGCGCACTCTGGATTTAATGGTGGAGGTGGAAAAAACGCTCGGTCACCGGCTCGGCCTAGACGCCATCGCCACGGCGACGCTCGGCATTGGAAAGACAGCCGACGGGTTGGACGCCATTAAATGGTGGAGAGAGGGGCGTTTGTTGGAAATCGCCGAGTACTGCTGTTTTGATGTGAAATGCACGAAGCTCGTGCATGAATATGGTGCTGCAAACAAGGAGCTTAATTACGTAGATCGCTTCCGCAACCGACGCACCGTCAGCGTCAGTTGGAGCTGAAGACGAGGGGCGCCGATTAAATCAATTGCATCGGCGCAGTCTTTTGCCTTGCTACGGAGCCCCTTAATGCGTACGGGCTGAGGGTGGAGATGCGTCGCATGCGTTGCATTTCCCACGGATTGGGCGTCGCAGCCAGTCCGAAGTGGAGCCGCCGCCTGGAAGAGTCTGGGGGGCGCACTGCGAAACAGCCTAAACAAGGATCCGATCGGCAGCTCCCCGGAACCGGATCCCCACCAGTCCCAAGCCATACAAATCCAGCAGTATCGAGTTAATCAGCGAATCCGCGCGCGCGAAGTACGCGTGATCGTCGCAGCCTCCGGGCAGCAGTTGGGAATCTTGAAAATTCAAGACGCCCTTCGCGCCGCCCAACACGCAGGGTTAGACCTCGTCGAGGTCGCGCCCACCGCCGTACCACCCGTTTGTCGAATCGTAGATTTCGGAAAGTTCAAGTACGAGATTTCCAAGCAGGACAAAGAGAAGAAGCAGGCCACCAGCAAGCTTAAGGAAATCAAGTTCCGCGTGAACATCAGCGAGCACGATTACGAAACCAAACTGCGCCACGGCGAAGAATTTCTCGATAAGAGCAACAAAGTGCGCGTCCAGCTTCAGTTCCGTGGCCGTGAAAACGCGCACAAAGAGCTGGGGATGATTTTGATGCACCGCATCAGCGCAGATCTTTCCACAATGGCCAACGTGGAACAGCCTCCCAAGCTCATGGGCCGTGCCATCACCATGACCCTCGCGCCGCTCCCTACTAACAAGCGCAAGCGCAAGTTCGCCAAAATGGAATTCCTCCCCGAGGATCCTGAATTGGATCACGACGAGCACGAGGACGAAGACGCGGAAAAGGAAGGCGCCGAGGCCAAAGCTTAGCGCGTTTTCACCCCGTCCCCGACCCACCCGACCCCTCCGCCCAGCCTTAAACCCGTTCCCCTGACCTTATGACCCACCATTTGTACACCCTCACCTCCATGCTCCTGCTCGGCGCGGCCATTGCAAGAGCCGAGGTTACCTACGAGTTCGTCCCAAACTTCATCACACCCCCCGCCGGTCTGGAAACCATCGGCAACGGCCATGGTGAAGTTCAAGTCGACTCTGCGGGACACATTTACGTGAGCGTTGAAGGTCAGGAAAAGGGCGGACTCCAAGTCTATTCCCCAGATGGAAAGTACCTCAAACATCTGCCACTCCCAGCGACTTTGCATGGGTTTTCCATCCGCAAAACAAAGGAGGGTGAGTTCATTTACGCTGCGGTACTTAGCCAGCAAAAAGTCATTAAGGCGTCTTTGGACGGGCAAATTCTACTGGAAATCCCAAAGGAATCCTTTCCAGCTGAAATAGCCCGCCCAGTGACCGTTACTCTTAAGGACGGGAAGGTGTTGCGTGGAATCAATCCCTCGGATCAGGGTGAGTTTCTAACGTTCACCCTCCCGGGAGGCGAGACGCAAAAGGTGGCTAAGTCGGAGATTGCAAAAAAGTGCACTGTGACATTGGCCAACGGGAAAAAAGAAGAGGGCATCAATCCCGTGAAAGACGAAACCGGCGTCACGCTGAGTATCGGAGGCAAATCCCAGAAAATTGGGTTCAGCGACATGGCGCAAAAGGATGGCAAGCCTGCTTTCGTGGAAGCGTCCTCCGAAACGCGCGGCGGCCTGAAGCTAACGTCTGCTGATGTGGCTTCAAACGGTGATATTTACGTGGTGGACGGCTACGGTACGTCGTGGATTTTTGTTTTCGATTCGACGGGGAAGTTTAAGAAGCAGTTTGGTGGGCCGATCGAGCCATTCAAGCTGGCCAACTGCCACAAGATCCACATCGATACGCGTTTCAAGCCAGAGCGTGTGTTTTTGTGCGATCGTGGGAACAAGCGCATCATGCACGCGACTTTGGAAGGCGAGTTGATGGGCGTCATCGCGACGGAGTTGCGTAATCCGAGTTCCGCGTCCTTTCACGACGACAAGGTATGCATCGCAGAAATTGCAGGACGCGTATCTGTTTGGGACAAAGAAGGTAAGATGGTTGCAGCGCTGGGCGCCAACGATACCCCAGGCCAGACTAACACCCCAAAAGTTCCCCCAGCAGATTGGAAGGACAACGTCGTAACGTCCCCACATGGCATTACGTTTGACGCCAAAGGGAATATTCTCGAAACGGAATGGAATACTTTCGGTCGGGTGCTGCGTTGGAACGTGAAATGAGCAGCGGCCTGCCCCGAATGGGTGCGGGTTTGATGAGCCTGATAGTTGCGGCGCTGCTGATTTTTCTCCCGCAACTTGCGGGGGCGCATTCGGCGGACGTGCTCCTTGTCAGGTTGCGTCTTCAGGATGGGCCGGAGGTGACGCTGCAGGTCACCGCCGATGTTCAGGGCAATCCTTGGTTGCGCCATGCCCCCAACCCGGTGGAAGTGCTCGGCGCGGGGTTGCGCATCGTGCTTCCCAGCGGACGGAGTTTTTCCCTGAGTGAACTTGGGAAACCCAAGGTTTCATTGCATCAGGGCTTTGAACCACCGTCGCCCGTCGCCATTACGTTCGACCCCGGCGAGGCAATTCCGGAACTGCTCACTGCCACTTGGACCTGGCGGCCAAGCGAATCCCCGTTGCGTCTTGACGTGCCGCTGGGGAATCCGAACTCCGTATTGTTCTGGAAAACTGCGCCCGGCACCGAAGAGCCTTCTTTGGGATGGCAAATCTTGGTCAGCGGCGATCAATCGCGGGAAGTCAGCTTGCCCGCGCCGCTTTCTCCATTACATTGGAACTGGATGGCGTACACGGCGGTGACCGTGGCTGGGGGCGGACTGCTCCTACAGGGGGTGCTCCTTTTCCTTCGAGCACGCAGGCATTTGTCCAGAAGTGTGCAATCGCAAGCTACAAGTCCGGACCGAATCGAATCATGAAAGCGCGCGCCCTTCTTTATTCCCCCCTTTTGTTGCTGGTGGGGTGTGCGCAAATGGTCAACCCCGCGTCGCGCAGTACGGTTGCCAAGCTGCAGCGCAGTTCCGTCCTTGCGGATGCCAAGGAGTTCCCCAACGGTCAGATCCAACTGCAATACCAGTGGAGATTGCGACCTGGGGCTCTCGTGCGGGTCCCTCTGGATACGCCTTTGGGCATTCCCGAGGTCAGCGGGCAGTTGAATGGGAACCAATTGCCGCTCATCCTCGATACTGGCAACGCGTTCCCCGTGCTACTGGACGCGACCTCCGCTCTGGAAGTGGGTCTTCCCTCCATTCGCGGGGCCTCAGCAAAGGGCACAGGGATCGGCGGCAATGTGGAGGTAATGCTGGCCCGCTACGAGTCGTTGCATTTGGAGGACAGACCCGTATTGGGTCGCGGTTTGGCCGGGGTTTTCCTTCATTCCTACAGGAAGACTTTTGCGGGATTTACCACTGAAGAAATACCACTGAACTTATTGGGGCTGCCACTTTTACAGCAGTTTTCATACGTCACCATCGATGCGCCAAAAAAGGAAGTCACCTTCGCTTACAAGCGTCCCTTTCAACCGCCTGCCCGCGCCGCCTCTTTTCCCTTCAACATCGTGGATGGGCGCATGTGGGTGACGCTCCAAATCGGGGCGCAGACTGTGCGCGCTTTCTTTGACACCGGCTGTGGCTCAGGCCTGCGGATTCCACAACTGGTTTTGGATACGATTCCTCAAACGTGGGTCACTACGCCGCACCTTTTGAAGCGCAAAGCGATGGGGGTTGGAGGCATCGAAATCGAGCACGTCGGCCTGCTGCGGGAAGCGCGTTTGGGGTCGCTACGCATCAGTCCTCTAGAGTTTGATACCAGCGTAGGCAGCAACGACGCTCTGCTCGGCTGGGGACCGTTTCGCAAGCACAGAATCACCCTCGACTTTGAACAAAAGAAAGTCTGGGTGGAATGACCCGACTCACAGCGGTGGGATGGAAGGGTTTGCTGTCCTGCTAACAGGCGCGAAACCGACTCAATTCTGCTTAAGTCGACTGAAATTAAAAAACTGAACCGGTGCGTGTTGTCCCGTGAAACCTCTCACGTAACCTTGTAACTTTGAGAGATCCCTTGAAGATCACTTAAAGATTACTTCTCCAGTTTTTATAGTTTTTCCTCAAACTCCACCAAGCGCTGCAAAGCTTCGAGGAACTCTCGGAAAGCCGGCGCTGGGAGCATAATAGTGTCCCGACGACCGCCAACATCTTCAGTGATCTTGAGGAAGCGGCCGCGTTGATTTTCTTTCAAATCCAGAAAGAAAAGCTTCCGCTCATGTGTCACTTTTTCGGAGGCAATAGGCTCCGGGTTTGAGCGCTCCCCATTTTCACTCGAATGCATCATATCCTTGGATGAATGCAGGCGTGTCTTCCTTCGACGCACCTGCGTTTCCTCCACCCTCGCCCAATGGGAGATAAAAGCAATGAGAAATTTCAACCCCGTTTACGGGAATCGCATTCCAAGAGAAAAACGGACGTTTGAATTTGTCCGGTTCTGTCTGCTTCTCCTAATCTGAACGCATTAAGGGGTTTTTTTTCGCTTAAATAACGTCGTGGTTCCCACCACCACGCGCTCAAAGGAATCCTCCACGCCCCAAGTCGTCTCGGAGGCCCCCAACATCAGGTATCCATCAGGACGCAGCAACTTGGCAACCCGCTCTAAAATACTGCACTTAGTATCGTTGTTGAAATAAATCATCACGTTGCGCAGCAACACGAGGTCCATTTGCGGAATGGGTGGCCACGTGGTGGCGAGATTCATCTCGCGAAAATCGATCTGTTTACGCAACTCCTCTTTGATGTACCACTCGCCGGACACCTTCGAAAAATGTTTCATTAAAAGAGGCGCAGGAAGCCCGCGATTAACCTCAATCTGCCGAAAGAGCCCCGATTTTGCCTTTTCCACGACTTCCGTACACAGATCCGTAGCGAGTATGTAGTTGTGCCAGTTTATCAGTTGAGGGAAGTGATCCTTCATCATCATCACCAGACTGTACGGCTCCTGACCTGTGGAGCATGCTGCACTCCAAATGTTTAACGCGCGAGTTTCCGCGCGTGACGCCATGAGTTCCGGCAGGATAGTGGTCTGCAGAGCTTTGAACGGATGCGCATCTCTATAAAAAGACGTCTCGTTGGTGGTCATAGCATCGACCACTTTTTTGACCAGTTTTACAGGAGCATGGAACCTCAGCTCCGCCACCAAGTCGGCAAGGCTGGCAAAACCTGAGTTCTTGGCGAGAGGACCCAAGCGTGTCTCCACGAGATACTCTTTTCCCTCCTCCAAGACGATGGCAGCTTCGTCCTTGAGCAATGTGCAGACGTATTTAAAGTCGCCGGGAGCGATCGCTGAATTGGGGTCGTTGGCAGTCACGCTTTAAAGGATATAAACTTTTTAGATTCAATTTTGCGCGCCAACTCTGCGCACGATTTCTTTGGCAATATGTTCAAGGGGCAGAATAGCTTCTGCGAGACCGCGCTCGGCTACCGCACCCGGCATGCCCCACACCACGCTCGTGGCGGCATCCTGAACAATGACTTGTCCTCCTGCGGCACTCACCTGCTCGCAACCCACCGCGCCATCAGAACCCATACCCGTAAGCACCACAGCGAGCAGACCGCTCCCATAAGCTGCCACGGCGGATTGAAATAGGACATCCACCGCTGGACGACAAAAGTTCACGGCGGCCTTTTGGTTTAGCCTTACAACAGTGACGGGGCCGCTTTTTTCTAACGTCATGTGAAAGTCCCCCGGAGCGATCAAAATGGTGCCAGCACGGGCTGTCTCGTTTTCGACCGCCTCGTGCACCGCCAGCGTGCATTGTTTGTCGAGACGATCAGCTACAAGTTTGGTGAATACGGGTGGCATGTGCTGCACCACGAAAACCGGAACCGACAAATTCGCTGGGAGCGCGGGGAGTAGCACGGCAAGAGCGTTGGGGCCACCTGTGGATACGCCGATAATCACCGCCTCAATCTTGCTCGAACTCTTTGACTTAGCCGCCAGTGTTACCGGTGTGCCGACCTTGGGCTCCTGCACGGCCCGAGGGAGAGAGATTGCCTTGTCTCTGGAGGACGGTGCAGTTTCCTGCCTAGCTCTGGGCTGTGCCGCAACGCGATGCGACGCAATGGGTGGTGGCGCAGTTTGCGGAGACCCTTCGCGGGGCTCCTTGGGGTTCAATGCGGGAGTTGCAGCAGCGCTGTCCTGTGAACCAGAGAGCGAGGGCTTGCGAATCCCCTCCCTGTTGTACCGGTTGTGGTGCCCCCCCAGTGCCTTGACCTTGGGAAGCAAATCCCGACGAAGGCTATCAATGCTCTCGGCAGCCGTTCCGCTGGAACTGGGCTTGGTCACGTAACAAGCTGCACCCAAGGACAAAGCGTCAAGCGTCGCCATCGCGCCCCTTTCAGTGAGCGTGGAGCACATGATCACAGGGGCGGTAAATCCCGATCGCTTCATCTCACGCAGAGTTTGCAACCCATCCATCACCGGCATCTCAACGTCCAGCGTGATGACGTCCGGCTTCAGATCGGCGATTTTTTGCAGCGCGAGAGCACCGTTGGCGGCATGGCCTACGACCTCAATTTCGGCATCACCAGCGAGCAAATCACTGATTGCTCGGCGAATTACCGCCGAATCATCCACGACTAGCACTCTGGTTTTGCTTATCACAGCTTCGGAGTCTGTTAAGGCACCAGCCCGAGGATAGATAACTTGTCTTGAATAGATTCCTTGGTGAAAGGCTTCATCAAGTACTCGTTGGCACCCGCCTCCAGAGCGGCCATGACGTTATCTGCTTCAGACTCCGTGGTAATCATCATGATATGCATGGCCTCGTTACCCGGCATCGCCCGTGCGTGCTGGACGAACTCCAACCCATTCATTTCAGGCATATTCCAGTCACAGCACACGAGCTCTGGAAAGCCGTTTTCAGCAATCCAGTTGAGGCCTTCCTGACCGTCGCCGGCATCGCCAGTTTCAAAGCCAATCTCTCGGACAATCTTTGAGATAATAATGCGCATGGTGCGCGAGTCGTCGATTATTAGGGCACGCATAAAACGTTTCTTTGTTAAGTTAATTTAGGTTGAGTGAAAGTTAAAGTGACGAAAGGGAGGAACCTTAAATCCCTGCGAGTTCAGCATAGTCTCCCTTGAGTACCAGTAAGAGAGTCCCAGGAAGCTTACACACGCTATCGATGAGCTTCCTCGCTGTGCCAGTCATCGTCTCGGGCACCGGTTCGAACAAGCGTTCCTCCACGTCCACCACATCGCCGACCTCGTCGATGGGAAAACACAAAGGCCCTTCGGAAGTCCGAATGATGATATTCATTCTCGCGGTCTTCCCTTCCTTAAGAGGCCCCAGTTCCAGACGGCGGCGCAGGTCGATAGCGGTAACGATTTGGCCGCGAAGATTAATGAGTCCGCACACGGCTTCAGGAGCCAGTGGCACGTGAGTCAAGGGGAGGCTGCGAATCACTTCCAGAACGCAATCGACAGGAATGCCGAAGGTCTGCCCTTCGAGGACAAAGGTACAAAGTTGGCGGGTTTTGTTCATGGACGTCTCAAGTTATTCGAACAGATCAGAGGCGTGGGTTCGCACGAGATCCTGCGCATCAATAAGTTCCGTAATTTGTTTGCCGATCACCGCCGAGCCCAACACTCCAGAGCGTCGCCCCGCAGGCTGCACCTCAATGTTGCCTCGCACGATTTCCTCAACCCCATCAATCACCAGTCCCACAGCCCGCCCGTTGCGCGCATAAACGATCGTCTGCACTCGCCCGTCTGAGGACTTGGTTTCGTCAAAACCAAGCGCACGTGATAAAGAGATAAGCGGCATAATCGAGCCTCCGTACTGGATAACCTGCCTGCCTGCAGCCTCCTCAATTTGTTCTCTACTAAACTCTTCCAGTCGACTGACCATGTCTAGTGGCATCGCCGCCCGGATTCCGCCGACATGGAACACCAGCAACTCGTTTAGCAGAGCGCCAGTTCCTACTCCTTGCGCCTTGGCCTCTTCCTCAAAGGCGTTCGCTGCCCGCGTGGATTGGAACATCGCAGCCCGGCTTCCAAGCCCGAAGATGTCCAGGATTAACGCCACGTGGCCATCTCCCAAAATCGTCGCTCCCGCAAAACAAGAGACCGCAGTCAGCGCACGGCCCAGCGGCTTGACGACGATTTCTTCGGCCTCGTGAATCGTGTCCACCACCAGTCCAAAATGCCGATCTCCAGCCTGGAGCACCACTAAGTGCTGGGTCTCTTCACGCTCCCCAGTCTTTATTGCAAGCACGCTGTCAAGAAACACAATCGGCAGCAAATTGCCGCGCAACCGCACCACGGGCGTTTCGTGGACGGTCTCCACCATCAGGTTCTTATCCAGTCGGATAACCTCGAGCAAATTAGTCTGCGGAATAGCAAAACGATCCCCACGGCAACCCACAATCACCACCGGGATGATCGCCAAAGTCAGCGGTATCTTGATGCGGCAAGTGGTGCTCTTACCCACTTCCGTGGACATGTCCACCATCCCACCGATCTTCTCAATCTGCGTCTTAACGACATCCATTCCGACGCCACGACCCGAAATATTGCTAACTTTTTCCGCCGTGGAAAAGCCCGCTTGGAAGATTAAGTTCACCACTTCCTGCTGACTCATCGTCGCCGCCTTTTCTGGCGTGATAAGGTTGCGCTCCAACGCACGGGCCTTGACGCGCTCCACCTTAATCCCACCGCCGTCATCGATGATTTCAATGGTCACCAGCCCTGCCGCATGAAAGGCCCGCAGTAGAATGCGCCCCTCAGGATTCTTGCCCGCGGCCCTGCGCTCCTCGGGAGATTCCACGCCGTGATCCACACTGTTGCGCAGCAAATGGGTCATTGGGTCCTTAATCGCCTCAATGACAGTGCGATCCAATTCCGTCTCAGCGCCCTCGGTCTCCAGCCGGATTTGCTTACCGCACAACTGAGCGAGATCGCGCACTGTTCTGGGGAGTTTGCTCCAGAGCGCGTCAATCGGTTGGACGCGCGTCTTCATCATGCGGTCCTGCAACTCGGTGGTGATGTGGTTGAGCCTGTGACAAGCCGCTTGCATCGGGACGGATTCCAACGATCCGGTGAGCTGAACAATCTGGTTACGGGTGAGCACTAGTTCGCCGACCAAATTCATGAGGCGGTCCAGCAATTCAACATTCACACGCACGGTGGAGTCGGACGCCTTAGAGCCACTGGGCGAGTCCCCCTCGGGGGCCTTCGCAGTTGGCTGCGCCTTGGCGGCGGACGCCTCCACGGGCACTTCCACAGGCGCCTTGACGGCTTTGGACTCGGGCTTGGGATCGGCTGCTGGAGCCTTCGTCGCGGGCGCTGCCTTCACGGGAGCCTTCACGGGCACTGCCTCAGCTTCGACCGGCACCGCCCTGGCTTCGGTCGGCGCTGCCTTTGTCGGATGAGCACTTTCCGCCACACTCGCCGCTCCTTCAGCGGCAGGTTTCTGGAGGCTGACCAGGAGCGCCACCAATTCGCTGTAATCTAGATCGCCCTCGGTTTCGGTTTTCTCCAACTGCGCTAAAATGGCACGCACCGCATCGCCGGTTGCGAGCAAAGCAGAGGCGATGGCCTGGTTGAAGCTGACCACGCCATCACGGACTAAAGAGAGAAGATTTTCACCTGCATGCGCAATAGCCTCCAATCGACTCAACCCCAAGAAACCGCAGGTACCCTTGACCGTGTGCAGGGTGCGGAAAATTGCTGAGACCAGTTTTTTGGAGGTAGGATCCTTCTCTAGCTCAATGAGGCTACCTTCGTACTGATCCATATTCTCGTAACTCTCTACGAGAAATTCATTGAGCAATTCATTCATGGTAAGAAGGGAGCCGTTTACTAAAGTATGCTACAATGTGGAAGTGAGACTGATTATCAGCAAGTAAATGTCAGCAGATCCAGTGCCAGAGAATTGTGACAACTTGTTGACACAATAAAACAAACTTTCGGGTGACAAAACTACGGGGCAGCATGATTGTAGGACTACTCAAACTACTTTTGGAATAATGTTATCCGCGGATAAATATCCGACTACCCAATCCAACCTGCCTCCTAACCTGATCCCGTTAAATGCTATCGCTCGCTCCGAGACCGCCTGAAAATCCACCGCGACACTCGTTGACAAATTATTCCCCGCGAATCACATACTTTGAGACGACCAATCCCCTAGGACAGATCAAGTGTAAACACAGACGAAAGTGAATCATTATGAAAATCCTGATTGCGGATCCTAATCCGCTCATGAGAGACGCTATTTCCAAAGCCGTTCAGCCGACAGGGTGGGGAGTCGAATCTGTGGAGGACGGTTCTTCCGCTTTTACTTACCTTAACGAAAGCAAGAGCCCTGTACTTGCTTTCTTGAGCGACGAGTTGACCGCTCCGTCTGCTCAAGACCTTTCAAAACGTTTTTTGAATCGCACGGCGGACAACATCATCGTGCCCTTTATTGTCACCTTGAGCGGCGATCCAAAGGTCGTCGTCGACGGGCTGAATTCAGGGGCCTCCGACGTTTTGGTGTTCCCGATGAATAAGGAGGTCATTCGTGCCAAGGCAGATGCAGCGCATCGATTTGTCCGCCGCCTAGACGGTGCTGCCGCTTCGGGAGGAGCCCAACCAGAGGCGGTTCTGGAACCCACGCCGCCCAACGTTCGAGCCACCGCCACTGTTCTCCACGACAAATTTCGTAAGATTCAGACGCTCACCAACTCGGGTCCAACACTGGTAGAGGCTATAGGTGGACTCGGGCTTGATTCGATTCAAGAGGTCGAGAAGCACGTATTTGCAGATAAAGAACCTACGTTTGCCATGTGGTGCGCAATCGTCGCCCCGCAGGCTTCCCTCTGGGTGGACGTCCTTGTGGAATCCGACCGCAAGTCTGCGATGCTCCTTTTCCAGACGCTAACCGGAATGCCCGCTGAATCCGGCCGCGATGCTCTCGACACCCTCGGTGAAGTCGTAAACATCGTTCAGGGAGCGATTAAAGCGGGCCTTCAAGGCGAAGGCCACGAGGTAATCACGGCTGTAGTGCCCAAGGCGGTCGCCACCGCGAATTTGCCCAAATTAAACGCGTTCATGGTAGACCGCGTCCGCATCTGCCTTAACGCCGCCGGCATCCTTTTGTCGGTGTCCCTCTACGTCTGCAGCCGGAATGTAAATCGCAAGACCGTCGAGACCCTGCAAATAAACGACGTCACCGTGGAGGCCCTGCCGATCGCTCCGGGTGGCAGCCTTAACCTGCTCAATCGAGGGACTATGATCGAGGAACGCAACCTCACCATGCTGCGACAAAAACTCACTGGCGAAGGTCGCCTCCGCCCGCTGAGCGTGATGGAGTGCCCTACGATCATGGACTTATTCCGCGGCGCGTAATCACAGACCTGCGGAATCCCGCCAAGTTCATTGTCGTGATCTGTAACCGTCTGATTACAAGGGTTTTTGGAGCGGAGCACCTTCACTGTTTGTTGCAAGAAAAGGTGTGGAGAAAGACTGACTTGAGGAGATTATTTCTTCTCAAGTCACTCATTATCAACAAATAGACTTCCGGTTTTCCAACGGTGCACAACCGTCTGGGCCGAGCAAAAAGGAGAAACCGCGCCTCGAAAGACCGTTGTGGTTTACCCGCTTGCTACTCGCCCCGCTTTTTCGGATGGTCGATGGACGCATGAAATACGGCACTTATCTCATCTTTGGGGCGCCCGGTGCTGGTAAAGGTACTCAGGGCAAGGTGCTGGGAACTATCCCCCGCTTTTTCCACTGTGCTTGTGGCGATGTCTTTCGCTCGCTGGACACCCGCACTCCGCTGGGGGAGGCCTTCCTCCAATACTCCAGCCGGGGCGAACTCGTCCCCGATGAAATGACCGTGCGCCTGTGGATGGCCGTGATTGGAGACATGGTTGGTTCGCGTAAGTTTAAGCCGGACATCGACTCCCTCGTGCTCGATGGCATTCCTCGGAACGTGCGCCAAGCTGAAATCATGCGGGATATTCTCGAGGTCAAACGCGTATTCCATCTCTCTTGTCCAGACCGTGACGCTCTGGTTTCCCGCCTTAAAAAGCGCGCCTTAAAGGAGAACCGCTTTGACGATGCGAACGAGGAAACCATTCGCAGACGTTTGATCACTTACGAAAACGAATCCAAGCCTGTGCTAGACTTTTACGGCCCCGGGAAGGTGCTCAACATTGATGCGACGCAACCTCCTGTGAAAGTCACTTACGACATTCTGACCGCCATTATAAACGATTAGTTTCAAGCTAAATGCGTATTGTTTTTGCAGGAACTGGCGATATCGGAGTGCCTTCGTTGGAGTGGTTGCTGGCCTCGTCTCACTGCGTAGCGGGAGTGCTTACCCAGCCGGATAAGCCGGTTGGTCGGCATCAGGAGCTGCAAGCATCGGCGATCAAACAGGTTGCGCAACGGGAGGGACTGGCGCTTCAGCAACCCCTCAAACTGCGGGCTCCAGACGCCGTCGAAGCGTTGCGATCCTTGGCCCCGGAAGTCCTCGTGGTCATGGCGTACGGCCAGATTTTGCCGAGTACAGTGCTGGAATTGCCCACCCGCGCCTGCCTCAACCTGCACGCCTCCCTTCTGCCAAGACATCGCGGTGCAGCGCCCATTCAAGCGGCCATAGAAGCGGGAGACTCCGATTCGGGGATCACGGTCATGTACATGGCCGAGGGGTTGGATACAGGAGATATTCTTTTGGAAAAGCGCCTTCCACTGCGCCGCAGAGAAACTGGTGGGACGCTCCATGACAGACTGGCGATCCTCGCTCCAGAGGCTCTTGCAGAAGCACTCGCACTGCTCGAGAAGGGCGTTGCTCCGCGCTTCCCACAAGATCCCGCTCACGTCACTTACGCAAAAAAACTCACCCGCGAGGACGGCTGGATCACTTGGGAATCGCCCCTCGCAGTGGATCGTAAAGTCCGCGCCATGAACCCCTGGCCCGGTGCCTACACGAGGCTACCCTCGCCTGCATCTTCAACAGATCCAGGCCGTAAGCTCAAAATATTTTCGGTGATTCAAAGTCGCGTTCCCTGCCGTGGCGCCGCTCCTGGCACTGTTTTGAGCGTCGAGTCTCGTGGAGTGCTCGTTGCAGCTGGCGAGGCGGGCGTTTGGTTGGGAGAGGTGCAGCTTGAAGGAAAGCGCAGAATGCAAACGCGCGATTTCCTCAGGGGCAACCCGATTTCACCCGGGATTGTGCTCGGCGGCGCGGCCCTTCCTTGACGCTCGGTACACAGAACGCATCATAGGCCAATGTCCGATTCTGTAACCAACTCCGTTATTCCAGAAAAAGGCTGGCACGTTCTCCATCTCTTTTACCGAGTGGAACATGGCCAGTGGTCGATGCTTTCTTCCGAAGAGCGCATCACGGCCAAAACTCAGCTCACCGAGCTCATTCAGGAGATCCGCGCTACAGAAAACACGCAGCTTCTCGTTTTCAGCGTCGTTACTCCCAAAGCCGACATCTGCTTCATGCTCCTAACCCCAGACTTGCACGTCGCCAACGGTTACGAAAAGCGACTCTCCCTCGGTCTGGGCCCAGACGTCTTGACCCCAGTTTACAGCTTCCTCTCGCTTACCGAGGAAAGTGAATACATTTCCACCCCTGAGGAATACGCAGTCACTTTGGAGAAGGAGCAAAACCTGCAGCCTGGGACGCCGGAGTTCGACAAGGGCCTCGCCGAATTTCAAGCCCGCATGGCTAAGTACGGCAAGGACAAGCTTTACCCCACTCTGCCGACATGGGAAGTCTTCTGCTTTTACCCCATGAGCAAACGGCGCGCTCCTTCTCAAAACTGGTACGATTTGTCCTTCCAAGAACGTAAGGCACTGATGGCTGGGCATGGTCGGGTAGGGCGCCAATACCACGGAAAGGTGCTTCAACTGATCACCGGCAGCACTGGGTTGGATGACGCCGAATGGGGTGTCACCCTCTTTGCCCACGACACGTTCTGGATCAAGGACATCGTCTATAAGATGCGATTCGATCCGGTGAGCGTGAAGTTTGCGGAGTTCGGCGACTTTTATATCGGGCTGAGCCTTCCCCTGGACGAACTTTTTCGCCGGGTGCTCATTTAACCTTTATGCTGTCGGAATCGCTTCGGGCCAAGCAGGATATACTCCGTAATATCCTTCGCGCCCATGCTCCCTTGCTCATCGCCTATTCAGGCGGTGTGGACAGCGCTTACTTGCTGGCGGAGGCCCGCAACACACTGGGCGCCGACGGGATGCTGGGGGTTATTGCCGATAGCGCGAGTTTGCCGCGCAAGGCGCTTGCCGCTGCGTTGACTCTAGCCAAGGAGCTGGATGCGCCGGTAGAGGTGGTGGCAACAGGCGAGCTACAAAATCCGGACTACGCGAAAAACCCGCTGAACCGGTGCTACTTCTGTAAGGCTGAGCTTTTTATGCAATTAGAGTCTCTTGCGGCGAGACGCCACTTCAAGGGCCTCGCTTACGGAGAAAACGCCGATGATATGCGCCAGGTCCGCCCGGGCCGCGAGGCCGCCGCAGAATTCAAAGTGCTTGCCCCTTTGCGTGACGCTGGTCTCAATAAGGACGAGATTCGCGCCGCCTCCCGCGCGCTTGGTTTGGCCACGGCTGATGCCCCCGCCCAACCCTGCCTCTCCTCTCGCATCCCGCACGGCACTCCTGTGACCCCCGATGTGCTCGCCATGGTTGAGGCCGCGGAGGATTGGGTGCGCAGCCTTGGCTTTTCCGTGTTCCGTGTCCGGCACATGGCCCAAGAGGGAGACGCCCCGCAGGCCAAAGTCCAAATCTCGCCAGTGGAGATGCCGCAACTTTCAACGGTGGGTGCGTCTTTGGAAGCAGGTCTTAAGGCCGTAGGCTACGCAACGGTAGAGATCGATAAAGACGGATATAAGTCTGCCTAATACGGTGATATTGATTTGCTTGCGGAGTATACACACCACGCGCTGACTGGATTTTCCCAGCGCAGGAGGTACTAAGGCCGCGCCAACGAATGTTTTGCAATGCTCCTAAGCGTCTCTCTGGGATAGAGTTGGACTTGCGATGGCTTTTCTAGAAAGCGCAAAATAAACGGCCAGGCTCCTCGTGATTCTCAGGACAGATTTCCCTTTCTGATTCCTGATTGAACATCTCATGCGTCTCCTTTGTCAGACGAGGTGAGGAATCTATGAGCAGAGCCCCAGTCTATTTCCGATCACCCACTCGGCTAACATCCATACCGATCTTTGTTCAAGACGCTGTTGAGCACGTTGGTAAGCACGTTAGTGAGCAAGCCGACAACTCGGATGAGGTCGACCTTGGCGTTTTATCCTGCGCTTTGAGCGACGCTTTATTTGCCCCCTGCCCGCTGCCTAGGGAGGCGCTGCTTTCTTCAGAGACTTGGCGACAACGGCCTGCTAAAAGTAAGGCTGTGGGACCGCACAACAAACACACTTCCCAAGAAAGCGAAGCAGACGAGTCTGCTCCCTTCCTCGAGAGCGCCGCGCCACCGCAGCTTTCCGCATCGCGGCCTTCTGCCCACGTGCAACCCGAAGCCCAGTCCGATCCTGCCAGCAGCCACCTCGAAGACGTGGCTTGGGTCGCCCGTGCCCAGTCCGGGGATGCCGCCGCGTTTGACTCACTCGTTGTGAAACACTCAGGGAAGCTTTATTCCCTAGTGTTTCAAATGACAGCGAATCATGACGATGCCAACGATCTCCTCCAAGACGTCTGGACAAAGGTCTACCGTTCCTTAGCCGGTTTCCGAGGCGCCGCAAAGTTTACGACTTGGATTCATTCCATCGCGGTAAACATGACGATTAATTTCCTCAGGCGCCGCAATAAACGGCAGGCGATCAGTTTGGATGCGCGCGCGTTTCCATCCCAAGGGGTTGCCACGCCACTAGGCTCCCCGGCCGAGGAAGCAACGCTGCACCCCGCGCTGATCAGCACGCAGACGCCGCATTCCGAAGCCAATTTGAGTGAGTTGCAGATCCGGTTGGGTGAGGCTTTGGAGAGGCTCACTCCAGAGCACCGCGCCGTGGTGGTTATGTTTGATATTCAAGGTCTGGCGCATGCCGAAATCTCCACCATCCTTGGGGTTTCCGAGGGGACGGTGCGGTCGCGCCTTTTTTATGCCCACCGTCTTTTACAAGGGTACCTCACTGATTTTCAGCCTGAAACGCACCCTTCTTTTCCCTCCGCGCCTTCCTTCCCATCCAGCACCTCGCAGAAACCCGCGTAGAGTATTCTCAACACCCCGAATCCACCGTCGTCCCATGACACAGGAACAACTTAAGTCGCTACTCAAAGAGCGCGCCCAGATGCAGATGCCCGCTGATTACCCGCAAAAGCTGCTAAAACAGCTTCATCTGCGGCAGCGCGAAGAACTTTTGCACCGTTCACTTTGGCGGATCGCAGCAGATCGATTGGGCACTTATCTGGGAGAATACAGTGTGAGTACCCCAGTATATTTAGCGAGTTTAGCGGCTCTTTTTGCCATCGGTTTGGGGGCAATTTTCTGGATTCGGCCCTCTGGAGCCCTTAACCCTCGCAAAGATGATAGTGTTCTCGCACAGCGCCTTGCCCCCATTCCAGCGGCAACAACCACCGCCCCAGCCAAGCCGCCTGGAGTCCTCCAAGTCCCCGTGGACACCCAGCCGGTCAGTTTCGGGCAGCAATAAAACTCACACGCGCTCCCAGTTCTGTCCTCAGAGCGCAAGCGGATGCAAAGAGTTACCGAGCTGTCTGAATCGACGAAGTCCCTGTAAAAGTCATTACGTGACGACAACGTAACGAGAACCCGCTGCCCGATCCGTCTCCAACCTGCTCTGTCCGTCTACCTTCCTTCCATCATCATCATCCCACCCAGCGGGCCACGACCTTCCCAACTCGCAGGCCGATTCCATGGAATCGTACTCACATTGTTTTCAGACTCAGGTTTAGGCGTCGTTGCGCAACCCGAGAGACCCAAACTACTGGAAAGAAGCAGGAGCCCCACGAAAATTCTGGAAAGGAGACGCATGAGGATAAAGTGATACTGCTTTTTCAGAGGGGCGCTATGCCTTACGGGATGGATGCGCGCAGGTTAGGAGAAGCATCCGCTACGGGCGCTTCAGGCTTGGAAAACACCACAAGATCGCCGGTTTGAACGGCCTCAAGGTTTCGGCCCTCAGGGTAAACCAATCCCGCCGATAAATGCGTCGGCCGAACTTCGGTGACCTTCAACTTGGCAATGACTTTACCTCCCCTGAAAACGACCAGCTTGCTTTCGGGAGTCACCCCGTTTTTGTCGCCCAAATTCACCACCACAAAATTCCAGCCTTCATTGTACGCCACGATCACTCCAGAAGGAGGACGCGCAGATTGAGCCACGGGCTTGCCGTCTGAACCTATTTTAACTCCTCCCGGTCCCGTCGCCTTGGATGCCTCCGCGACCTTGACCTTCAACTGTTGTAGCTCTTGGGTGAGCTTCGCCTTTTCGTCAGCTGCAGCTTGTTCTTTTTTCTTCAGCTCGGCGTCCAGCGCGGCGAGCTTTTCCTCCATAACTGGATCCTTGGCGGGCACAACCGGGATGGTGGTCTCCTCGATTTGCTTTTTCAACTTGGCAACCTGAGCGGTAGCGTCCTGCTTAGCTTGTTGGAGTGCAGCGAGTTCTGTCTCTTTAGACTTGATGTCGGCTCGCAACGTTTCTAACTGTGTTTTAACTGCGGCGGTTTCGTTGTTGAGTTCGCCGATTTTCTCGGAAGCCGCCTTCTTGTCCTCCTTCAGTTTTAAATTGTCGGATTTAAGTGACCCGGAAACGGCGGTGGTGTCGTCCAGTTTCTTGGCGAGTTCTCCAGCCTTCTCCTTAGTAAGGAAAGCCAGCAGGGCAGAAGCCAATGAAAACACTATAGTTATGATGAGAAATATCCTAGTCATACGCAAGAGTTTTGGGCTTGGGGGAGCGCGTGAGACAGAGCTAACACGGGTGGATTAAACTGGGGGGTTAGAAAAAAGGCTGGGCACAAAAGGAAAAAATCCTGTCCCCCTTATCATCCTCTCCTCGCGCCCTCTTGCAAGCGGGATATGCACGGAAGCGTTGCAAAAATTGCAGGAGGGGGTTGAGTTTCCCCGCAGGAGGTTCATAGTGACCTTGCCGTCAGGGGATGCGGATTAAGGGCGGGCAAACCCCGCCAGGGCCGGAAGGCAGCAACGGTAGTTCGACCCTTTTTGTCGCAAGCCTCTGGCGGCACCCCGCCGCTTTTTCGCAGGCCGCTTACCCCCTCGGGGCGCGCAGCTTGGCACTCTCGCAATTTGCGGCAAACAGCCTCCACCGATGGATGAAACCTTTCTGTGTTTCATCTGTTGTTTCCCAAGCGCTCTGTTAGCGTTTCCCGTTTCCAGTCTGCGCGAGCCTCTTGAACGGTCCGTTTGCGCTTCGGGGTTTGCACTATCCAAATGTCTTCTTTTCGTTTCACTAATCTCACCCGCCAAATCGAAATCGGCGCCAACTGTTATCTCTTGGAAATCGCCGGCCGGCGTATCGTCTTGGATTGCGGGGCGCACCCTAAAGCTGAGGGGAGGGAGAGCCTGCCCTTATTGGAGCATCTTTCTAATACTGAATTGGATGCCGTTATTCTGACTCACGCCCACCAAGATCATCTTGGGTCTTTGCCCGTGCTCATGAAGGCTCATCCAAAGGTGAATGCGTTCATGACTGAACCCACCCGGCAACTGGCAGACGCCATGCTGCACAATTCGGTGAACGTGATGATGAAGCGCCAGGAAAGCGGCGAGGGACAAACTCCGCTTTTCACCCACAAGGACGCCACAGCCTGCACCCGCCGCTTCCAGCCCCTGCCCACCGGAAAGCGCTTCTCACTTAACGGGGATCGCCTCGGGCACGATGAAGCCACAGACGTCTCACTTCAACTGGAGGACGCCGGCCACATTTTAGGATCTTCAGCGGTCCTTTTCGAGGCGGAAGGCCGCCGAATTCTTTACACTGGCGATGTCAATTTCCTGGATCAAACCCTGATGCAGGGGGCGCGTCTGCCCGATAAAAATATTGATACAGTAATTGTAGAATGCACTCGAGGCGCGACTCCCCAGCCTGAAGGCTTCACCCGAGAACAGGAGGAGTTGCGTTTTGCGGAGGCCATTCGCGAGGTGTTTGCCCGAGGGGGAAGCGTTCTAGTGCCGGTGTTTGCACTGGGCAAATCTCAGGAACTGCTCGCAATGATTCATAAGTTGCGGCAGAAACAGTTGCTGCCGCATTGTCCCGTCTACATTGGTGGCTTGAGTACAAAGCTCACCGAAATTCACGACCGCCTAGCTAATGCCTCCTCCAGACAACACGTCGGCTTAGATCTGCTAGAAACCGTCGCGCCTTTCACGATTAGCGGACGGGAGATTAACAATTTACCCATTAGACCAGGCCGAATTTACGCTCTTTCCAGCGGGATGATGACGGAGAACACCCTCTCCAACGTGATCGTTTCCCAATTTCTCCCCAACCCCGCCCACGGTATATTTTTCGTGGGGTACGCGGATCCGGAATCCCCAGCCGGGCGCCTGCGTTCGGCCACCCATGGCGAACCCATTCAACTGGGAGCAAGTGCGCCTTCTGAAGTGCTGCGCTGCAAGGTCGATACTTTCGGTTTTAGTGCCCACAGCGATCGTGATTCCATCGCCGCCTACTTGGAACACACCGCGCCCCGTCATATCATCTTCGTGCATGGCGAACCGCAAGCGCAGGAATGGTTCAGGGAGACCCTCCAACCGCGGCTGCCAGAAACACAAATGCACACGGTTGCTCCGGGCGTTCCCCTGGAGCTCTGAGCAAGTCCGCTAGTCCGCTAAGAGCGACGCAGCAGCACGCCCGAGCCACGGCTTCGTCTCTTTTTTCTTCCGCGTTCTTTTTCTCGCAACTTTCAAGCGGGAACGGTGTTTGAGCCTCCAACGAGTTGCCATGCGCTGCGTCGGCTCCCCGCCCCCCCCTGGAGCAAACGCCGTTCACGAACCAACCCGTGCCCTTAAAAACCGCATCCCTCACTATGAAAATCCTCCGATTCCACCCCACATTTGCCGCACTAATCGCATTTTCTTCCGTGGCATCCTTTGCCCAAGATAAAGCCGAACCAAAAGCTGAACAAAAAGCCGAACCAAAAGCTGACGCAAAAGCTGAAACCAAGGCGCCTGACGCACCGGCACCGGACGCTCCAGCGAAGCCCAAACTCACGCCCGAAGAGCGCTTCAAAAAGATGGATGCCAATGGCGATGGCGCTTTGAGTTTGGAAGAGTTTCTCGGCAAGGCGAAGCCCGAGGCAAAAGCGGCGAAAGAAGAAGACTTCAAGAAGATCGACAAGGACGGAAACGGTTCTCTTTCCCTCGAAGAATTTGTTGCCGGGGCAACCCGCGGTAAAAAGAATAAGTAATTGGCGATAAAAGCTTAAAGAGCGAAAAATCCGGGTCTGGTGCGCAGAGCGTATCGGCCCGGATTTTTATTGCCCCCATCCCTTGTTGTTATCCCAACTGTTGCCCCAACCCGTGTGCCCAAACCCAGAGGCGCCAACTCAACGGGCGAGCGGGGCGATCATCCCGTCTAACGTCGTGCAAAGACTCACCAAGGCGTCGACAAAAGGGGTGCCGGAGGCTGAGTCAAGAGGGGCAAGGCTCTCGCGCGCTTCAGAGAGCATACGCCGCCCAGTGGTTACGGCGTGCGAAACTGCTCCCTGCTGCACGGCTTGATCGACAAGCGCTGGAATTTCCTCGTCTTTACCTTCCAAAATAATCCCAGCCAGTCGCGTGCGTTCCTGAGGGGTGCTAATCTGCAATAAATGCAGGATAGGAAGTGTGAGTTTGCCACGGCGCAAATCGCTACCCAACGTTTTACCGACTTGCCCCTCGTCTCCTGCCAGATCAAGGCAATCGTCATAAATTTGGTAGGCTGTGCCCAACCGCATGCCGAAAGCGTGCAACCCGGTCTCCACCTGCGCCGAAGCGCCGTTCAGACGACCGCCCAACTGCGTGGCAACGGCAAAAAGAGCGCCAGTCTTCATTTCCAAAATACGGAAATAATCAGGCACAGAAAGGTTCAGATCAAAACGCCTTTGGGTTTGGATGATTTCTCCAGAGCAAACTTCGCTAGCAGCCGCAGCGAGGGTGCGGCACATGCGGTTGTCTTCGAAGGCGGAAGCGAGCTGCAGCGCGTGGGCGAAAAGGCAGTCCCCCAGCAGCACGGCGAGGGAGTTGCCCCACTTGGCGTTAGCGGTGGGCTGCCCCCGGCGCAAGTCGGCGTGGTCAAGAATATCGTCATGCACCAGGGTCGCGGCGTGAATCAGTTCGACGATGACGGCGAGGTCGGCGTGCTCAGAGCGAATGGCACCTGTGGCACCGCCTGAAAGTAAAGCCAAGGCGGGGCGCAACCGCTTTCCGCTACTCTGAATGGCGTAGGCGACGTAATGCTCCACGGCTGGGTCGAAAGCCCGTGCCTGATCCCGAATGCGCTCTTCAACGCCAAGCAATTCCTTTGTGATAGGCTCGAAAGCGCGCTTTAAGGGGAGCGTTGTATCCCCAAGATTATCACCCAACTGGGCCTCCGGAGGGTTTATCGGCGCCTTGAGCGGTTGCTGCGTTTCGGTGAGCGAATTCACACAGTCAAAGATAGAATTGAACGCGCGGAAGTCAATGAAACCGCCGTCTGAAGGCAACCCTCTCCCCGCCCAAACAGCCTGCTATGGCAGTAAAAAGGTTCAAAAGCCTGAGGGTCAACGTACATGGCCCCAATCGGACTGAGTGCTTTTCTCCTGCAACCCTCGGTTCCCATTTGCCATCCTGCGTTTGAGGCTTAAATTAACCTTATGTCCATGCTCGACGCCGCGTCGGTACAATACGCGATTGAAAACACTGCCGTGATCCACGCGCCGGAGCGGCGTATCGACACGTTTGGCTCCACCAGTTTCCGTTTTTTTCTGGTCACAGAGTTGATGGATTCTGTCAACGAAGTACGCATTCGCGACGGGCGGTTGCACGCCGAACGTCCGCAGATCATCGCACCGGGGCACTTACAGCGGATGCTTTTAGAGGGTTTTGGGGAACGAGCAGAGCAGTTTATGGAATGGCTGCAAGACAACGCAGGGCACTTGGCCATTCTCAAATACGGGTTCCAGTTTCGCAAAACCGACGTCAAGGAAACCATCGTCCACAACTCGATTGACGAAGTGATCCAGCGCCTCAAAGACCAAGTGGATCATAGCGAGGATCCTCTTAGCGTCATCCTGCAGGGGGTAGATGAAGGCTGGGAAGTGAGCCTGCTCAAGTTTGCCTCAGACATGATTCAAGAATCCTCCAGCGGTAATCTGGGGGACTTTCGCAGGCGCGGCCTTTTGTAGTTTCTTTACAGCAGGAGGCGAGGGAAGCGGCGGGGCTACCTCCCCCAGTTAACCGCCCCTAATTTGCTACCTATTCCCCGTGAAGTGGTTCCTCAAAGCCTTGGTCGTAGTGGCGCTGACGGCTCTCGTCTTCGGCGGCGGCGGCTATGCGACCTATCTCTACTTCATGGAAACAGAGATCAAGCTGGCCAAAGATAAGGGTGGTCCCGTGCCATTGACCCCAGAATTGCAGGACCCAACGCTTGTGGAGTACCAAAAGTGTCTGCAAATAGATGCCGTCGGCGACCCCCTCGCCACTCGCCGAGCGTATCTGGAATTCATCGATGCCTACCCCGATTCCAGCAAGTTTGAAGAAGCTCGCAACCGGCTTGGAACTCTGCAAGTCGCGCTTCTACTCTCTCCGAGAGCCACGCCCGAAAAAGACGTATACGTGGTCAAATCCGGCGATTCGCTCACCAAAGTCAGCCATCGGTTGAAGACCTCTCAGGAGCTCCTTGTAGAAATTAACCGGATTGAAGGTGTCAACCTGCGTGTGGGCCAACGGCTGTACTCTGTCCCTGCGCAATTCTCCGCAGTTATTGATCGACCGAGCTCGAAAGTCATCGTTCTCAAGGCAGGCGAGTTTTTCGCGCAATACCCGATCGTTGCCACGCAGGGTTCCGCCAAAATTGGAGCGCAGAAAAAGGGCGCGCCGACTCCTCTGGCAGCGAAAGTGCACGACAAACCCGCGTGGAACGCTGGAGTGCGTTTGAATTTCGGCGAAAAGGGCTTCCACGCCGCCTCCCACTGGATCGTGCTGCAACCGCCCAATCACACGCTGTACGCCGTGCCTGCGGATCCGGCAGAGAACGCGCCTAAACCCACCTCGGGCTATGGACTGGCTGCCGACGCGGTGCGGGAACTGTCGGCATTGCTACAGAAGAATGATACTGTCACCATTCGGTAAATTTTATGAAGCTCCAGCCCTTAGAGTTTGAAAAACCCGTCCTTGAGTTAGAAGCCAAGCTCGCCGACTTGCGCAGCTCCTCCAACGCAAGCGACATCAACTTGGAGGCCGAAGTCCAGCGCATGGAGGAAAAGCTCGAGCAAACGCGGCGGGAAATTTACTCCAATCTCACCGCTTGGCAGCGCGTCCAGCTCGCCCGCCATCCCGCTCGGCCGTTTTCACTCGACTACATGCAGCTCTCTTTCAACGACTTCACCGAGCTGCACGGAGACCGTCTTTTCGGTGACGACTCTGCAATGCCGGGCGGCTTCGCACTGATGGGAAAGCATAAATGCGCCGTAATCGGCCACCAAAAGGGGCGTGACACCAAGGAAAACCTCAGACGCAACTTCGGTAGCGCCCACCCAGAAGGTTACCGCAAAGCCCTGCGGCTAATGCGCTTGGCAGAGAAGTTTGGCATGTCTTTCGTCTCCCTGATTGACACTCCTGGCGCCTATCCCGGCGTGGGCGCGGAGGAGCGGCATATTTCAGAAGCCATCGGCCTAAACTTGAAGGAAATGATGACCTTGCGTACTCCGACGGTGGCGGTTGTCATCGGGGAAGGAGGTTCAGGCGGCGCTCTGGGCATTGGCGTGGCCGACCGAGTGCTGATGCTTGAAAACGCGTACTACTCTGTGATCAGTCCGGAAGGCTGTGCCGCGATTCTCTGGAAACACCGCAAACACGCGCCAGAAGCAGCCGAGGCGCTCAAGCTCACAGGCGCGGATCTTTTGAATTTGGGCCTCGTGGACGAAGTCATCCCTGAGCCACTCGGCGGCGCCCATCAGGATCAGTCCGCCGCTGTGCTAAATCTGCGCAAGGCCGTGACGCGTCACCTCGACGAGTTAAGCGTGAAACCCTTGGACGCCTTGCTCGAAGAACGATACGCGAAGTTCCGTAAAGTGGGTGAGTTTGCCGAGGTACTTTAATTCCGCAAAACTCCGCTCCCGACGCCCCCATTCGGCGTGGCTTTCCACTGCGCTGAGTTTCTCGGGTCGGCTTTTTCTCATGCGCGCCACCCCGTTTTTCCCATTTGTAAAAAGGCTCCAGCGCCGCTTTTCTTGCCTGAGTTTTTGCGCCGCTCTTTGTGTGGCGTTTATACAGAGCCAGAGCTCGGCCGCACAAGGGCCGGATCTCCCCAACGACGCGCGAATCGCCGTCGTAGGCAGTGCGCTGGCGGATGTTGTGTTACAGGACGGCTTCCTTGAAACGGCTTTTATTGAGTCATTTCCCGAAAAAAATCTCGCCTTCCGCTCGCTCGCAATTCCTGGAGCGACGGTGCCTCGCGCAGAATCCGAGTCAGCCGCACTGCTGCAGACAACCCTCGCGCAAATCGGCACGCAAATCGTGTGGGCTTTTTACGGGACACCGGAAGCGCTTTGCACAAATCCAGATATCGCTTCTTTTCAGACCGACCTCCTTGCTTTCGCAAACCGCACCCTTTCCAACGCCACAAACGGCCGCCCAATGCGCTTAATCCTGTTCGGTCCAGCCGCACAGGAGCCGCTCGGCGACGCCATCGGTTTAGACACCAATCCGCGCAATGCGCAATTGAAGTCCGCGTCTGAAGCGGTAGCTGCGGTAGCGCGTGAAGTCGGCGTGCCTTTTGTCGACGTTTATTCCGCGACAGAACGCCTATTTGCCACACGCCGCCAACGTGCCGCCTTAGTTCCCAAGTTTTTTGGCCTGTTTCAAAGCGCTTTAACCGTCCATGGGTGTCTTCCCACCACGGAGGGCAACCGGCTGTTGGCGCCGCTCATTTTCGAGGCACTCACAGGTGCTGCACCGAAAAGAGCGCCTCATTTGGACGCAATTCGAAAAATTACAGCGGAAAAGCACCAAGCTTGGAGACGCGCTTTTCAACAATTGTCGTCCGAGACCGCGCCCCAATTCTGGCAGCGCCTAGAGGAACGCGCTTCAGCCTTCGACTCCCTCGCTTGGGCCCAAGCAAACGGCGCGCCTAAGGAAAAGACTCAGCCAAGCCCGCCAAGCGCCACCTTGCCAGCGGAGCCCGTTTCAATAGCTGCGGAAGCCAACTCCCGCCCGTTCGCCAGCAGTACCCGTTTTCCTGAACTGTCCAGCCCGATCCGTATGAATTGGGACGCTCAGGGTCGACTCTGGGTGTTGTGCGACAGTCCTAACCAAGAGACCGGTAAACTGCTCGTTCTCGAAGACCGCGACGGTGACGGAGCCGCCGACCACTGTACCATTTTCGCAGCGGAACTCGGCGCCGTGACCGATTTCGCCTTTTACCGCAATGGCGTGCTTTTGCTTCAGGACGGCGACCTCTGGTTCCTGCGCGATCCAAAGCAATCCGGGCGAGTGACGCAAAAAGAGCGCTTGCTCACCGGCTTGGGCATTTCCACTCCGGTCCAAGACAGACAGATCGCTCTGAATGCCAGCGGTAGCGTCCTACTAAAGGCTGCGCCTTCGCTCCGCGCTCGAATCGAAACACCAGAAGGCGGCCTCCCCGAAGCCGCTGATGCAATTTACCGACTGGATCCTCGCAGCGGCCATGTCGAGGAGCTCCATGACTTCCCGTTTCCAGAAGAGTCGCGCCAGAAACCACAATTCCCTGCCCGAGACTCCGTCGGTGTCGTTTTGACAGGCGACAAAGCGCCGCGATGGACGCCTGCCTTGGGGGAACAACCTGTGGCGCACCTTTTGGAGCACTTAAAAACGCGGGGGCCCGCGCTGCTCAACCAGGTCCGAAACGAACTCGCCTCGCGGCCTGTGAAAGAGATAAAGCCAGCTTTACTCGCTTGGATCGCACTGCTGGATGCCAAGGATCCCGCCACAGAATTGCTCCGTCTTGAGGCATTGCGACTATTACGCTGGTTTGGCGAACTCAACGCAGATTTGCTCACTTCCGCGCTGCATTCACCGGACGGCTCGGTGCGACTAGAAGCGGCTCGCATCGTGCGCGAGGCCCGCGACACCCTGCCTGATGCCGTCGCCCTGCTCGAACCCCTCGCGCAGGATGCGGACATCCCGGTGCGCTTGGAGGTACTCGACGCCGCCAGTTACTTCGCGCCGCACCAACCCAGCGCTATCCGGCTCGTGCACCGCGTTTTGGCGCAGCCTCTAAACCCAGTTCTGGAACATCGGGCGCACGAAGTTTTGCAACGCTTGGAGCCGGATCCAACGCGGATACTAATCCCTGAAAACACTCAAGCTCAGCGTTTTGTACTTGCTGATCTTTCCAATGAAAGGCTGGCGTTAGCACCCGGCGCGGAGTCCGTATGGATGGAGCAAATCCAACGGGAGGGAATGCCAGACTCCATTTTTAACGCCGGTCTGCAAGCGTTAGCAAAATTGCATCAGAGCAGTCGTGCGGCGGAAATCGCGGCAGCGTTGTCACGTTTAGAAGCAGCGGGGGCGCAGGAAAAAGCGCCTTTTGAAAAACTTTTGAAGCTACTCTTGGAGACTCCAGCTGGTGAACTGGCGCCCGCAGAGCGTGAACTCGAAACGCTTGCATCCACCGCGCACCTCGCGCGTTTGCGAAGCATTGCACACGCAGCGTGGATCAGAGCTAACGGCCGCCCTCATTCGCTTTGGACGCAACTCGAAACAAAACCTTCGCGCCAAATCGAATTGCTTGAAGCGCTCCCCCTCCTCCCCGAACCAGACTTGCACGCCGCCTTCCACCCCTTGCTCGCTGCGACGCTTCAGGCGAAAGCGCCTGCTCCAGAATTGCTCGATGCTGCGCTCGCCGCCCTACATCTCACCGGCACCGAATTCCACGCCAAGAACTTCGCCCTCCTTCAAGCGCTCCTTCTGCAAAATCGCGCCATCCCCCAAACAGCGCTCGCACTGAATTACTTGCCTTCCGAACTCTGGACAGCCGACATTCCCGAGCCTGACAAACTCGTCGCCGCCCTTCGTCTCTGGCTGGACGCCGTCCCGAAAAATGAAAGGGCCGAGCCTCCCTTCAAAACCACCCTAAAAATTGCCCGCCAATTCGCCAACTGTTGGAAAGACGCCGCCGCCGTCGCCGCAGAACACCTCGACACCTTGCAGCAAAATCCTTAACAAGCCGTCCACGCTGCATTGAATGTCCCCGCAGCCTTCTCTTTCGCCGCTGGACGCTTGTTTGCAACCCCGCCTCATTGCAATTCAAGTTCGTTAAGAGAGGCGCTAGATTCGTTCTCTATCTTCAAATGAGACATTGTGTCTGAATTAGCCCTCTACCTTAACAGAGTTTTGGCTGTGAAGCCTCTGCGCATTTATTAACTTTAAGGTTACCCTGTTTAGCCAACCTTGCTGATGCAGACAAAAATGCTTATTTGCAGCACGAATTCCAACTCATTGCCGATTCAATTTCCTTCATGAAACCGGTCTTTGAGCTGACTTTGCACCATGCAGGTAAAAGTCATTCGTTTTATGCAGAAGAGGGTGCGATGATCGTGGGTAGCGATCCTTCTTGCGAAGTAGTCATCGATTCCACGGATGTCGCCGCGCATCATACCTCCCTTTGGCTGGAAGGAAGTAAAATCCAGGTGGAAGACCTCACTGGGGCCCATGGAACCCTGGTCAACGGGTACGACATCAGTGGGCGCGTGGAAATCGAGTGCCCGGCCTCCGTACAAGTGGGACCAGCAACGCTCACCATTCGGGTAGCGGCCACGAATGAGCTGCCGGTAAATGGCGATGCAGCAAGTCTTTTCCCTCCCCAAACCTCGGTTGCCGACGACGCACCCAACCCCGAAGCTTCAGCGAATGACGTAGTCCCTCCCGGCCCCCGTAGCGCGAGCGTTCAGGTCCAGTACGCACTGGGTCCTGAAATTGCACGGGGCGGAATGGGACGCATTTACAAGGGGCAAGATCCACATTTGAAACGGGAGGTGGCGATTAAGGTGTCCAGCAGCGGCGGCGGCAGGGATCCCAGGTTTGCGCGTGAAGCAGAAGTACTTGGTAATTTGCCACATCCAAACATTGTGCCGATCCATGCCATGGGTGAGGACGACGACGGATTTCCTTTTTACAGCATGAAGCTGGTCAAGGGACAGACGCTGCAGGCCATCATCAAAAGTCTGCGCGAAGGCGACTCGGAAACCAAACGAACCTTCACCCGGGAACGTCTGCTCAGCCTGTTCCGCAAGGTGTGCGATGCCATTGCCTTCGCGCACTCCAAGGGAATCTTACACCGAGATCTGAAGCCGGAAAACGTTATGGTCGGAGAGTTTGGCGAAGTGCTCGTCATGGATTGGGGGCTGGCGAAGCAATTGGGAGAAAAGGAAACGCTGGAAGACGGCTCGCTAGGGTATCGTCACAATCCCAGTCCGCCAAACGAGGAAGACTATGGCGCAACCATGGACGGAGAAGTTTTGGGCACCCCGCAGTACATGTCGCCCGAACAGGCGCAAGGACGACTGACAGAACTGGATGAGCGTTCCGACATTTATTCCCTGGGGGCGATTTTATATTCTATTTTGACGCTACGGCCCCCCGTGGAAGGCACTACTTTAGATGAGCTCCTTACGAAAGTTCGCTCGGGCCAGATCACTTCGATGGTGACCAAGCGCAGTTGGGCGACGCACGGAAACGCACCGGAAAAGCCGACTGAAATCGGCTCCAGCGTTCCGGAGGCTCTGCGTGCGGTCACGCATAAAGCCATGAGTCTAAAGCGGGAAAATCGCTATCAGTCGGTGGAGGAATTTGCGACAGACGTCGAGGCTTACCTTCACGGCTTTGCTACACGCGCAGAACATGCGGGAGTGCTGCGCCAACTTTTATTGATGATGCGACGGCACAAAGCCGTGACAGCGTTGCTATTCCTCATCCTCGCAGGAGCGGCGGCCTTTACGACAAGACTCATCGCCAGCGAACGTCTAGCAAAACACAATGCGCTTGCGGCAGAGCGAAATGCACAAGCGGCCGCTTTGAACGAAAAAAAGGCGATTACGGAAAAGGAGCACGCACGCCGCACCGCCGCGCAGGCTCATACCGCTCTTGCCGAGGCAGCTGAGCGCGAACTCGACGGCGAAGAAATTCAACGCACCCTAGCGGAAGTTCCAAAAGATCTGCGCGACCAAAAGTGGAATTATCTGAATGGCAAACTCGAGTCTGCCGACATCACCGCCACTGCCAAAAACAACTCGCCGTGGACTCTTCTGGTTCCCCACCCGCAAAAGCTAGGAGTCTTAGTCACCTTACAAGCAGACGGCTGGGTGCGTACGCTAGATCTCAAAAAACAAGGCGGCGCCATCACCGACCTCTTTAAGTGCGACCAAAGAAATCTCGTCGGAGATCTACTCGTCCTCTCGAACGACGCTTCCAAAGCCGCCATAGTACGCCATGACAAGACCGGCAACAACGTGACCGCATCGCACATCGAAGTTCTGCAAGTCCCCTCGGGTAAAAAGCTCACGGATATCAAAGTGCCTCCCAGCGGTCAGTTCCAACTGAGCTTCAGCCCGGACGGCGCGCACCTCTTGTGTCTTTACCGGCAGACGGAAGGAAATTTGCAACGCTTCCAAATGCGCAACGCCCAAACAGGGGAACTGGAATGGGAGCAGAACGACGAGACCACAGCCGTCACTGCGGAGTTTACGAGCGACGGGAAAAAACTCCGGATTTTTTCCAACAAAAACGGCCTATTAGAGGTAGACGCCAAAACCGGCGAAACCCTCACAACCAAGAGCAAAATTCCGTGGCCCTTCGTGTGGGGAAATAACTTAATGGGAACGCTTATTCCGCTTTATGCGGCGACGCCGGATTGGAGTGGCCTGATCACCTATACGATTTCCCCCGCGAAGTTTTTGCGAAAGTTCGATGCTGCATCCGGGAAACTATTGTTTGAATCCCGCACGCTAGATCTCAAGGCGATGGGCCTGCTACCAGACGCCTCGCTGCTCGCAACTCTTTCACAGCGCTCGGACCGCTGCGTGGTGCTCCAGTACTGGCACAGTTCGACTGGCTTGCTGGTGAAGTCCATACCGATTTTAGGCAACTTAAAAGGCGGTTGGAAACTGGCGCTACAGCCCAAGTCTGGGGATGTTGCCGTGGTGAATGGGACAAAACTATGGGCATGGAACTTTCAGACATCCAAGCCAGAGAAATCTATTTCAGCCAATGCGCGCTCCTTGGAGTTCGCGGGGGAACCTTGGCGCGTGGTGAGGGCAAACGGGGGCGCGGCGCTGGAGATTCTGGACACACGCCTGCCGGACTTTGAAAAAAAACCGCTCGCCAGTTTAGCCCACTCAGCGAAGGGCGAGAGGCTCGCTTCCACCAAAAATGGCATAGTACTCGCGGTCAATGGCGCGGGCGGCAGTAGTCTTTTCCAACTCGCGGGCAACACTTACAAAGAAGTATTCAAGGGCTCCATCCCCACAGTCGGCCCGCACTGGGCGCTCAGCGCAGATGGCAAGAAGCTCTGGACTGGCGCAGGAATTTACGACACGGCGACGGGTAAAGAGATTTGCAAACTGGACCGCACTGGGATGGATGTACCGCCAAATATTTCAGGCATCTCCGACTGGGTCACCACAGACACCATCGTTGAAATTGCCCTCGTCAAAGCGGACTGGCCCGGTGCTCCAGAAGACGCGGTGGAACGCGCCATGATTCTTTGGGACGCGCAGACGGGTAAGCGCCTCGCCCGAGTGGACGCTCCTGATGCCAACGGGCTGTGTATCTCCCCGAATGGCAGGCAAATCGCCGAGGCTGGTAACGACATGCGCCTACGCTTGCGCAACGGCCAAACCCTTCAAATCGACAGCGAATTCCGCGCCCACGACGCGGCCATTTCAGATGTGGAATGGCACCCTAAACTCCCACTTCTCGTGAGCTCCTCAGAGGATCTCACCGTCCGGATTTGGAATATCAAAGATACGCATCTTATCGAGGAACTGCATGGCATTGCATCCCAGCCAGATCAGCGCCCCGAACGCATTGTCGTCAGTCCCGATGGCAGTTTACTTGCCGTAAAAGCGGGCGGCGGTGTCTTTGGTATTTTTAGGCCCTTCTCTTTCAACCCTGCCCCAGCGCAGCCGAAACCGACGCCACCGCCAACCTCGAGTCGAATCAAACCAACTCCCCCAACTCCTCCCACACCCGCTAAATAAAAGGCTACCGTAGCTCTGCCTAGCGCTTGACCAGCATCGTGCGATGGATCGGTAAGCCCTGCGCAATAAAGCGCGCCTCAAAATTGGTCAACGGTAACTCCGGTTCCTCTGGCCAGCTTGTCTGGTCCCAGCCCTCACTTTCAGCGATCACTTTTTCCATCCAACGAAAATAAGGAAGGTCGTCCGTTTTAAGGCGCAACTCGCCGCCGGGCAAAAGGGTTTCGCGAACGGCCGTGAGAAATTCCGGCTGCACGAGGCGCCGGCTTTGATGGGCGCGCTTGGGCCACGGATCAGGAAAGGACACGTAACTGGTAGAAACCGCAGCGAGCGGAAGGATAAAACGCGCCACGTACAAGTTCTCCAATCTCAACACACGAAGATTCGTCAAGCCCATGCGAGCAGCTGCTTTACACACTTTTTCAACCCGGAGCGCCAACCGTTCAGTCGCGAGAAAATTATGGGCGGGATAGCGCTTGGCCATCGAAAGCACAAAGGCCCCTTCGCCGCAGCCGTAATCGACCGTGACGGGCCCTTGGCTCCGGAAGATGTTTCCAAAGTTCATCCGCTCCACGATGGAGGAAGGAATCCAGTGAATATCGTCCGGCGATAAGGTGGAGCTTGTAGTAATAGGCGCTGACATCGATCTCCTATGTTTCGAGAAAAACTTTGGAGGAAGAAAGGCCTAACCGTCGCCCAGCGCAACGTTTTCTTGGTGGCTAAGAAAGGTTGATATCCCTGATACCCCATTGCGCCCTCCCACCGTCCCAAAGACTCGCGAGTCTCAAGAATGCAAGTGGAGGAATAAAGATGAGCCATTTTTACCATTGGATCATGGCTCTTTATTTTTCATGCTATCCACTCTCCCTCTGCGCCCTTTTGCTCCCCAGAACCCTACGCTGTATCCCCAGAATTACACTGTCATGAAAATACTCAGACTGCTATTTCCCTTGTTCCTC
This sequence comes from uncultured Spartobacteria bacterium, assembly GCA_903919125.1. Lineage (GTDB taxonomy): Bacteria > Verrucomicrobiota > Verrucomicrobiia > Chthoniobacterales > Chthoniobacteraceae > Chth-196. The sequence goes on along the minus strand of CAIXGS010000061.1, from coordinate 100,617 downwards.
GTGTTTCTTACCATGGCAAACGCCGCAGTGCCATTCGAGGTGCGCTCAGGAGACCGCGTCCTCTTAATGGGCGACACCTTGCTCGAGCGAGAAGGGTCCGCTGCTGCACTGGAATTAAGGCTAACCCAACACTTTACAGGAGTACCTTTCACCGTCCGAAATCTTGCCTTCAGCGCGGATCTACCCACCGGCGTTTCCCGGGCCAGCTTCGACCCCGCAAGCGGAGGCATGGAAAGGGTTCGCGCTCAAGTCTCTTTGGTTAAACCCACCGTGGCAGTCTTGGGCTACGGAATGGCCGCGAGCTTGGAGGAAATCACCGCGCTTTCCAAGGATCCCAACCTCAATGCAGACCCGACGCGTTACGGGACAGAGTTTAGCGCGAAAAAATTTAAGACAGATCTAGCCGCGCTTATGGATGTTATCACAGAGGCATCAGGCTCGCCGGTGCGCTTCGTCCTGTTGGCTCCGTTACGTCACGAGGACTTGCGCTCCGTGCGTCCCGGGTTGCCCGACCCTACGGCACACAACGCGATTCTCGCTGGTTACACCCAAGCGATTCGGGAACTTGCGGTTGAACGCGGAGCGCGTTTCGTGGATCAGGCGGCGGTGACACAATCCGCTTCGCAAAAGCCGTTAACGGAGAACGGCATCCATCCCTCGGCGGAAGGTCTGGAGCGATGGGCTACGGCGTTGGCGAATGAACTGGGCTGGATCGCACCATCCACCACAGAGCCACAGCCGCTGCTGCGCAAAGCGTTACAGCGCAAAAATGAGCTTTTTTTCCATCGTTGGAGACCCGCAAATCACACCTACATTTTCGGATTCCGCAAAAAAGAACAGGGGCGCAATGCCGTGGAGATAGAACAATTCGACGCGCTCCTCGAAAAAGCCGACGCAGCCGTGGCAGCTCTGCGCTCGGGAAAGGCGGCGCCTGAAGTGCCGGAGCTTCCCGAGAATGTGCCCGCTGCAGTCCCGCTGGATTCGCCGGCGTTCACACTGGATGACGGGTTGGAGATGACTTTGTGGGCAGAAAATCCATTGCTCTCAAAGCCTGTAGAAATGAATTGGGACGCCAAAGGTCGCCTCTGGGTGGCCTCCACTCCCATCTATCCACAAATCCAACCAGGGGCACTCCCGACAGACAAGATTGTCGTCCTCGAAGATTCCAAACATAGCGGGCGCGCAGACAAGAGCACTATTTTCGCCGAAGATCTGCTCATTCCCACGGGCGTTGCACCTGCACTCAGCGATGACGGACTTAACCACGCATACGTTGGAGCTTCTACAGAACTTTTGGAACTTACTGATACTGATGGAGATGGCAAAGCAGACCGCCGCCGTGTGGTCCTCAGTGGTTTTGGAACAGAAGACACGCATCACACGATTCACTCCCTGCACTGGGGCGTCGACGGTCGGTTGTACTTCAGCCAGAGCATCTACATTCATAGCCACATGGAAACCCCTTGGGGCGTCGTGCGTCTCAACTCGGGCGGTGTCCTAGCATACGATCCGCGCACAGAACGAGTGGAGGTTTTTGCCAAGGGCCTCGTCAATAATTGGGGCCATCAAACCGACGCAGAGGGCCAGTCCTTTCTCACGGATGGCGCCGGAAGCAACGGACTGAGCTGGGCTTTTCCCGGCGCGACGTTTGCCCCCTCAGAAGGCGCTAAAGGCGTAATGCCTGGCGTGAGCGGGGGCGGTTATCCAAAATTTTGTAGTCTGGAAATTATTCGTAGTCCGCTTTTTCCGGCGTCCTGGCAGGGGCATGCGATCACCAACGATTTTCGGGCACACCGCATCGTACGTTTCGCCATCAACGATTTAAGCAAAGCGGATTCTCCGAAAAGCGCCTATGCCACCACAGACCAACCCGATGTGGTTCGCACGCCTGATCAAAGCTTTCGCCCCATCGACGTAAAACTCGGACCCGACGGAGCGCTTTATGTTGGAGATTGGACCAACCCCGTGATCAACCACGGCGAAGTCGATTTCCGCGATCCGCGCCGAGACAAAGTCAGTGGCCGGATTTGGCGTATCGCGCACAAAGACGGAAAGCCAGTGGCTTGGACACCGGTGTTCGGACGCGAAACAGCGAACTTAATGGAGGCGTTATTATCAGGGAACGGCTGGGAACAAGAGCAAGCGCGGCAGCTGTTAAGCCGGCGGTTGCGCGGCGGTAGCGTTGACGCGTTGGAGGCTTGGCGTGCGGCGAAGGGGACGAAGGAGGCAGCCTTGGCGGCGGCTTTCGTGCGCGCCGGAGCCGCTGGGCCGCAGGCCGCTGTGAAGGGATTGCAGGCGCAGGACGGCGCAACGGCGGCGTGGGAGGCGCGCTGGAGAGGAGCGCTTGGAGCAGTTAACGGAAACGTGCAGCGTTTGGGCGAGTTAGTGAAAAATGCGTCTCCTCGCGTCCGCGTAGAGGCGATGCGAGCGCTGGCAAGGATTTCCAGTCCGGAGGCTGCGGAATTTGTGGCGAGTGCAGCGGAGACGCCAGTGCCTGGAGACGAGCAATTCAGTTTTGCGCTGAAACAGTCCATGCGTGAGGTCGGCAACCTTTGGGTGGCGTCGTTAGTGGAAGGGCGTTGGGCGTGGAAAGGCCGCGAGACGCAATTGAGGGACAGATTATTGGCGCTGGACTTGCCGGGGGCCGGAGCGGCTTTGACGACTGTTTTAAAAGACATCTCGCTCCCAGTGGATGGTTCCGGGCCGTGGATACAGCTCATCGGGTACGCGGGCGGTCCAGAGGAGGCGGGAAAATTATGGGCTTTGCTTTTGCAATCTAGCGAACGTCCAGAAGTGAAAGTCAAAGGTTTGGAAGCACTTCTGGAGGCGGCGGCGCGCGGAGTGCGTCCTGGCGGCGATTTAAAGGGCCTGAGCGAATTCGTCCTAAGCAAGGAAAGTCGCGTGGCGCGGCCTGCCCTGACCTTGGCGGGATATTGGAAGTTAGACGCTCTTGCTCCGCAACTCGGGGCTGCCGCGGCGAGCTCTACGGCTTCACTGCGCAACGCGGCTGGCGAAGGGCTGCGGCTGTTGGGAGGTGAGGCGGCGGCGAAGGAAGCACGTGCGTTGCTCTCACCTGAGCGCCCCGTGGAGGTACGTCTTTTAGCGTTGGGAATTTTGGCAAGGACGCGTCCCCAAGATGCGAAAAGCGAGGCGGCGATCTGGCTCAAAGACGTGCAGCAGGCGTCGCAGGCGCTCCAAATTTGGCGAGTTCTGGCTGCCGCAAATTTGGGTTTCACCGTGAAAGCTGCTGAGGAGTGGAAGGCGGCCCTTACGGCTACTGCGTTGGAAGGCGGCCTTGCGGCGGCACGCGAGTTGGGGCGACGCGACGGCGGTCTGGAACAGGCGTTGCGTGGCAAAATCGAAGCGGGTGCAAAAGCGGCCGAGCGCTCTCCGCAGGAGTGGGCAAAACTCGTGCAAGAGCGCGGCGATGCACTCAAGGGGGAGCGTCTGTACCACAGCGCCAAATTAAGCTGCGTGCAGTGCCACGTCATCGGCGGTGCCGGCGGCAAGTTGGGGCCCGACATGTCGACTTTGGGGGCCAGTGCGCCTCTGGATTACGTCATTGAAAGTGTGCTCTCTCCTCACGCGAAGGTGAAGGAAGGATATCACGGAGTAAATTACAGCCTGAACGACGGCACCTCCGTGACGGGGATTCCTTTTGAAGAAAACGGTACCGCTATCAAAGTTCGAATTCCCGGCGGTCTAGAATTCGAAGTGGCAAAAGCAAAGATCAAAACCTCGGAAGTCATAGGCTCTTTAATGCCTGCGGGTCTTGTAGATGGATTGAGTGAAGAGGACAAAATAAACGTGTTCGCCTTTCTGGGTGCCGTTGGGCGCCCCGGAGCTTTCGACGCCAGCAACGGGGGCGTAGCTCGGGCTTGGCGTATCACCTCAAACGCCGAGGACGCCCACGCCGGGCGCAGCCTAACCGTGGCGCCGACCGCCTACACGCTCACCGACGGGCGCCTCTTGCCCGAACATCTCGAAATGCCGATGGCTATGGAGTCTGGGGCAAAAGTATACGCGGTGGCTAAGTTCCGCTTGGGAGCGGCCACGACAGTCGCGCTGCAAGTCGAAGGCGCCGAGGCATTCTGGGTGGATGGAGCACCTGCAAAAAATGGGACGCAGGCGTTCAGCTCAGGCGGCGAACACACGCTGGTTGTACCGCTCCTAAAAGGTGCCTTGCCAACGGTATTGAGGGCGAGCGCGACTAACGCTCGGTTTGTCGCGCAATGAGACTTAGCGCGCCCTTTTTAGGCGTCGGCATTTCATTCAGCGCGGGTTCGTACTTGCATAGCGTCTGAGATGGGCGATTTGTTTGAGAAAACACACCCATGAATCCCGCCAACGTTTTTGTCATCGGCTTGCTTTTGTTGACGGCCAATCTTTCTTTAGGAGCACTGCTTGCCCCAAACCGACCCAGCCAACGCTTGGCAGACCGTTTGGTTTGGCTGTGGTGGTTGCTCGTCCTCGCAGCTTTGCATGTTGCCGTTTGGGCGCTCGTCCTTTCACAGGCGGGCGCAGTCCCGACATTCACTGACGCGTTCCTACGCAGCGCCGCCTGTCTGGTTTTCATGGGCGGACGCGATGGCGGGTTCCTCGCGCCTTGGGGTGCCGTGGCCCCGCTTATCGCGCTCAACGGTCTACTATTTCTTCCGATGGTGTGGTTACAGTTATCTGCACATCGCCCTACGCCGGGCGAGCCGCTCGACTCCCACGAGACTTTCGAGGACTTCAAAAGCTTTACGGGATCACGAGAGTCCGACGCTGAACGCGCCAGTGCTTTTGAAGCTGTGGAAACTGATTTGACCCGCGGGCTTCCTGCGCAAGCGATACGCATCGTCCAGCCGCCTCCACTTCCCGAAGTCCGCCGAACCGTTGCCCCCGCCGAGCCCGTGCACGCATCGGAACCCCATGATGTGGAGGACATTAAGCACGAAGCGCCTCCGGAGCCTGCTACTGTTGCGCCCCTCCTGTGTGAGCCTGCAACGAAGCCGGTCGTACCACCAGCTCCCCAGCCCTCAGCACCGCCTCAGCCACTCCCTGAAACCGCGCCAGCCGCCGCTGCTGAGTCTTCGCTTGCTGCGGCTCCCGCTCCTGCTACTCCCGCTCCGAACCCCTGGAACTTTCACCCGCCTCTTCCAAAGGTGAGATATTCCCGCTCTCAAACCACAGCTGAGGACGAATTGGCGGACCAGCTCAAACCATTGCCACCGACACCGCCACCCATCCGTTTTGAGTGGGGCGCAGAGCGCTGAAGCCTTTGCCGGCTTTAGTGCCCGCTTGTCACAGGAAATAAAACCGTCGGATCAGACCCAAGATTACGGCTTCCGCGTAAAATCCCCTCGCCACTGGGAATGGGTTGCCGCTAACACACTGGAGTGCTCAGGCTGCTTTTTCTTGGAGATATTGTTGGGGAACCCGGTCGTAGGGCCGTCATTGAGTCCATCCCTTGGTTCAAGCAGGAACGCGGGGTCGATTTTGTGGTGGCCAACGGTGAGAATTCCGCGGGTGGGCGTGGGATTAGCCCCAAAATTAGCGTCGATCTTTTGCGGGCGGGCGTCGCGGTGATCACCACCGGCGATCATGTCTGGGACCAAAAAGATTTGTTGCCGTATTTACCCACCGAACCGCGTCTGCTGCGCCCTTTGAACTACCCAGCGGGTACCGTCGGTTTTGGTTCGGTAATCTTGGAAACAGCAAAGGGAAAGGTTGGGGTTATCAATGTCCAAGGCCGCACCTTCATGCAGCCACCTTTGGAAAATCCCTTTCTTGCCATTGATGTGGAAGTTGCTCGGATACGCGAGGAAACCTCCGTGATTTTCGTCGACATGCACGCTGAGACCACGAGCGAAAAAATTGCGATGGGCCGCTTTTTGGACGGCAGAGTTTCAGCGGTTGTAGGCACCCACACCCACACCCAAACGGCTGACGAACAGATCTTCCCAGGCGGCACCGCTTTCCTTTGTGACGCCGGAATGTGCGGTCCCCTAAACAGCGTATTGGGCCGCGAAATCCAGCCGATATTAAGGCGTTTTCTCACTGGGCTACCGGTGAGTTTTCCCGTGGCGCGGGGACCGGTGATGCTGCAGGGTGCGCTCATTGACATCGATGAAACCACAGGTTTTGCACTCCACATAGAGCGCGTGGCTCATCGCTGCGAAGAACGCGTGTAAGCCACTTGGCAACATTTTTGGGAACCAATTAGCCCATGAAAATGATTCAAGCAGCGCCGCGGAAAGGAGAAGCCCGTCAGCTTCGTTCTTTCAGGCTCCAACGCTCAAGGGCAACGCTGATTCGCTTTCTCCTACTTGCCTGCTGCATCGTTACAAGCTCGGCGTTCGGGAAAACAAGTCCGCTCGCTCCCGCGCCAGATTGGGGTTGGTTGGAGGGGTGCAATGGCACCTTTTCGCGCGCAGAATTTCTTCAGGCCCTTGATCATATTTACGCTCCAGAGGGAGCCTCCGCTGGATGGGTCGAGGTGGGGGAATCGGCGGTGCGTATCCGAACAAACGGCGACACTTGGGTGGACGTTCCGTTTGCTGAGAGTTCCACCATAGCGCCTGGGTATAAACGCTACTGGCGCCGCGCTTCGGAACTAGGAGCAGCGCCCGCAGGGAAGCCGCTGGATGGGCTCCGGGTGGCGATTGATCCGGGGCATTTGGGCGGGGATTGGGCCCGTATGGAAGAGCGATTTTTCCAACTCGGAAACACTCCACCAGTGGCCGAGGGGGATCTCACGTTGGCGGTTGCGCGCAAGTTAAAATCAGCTCTGGAGAAGTACGGCGCCATCGTTGTGTTGCTACGAAAAAATGCGCGCCCGCTCACCCGAGAGCGGCCAAAGACGCTTCTGCCGGCGGCCGCAGCGGAAATTCCTACACTAAATAATCCCGATAAATTAAATCGGCTGAGTGAGTTATACTTTTATCGAATCAGTGAGATCCGCGCGCGCGCTAAATTAGTGAACGAGAAGATTCGTCCCGACGTGGTGGTGTGTTTGCATTTCAACGCGGAGGAATGGAGTGAGCCACAGAAGCCGGTCTTTGTGCCGCGTAATCATTTGCATGCTTTAGTGAATGGCTGTTACGGAGCGAAGGAATTGGAATCTGATGATATTCGAGCCGACATGCTGTCCCAATTGTACAGCCGCGTTGCGGAAGAGGCACTGCCTCTGAGCGAAGTTGTCGTGGAAACCCTTGCGGAGGCTACTGGCTTACCGCCCTACACGTATTTCTCTAAAAACGTGATTCGTGCCGGAAGCAGCCCGTATTTATACGCGCGCAACTTGCTTGCCAACAGGCTTTACCGGGCTCCAACGTTATTCTTGGAGCCATACGTCATGAACAGTTCACCCGTTTGGACTCGGGTTCAGCTAGGCGACTACGCGGGACTCAAGCTCGTGGACGGCGATTGGCTCCCAAGTCTCGTGACTGAGTACGCAAGCGGTGTAGCAGAAGGGATGGCCCGCTACTATGAACAGGCGCGCCCGAAGACGGCAAAATAGGTCGCGACAATTCGTTCATCTCTCTCCTACGGCGACCTTCTCTCGCCGTTTACCGAACCCTTCCAGTCCTTACACTTTCTGGTTTCTTGCGGAAGCTTTTGTCCACTTTTGGCCCGCTTGGTGTATACTGAAACTCCCACCCATGATTTCCCTTTCTGAAAACTCCGGCTCCGGTTTTGTCGACCGCGTGCACGCGTTTTTTAGTGCTGAGGGCGAATTGGGGCGGGTGAAGAACTTTGAGTACCGGGAAGAGCAGCAGACCATGGCGTGCGCAGTGGCTGCCGCTTTGGAAAACGAAAGGCACTTGGTAGTGGAAGCCGGAACAGGCGTGGGGAAGTCGCTGGCTTATCTTGTACCCTCGGTGCTCTGGGCACTTGAACAGAAGAAGAAGGCCGTCATTTCCACCTGCACCATCAATTTACAAGAGCAGTTGGTTTGCAAAGATCTGCCTGTTTTGCAAAAAGTGCTGCAGCAGGAATTCTCCGTTGTGCTCTGGAAGGGTCGCGGTAATTATCTGTGCCCAATGCGTCTACAGCGCGCGATCGCACAGGCGGATGGTCTTTTTACCTCACCCGAACGCGCTGAACTCGAGCGCCTTCGCCTCTGGGCCGAGCGCACAGACGATGGCACGCTCTCCGATCTCGTCGTAGAGCCAGACTCGCGCGTTTGGGCGGAAGTCTGCTCGGAGGCCCATATTTGTACGGCCAAGACTTGCGGTTCCAACCCGCGTTGTTTTTACCAACAGGCGCGCAAGTTGATGCTTGCCGCTGATGTTGTTGTCACCAACCACACGCTGTTTTTTTTAAGCCTCGACGGCCAACCGGAAGGAGATGACGAAAGCTCCGGCTTTCTGTTCGGTAATGATTTTGTGATCTTTGACGAGGCCCACACGGTCGAAGGGATTGCTGCTCGGCAAATGGGTATCGGGGTTTCTCAGTATGGACTGCGTCAGGCTTTGCAACGGCTCTACAATCCCAAAACCAAAAAGGGCCTGTTCCAAGTTCTCCGCCAAGCCGACGCCGTGCGTGAAATTGCCAGCCTTTTGGAACGCGTGGAGGAGTTTTTCGGAAGAATCGGAGAACGGGCGGATTTCAGTGAGAAGAAGAAAGAGATCCGAGTACGGGAGGCAGACTATGTGGACGACACGTTGAGCGAGCCGCTGATGGCCCTTCAGACTCGTGTCGTGCAACTACTTCGTGAACAGGAAGATGAAGTGCTGAAAGGCGAGTTGCAAGATTTAGGCCGCCGAATCCGCGACGCACGAGAGGCGCTGGGTTCGTTCCTGAAGTTAGAATCTGACAACTACGTTTACTGGGTGGAGCAAAGCGGGCGCTCTCAGCCTTTGCACTCGCTCAACGCTGCTCCGGTGGATGTCGCGCCATTTTTACGAGCGCTGCTGTTCCGTCCCGGGCGTACCTGCGTGATGACGAGCGCGACGTTGTCGGTGGGCAGCGAGGCGTTGGAGTATTTTCGCAACCGCGTCGGAGCGAGGGAGGTGGACGCCCTGCAGATTGGCAGCCCGTTTGATTACCAGCGGCAGATGAAGTTGTATGTGGTGCGCAAAGTGCCCGACCCCCGAGAGGCGGAGGCGTATGAGTCGGCGCTCGCGGAATGGATCGAGCACTTCATCGGAGAGACGCAGGGTCGTGCGTTTGTGCTATTTACCAGTTACAAGACGTTGCAGGCGCTTGCCTCGCGGATGCGCGAGCGGTTGGACGAACTGGATTACAAACTTCTAGTGCAGGGGGAAGGGATGCCTCGTCACCAGCTCGTGGCAGAATTTAAAAAAGATCAACGGCACGTCCTTTTTGGCACCGAAAGCTTTTGGAGCGGCGTAGACGTCCCTGGCGTGGCGCTGAGCAATGTCATTATCACGCGCTTACCCTTTGCCGTTCCCGACCATCCACTTACCGAGGCAAGACTGCAACAAATCGAGGCCGCTGGCGGGGACGCCTTCCAGAGTTATTCGCTGCCAGAGGCCGTGTTGAAGCTTCGCCAAGGCGTGGGCCGCTTGGTGCGAACAAAATCTGATCAGGGGATCGTAGTGCTCCTAGACCCGCGAGTATTGAGCAAAGCGTACGGAAAGATTTTTTTAAAAGCGCTCCCGAGCTGCCCCGTGGAGATTGTTTAAGAGGCTAGCGAGCGAGGCTCCACCGGTCACCGGAATGAGCCTTGGATAAAATCTACCTAAGATTGGGCTAGCCCAGCTGGGTAAGACAGGCAACATCTCCCTACCTATGACGATCAGGCCCGCCACGGTCACCATTGAAAATCTTGAGCCGCTCGATGAGGGCGGGCGCTACCCACTAAAACGCATTGTCGGCGATACACTGCTGGTGCAGGCCGATATTTTCAAAGACGGACACGATTTGGTCACCGCCCGTCTGAAGTGGCGCAAAATTGGTCACACCGATTGGCAGTTCGCTCCAATGTTGCCGATTCCAAACGGAAACGACCGATGGAAGGGTGAGGCCGCGTTTTTCGAGAACGCTCGGTTCGAATACACGATCGAGGCGTGGAGCGACGCTTTCCGAACTTGGCAACACGAGTTCGAGTTGAAGTTCAAAGCTGCACAACCCGATCTCAGGACCGAAATTTTAGAGGGCGCCTTACTCCTCGATCGCGCTGCTGCTACAGCTCGCCATGCCAACCATGAGGCAGACGCAGGGCGGCTGATTCAACTCGCCGCAGAAATCCGGCTGAGCACCGCCGTCGAAGTCCACACCCTAGCGCACCTTCCTGAACTGGAGGCCCTGATGGCCACCTACCCCGACCTCACCGAGGCCACCGAATTCTGGCTGGATCCTCCCGCCATCCGTCCCTTGGTTGAGGCTCCTCCTTTTCCTCGCTCCGTTCCGAATTTTCCCAAAGTTACCGTCGATCGCAAAGAAGCCCTATACTCGGCGTGGTACGAGTTTTTCCCACGCTCTGCCGAAGGGCGCGGCGACAAAGGCTCGACGTTCAGAGATTGTCTTCCCCGTGTAGAGGATGCTCAAGCCATGGGGTTTAACGTGATTTACTTTCCTCCGATTCACCCGATCGGCCTAACCGCTCGCAAGGGGCGAAACAACACAGTGACCTGCGAGCCAGGAGAGCCAGGCGTGCCGTATGCGATCGGTAACCGGCACCAAAACTGTCCCAACGGAGGCGGGCATTGCGACGTAGCGCCCGAGCTTGGAACGCTGGAGGACTTCGACTGGCTGGTGAGGGAGATCCATGCGCGCGGCATGGAGGTCGCGCTGGATTTTGCAATCAACTGTTCTCCGGATCATCCTTGGGTGGCAGAACATCCCGGTTGGTTTTTCCATCGTCCGGATGGAACAATCAAGTATGCGGAGAATCCTCCTAAAAAGTATCAGGACGTTTACCCCCTGAACTTCCACAACGCGGACTGGCGGCATCTCTGGCAGCAATTGACAGACGTGGTCTTGTTCTGGGCACACCGCGGAGTGCGCATCTTCCGAGTCGACAATCCACACACTAAGCCGCTGGCCATGTGGGAGTTCATGATTGAGAAAGTGCAGGAGACTTATCCTGATACACTGTTTCTCTCAGAAGCCTTTACCCGGCCCAAAATGATGCTCGCTCTCGCCAAGGCTGGGTTCACCCAAAGCTACACCTACTTCACTTGGCGGAATTCAAAGCAAGAGCTTACCCAGTATTTTTCTGAACTTTGCGAGCCGACCACAGCCGATTTTTTCCGGCCTAATCTCTGGCCAAACACCCCCGATATTCTACCGACCCTTTTGCAAAACGGCGGCCGAGGTGCCTTCCTACAGCGAGCCGTTCTCGCCGCCATACTTTCACCAGTCTACGGAATCTATTCTGGCTTCGAGCTTTGTGAAGGGGCAGCGCTCCCCGGCAAAGAGGAATATTTGGACAGCGAAAAGTACCAGTGGAAGGCGCGTGATTGGAATGCGCCGGGAAATATCAAAGCGTTTCTCACCCGCCTCAACACGATCCGAAAGGAAAACCGTGCTCTACAACAGTTTAGAAATCTGACGTTTCACCGTGCAGAAAACGAACGCGTACTCTTCTTTTCAAAAGTTACTGCGGCGCAAGATAATATGCTGCTCATCGCGGTGTCGCTAGATCCCCTGCATGCACAAGGCGCCTTCGTTCACGTCCCTTTGGAGCTCCTCCACATCGCGCCTGAGGAAGTGTACCAAGTCCACGACCTTCTGACAGACGAACGCTACCTTTGGACTGGTTCGCGCAACTACGTCGAGCTCCATCCGGATGAGCGCACTGCTCACGTCTTCCGGGTTAGACGCAACTTGTTGAGCGAAGTTGATTTTGAAACTTACCGGTGACGGCACCCGCAGAACGCTGGGGATAAACCCAGCGTTCTCTGGTTTTTTCCAACTAGCCGACGTTTGGCAACAGCTTCTCCAAGAGTAGATTCAGCCTGCCTAGGACGGCCCTCGGATCTTCTATTAAGCCGGCAGCGACCATCGCATTATCGAGCAACTGCGCAGCCACTTGCGTCGCCAACGCCTCGTCTTTATGGCGAAGACGTTCCACGCCGACGATCACCGGATGGTCCGGATTGATTTCAAAGTCCGGCTTGGGCGCTGCCGTCTCCGGGGCTTCCTGCCCCATCATCTTCATCATGCGACGCATACTCGCATTCATGGCGCCCTCGGGTTCACGTACTGCCGCAGGACTGCCCACCAAGCGCTGGCTGGAGCGTACGTCTGATACGCGTTCAGCGAACGCCTTCTTTAGGAATTCGGCGAGCTCCTTGGCCTGTTCTTCGGTCAGACTCTTAGAGCGATCCACCGGCCGCTCCAATGTGATGTCCGCCTTGCCCGTCGCCACCAAATTCTTGCCATCGAAACTATGCAAATGCTCGAGCACAAATTCGTCGCGCGGATCTTCCAAGAAAAGGACTTCCCAGTTTTTGGCGCGGAAGACTTCAAAATCGGGGCTGGCTTCGGCGGCTTCGCGGTCGGGCGCGTGGAGGAAATAGATTTCCTTTTGCCCCTCTGGCATGCGTGCAATATATTCTGCCAGAGAAGTTAAGGATTCACCTTCAGTCAACGAACTCTTAAAGCGCAGCAGCTTCGCAATAGCCTCCCGATGGGCCCAGTCCATTGCCACGCCCTCTTTTAAACAATGTCCGTGTTGTGCAAAGAACTTCGCGTATTTCACGGCATCCGATTGCGCCTCTTCGTCTAGCCACTTGAGAACGCGCTTGGTAAGGACTTCGTTGATTTTGCGCAAAAGCGCACTGTCCTGCATGGTCTCCCGCGAGATGTTCAGCGGCAGATCTTCGCTGTCCACGACGCCCTTGAGGAAGCGTAGCCAATCCGGGAAGAGCCCTTTCGCCTTCGCTGTGATCAACACCCGCTTGCAGTACAAATGCACTTCGCCTTCCTGCCGGCTCATCGTGATCAATTCCGTGGAGCGCTCAGGGACGAAGAGGATCGCCTTGATCGAAAGAGGAGCGTCTGCGTTGAAATGGAGGCGATACTCTGGCGCTTCCGTGTCGTGGCCGATGTACTTGTAAAACTCGGTATAATCGTCCTCGCTAATTTCGGAGCGATTCTTGGTCCAGAGCGGTTGTATCGTGTTTACTGGATTGCCATTAAGCTCGATGGAAAAGGAGACAAAATTAGAGTACCTCTTGATGATGGACTCCACTTTGTAGCCCTCAGAATACTCGGTGTCGCGCAGGTGCAGGACAATTTTCGTACCGCGTTCGAGATCCTCGGCGGGCTCGATTTCATAGCCCGTCTTGCCGTCACTCGTCCACTTCCAGCCCTGCGCATCTGGCCGGTAAGATCGCGTGTAAACAGTGACTGTGTCCGCGACCATGAAAGCCGAGTAAAATCCGACGCCAAACTGACCTATAAGGCGCGCATCGCCCTTTGCCTGTTTGATCTGTTCAAGAAACGCCTTGGAGCCGGAATGCGCAATGGTGCCGAGGTTCTCGACGAGCTCCGCCTGCGTCATGCCGATGCCAGAATCTGTGATGGTAACAGTTTTAGCGTCTTCATCGGTGACGACACGGATGCTAAGAGGCCGTTCTGGCTCGAATATATCGTTGCCAGCGGTTTGCTGAAGGAATTGGAGTTTCTCGTTTGCGTCGGCCGCGTTAGAGATGAGTTCGCGGATAAAGATTTCCTTCTCGGTGTAAAGCGAGTGGATAACGATTTCGAGGAGCTGTGCGATTTCAGCTTGGAATTCGTGTTTTTCGGGCTTGGACATAGGTTGAAAATTCTACTGAAAATTGAAAGGGGAGCAAGCCAGCCGCGCGGCTTAGTGCACCGCTCAAAGAGAGGCTGGCACTCAGGTCAACTCGCTGTGCAGCGCTGAGAGGTCGGGGTCGCCTTTGGCGAATTCGATAAAGCGTCGATCCAGATGAATGCAGCGTGCGAGATTTAGCCGCGCGGAAGAAAGATCCCCGAGAACAGCATCATAACACGCTAAATTATAAAAGTAGGTGCTCTCCTTTCTAAGCGCTGGAGGCCCGTTGAGCAGTGTCTCGCGCGCACGCTCGGTGTGACCTTTCTCGTGCTGACAATACGCGAGGTGAATGAACCCCGTCGGGAAGTGCGGCAAGAGCCGACACAACTTCCGAGCCTGCGTCGCAGCCGCGCTCCAGCGGTGTAATGCCAACAAAACGACGATGCGGGCCTCAATCGCCTCCGGGGCTTGCTGAAACTCCTCCGATAAACCAGCGATTTCCCGAAGCGCTTCTTTAGGCATTCCCAGTTCAAGATAGCCCTGAACCGCCGTTAGAATACGCTCCTGTTGAGCAGTTAATGGAGTGCTCACAGCAAGGCGGGGAGCAATTGCTCCAACTCTTCCACCCGACGCGCAAACAGTTGCAATGTCCTTTCGATGGGCTCCGGAGCAGTCATATCGACCCCAGCTTTTTGTAAAGTCGGGAGCGGGAATTCCGAGCCTCCGCTCTTAAGGAAACCCATGTATCGCTCCACAGCAGGCGCGCCCTCGGCCAAGACTTTGTCGGAAAGGGCGACTGCGGCGCTCATTCCCGTGGCATACTTGTACACGTAGAAAGCGTTGTAGAAGTGCGGAATGCGCAGACATTCAAGATCCAGCTCGGCGTCTAAAGTGAATTCGGGCCCGAAATAAGTCTGAAGCAATCCACGATACATTTCGCGGAAGGAGTCGAGCGTGGGCGCTTCGCCGGCTTCCTCGGCCGCGTGGGCGAGCTTCTCAAACTCAGCGAACATGGTCTGCCGATAAACCGTCCCACGAATATCGTCGATTTGCCTGTTGATCAAATAAGCCCGCATCGCCGGGTCCGTCGTGGTTTCAAGCAGGTGATGCGTGAGCAGCTCTTCGTTGAACGTGCTGGCAACCTCCGCGAGGAAGATTGGGTAGTGATACGTTTGGAACGGCTGGTTGCGGGTGGAGAACCACGTGTGCATCGAATGACCAGCTTCGTGGGCAAGGGTGTAGACGTCGGAGAAAACGTCTTCCTTGTAGTTCATTAAAATGTAGGGAGGCCCTTCGAACCCACCCGAGGAGAAAGCACCGGAACGTTTTCCTTTGTTCTCGTAACGGTCACACCAGCGACCGGAACGAAGCCCCTCAGCGAGTGTCTTGCAATATCCGTCGCCTAGGGGTTGCAACGCTGCGAGGACCATATCCGCCGCCTGATCAAAAGTAACGTGGGTTTCAATTTTGGGAACGATTGGTACTGCGGTGTCGTAAGCGTGGATTTGGTCGAGCTGCAACGTCTTTTTACGCAGTGCGTAATACCGAAATAGCGCAGGCAGATGAGCGTGTACCGTGGAGATTAAATTGTCGTACACGGCGGTGGGAACGTCGTCGTAAAAAAGAGCGGCTTCCCGGGCGCTCGGATATCGCCGGGCGCGCGCTTGAAAGACATCGGCGCGCATGGAGGAGCTCAGCGTGGAGGCCAGCGTGTAACGGTGAGCGCTGAACTGGGCGTAAAATTGGTGGAAGGCCTGCTTACGAATCCCTCGGTCGCGCTTCACTAAAAACGAGCTCAGGGAAGACTGGGTGAGCTCGCGAGAGGCGCCGGTTTCGTCGAGCAGGGAACCGAATTGCATGTCGACATTCGTGAGCTGCGAAAACGTCTCGCCGTGACCGCGGATCGCGCTGTTGCCAAGCGCCAGCAGTCGCTCTTCCCCGCCCGAGAGCGTATGCGGCTTCAGGCGGCGCAACCGGGCAAGGGGAATCTGCCATTCCACAAGTTCCGGCGACGCGAGAAATTTTGAGAACACGGAGTCGTCTATCGCTTGAATCTCTGGGCCGAAAAAAGAGCGCGCTTCGGAAATGCGGGTCATCAAATTGTCGAATTGTGCTTCTCGAGAGAGCGCCTCGGAATTGGAGGAATCCTCGGCGGCACGCAGTCCAGCATAGTGGCCCAGCCTCTCGATTTGGAGATCCATTTGTTTGTCGCATTCCAAAGCATCGCGCAGTTGAGCGGCAGATTGCGCCAAGGTACCTGCGTACTTTGAGAACTCAGGATAAGAGACTTGTAACGCCTCAAAGGCTGGTTGCCAGGCTGCTGCTTCGGCAAAAAGTGGGGAAAGATCCCATGTATCATTGGGAGAGATTTGGTCACGCGTGGGTGTCATAAAAATTACAGAGGAGAGCTTAAATTAAACGGGAACAGAGACGCACGCCGCTGCTATTTTTTAAATTCCTATTCCAAGTCATCCAAACTGAAAGCTCGGCTGAGTTACCAGTTGTAGTGATCGAGTCCATACACAATCGCGCCGCCGAGAAAGCCAGTTACGGAGACCAACACTGCTCCAAGAAACAGCGCGCCGCGCAACCGGTAGCGTTCGGGAGTCCCTTCGCGACATTCATAGAAAACTGCGGCGCCGACGCACATGAGCGCCCACGCGGCGGTGGCCGTTCCCAGCCATTTGTGGAGTTGGTAAACTTGCGAGACTCCTGCGTAGGCATTGAACCAACCCAATGTCGCAGTCGCCACCGCGCTGCTCCCGCCGAGGATTAGGAGAAAGCGTGTGCACGTGAGCCAAGTGTCTTTGCGAGTCCACCAGGCAAGCGACTCGGAAAGCAATGCGGCAAGAAGCAGCGCGATTGGAAAGTGCGTGGAGGCTGCATGAAAACGGCCGATCCATGCGATTGCTTTTTCAAAGAGCGACTCGTTTTTATTTGTCTGTTTTACAGTCGCGGGATGTGCTTCAAGCAAAGACGCTTGCCGCGCTATCAGTTGATCTGAAAGTTGGTGTGGTGCACCGAGTTGAATCCAAGCACGTAACGCGACTTTCTCCGCCGTTGTAGCCGCTCCGCACTTGGCCTCCTTGCCGGGCATCTCATCTTCATTGACCAACCGGAAAAGCTCAGATTTCGTCGCATCGCGCGGCACGACGTACTCGTCATTTTCCGCCACTCGTTTGAGGTCCATGACGTAGCCGAATTTACCCTTGGGCCGAGCTAGATGCGCTCCGTGGCAATCGTTGCACTTGCTTTCAAACAACTCAAAAACCGCAGTCGTGGCAAGTAGCGCCTCCGCAGTTGAAGCAGTTAATTCTTTAGGGGGAACGTCTTGAGCAAGCGTGCAGGGGTTAATACTCCCAGCAAAAAAAGCTAAAACGGCGATCAGAACTACAGGGTGTTGCATAAGATTCTCCAAAAATAATAACCCACGAAACCGCATATCCTAAGAGGAGCATATCTACCTCGAAAGCCCTTTTCAAAAAGAGAGCGCCTGCCCACTGCTGGAGCTACTCTGGGTTTTATCTGGAGCGCCTATCGATAGAGTGACTCAACCTGCTCTAAATGATTTTGTTTCGTACCCTAAACGGCCCGTCCATCGTCTACGCCAATACTAACTCCGGCAGGCGCACCGCCGGCGGAGCGCACACCTGGCGCATTAAATTCTCCCACACATCCTGACCGCGCAGGATTTCAATCTCCACGCGCAAAAAAAGCACCGGCACATCCGAACTTGGAGCACGATGCGGAAAGCGAACACTGTCCTTTTCGGTGGTGACCACAGCGTCCAAATCGCGACGGACGCACCGCGAGATAAAATGATTTAGCTCCTTGGGCGAAAAGCGATGATGATCGGCAAACCTCGCAGTGATGTGGAGTTCCGCCCCAAGGTCGGTGAGCTTTTCCTCGAAGCTTTCAGGGCGGGCAATCCCGGAAAGTGCGCCGATGTGACGGCCCTTTAACCAGCTAAGGGGAAGTTCTTCTTTGGTGTACAAATTAATCAGATGCAATGGTTTGTGGGTGCACTCAATGATGCCTGCGGTCTGGTTGAACCCGCGAATCCGCTGGATGAGGGCCGTGTTGTCAGCTCCTTCACTTTTAGTGATGAAAATATAACTCGCTCGACGCAGATTCGAGGGAGGCTCGCGAAGGGTGCCTCTCGGAAGTAAGTGCTCGTTTCCAAAGGGTGCCTGCCGGTCGATAAGACAAATTTCGATCCGACGCCGCAGCGACGCGTACTGCATGCCGTCGTCCAGAAGCAGTGTGTCACAGCCAAAAGATCGCACGGCACTCAGTGCTGCCCGGACACGGTTTTTGTCGACCAGGACAACAACGTTGCGCAAGGAGCGAGCGAGCATGAATGGTTCGTCTCCGGCGACGCTGCTATCGAGGAGCAGCCTCTCGCCGTCATGAACGACACGGGTCTTGCGGTAATCCATGCCCAACCATTTACGCTGCAAGCGCCTCAGTATGGGCGGTTTCTTCGCCTTGTAACCCCGGGAAAGAATGGCCACGCGTCTTCCTGCATCCTGAAGACTGCGCGCAAGCAATTCTACGACAGGTGTTTTGCCGGTGCCCCCGAGAGTCAGGTTACCAATAGAAATGACGAGGCAGCCCGGGCTGGTCGATTTGAGCACCCGCGTGCGATACAGCCAGAGTCGCGTCTGCACCACGGCCCGAAAGGCTCCACTCAAAAACCAGAGCCCCGCCCGCAACAAATTCGCGCGCTTCCCTTTGCGCCGCTCGAGAATCACGTCGATGGCGAACTGTTCGAAGTTTGCAAGCCGCTCAGAAGACATGATGAGAAAACAACAGCGCGCTATTGTGAGGAAAGCAGCGAGGCACCTGCGTTGTCGGCGTGCGTCATCAAAACCGTATGTGTGCCTATCGCGGCTGCTGACATGGCCTCGGCGACGTGTTTGGGTTCGCTCTCAGTCACGCAGCAAATCGTGGAGCCGGAACCTGAAAGAAATCCTCCAATGGCACCGGCACGTTCTCCGGCGGCAATGACTTCCGTTAAAAATGGGATGAGAGAACGGCGGAAAGGCTGGTGCAAGCCGTCTGCGAAGGCACCGCGAAGGAGCCCGTAATTTTGCGAGGCGAAGGCAGCGGTAATGCGGCAGGCATTAGCGCAACTCATCACCGCAGCTGCGTGGTCCAACTGGGCGGGGAGGACTTGGCGAGCGGCGGGCGTACTGACCTCGAAGTCTGGAATTAGCAGCACGAACGTTAGCTCGGGTCGCACTTCAAACCGGACCGTTCCCTCTCCACCGGCAACCGTAAAACCACCGAAAGCAGCGGGTGCTGCGTTATCGGGATGTCCTTCTAGCGAAGCGCAAAGTTCAAATAGATCTTGTCGGGATAAAGGGGAATCTGCGAGCGCGTTAAGGCCTGCGAGTAATCCGAGGCGAACGGTTACTGAGCTGCCCAGTCCGCGCGAGCGAGGGACTTCCCCCTCGATGTTCCACGCAAAGGGAAATTCAGTAAGGCTGCTTTTAAGGAAAAATTGTTCTGCCGCTTCAGCCGCCATGGCGTCGCCAGGATGAAACCCCACCGGAGGTTTTTCCTGGACCGCTGGCAAACGGGTGACAGTGACACGATTGGCCAGCCCCAAAGCGATGCCGAGACAATCATAGCCCGGGCCAAGGTTCGCCGTTGTGGCAGGAACGCGAAAAGTAACAGACTGCATGGCTAAAGTATGGAGGCAAATTTCGCCGGAAGAAAGCGGTAAGCGTAGAGGCCACAGCACGCGCCTTCCCCGAAGTGGCTGCTTTTTTGGAGCACCAGTAGAATAGTGGGCCACCAGCTGCGCCTCAAAAAGACCGCTCCAAATGGCTTCCAGAGCATGTTTAGCTAATTTCCGGCACGCTGGCGACGCGCTTGCTCACCACGTCGGAATTCTGGGCGGCCAGGTTGTACTTGAGAAAGGGCCGTGCGTTCATCAGCGGTGAGCCCGGGAGCGGTGGCGATCCAATCCGTGGCGGCCGCGGGATTGGTGCGCTGCCAGATGGCGATTGTCTGGGAGAGGACGGAGCTGCGCTGAGTGCCGGGCGGCAGCGTGGAGGCCCACAGCGTTGCTCCTTCTGGATCACGAGGGGCGGTGCGGTTGGCGAAAGAGGCGACAGCGGAGTCGCGCACCGCTCCTTTGGGAATAGTGTCCAGCCATTTAGCGGCGGCCTCCACATCGCGGCCAGCCCACTCACGAGCGACTCCGGCGAAGGCGGCTTCGCGACTGGGACCGTCTGGAAGCGCGGAGGCAAAATCCAAGCCAGACTGCGGATTCTCGCGCGCCAACTTACCGGCAATGGCGCCTCCTGCCGTGGAGATGCTATTGGGAGGTAGCTCTGCAAGAAGACGTTGAGCTTCAGCCACATTCGTATTCGCAATTTGTGTCAGCACCGAATCCAGTCCTGCTTTCCTGCTGTCGCCTTCTGGAAGGCGTTGAGCGGCGGTAAAGGCCGCGCTCGGATCCTTGGCGCAGATGGCCGTAAGAGCGCGAGAGAAAAGAAGCTTTTGATCGGCGCCGGCCGGCATTTGATTGGCATAATCCAAAGCCTTCTCGGGATCCATTTTTGCAATCCGATCGAGAATCGAGGCGCGCGCATTGTTTTTAATATCACCGTTCTCCAACCCCGCGTACCACTGTAATGCACTTGCAGGATTAGACTTGGTCCATGCACCAAAAAAAGCGTCGCCCAAGCCAGCTAGGCTCCCGTCCGCCAACGCCTTGGCCGCCCCCAACGGATCAATCTCCGCCCAGCGCCTTTCCAGCGCGCGAATGGCGATTGCATTATTCTCCTTTTTAGCCCGTTCCAAAGCGTCCCCTAGCGCGTCTTTTCCTAATTCACCCACGGCTTCGTAGATCGCAAGAAACCGGCGCAGATCGCTCTTCTCCAAGCTCGCCGCCGAAATAAAATCCATCACCTCCGTAGCATTTCGCTGTTCCCGCCCGCTAGATGCTCCGCCCAACAACCGGGCCACTTCTGCTTCCACTGTTGCGTCGCTGTTATCCACAGGGCGTTCGATTTCCGAAGGACGGGGTATTTCAGAAGCCGCCGTTGCCAATGCCTCTTTATGTAAAGGCTTTGCTGGTTGAGGAGAAACCCGCAAGGCCCGCCCAACCAGAATACCCAAGACCACCGCGCAACCCGCCGGTCCAAACTGACGCAAAAGTTTTATGAAAAGCTGCATGTGCTCGGCTGGTCGTAGTGGTAACTACCCCGTAACTTTGCCATCAAACGAGGGCTGATGCAACGCACTCCGTTGAGCTTCCGCTTCCCCAATGGAAGAATTCTGTGCTCAGATGCTGTGATGAAGCCGATCGCCGATGCGTTATTATATGGAATTCTCGACTTGGGGTATGTGCAGGAGTCCAAAATTGAAGCAGTGACGGTCGCCATGCTGGAAGGCGGCGTGGACGCCCTTCAACTGCGCGCGAAAAATGCTCAAGAGGAGGAGGTTGAGGCTTTCGCACGACGGATCATCAGCCTGACAGAGGAGGCGGGGGTTCCATTGCTAATTAACGATCACCCGCAGCTTGTGCCGTCTGTGGGAGCGCAGGGCGCACACGTGGGACAGGATGACTTTGAGGTGCCAGACGCTCGGTGGCGCGCGGGGCGGGTTCTCTCGGGGGCAGTCCCGTTTTTACTCATCGGAAAGTCGACGCACTCACTGGCTCAGGCGACCGAAGCCGCTGCGCAGGGAGCGGATTATATCGGCTTCGGTCCCTTATTCGCGACACCTACCAAACCCGGGCGTCCCGCCATCGGACTAGAGGAGCTCGCTCGAGTGCACGAGGCGGTGAGCATCCCAATTTTTTGCATTGGCGGGATCAAACGCGAGAACCTAGAACACGTTTTGGACTCCGGCGCACGGCGCGTTGTGATCGTTTCCGGCATTTTGCAGGCGGAGGATATGGCTGGTTACTGCCGGGAGGTTAAGAAGGTGCTGGAGCGCCGCAACGCAGAACTTAGCTAGCGAAAGACTCTTCAGTTTATGATTTCTCATTCGTTAAACCGCCCAGCCTTTAGCTTGAAGGCTTGTATTGCATGGAAAGCGACTGGAAAGATGACAAACCTTTGTTAAGGTTCGCCTCTTTGTTAGCACCATGGTTGTTCGCCACCCCCTTTTCGCCGCCCTTTTCCGAGCGTTTTTCGCGCTTCTGAGCTCGGTAGTCTTGTGCGCAAATGCCGCCCCCTCCGATCGGGCCGCCTCTGGAAAACTTTTTGCGGGTGATGCTCCTCTCCAAATTGAATCTCGTCAGACAAGCCGCGAGGGCAACCTCGCCATCGCCCAAGGCGACGTGGTCATTGCCGTGGGTGATACCGTTATTTATTGTGATTATGCTCAATGCGACACCACAACGCGGGATGTGATGGTCTCCGGAGATGTCCGGATTTATCGCGGCGACAAAATTTTTTCAGGCGACAGAGCCATTTACAACCTTGATACCAAGCGTATCTCCGGCTCTGAGTTTCGCACAGCAGCAGGACCCTTTATGGCGCAGGCCCATTCGCTGGTCTCAACCGGCCCAGACACATTTGAGGCATCGGGCGGCCTCTTTACTACCGACAACAGTAGCGACCCGGGTTTTCATCTGCGGGCGCGAAAGGTGCGCATTTTTCGTAATGACCACACAGAATACGAGGACGTCATGGTCTACGTGGGGCGCACACCGGTGTTCTGGCTACCTTACCTCTACCAACCGGCGAGCAGTGACCAAAGTTTCTCCATAGCGCCAGGCTCCCGCAGTAACTGGGGCGCATTCCTTCTGACGCGCTTCGCATTTCCAGTCTCAGCCGACACCATCGGAGGCTTGCGGCTCGACTACCTCACCAAGCGAGGCGCCGGTTTTGGAGTAGATTTAGCGCAAGAAAACAAAGCGAACGGCTCTTGGGGACGCTTGCGTTCTTACTATATCGACGATCAGACCCCAGGAAACAAACCCCCGGAACTAGGGTCGCCTACCAATCCCATCGATCCAAAGCGATTCCGAGTATCCATCCAGGATCGCTCCTTTCTCTCAGAAACCGTCTACACCACGATCAACTTTAACAAGCTTAGCGACATCAATTTCTACCGGGATTTTTCGCCCTCCGAGCTACAACGCGATCCCAACCCTGAAAGCGTCTTCGCCCTCACCCACTTGGAGGAGAACCACACTCTCACTTTGGAAATGCGCAAGCAGTTCAACAACGACTACGAAAGCAACGACGCGCTTCCCTCCTTGGCGCTGGACTTGAAGCGACAGCCCATTCTGGGATCCAAAGTGTTCTACGACGGAGAAACGACCGTAGCAAAATTGCGCCGTAAACAAGCCAAGGAGAATCCTGGCAATACCACCACGCCGTTTGACTTTTTCACCTACGACACGGTCCGGATCGACAGTTTTCACCAGTTAACCTACCCGCAAACCTGGGGCGGCTGGTTATCGGTGGTTCCCAAGGTAGGGGTGCGCGCCACCCACTACAGTGCCTCCCTCACCGAAGGGCGCCTCGCGCCGGGTGATCCGCTGTATGGCAAAGGCGGTGCTCTGGAGCGCTTCGTGGGCAACTTGGGAATGGAGGCTTCCTTTAAGCTTTCGCGCAGCTTCGATTCCGTGGAAAATCGCGCTTGGGGTTTGGACGGGTTGCGCCACATTTTCCAGCCCTTCGGGAACCTTTCACTGGTCTCTGCCTCTGACGATCCTACTAAACTACTTCCAATCGATACGCTTAACCCTTCTTCCAAACTACCTGCCATCGACTTTCCTCAGTTCAATTCCGTCGACTCCATAACCAGTTGGGACATTCTGCGGTTTGGAGTGCGCAACCGACTACAGACTCGGCGGGATGAAGAAACGTTGAACTGGCTGGAGCTTGAATCCTTCATGGATATGCGCATCAAACAGCCCGAGTATGGCGCTGCGGTATCCGCAGACGCGGGAGCGTATTCCAATCTGTCTAACCGCCTGCGTTGGAATCCGCTGCCTTGGCTAGGCGTGGATCTAGACAGCCAACTGCCAGTAGTCGACGAGGGCTTTTCTGAGTTCAACTCCAGTTCCAACGTTCAACTCACTCGGGATCTCACTGTTAATCTCGGTAACCGTTACGTTTCTGGAAACCGCTACTTCAACAACTCTAACTTAGTCACCGGCGGAGCACGGTTGCGCATGAGCGACAACTGGACGGTGGGCTTTGAGGAGAACTACGAGTTCGTAACCAAAAATGCAGAGTACCAGCGCTACAGCCTCGATCGCGATTTGCGCTCCTGGATCGCCTCTCTCAGTCTGGTTCTGCGTGAAAATGCCTCAAAAAACGATGTCGCTGTCCTGCTGACCCTCACTT
Source organism: uncultured Spartobacteria bacterium (assembly GCA_903919125.1). Classification (GTDB taxonomy): domain Bacteria; phylum Verrucomicrobiota; class Verrucomicrobiia; order Chthoniobacterales; family Chthoniobacteraceae; genus Chth-196. Next base: position 76,596 of record CAIXGS010000061.1, on the reverse strand, counting down.
TAAAGGACATTCCTAAGTTTAAACTTCCGCTTCACTTTGACCCGGAGGCTACCAACTCCGCTAGCAGCAGCAAAAACCGCTGAGTTTCCCTGCCGATCACGATTCAGAATCGCTGTCTTTTTTTCAAATTATGGATCTCTGCATTATTGGCTCCGGCTACGTTGGTTTGGTTTCAGGCGCTTGTTTCGCTGAAGTGGGCCACACGGTTATTTGCGTGGATAACGATCTTCGCAAGATCGACATGTTGCATCGCGGGCAAATTCCTATTTACGAGCCAGGCCTCGAAGAGCTCGTCCTCCGCAACGTGGCCGCCGGACGGCTGCGCTTTACCCATTCCATTGAGGATGGAGTCGATAACAGCCAAATCGTGTTCATCGCTGTCCCCACGCCCCCTCAGGCTGACGGGAGTGTTGACCTGACTTACATCGAGCGGGTTGCCCGCGAAATCGCCGGCGTTCTCAAGCCCGGCCAGTATCGCGTGGTTGTCGACAAGTCCACCGTGCCCGTCAAGACAGGCGAAAAGGTCGATGCGACGATTCGCCGCTACAACCCCACCGCGGAGTTCGACGTCGTCTCCAATCCGGAGTTCCTGCGAGAAGGGTGCGCAGTACCGGACTTGATGAAACCCGACCGCATCGTGGTGGGATCCGCCTCTCAGAGGGCCACGGATTTAATGAAACGGATGTACGAGCCCTTTCAGGTGCCCATTCTTGTCACAGATGTTAGTTCCGCCGAGCTGATTAAGCACGCTGCCAATTCGTTCCTCTCGCTCAAGATTTCCTACATCAACGCCGTTTCCGCCATTTGCGAGGCCAGCGGGGCGGATGTGGAAATGGTTGCCGACGGCATCGGGATGGATCGCCGCATAGGACGCAACTTTCTCAACGCAGGGTTGGGCTATGGCGGTTCCTGTTTCCCAAAAGATGTAAAGGCGTTCATCGCCATTTCCGAGGAGTTAGGGGTACCCTTCCGCCTGCTACAGGAAGTGGAGCGCATTAACGCTGGGCAACTTGACGTGTTTATCAAAAAAATCAAAGACGCGCTCTGGGTGCTGCGTGACAAACGCATCGCAGTCTGGGGCCTGACTTTCAAGCCAGACACGGACGACGTGCGCAACTCCGTCGCAATCGAGCTGGTCAACCGACTCGTGGCAGAGGGCGCACAAGTCACCGCTTACGATCCTAAAGGGATGGAAAAAGCCGTCGAATACAAGTTGCTCCCTGCAAGCTTGAAGCTGGCCCACTCCCCGCTAGAGGCCGCAGAGGGTGCAGAAGCACTTTTGCTAGCGACGGAGTGGAAAGAATTCGCCCGCCAAGATTTTGCAGCGGTAAAAGCAGCTATGCACACGCCTCTGCTTTTCGACGGACGCAATTTACTCAACCCTAAAACGATGCGGGATATGGGCTTCACTTACCACGGGGTGGGACGCCCCTAGCTCCAGAGCGCGGCTTTCGCGGCTGCCAACCTCACCCCCATCCAATGGACGCCACCCCGCGCCGTCTCAACTACCATTGCCGATTCGAGCAAGTCCTCGTCAAGACGACAAAAGAAGCAGTGCTAACGGCCTTTTGCGAGAACGCAACGCAAAGGCCCAAAACTACTTTTCAAAAGAGTGCTATGCCGATAGGGCGCTGGCAAAGAGCCAGAAGCATCTTACCAAACTCGCCGCACTTTCCGCTCATCTCCGGCCTGAATTCCTTGCGACTCTCCCGTCTCAGCGGGAAATTAACCGGCGCGGGGAAGAAGCCACTGCGACAGCACACCGAGCGTTTGGTTTCTCTGCCTCACGCTAAGGGCGGCGAAGGACACAATTCATTCAACGCTAGGCTTTTATGGTAGTTTCACGTATTCTCTCCGGCATCAAACCCACTGGGAGGCCACACCTCGGCAACTACTTTGGCATGATGCGCCCCGGCATCGAATGGCAAGACAAGGGTGAAGCCTTCTACTTCATAGCCGACTATCACGCCCTCACCACCGTGCACGACCCCGCGCTCCTGAGAGAATATTCTCGCAGTGTAGCCCTCGATTTTCTGGCCTGCGGCTTGGATCCAAGCAAGGCCGTACTCTTTCGCCAAAGCGACGTGCCCGAAGTCACGGAACTCGCCTGGCTTTTGACGTGTCTCACCCCCATGCCGATGCTTGAAAACTGCCACGCCTACAAGGACCACCTCAACAAAGGTAAGGTTCCCTCGCACGGCCTGTTTGCGTACCCAGTTTTAATGGCGGCGGATATTCTCCTATATAACAGCAACATTGTTCCCGTCGGACGCGACCAAAAGCAGCACGTGGAAGTCACTCGGGACCTCGCGGAGAAAGCGAATCGCACATTTGGCCCGATTTTTACTGTTCCCGAAGCAAGCATCGTAGCAGAGGTCGCCACCGTCATTGGCCTCGACGGACAGAAGATGAGCAAAAGTTACAACAACACTCTGGGCCTGTTCGAAGAAGAAAAAGTGCTCCGCAAGAAAGTCATGAGCATAGTCACGGATTCTTCGCCCGTTGAAGCTCCCAAAGATCCCTCTTCCTCCTCCATCCTAGCCCTCTACAAGCTCTGCGCCGAACCCGCAGCCGTGGCCCTTATGGAAGACCAATTCCGCTCTGGCGGCGTGGGCTACGGCGACTTCAAAAAGCGCCTCTTTGACGCCCTTTGGTCACGCTTCGCCCCGCTGCGTGCCCGCCGGGCGGAGCTCGCTTCGGACCCAGCCGCCCTAGATGCAATCCTCGAAAATGGAGCCGACCGCGCACGGGCAGTGGCACTGCCCACCATGAGCCGTATGCGGCAGGCTATGGGGTTGCGCTGATGCGCCGCTCGCACGCCCAACAAGCGCGTTCCACAGGTGCCCAAGCCTGCCCTGCAGTTCTTTCACCCTTGCTTAGCGACCTCGTGTTTAAAGGTGGCTGTTTTTAGAAGTCTTTTAGCGTTGGCACCCCATTTTCAATCTTCGGTTTTTCAAATGTAGTTCTACTGCCGGCGCACCCCCTTGCGGGACTTTTTCAAACACTGGTTTTTGAAACTGCGCCTGCACTAAAAAGACGCAAGGACTTCAAAAAGTATCCCCCTGAGACTGTGGAGTCTCGGTTCCAGAACTCATTCGTAACGTGTTTTACGGTTCCTCTCGCTCACTCCTCTTTTGGGCGATGCTGCAAGAGGGCGGAGCCCCAGCTCCGCTAACTCGCAAACCTTGAGCGTACCTTGATTAAATTGTGCCCCCTAGACCTCTAGAGGAGACCTATCGATGCAGAGCTGGGGCTTTGCATCTTCCGGAGCGCAATTTCTTTGGCTACGCGATTTTCACTTCGACCTTATGCGGCTTTGCATCCTCGCTTTTGGGTAAAAGCACGGCGAGAACTCCATCTTTATAAGTAGCGTTGATTTGCTCAGCTTCGATCGGCACCGGAAGCGCCAGATCCCGCGCAAACTTACCCACGGCCCGTTCCGAGCGGTATGCATCGGGTTCCTTGCCGTGTTCGTAATCAGATTTACGTTCCCCAGAGATGCTCAGAACTCCGTCCTGATAGTTAATTTGAATCTGCTCGCGGGTCATGCCAGGCAATTCGACCTTTACGACGAGGCGTTCACTCTCATCGTAGAGATCCACTGCGGGGCACCACTGAATATTTTGCGCCGTCTGCCCCAAGTTCCCAAAGGTGGCTCCGGCACGGCCGGAAAACGTCAGCTCCCAGAGACGGTCCATATCCTGGCGCAGGGAGGCTAATTTCTCTAGGGGAGACATTTGAGACAGGTTAGAGAGAGAAGTAGCACCGACTCCCGAGGTGGACGTGGGCCAGAACGTGGTGGGTTGTTGGGCAGATTTGAGTGTGGTTGTAGTGGTCATAAGTTCAGTTTCTTTAGTTTTGGATTTTGTGGTTGGCTACAGACGAAGATAGTGTGGGTAGTAAGGGGTTCCGGCGGAGGCTGCTGGGGGTTTGAGGCGAGGGGTTCTTTGTTCTCTTTTTTGAGGAACTTTGGCTCAAAGGAGGCATCGAACCGACGGGGCTACTGAGCAGGTGTGGCCGATGGATACCGCTCCAGAGGCTTTGTGGACTCCAGAACCACGGTGCTGCGTGTTTAAGTTCCGTCAGGCTAGCTGCGGCTTGATCGCTTCAGCACTTTCACCGCTTTCAGCGGCTCCAAGCGCCACCTTGCGCCACCCTACGCGGGATCTGCCAAACAACCCTCACTGTTGGCTACGGAACAAACGGGAAAAAAGTCTGCATAAAATGAAAATACTTTTTCGATCCCCGCCGCCCTCCACCGATACTCTGTGAATATGCAGGACATTCGATTCATGCGGGCGGCTCTGCGAGAAGCACTTAAGGGCTACGGATGCACTAGTCCGAACCCCTCTGTAGGCTGCGTGATTGTGCGCCAGGGACGAATCATTGCCCGGGGATGGCACCGTAAAGCTGGGGGACCGCATGCCGAGATTGAGGCGCTAAATGCTTTGCCAGACCCTACCCTAGCAAAGGGCGCGACGCTTTACGTGACCCTCGAACCCTGTTGCACACACGGGCGGACGCCTCCGTGCACCGAAGCGATTCTTGCCGCTGGCATCCGACGGGTGGTGGTGGGCGTGGTGGATCCCCATCCTGCGCACGCTGGAATTGGACTTGAAAAGCTTCGCGCGGGTGGGGTGGAAGTGGTGACGGGGGTTCTCCAAGAAGCTTGCGCGCACCTGAACCGAGCATTTTTCAAATGGATCACCACGGGCATTCCGTGGGTGGTAGCCAAAGCCGGGCTTTCGCTGGATGGAAGGATCACACGTCCACCTGGAGAGGGGCAATGGTTAACGGGGCGCGCCGCACGCGAGGATGCCCACCGCTTGCGGGCTGTTACGGATGCGGTGCTTATTGGGGCGGGAACCTTGCGCGCCGACGATCCCTCGTTAACCGTCCGGGAGGTGACTATGCCTGAGCACAAAGCGCAACCGTGGCGAGTGGTGTTGAGCCGTGGAGGCGGCCCGTTACCCTTGGGCGCTAAGCTGTTCACCGATAGCCACAAAGCGCGTACATTAGTTTACATCAACAAACCTTTAACGGAGGTTCTCCGTGAAATTGGAAACACATACCAAGTGACGTCCGTTTTGGCAGAGGGAGGGGGAGAGATACTAGGCGCTTTATTCGAAGCGAACCTTGTGGACGAAGTTTGTTTTTACATGGCACCGCTACTGTGCGGAGGGGGTCAGGTGGCGGTGGGAGGAAGAGGGTATGGGAAAGTGGAACTAATGAATACCGAATACCGGCGGATAGGGCGAGATTTGCGGCTGCATGGTATAGTGCGCAAGTAGCATTCTTCTTCCTCTAACTCGGGGCGCGCCGTTACTGGAGCGAAAATAAAGCGGCGCAAAATGCCACTGCTTCGAGCAAAGTGGCACTCGAAACGGTTGTTTCTGGGAAACCGCGTTGATAAAGCGCTCCCCTTTTCCACACCCACGCCTCGTTAGGAAAAGGGCCCACTTTTTGCGGATCACTCCACGTATGCAAGGCCAGCACTCGGGCCGACAACGCGGCGGCCATATGCATCGGGCCGCTATCAACACTCACGCACCACTGTGCGGATCCCAAAAGCGCCAACAATTCCGAAAGCGAGGTTCGATTCAGCCAGTTATCCACATTACCCATCACTGGAAGCGCCAATTCCGAGCGACCCACTACCACCACACGCCTCGGGGCAAGCACCTCACAAATCTGCTGCACCTCTGCGACAGACAGAGACTTTCCCCGCCCGCGTGAAAACGGATGGAGCGCCACAAACGGCAACGTGCAATCAAAACCGACGGGCAACTTGGTCTTCGGTAGAGGCCAACGTAGCGGGCTGTCCACGGGCGCACCCACCATCTGGACTAACGCTAAATAACGTTCGACCGCGTGCCGCTTACCGACCACCGAGGCGGCGGCATCGTAAAAAAATCCGGCGCCCTCCCTGGCGTCCGAAAGTCCATAAAAATGGGCAGTCCGACACAGTCGACCAATCAGCGCAGAGCGAAGAAGTCCCTGGAAATCCAAGACCAGCGGAGCTGCGCCACCGGGAGCAAACCGCCGGGCCCAACGAAGCAAACGTACCGGACCAAAAAGTCCTCGAAATTGGTGCCTAGGAAAGAGTAACACCTCGTCCACCACCGGATTTCCTTCGAGCATCGGCGCCCATTCCGGATTCACCAACCACCGGATCCGAGTACTGGGCCAATGCTGTTTGAGCGCGGCAACGGCGGGTAGCGTATGAAGAACGTCTCCGAGCGAGCTGGGCTTGAGGATCAGGACAGACTCCGGGGCGGCCCGCATCGGAAACCGGTTAGGGATATGGAAGTCCGACGCGTTCACCAGAGGGTCACCGACCTTCAGAGAGACGGGTGGCGAGACGCTCTGGAAGACCGGCGGCAATAATCTTAGCCTGTGCTGTAGAGATATCGTACTCTAGGCGGCGCCACTCCACCGTTTGTTGAGCGGGGGAATATAGTACGTAGGAGGCACGCCAATCTTCATCACGCGGCTGGCCGACGGAGCCTGCATTGATGAAATATTTTTTTCCCGGTTCAATAATCAGCGTATCGGGGGGCACCTCGGTAACACGCGCATCGCGCACGAAAGCACGCGGGACGTGAGTATGACCATAGAAGCACACCTGAGTATGTTGGTAGCTGAAGCTAGCAGAGGCATCCAAATCCGAGATGATATACCCCCAGCTTGAAGGGGAGTCTAGTGTGGCGTGCACGATGGTGAAATTCCTCACCAGACGACTAAACTTTAAGGCGCGGAGCCAATCTTTATGAGCGGGCGAAAGCTGGTCACGCGTCCACTGAATGGCTCTTGCAGCTAGAGGGTTAAAGTAGGTGAGCTCAGTATTTTCTGAGGCTTGTTCGTCGTGATTGCCTTTGACTACTGGGCACTGCAAATCGCGTACCAGTTCGAGACAGGCGATGGGATCAGCGTTGTAGCCGACCATGTCGCCTAAACAGACAAAGTCCGTGGCCCCTTGGGTACGAGCATCCTCCAAGACCGTCTGAAAAGCTTCGAGATTCGCATGAATATCGCCAAATATTGCGTAACGCATGAAAGGATGGGGTGTTGCCTTATTGTTGCCTTGTGTAGGGCTCTGATGAGCGGGGTGAACGGGGGCTAGGTGAAAGGGGCGTTGTCGGGGGAAGTTCTACAGGGTGCGCTAACGGTTGAATTGCGGTTGAGCAGGCTCGTCAGCGGTTCTGGGAATGTAAACCCGCTCTGCTGTGGGAACAGCCAATTTTTGCTCAAGTTGCGAGACGTAACGCAGGAGGTTTGGAAGACGCTGCGCATCACCCTCGAGATACAGCTTGCGCAATACCTCATAAGCTTCGCGCTCGCGCCCCGGAATTTGTGCGAGTTCATACCCCACAAACCGGCGCAAATACGTCATGGCATTGGGTTTCTGTGAGGCCTTTAAAAATGCCTCCGCGGCAGCCGAGTGATCGTGAAGCCTGTTGCCATACAAGGTTCCCAGTCGCTCCCAAAGCCGAGAGCTTTCTGGATTAAAGGTGAGGCCATCTTTCAAAAAAACCTCCCCTATGCGCATGTATTCCACCTCTGCCTTCCGGCGCAGCGCTGCCAGAGGCTCCCGCTTTTCATCGGAGCGCACAGCGGTCGCGGCGTCGTAGGCCATATGGAAATGCGCCATCTCCCAGAATAATTCCGCTTTCGGCTGTAGCTGAGTTGCCGAATGCAAAAGCAATTGCATCCGCGGCCATGCCATCTGATCAAAAGCCACCCCAGCGCGAATCCACAAAATATCCGCCATCAGCGCCCGAAAACCACTCAGCGCCGCCACAAATCCGGTCTGTCCCAATTGAGCACGCACGTTCAAATTCAGGCGCGCCATCTGAAAGCCAAGTGCGCGTTGACGAAGCAAAAGAGCGTGCTCCGCCGGCGCCTTTAAAGCACCAAACGCCAGCATTATCCCCAGCAACAATAACACTTTTTTCATGCTAACCTCGAAGCCCAATCCTAACGCATCCGTAAAGAAGACGCCTTAAGAAAGTAACGTCCCAGATTACAGCCGAACCGAGATTATCCATTCACCACGCGCAACTGAACTGCGTCAAACTGTGCCGCCTTCCCGGGCGCATCGGTCACGATAACCAGACGGTCTCCCACTTGCACAAAGCCCTTGGCCAGCAACATGGCTTCGGCGGCGGGAATGGAGTGGTCTGAGGGCGCTTCGAAAGGGAGATAAAACGGAACAGTCCCCCGATTGAGCGTGAGACGCGCCGCGACCGCTTCGGTGGGAGCAAAGGCGAAAATAGGCGCATGAAAGGGGCGCTGGTTGGCGACAAAATCTGCGATGACTCCACGGCGGGTGAAGACGAGCAACCGCGAGCCCGGCAGCGAGTTGGCTAATACTACGGCGGCATGAACCGTCTTTTGCCGGTCGTCCGAAAGCAACGCCTGCTCTGCAAACCCAGCGCCGCCGCTGCGCTCGATACGACGTGCGACACGATCCAATACCTCCACGCACTTCACTGGGTATTTCCCCACGGTAGTCTCGCCGGAAAGCATGATGGCGTCTGCCTGCTCGAAGACGGCATTGGCCACGTCCGTGACTTCGGCACGCGTTGGAATGGGATTGCCGATCATGGACTCGAGCATGTGCGTTGCGACAATCACAGGACGTCCCATCCGTATGCAACGCTTCACAATACGACGCTGGATAATGGGAAGATCTTCCATCGGACATTCAATTCCCAAGTCACCCCGAGCCACCATAATCACGTTTGCGACGCGAATGATTTCGTCCAAATTTTTCACGGCCATCTGGTCTTCGATCTTGGCCACGATCCGCGCACTACTGCCATGGCTGTTGAGGACATCGCGAAGTTGCTCCACATCACTGCCTTCCCTGCAAAAAGAGAGTGCGACGAAATCCACCCCCAACTCACAACCCAGTGCCACATCGGCCAAGTCTTTGTCGGTCAAGGGAGGCAAGTTCACTTTAACCCCTGGCAAATTAATATGTCGTCTCGAGCCCATGACGCCCTCAGTAAGAACCTCGCATTTAATATGATGCCCTGACTTCGACAGCACCTTCATGTGGATGACGCCGTTGTCCACTAACACCGTATCGCCCACGGAAATGTCGTCGATCAACCCGTCGTAATTCACATCCACGGAATACGCTTCCTCGTTTTTGGCACCACGAACGGTGAACTCAAAAATATCGCGAGGCTTAAGGTCGAGCTTTACGGGCAAGTCACCCGTGCGAATGGCGGGGCCTTGCGTGTCCATGAGGATGCCGATAACCTGTTTGGCTCCAGCGGCGAGCGCCCGAATACGGGGGACAATCATGCGGACCCAGTCGTGGGGTGCATGGCTCATGTTCAACCGGAAAACGTTTGTCCCAGCGTGAATTAACTCTCTTAGGACCTCTTCGGACTCTGTGGCAGGACCGAGGGTGGCAATAATTTTGGTCTTCCGCATGGCAGGCAGAACACCCGAGGAGGCCGATTTCCGCAAGCCGAGTTATGAAACAGTCCGTTGAATTAGCTCTATCTCATAGCCCTCGGGAGCGTCCACGAAGGCGATAAGACTTCCGGAAGATGTCTTTGTGGGACCATCTGACAAGGGATAACCCATTGCGGCACAGTGCGCAGCAAACTGATTTAGATCGGCAACTTCAAACGCCAAATGTGTTAAGTCCGGCCCCACGATAACTTTTCCAGACGCTGGAAAATGACAGATCTCAATGAGCTCTTCGCTCTGGGGTGCCTTCAAAAAGACCAGTTCCGATCCACGAGGAGAGCGGTGGCGCGAGACCTCCTCCAAACCGAGCACCTTGGTATAAAAATCAACCGTGCGCGCAAGATCTTCAACACGGTAGCGGGTGTGGAGCAGACGAGTGATCATATTTTTCATCGTACGTACCGGATGAGCCGTGTCAAAGATAGCGTTTGGAAGGCGCGGCGCAGAAGCACCCCTGTTCATTCCCTTTGTAATCTGATCAGCCTTTGTGATTAGATTCGGCGCATTTTCCGGCAGTTTGAGTTAATAACACTTATGATCGCGCTAGGCATCGACAGCGGTACGCAGTCCACAAAAGCCATTGCTGTGGATTTAACCACAGGACTCGTGGTGGCATCGGCTCAGAAGAGTTACGGGATGATAGAAGGTTTGCCGCAGGGCCACATGGAACAGGATCCCCAAGAGTGGGTGGATGCCTTGGATTACACCGTCGCTCAAGTGCTTCAGGATTTGGGCACGCGCAAACAGGAAGTCGCGGCCATAGGCGTGAGTGGGCAGCAGCATGGGTTCGTACCCTTGGACGCTCAGGGCCGTGTCATTCGCCCGGCCAAACTGTGGTGCGACACCTCCACTACCCAGCAGTGCCGCGAGTTTGATGCCGAGTTTGGCGGACCCGACGAACTCATCAAGCTCGCTGGCAACGCGATGTTACCGGGCTACACCGCCCCTAAAATCCTTTGGCTCAAACAGAACGAACCACATCACTTTCGCGCCCTTGAAACGGTTCTCCTTCCCCACGATTACCTTAACTTCCACCTTTCCGGCGAGCGGACTATGGAGTTTGGAGACGCCTCTGGCACCGGCCTGCTCGACATCCGCACCCGAACCTGGTGCGAGCCACTGATTGAATTCATTGATGCGGACCTAGCGAGCGCCCTACCCGCCGTGGCTTCTTCTCGCCGCGCCATCGGCTTACTTCGCGACAACTTGCGCACGAAGTGGGGATTAGAACGTAGTCCTATTATCTCCGCCGGTGGTGGCGACAATATGATGGGTGCCATCGGCACGGGTAACGTGCAACCGGGAATCGTGACCGTCAGTCTCGGCACTTCGGGCACGGTGTTCGCGAATTCCGCAGAGCCAGCAGTGGATCCCGAGGGAGAAATTGCCGCGTTTTGCGATTCCACAGATAAATGGATGCCCTTGTCCTGCTCGATGAACGTGACCTCGGCGACGGAGCAAGCGCGCAACCTTTTCGGTTGGAGCCACGACGAGATGGAAAAGCAAATCCTCTCATGTCCTGCTGGCGCTGGTGGTCTGCTTTTCCTGCCCTATCTCAACGGCGAACGCACCCCGAACCTGCCGTCGAGCACGGCGATGTTCCACGGGCTCACTACGACTACAATGGCCCCAGCGTATATGACGAGGTCCGTTATGGAGGGCGTCACGCTCGGGCTTGCGTACGGTTTGAACCGCTTTCGCGCGTTGGGAATTCGACCAACGGAAATCCGCCTCACTGGGGGGGGAAGCAAGAGCAAGGTGTGGCGCCAGATTTGCGCAGACGTCTTCGGTGTGCCAACGGTTTGTCTCAGGAGCGCCGAAGGAGCCGCCTTGGGAGCCGCCATTCAAGCCGCCTACGCCTGGCACTCCGCCCACGGCAAGCCAGTGACGTTCCGCGATCTGTGCTCACGGGTGGTGCTACTAGACTTTTCCACGCGCTGTCTTCCCAAAGACGCTCATGGCGAGGTATACGCTCCCTTACTTTCCAGACAGGGCGAGCTCACGCATCGCCTGCACACCGCAGGGTGGCTCTAGGCTGCCTTGCTCTGTTTCGTCGCATGAAACTTGTCTTTGCAGCCACAGGCGCCAGCGGTGCCATTTATCTCCAGCGCCTCCTTCAACGCGTGGACGCCTCGGAACATGAGGTTCATTTGGTCTTTAGCACCTACGCCAAACAAGTCGTCCATGAGGAGTTGGGGCAATTGGAGGTGCATCCTAACGTTCATCAGCACAACGACAAGACCATGAACGTCCCCTTCGTAAGCGGTTCCGCACGCTTCGACGCCATGGTCGTTGTCCCCTGCTCGATGGGCACACTGGGGCGCATCGCAGCCGGAGTTAGCGATTCGACGATTTTGCGCGCAGCAGACGTTTTCTTAAAGGAGCGCCGCAAGCTGCTTCTTGTACCGCGCGAAATGCCGTGGAATCTTATTCACGCGCGCAATGTGGTCAGCGTCATGGAGGCGGGAGCAATTGTTTTACCGGCTAGCCCCTCTTTTTACGGAGGCGCGGCCACGGTCGAAGCGCTAGCGGACACGGTCGTCGACCGTATACTGGATCAGCTTAATTTGCCCTCTCCTGGCATGTTCCGTTGGAAAGAAACTTCGGAACAATGACTCGGGCCGTGCTCAATCGCTGCATTACTGTTTTAGGCAGTATAGTATTAAAACTATTAGGGGGAACTTTACGCTGGAAGGTTTCGGATGAAGCCGGCTACCTCAAATCCGCTTTCACCCATCCGGTGCTAGTGGGTATCTGGCATAATCGTATTCTCATTTTGCCGCTGTGTTTTGAGTGGATCTGTCGCCGCCACAGGAAGGTCACGGTACTGACCAGCCCAAGCCGAGATGGGCGGTTATTAGCGGACTTTGTGGGAGACTTCGGGATGTGCTCCGTTCTGGGTTCTAGTTCACGCAAAGGCGTCGCGGCGATCCGGCGGTTGGAAGCGGCCATTAAAGAAGGTTCAGACGTCGCGATCACTCCGGATGGGCCACGCGGGCCGGTTTATCAGCTTAATCCTGGTCTGTTATATCTAGCGGCTAAAACCGGGCTGCCCATCATGACCATTCAAGTGGATTATGAGTCTTATTGGGCCACTCGTAGTTGGGACAAATTTCGGATCCCAAAGCCATTCTCAACCGTGCACATTCGCTTCATGAAGCCGGTGGCGATGTCTCCGATAGAAGATCCAACGGGTGAAGCTTATCGAAACTTAATCATCGATTTGCTCGGCGCTACAGATGGTCAGGACGCCCTTGTTTGACAACTTTCAGCCATCTTATTTAGACGCCTCAGCGGCAGAACGGAGGTGTTGAACGTAAATTGAGGGGGAGGATGTCCCTCTAAAGTCGTTGCGACCTAGTGTAAAAGCCACGTCCCAAGGCGGCTCGGGCAGCGGTTCGTCAGCGGAGTTAAACCATATGGCGCGGGCCGTCGTCCCATTTTGCCGGAAAGTGAAGCTTCGGTGCTTTTCCTTTATGATCGTCGGAGGGGTTGCGGCTTGCACTTTTGTCAGCAGGAAAAGGGGCTCCGGATGATTTGTCCCGAAAGGTCCAACGGCTTCGTAGCCCTCTACTAAGTGCATGGTGACGTCACGCAGCTCCAAATGAATATCAGGCGCGACTTCTCGTTCGGACGATATTTGACTGAAGGCCTTAATTGCGTATTCGCCGAATGCTTTTTGAAAGTCCGCCATCTTACTTTCCTCTAAACTGACCCCAGCCGCTAAATGGTGGCCTCCGTGTTTGAGCAGGTAGGAGTCACAATGACGCAACGCGTCCACGAGGGAAAAGCCCTCGACGCCTCTCGCACTTCCTTTACCGATACCGTCCGCATCAAATCCAATCACGATGACTGGACAATGATACTTTTGTACCATCTTTGCCGCTACAATTCCGATAAGGCCAGGGTGCCAGTCTTTACCTCCGACCACAATTGCTTTGTGTTCTTGAGCATTGTACTGAGCGGCCACTGCTGCTTCCGCTTGTTGAAATACTAAGTCTGCGAGTTCACGCCGCCGTGTATTTAACTGTTCTAATTGTTCTACCAACTTTTGAACGGTTGTTTCGTCTGACGACAACATGAGTTCCAAGGCGATTCCAGCAGACTCCAGCCGGCCCGCCGCATTGATACGCGGCGCGATTTTAAAACTAATATCCGGCCCCCTAAGTGTCTGAGACAGTCCTGCAACTCGACTTAAAGCTCTTAAACCTGCCCATTTAGAAGACGCTGCCTGTTCTAGGCCCTTTATCACAAATAAACGATTTTCAGCAATTAATGGCACGACATCAGCAATTGTTCCGAGGGCCACTAAGTCCAAATAATCTTTTAATGCTACAGGAACTTCACGCCGAGTTTTTGCTAATGCATGCGCTACTTTAAACGCGAGCCCGACAGTACATAAATATTCAAAATTAACCCCTCGTTTTGGATTCACTATCGCAACGCACTCAGGCAACTCTTTTGCACATTCATGGTGATCAATAACTATCACGTCGATCCCCATTGCATAAACATCCGCAATCTCCTGTTTTGAAGAAGTCCCGCAATCTAAAGTAATCAGTAGATCTGGTTTGCCTGCTTCAAAACTTTCTTCCAGGCCTTTTTTTGAAAGGCCGTATCCATTCCGTAACCGGTTTGGGAGGAAACTTCTCACCTTTCCTCCAAACTCTACTAACACTCTGTGTAAAAGTGTAACGGACGTCACTCCATCGACATCATAATCTCCATAGAGTAAAATTTGTTCCCCTGAATCTATCGCTTTTAAAATCCGGGAAACAGCGCGATCCATGTCTGGCAGTAAAAATGGATCAGCCAAACTGCTTAGCTTAGGATGTAACAGTGAAACTGCTTTCTCTACGGTATCCACTCCAAGTCGCACTAATAACACCGCAATACTTGGGTGAATTTCCAGCGCTTTTTCAAGTGTGCTCGTTAAGTCGCCACTAACCGGCTTTGGGAAAATCCAACGCATCAAATTCTTAAGTTATACCGTATGCTTCCGAATCTTTTTCACAAGTACTGTGATTTGTTCAACAACGTGTTGTATTTCAGTTTCGGTATTTAAATGAGAAAATGAAAACCGAAGACTCGCCCGTGCTTGAGCATCTGAAATGCCCATCGCCTTCAACACGTGTGACGCTGCATGAGACCCTGACGTGCAAGCAGAACCAGCAGAACAACAAATTTGCTTTTCATCCAAAAGCATCAGCAAGGCTTCAGAATCTATACCTGGAAAGGTAACATTTGTCGTATTTGGGAGCCTATTCTGTAAATCTCCATTGATTTTGATGTCAAAAACCGAGGATAACAGACTAGATTCAAATGTGTTTCGAATGTGCAATATTTTTTCATCCTCTATTTCCATTCTTTCCCGCGCTAATTCACAGGCTTTTCCTAAAGCTACAATCAATGCCACATTTTCTGTCCCACCCCTTCTGTTATTTTCCTGACTTCCTCCAGTCATAAACGGAATGAACCGCGTCTTTTTATTAACATACAAAGCGCCCACACCCTTTGGACAATGTAATTTATGGCCTGATAGAGATAAAAATTGAATTCCAAGCGTATCTAATGCAATCGGAATTTTTCCTATCGCTTGAACGGCATCTGTATGAAAATAAACGCCTTTTTGTCGCGCTATTTCTATAAGGTCCTTAATCGGAAATAACGTTCCAGTTTCGTTATTAGCCCACATTACACTCAACAACGCCGTATCTGAACGAAGCGCTTTTTCAACGTCCTCAGGATTTACTTGTCCCTGACTGTTCACACCGAGCCAAGTGATTTCATAGCCACGTTTAGCGAGCATTTCACACGTTTTCAGTGTCGCAGAATGTTCCACTCGCGTGGTTACCACATGCTTTCGATCCGGATCCGCTGCAATCGCAGACATAATCGCCGCGTTTGTGGATTCGGTTCCGCTGCTAGTGAAAATAATTTCCCCTGCTTCGCATTTTAACAACGCTGCGACTTGTTCACGAGCGACTTGGATGGCTCGTGCGCTTTCTTTGCCCAGAGCGTAGGGACTGGAAGGATTTCCATACCGGAAGGTCAAGTAAGGCAGCATAGCCTCTACAACGGCGGGATCAGTCTGAGTCGTTGCGTTGTTATCTAGGTAGATGACAGAAGGTGGAAGTGACATCGAAACTTTAGTGAAACTTGAAAGCGGCAGGAGCAAAGAAGAAGTTGGGGAACTGTTCACAGCTTCTGAAGAAGAGATGAAAATTTAAAGTCATTCTTCTTCTTCTTCAGTGTGTTAATAAGTAGAGGAAGAAGAGCGATCGTCCCTGAAGGTGAGCAATTTAGGTGAGAAAAGAAAGAGCGTAAAGCTTGTGAAAAACATCGCATAACAACTCTGAAAATGAGAACAAGTGGAGTTGTTAGAGGTTATGGGCAGTTATTGGGTAGTTTTCGACAAAGTTACTGTCACCGTATTTGAGCGCTTGGAGGAGTGGGAAGTTCGGAGACCCAAGCCGCTGTGTCAATGGCAGCACGAGCAGCATGAACTTCAGCGTCTTTTTTGCTTCGCCCTTGCCCTCGGGCCAATTCTCGACCGTTCCAAATGATTCGAGAAACAAACTCTTTCATGTGTTCAGGCCCTGATTGCTCTACGATTTCATAAACAGGACTGATGGGAGTAATCGCTTGGAGAATTTCTTGAAGGCGTCCCTTAGGATTCGCACTCATGTCCTCGAGCGATAAATTCTCTAAGCGTTCACGGGAATCTGTCAGAACAATACGCCGTACCGTTACATAATCTGAATCTAAGTATAGCGCACCAATCAGAGCTTCGTAAGCATCCGCTAAGGATGAAGCACGTGTTCTTCCGCCAGTCGCTTCTTCCCCGCGGCCAAGCATCAAATATTTCCCAAGATCCAGTGCTTCTGCGTTGATTTTCAAACCTTCGCGAGAAACCAACCTTGCGCGAAGTTTAGTGAGATCACCTTCTGGAAGACCTGGATACGTATCGAAAAGAAACTCAGTAAAAATAAGTTGAAGAACGGCGTCCCCAAGAAACTCTAAGCGTTGGTTATCAAAATGATGACGTTGCGTTTCATAGCCAAGACTCGGATGCGTCAACGCCTCTGCCAGTAGCAAAGGATTACGAAACTTATACTCAATTCGCTGTTCGAGAGGGTTCATTTGAATGCTTAGTTCAAGCTAGCCGCCAATGGCTGCACGTATCGCGGCAATGGCGGCTGGAATCCCTTGAATATGTTTTCCCGCTCCTCTCGCAGCATCAGGCCGCCCTCCTCCTTTACCTTCCACGAGAGGTGCTGCCAGTTGCACTAATTTACCCGCAGCAAACTTGTTGATAAATGGTGGAGAAACAGTCGAAGCCAATGAAACATTACCTTCTTGTGAGCCAATAAGAAAAACGACACCGGAAAAATGAGTTTTCAAAGCGTCTGCAATCGCTTGCAAGTCATCACCGGAAACGTCTGCTAAACTAGCAGCCAAAAATGGAGTGCCTCCAAGTGTCTCTTGAAGAGCTAACAATTCCTGCGCCTTAAGAGCCGCTTGACGTTGTTGAGCTGCCTTCAGCCGCTTCTCCAGCTCTCGCGTTTGTGAGAGCATCGCCTCAGCTTTGCGTTCCAAATCCACAAGCGGCGTACCCAACTTAAGAGCTAAGTTTTCTAAGCGATGCGCCTCCGACACAGTGTGTTGATACGCTGCACGGCCTGCGATGGCCTCGATCCGGCGTATTCCCGCTGCGACTGCACCTTCAGACACGATGCGAAAGAGTCCGATTTCACCGGTGGCGCGCGTGTGTGTTCCGCCGCATAGCTCCATCGAATAACCGTTGAAAGCCGTAACGTCGCCGCCGATTTGCACAACGCGTACGAGATCGCCGTATTTATCGCCAAAAAACTGGAGAATATCCGGATGCTTTTTTACCTCTGCGTAGGGAACTTCCGAACTGAATACGCCTGCGTTTTCTAGAATTTTTTCATTCACCAATGTCTCAATCTGCGAAACTTGTTCCGGAGAAAGAGCCGCACTGGAAAAATCGAAGGTTAGTTTGTCAGGGCCGACAAAGGAGCCCTTTTGAGACGCGTCTTTGGACACGACTTCATGCAATGCCCAATGCAGTAGATGCGTGGCTGAGTGATGGCGCTCTACAGACCGCCGCCGGGTCTGATCCACAGTCACTTGAACTTCCTGACCGACTGATGGAGCGGAGTCATCACTGATAAAATGTAACCAAACGCCGCCGTTTTTTGCAGTCTGGTGAATGGTCCAAACCTCTGCGCCGGCTTCTATGAGGCCGAAATCACCAACTTGTCCGCCCAGTTCAGCGTAGGAGGCGGTGGTATCCAAAATAACGGCGGTCTTATTTGAAACCGAAACGACTTCCAATACCTTGGCCTGAGTTTGTAGAGTATCATACCCCACAAAATGCGTGGGTTGAACGGTTTCAATCTGTGACAACTCAATGATTTCTTTTTTTTGCGCAGCCCGTGCCCGTGCGCGCTGTTGGTCCATGAGGAGCTCAAAGCCCGAATGATCGACCGTGAAGCCGCGCTCACGAGCCATTAATTCCGTCAAATCGAGAGGGAAGCCAGAGGTGTCATAGAGTTGGAACGCGAATTCTCCGGAAACTTCTTGGGAACCCAGTGTGCTTAAACGGGTGAGTTCATCTGAAAACAAGGAGATCCCGCGGTCTAGCGTACGGTTGAACGCCTCCTCTTCCCGTTTGAGAACTTGTTCGACAAAAGCTTGGCGAGTACGTAGTTCCGGAAACACGTCGCCCATGGTTCGGGAGAGAACCGCGACGAGTTTATAGAAGAAGGGCTCGCGGAATCCCAAAATGCGCCCGTAGCGGATCGCTCTGCGCAAAATACGGCGGAGCACGTAATGACGGTCGGTATTGCCGGGTTGGATATTGTCGGCGATCGCGAAGGAAAGTGTGCGGATATGGTCGGCGATGACTCGGAAAGCGACGTCTAAATGTTCCTGAGGCGTACTGGCGGCGAATTGGCCCGCCGCATTTTTCTTAGGCAAGGTGCTCTCGTATTTTTTGCCGCAGAGTTTTTCCAATTCATCAAAAATGGGGCGAAATACATCCGTATCGTAATTTGAAATAGAGGCGTTTGCGAAGTCAGAGAAGTCGCGAGTCCCTTGGATGATGGAACATACACGCTCAAAGCCCATTCCGGTGTCTACGTGTTGCGCGGGGAGCGGAGAAAATGTGCCATCTGGGTTGGCGTTGAATTGAATAAAAACAAGGTTCCAAATTTCAATACAATCGCTGGAACCCATGTTGACAAGCGCGCCCCGAGTGTCGCCAGCAGGGGTTAAATCAACGTGCAATTCGGAGCAGGGACCACAGGGGCCGGTGTCGCCCATCATCCAAAAGTTGTCCTTTTTGTTGCCGTTAACAATATGGACGTGGGGATCGAGATCTACACTGCGAAAGAGAGCCGCCCAGATGTCCCAGGCTTCCTGATCGCGGCTTGCTGGGTCGCCTAGAGACGCATCGGGTTGATAGATTGTGGCGTAGAGGCGTTGGGGAGGGAATTTCCAGCGACCGACGATGAGTTCCCACGCCCATTCGATGGCCTCTTTTTTGAAATAATCTCCGAAGGACCAATTTCCCAGCATTTCGAAAAAGGTATGGTGGTAGGTGTCTAAACCAACGTCTTCGAGATCGTTATGTTTACCGCCGGCGCGGATACATTTCTGGGTGTCCGCGGCGCGCGAGTCCAGAGCGGGGATGGCGTTTGCCCAGTGTGAGACATCAGGAGCTTTGCGGCCGAGGAAGATGGGGACGAATTGATTCATCCCAGCGTTGGTGAACAGCAGGTTGGGTGAATCGGGCAGCAGGCTCGACGAGGAGACGAGGGTGTGTTTTTTCTCGCGAAAGAAATCGAGGAAAGACTGACGGATCTGGGTGCTGGTCATCATGGGGTGTGCGTTAAAGGGGGCAGTGTAAAGAGACAAGGAGGGGTAAGCCAACAGAGTAATGGGCACTCTTAAAAGAGCTGCAAAGCGGCGAGGGAACGCGCTTTGCGGTGGAGGTGCAATGCTTATACCGGCTTAAACCATAAGGCTCGGTCTGGTCTTGGCTAGTTGGTTGGGCTCAAAGACCATCTGCTCAAAGACTTTAACACGCTATGTTAAAGTGGTTGCGGGGGTAGGATTTGAACCTACGACCTTCAGGTTATGAGCCTGACGAGCTACCAGGCTGCTCCACCCCGCGATTGATGAGGGTTGAGAATGTACCTTCTTCACTAAGGGCGCAAGGAGAATCTTGAATTTCAGTGTGGCGGGGCATGAGCCAGGAGTCATTGGGCACTGGGCGCTTCTTGGCTTTAGCGCTACGGAGATTTTGGTATCGGGTGTGCCCGAGACTTCACAGGTCTGTTCGATGTTCAAATAAAATCCTAATTTTTAATCCACGCTTGGCCCGCTGTTTGCTTGCGAAATCCCGACTCTCGGCTAAAAGTTCTGGCATGCCCAGCTTATCGCAAACGCAGAGCCTCGCCCAAACGCAGGTTCTTGCGCCGCAACTCCAACAAAGCCTGATTATTCTGCAGGCGCCCGTGTTGGAATTGCGTAACCTGATTCAGCAGGAAATCCAGACGAATCCCACCCTAGAAGAGGAGTCACTGGAACTTTCCCTTGAGGATAGAAAGCGAGAACACGATGAGTTTCAGGAGGAATTCGAGCGTCTGGCGAAGCTGGATGAGGAATGGCGGGATTACATGGCCCAGAGCAGTAGTTACGCGGGGCGCTCTTCGGAGGATGAGGAGCGGCGCCAGTTCTTTTTTGACTCGCTGGTTCGTGAGGAAACGTTGCAGCAGCACTTGTTGGAGCAAATCGGGACAAATGATCTCGCGGACACCGA
Source organism: uncultured Spartobacteria bacterium (assembly GCA_903919125.1). Classification (GTDB taxonomy): domain Bacteria; phylum Verrucomicrobiota; class Verrucomicrobiia; order Chthoniobacterales; family Chthoniobacteraceae; genus Chth-196. The sequence goes on along the minus strand of CAIXGS010000061.1, from coordinate 56,255 downwards.
CCGCAAAGTCGCGGAGTTGCTCATTGGCAACATCGATGACGCGGGCTTTTTACAGGCGTCTACTGAAGAAATAGCGCTTACTAGCGGCGTAGAATTAGAGGACGTCGAAAGGGTTTTGGAGATAGTGCAGATGTTTCATCCCGTGGGTGTTGGAGCGAGGGATTTGCGGGATTGCTTGCTCATTCAACTCAAGCGACTGGGGAAGGAAAACTCCCTAGAGTGGCGCGTTGTGGATCGCTTTCTCGACGATCTTGGTAAAAGACGCTTCCCAGAAATGGCCCGGCGTCTTTCCACCACTCCCGAACAGGTGCAACGGGCGGCGAACTTTATTGCCACGTTGGATCCCAAGCCAGGGCAGATTTTTACCGCGGATCCAAACAACTATGTGCTGCCGGATGTCACGGTTGAGTACAATAGCGGCGACTGGGTGGTGGCATTAAACGGCGATCAGATCCCGCATCTTCGCATTTCGAATACGTACAAGGATCTGATGTCTCAAGAAGGAAGTGCAAGTGATGTAAAGGATTACATTCGAGACAAAATTCGTAGTGGTAAGTTTTTAATCAAGAGCATCCATCAGCGGCAGCAGACCATTTCAAACATTGCCGTGGAGATTGTGAAACGACAGGGCGAGTTTATGTCGGCAGGGGCGAGCGCGTTGCGGCCCATGACGATGGTACAGGTAGCAGAAGCAGTTGGGGTGCATGAAACAACTGTAAGTCGTGCGATTTCAGGAAAGTACATGGCAACACCTCACGGTGTTTTTGACATGAAATATTTTTTCACGCCCGGCTATCAAACCTCCGATGGCGGTGAAATGTCCAATACCAGCGTCAAAGGTGAAATTGCGGAATTGGTTCAAAACGAAAATCACCGCAGTCCATTGAGCGACAAAGAGATAGTTGAGACACTTTTGGCAAGGGGAATCCCCATAGCCCGCCGCACTGTGGCGAAGTACCGCGCGGAATTGAACATCCTGCCTAGTAACATGCGGAAGCTTTACTGAGCGGCGTGAATGCGCGATCATTCCGACTGGGTGGGATGTGGGTAGGCTAGGAGTGTACGCCCGCCGAAATATCCCCCGAAGTTTCCTCCACAATCTGTTCCCCTAGAATTTCCCTATGCGTGCGCTCCCCCCACTTTCAGGAAACCGCCGTGGCTTCTCGCTAACGGAACTCATGGTGGTGATGGGTATTATCGCGATGATTTTGGGATTTGCGGCTCCGTCGATTGTGGGGGTGCTCAAAGGAAAAAAAGTGGAACAGGCTATCGGAGCGTTATCCGGAATTTTGGAAAGCGCACGGATGGATGCCATTACTCAGAACTCGTATTATTGGACGGGCGTGGCCGCAGTGCCGAAGTCCAAGCCAACGACTAGCGGTCAAGACGAGTTGTGGGTGATGACTTTTCGAGCCACCAAGGGAGAGAACCGTGTGCCAACGGATTCAAAAAGCATCATTCCGACCTCCGTTCTCCAGAGAATCGAAGGGGTCGGCTTGGTTAAAAAAGCGGAGCTACCTTCCGTCGTTTCCGGTGCGGTGCCAGATACTGCGGTGGACATGTCAGCAGCAGCGGCGAGTTCCACTACTTTGGAATGGGGCGGAGCGGGTGGAACCGGAAAAATGACGTTTGATAAATTGGTTCTCTTCACCCCGCGCGGCGAGGCTTTGTTGGAGACGGGTTCAGCCGGTGCGCTGCCTTTGCCGGAACAGTATTTACTTTTTGGTCTGGGCCGGACGGTGGAGGGAAAGTTGGTTCAGAACGAAAAGGATTTGGCTGCGGTGTTAATTTCTGGAATCACCGGCCGCGTGAACGTGGTGAGGCCGTAGCACTTACTCCGTTGGAAAAGCGGGGGCGTTCCAAGGCGCTTTTCATAGCCGCAGGAAGCGTTTGGGGTCCGCAACCGCCCATCGCATGATCCACGTCCTCGAGACGGCGCACCAAATCGACCACCTCGCGACGGGTGTAAGGTCCGCCGGCGGCTGCGCAAAAATGGGAGCGGCAACCAAACGGGCGATCTTCATAAATCATGCACAGCCCAGTCTCGGGCGTGAGCATCGGACACGAGCCATCCTTTTTTTCTGGAAGCCTGTGCTTGCCGGTGGCGCGGAGAGCGTTGGCAGCGATCAGAGCTTCGCCTGCGGTGAGGTAGGGAGTTTTTCCTGTAAGCTTAAATTGGCAACATTCGGTGCGGCGCAGGCAATCGCGTTCGAGCGGACGCTGGGCGAGGTCCGCGTACACGGCTTTGACCTCGGCAATGGCCTGCGCATCGGCCATGACTTCGCGGCGTGGTTTGGGCATGGGCAGATCGTACGTGCGTCTGTGTCGCGGTGCAACCCGGCGTTGGCAAGACTGGGACTACGCAGGAAGAGCGAGCTGCGCCATGGCGTTGCCCGCGAGCCAACCGGTTGTCCACGCGGCTTGAAAGTTAAAGCCACCTGTAATGCCGTCTACATCAAGAACTTCTCCGGCAAAATGTAGGCCGGAACAGACGCGGCTTTCCATGGTCTTAAAATCGACCTGTTTTAAACTGATCCCACCGCACGTCACAAACTCGTCTTTGTGCATGCTTTTTCCAGTCACCGCTAATTCGCTATGGAGGAGCAAGGCGCCTAATTCTTGAGCCTTGTTACGGGGCAGCTGATTCCAACGTTCGCCCGTCTCAATTCCAGCGTGCTGCACGAGCTGTTCCCAGAGGCGCGCTGGGAGTTGAAACATGGGCGTGTTCTCCACCGCCTTTCCGGGGTGGGTTTCCCTCATCCTTTGAATTAGTGGAGCGACGCTTTCTGAAGATTCACTGGGCACCCATTTCAACCGTACTTCAAATTGATAATCTACCTGCGCCAGTTCCCGAGCTCCCCACGCTGAGAGTCGTAGAATGGCGGGCCCGCTCAGTCCCCAATGCGTGAAAAGAACCGGCCCAGTCTCGCGCAAGTTTGTTCCGAGTACGCTCACCTCGACCTGCGGAACAGCGAGGCCCGCAAGATCACGGACCCAGCGCTCATCCACGTGGAAAGTGAAGAGTGATGGCACTGGCGGAAGTATTTCGTGACCAAGTGCTTCAAGGATAGTAGCAAGCGGTCCAGAGCGCCAACCGCCGGTGGCTAATAGCACGCGGTGTGCATGGATGACTGTGGGATTGGAGCCTGCAATTTCCGCGAGCCAGCCACCCTGAGGACTAGGACGAAGCGCCTCGATACCGCATCGTAAGCGAAGCTCAACACCAGCGTTTCGGGCTTCGCTCTCAAGACATGCGATGATGGTTTCCGAGTCGTTGGTGGTTGGGAACATGCGCCCATCAGACTCAGTTTTGAGGGGCACGCCACGCTGCTCAAACCAGTGGACGGTGTCGGCGGGTTGGAACCGGGAGAAGGCGGAGAGTAGTGCGCGGGCGCCCCGTGGATAACGGGAGGAAAGCGGGCGGGTTTCGAAGCAAGCGTGGGTGACGTTGCAGCGGCCTCCCCCGGAAATGCGGACCTTGGCGAGCGGCTGGTTGCCGCGTTCAGCGATGAGAATGCGAGAGCCGGGGCGCGCTTGTGCGGCGGTGATGGCACCGAAGTAACCGGCGGCGCCTCCACCGACCACGAGAAAGTCCACGTGTTGGAGGGACGGCGTCATCGCAAATCACTATTGCGGCAGAGTTTGGCGTAAATGCCGTTGAGTTCGAGAAGCGAAGCATGAACGCCGCGCTCCACAATGCGGCCGCGTTCGAGCACGAGAATCTGGTCGGCGTGGCGCACCGTGGAGAGACGGTGGGCGATGACGAAGCACGTGCGGTGTTGCATGAGCCGCTCGAGCGCTTGTTGGATTTGACGCTCCGTCTCGGTGTCAACGCTGGCGGTGGCCTCATCCAAAATAAGAATGGGCGGGTCCTTCAACAGCATCCGAGCGATGGCAACGCGCTGTTTTTCTCCGACGCTTAATTTCACACCGCGCTCGCCGACTAGCGTGTCGAGCCGCTCTGGCAGGCGGTTTACGAATGCCGCGGCGTTCGCTGCCTCGAGTGCCGCGAACAATTCCGCTTCGCTTGCCGAGCTCTTTCCGAGAAGGAGATTCTCTCGCAGCGTGCCATTGAAAAGGAAACTTTCTTGCGTCACCAATCCCACTGCTTGGCGAAGGGCGGCACGTGGAAGTTGTCGAAGCGGTTGGCCATCGAGCAAGACTTCGCCTTCGGTGAACTCGTAAAAACGGATGAGCAATTGCACCAACGTGGATTTTCCAGCTCCGGTTTCGCCGACGAGTGCGAGCGTCTGCCCCGCCTGAGCATGGAGCGTTATATCGTCGAGGACAGGTATTTCTGGACGATATGAAAAGCTGACGTTTTGAAAACGGACCTCTCCTTTAAGCGGGAGGATTAGATTACTTTGAAGGGTGTCCGCGGGTTCGGCGGGCTCATCGAGAATTTCAAAAACACGTTCTCCTGCGGCGCGCCCCGCTTGGAGGATTTGATTAAGCTGATGGAGGCGGCCGATGGGTTCGTACAAAAATCCCGTGAGCAAAAGGAAACCGGTGAGATCGCCGACGCTCATTTCGCCGCGCAAAACAGCCTGTGCGCCAAAGGCGATGACGAGCGTCACACCTAGGGAGGCGAGGAAAGACATGGAGGGGTTGTAGACGGCCCAGACGCGCATGACCACGAGGGTGGCGCGTTGCAGAAGGCGGCTGGCATCATTGAAGCGAGCAAGCTGTTCGTCTTCAAGTACGTACGTTTTGATCTGGCGAATGCCGGCTAAGTTGTCGTGGAGCAGCGAGTTCATGGCGGACGAGGCCTTGCGCTGCCCTCGGTAACGAAGCTTTGCTGTGAGGGTGTAGGCGAGCGCACCTCCTGCGAGCAGCGGGACGGGCGTGAGCGCCCAACACGTAAGTGCCGCGTGATAAGAGAAAAGCATGCCGGTGACGATGAACACTTGGAGCACTGCGACGGAGCCCTGTTCCACGCCGTCGATGAGCACGCGCTCTACGGAATTCACATCTTCCATCACTCGCGTCATGACGTCGCCGGTGGCGCGGTTGTCGAACCAACGTAGAGGCAGTAGTTGGATATGACGGTAAAGATCGCTTCGCAGGTCAAATATGACTTTTTGTTCGAAGGTGTTATTGAGGATAATACGGAGCGCGTTCAACGCGTCCCGAGCGATGAAGGCTGCTACGGCCCATCCGACCAACGACCAGATCCGCTCTCCGCGTCCAGCTCGGATCTCATCGATGATGAGTTGCGTGACCTTTGGAAAAACGATGACTAGCGCCGTGGAGAGCAGCGCGCATCCGATCGTGCCCGCGGCATAGCCTGGGTAACGGCGCAAGTATCTGAGAACCCGCAGGACGGTGCTCACCGGCTGAGTTCGAATTGGCTGAGTAGACGAAACGCTTCGTAGCGGTGCTGGATGTCTTCTTTTTGAAGTGTACGAAGACGTTCGAGGCTAAAGGCTTCGACGTTAAAGCTTGCCAGAACGCTGCCGTTGACGACCGCATGTTTGAGTTGCGCAAACGTAATGGGGCCCGTGGTGTGGGCAGCGAGATAGCCGGCCAACCCGCCTGCAAAGGTATCTCCCGCTCCGGTGGGGTCGTGGAGGTTTTCTAAAGGAAACGCTGCGCAGGAAAAGAATTCGCCGTCCGGCCCAAAGAGGAGGCAACCGTGTTCGCCTTTTTTGAGAGCGACGTAACGCGGACCCATAGCGCGGATGTGGTGGCCTGCCGAAATTAGGTTGTGTTCACCGGTGAGCTGGCGGGCTTCTCCATCGTTGAGAATGAGCATGTCCACGCGTTTGAGGAGCGCCTCGAGATCGGGCCGCGCGATATTGATCCAAAGGTCCATCGTGTCTGCGATGACGAATTGGGCGCGGCTCATTTGGTCGAGCACATGGCCCTGGAGAGAGGGCGCAATGTTCGCGAGGAGAACGAAAGGCGTAGCCGCGAAGGAGGCGGGCAGCGTCGGCGTAAAATGCTCGAAAACGTTGAGATCCACAGAACGTGTTTCCCGCGTGTTCATGTCCAGCATGTACTCCCCTGACCAGCGAAATGTCTTTCCCTCGGCGTGTTGCAATCCGGTGAGGTCGATGTTCCGTCCTTGTAGAAAGGCGAGGTGTTCCGCTGGGAAGTCGGTGCCGACGACTCCGACGAGTTTAACGGGCGAAAAGAAACTGGCCGCGACAGCTGCGTAACTCGCCGAACCGCCGAGCAAATCGGCGTGTTCATGAAGCGGGGTTTTGACGGTATCAAGAGCGATGGAACCAACGACGAGGACGGACATGGGTGGATGAGATGGATGGTGGAGGCGCGCGATCATGGGCGGCCAGGGCCGACTTCGCAAACTGGAAGCGCGGGAGAAATGCTTTGCAGCAATTACGTGGAGGGAACCGTCTGTGGTAGTCGTGCGGAAGACGAGGGAGTGAAGGGGCTTGTTGTGAGCTAGGGTTTCGTATCCTCCTCAGGGAGGGCGAAGGCCACCAAACTCCCTCCAGAAGGGCGTCCCGACTTTCCTCCTCCGGCTGAGATCACCAAATACTGGCGACCGTTGACCATGTAAACGCTTGGCGTGGCGTTTCCTCCGAAGGGTAGCGGAGCCTCCCAAAGAACAGTGCCGGTTTTTTTGTCGAAGGCGCGGATCGTTTCATCGGCGGTCGCCGCAATAAAGATCAGACCACTTTCGGTCACCACTGGGCCTCCGTAGTTTTCAGTTCCCGTGGGAGGGATGCCGCGCGCTTTAAGTTTTTGGTATTCGCCCAAGGGCACCTTCCATTTGATTTCTCCGGTGTTTAAGTCCACCGCATTTAAGGTTCCCCACGGCGGTTTAATGGCGGGATAACCCTCTAGATCGACCCAACGACGGAAGCCTCCGAAGGCGTATGGAGCAGTTTTTTTTGTCGGCGCTGTAGACGGCGCTTCATCCGGACGCGCCGTGGTATGGGGAGGCGTCACGCCCAAAACATAATCCAGAAGTGCTTCGCGCTGGGCATCTGGAATGCGGTCGAAAGCTGGCATGCGTCCAGCGCCTTGTTTTGTAATTTGAGCGATTTGTTCACGAGGCCGCCGCTTGCCGATGTCGATGAGCGTAGGGAAACCGCCGAGCGCATTGCCTGCGCGGTCCAGCCCGTGGCAGCCGCCGCAATGGATCATGTAATCGCTTTCGCCACGAGCCAAGGGGCTTCCGTCCGCTTTACGCGTCTCGGCCATTTGTAGAATCCAGGGGATCTCATTGACGTTTACATAATAAACCCCATCGAGATCGGCTGCTCCACCGCCCCATTCCATACCTCCGTCAAAGCCAGGAAACATGATCGTTTCGTTGATGCTAGGCGCTGGAAATGGCCCGAAGTTTGGGGAGCTTCGAATACGATCAAGTGTGAGAGCGTTTGCTTCGGGAGAGATTGTAGAAGTGTCCTCCTCGCCATAGTGCTGGCGCATCAGCGGCGCTGGTTTTGTCGGGAAGGGTTGGCTTGGCCACGCTTGCTCGCCGCGGAGAAGGGACTGTGGAACGGGCTTTTCTTCGATTGGCCAGAGGGGCTCGCCAGTCACTCGGTTGAACACAAATAAGAGCCCGTGCTTTGTGCCTTGTGCAACGGCATCGACCTTTTTGCCATCGTGATTAACCGTCAAAAGAACAGGCGCGCACGGCAAGTCTTTATCGAGCAAATCGTGATGCACGAGCTGGTAATGCCAGAGCCTTTTTCCGGTCGTGGCGTCGAGTGCGACAAGGCAGTTCGCAAACAAATTCATCCCGTGCCGGTCCCCGCCGTAGAAGTCGGGTTCTGCTGTTTTGGTGGCGACGTAAACAATGCCCCGCTTTTCGTCGAGCGACTGCCCAGACCAAGGCATAAGTCCTGTCGCTGTTTTGGTTGTCCCTTCTGGCCAAGTGTCGTAGCCGACGTCTCCAGGTTGCGGAATGAGATGAAAGATCCAACGGCGCTCGCCGGTATGGACATCCAGCGCCCTGACCGCACCTGGGCCACCGAGTCCACCGATGATCAACGAATTCTTGTAAAGAACTCCTGGAGTGTTGAGCCCGACTCCCGGCGTTCCTTCCACCTCTAGTCCGCTTCCGAGATGGATGGCGCCGTTTTTACCGAAGCTCCGGATCGGCTGCCCCGTTTTCGGATCCAGCGCGTAAAGGTAGTTGCCAGCGGCAGTGAAGATGCGCGATTCGGTGGCGTCCTCACTTTGCCAGAACACCAAACCACGCTGTCGCGGTTTGGCGCCCTCAGGCCTTTCTGTAAGGGGATCCCACTTCCAGAGTTCACGGCCTGTGGCGGCGTCGAGGGCGACGACTTTGCGTGCGGGTGTGGCGGTGTAGAGAACCCCGGCAACGATTAAGTTGTTTGATTGATAATCGCCTTTATCTCCTGTGTCGTAAGTCCAAGCGACTTTCAGCTTCGCGACATTTTCTCGATTAATCTGCTGGAGAGGAGAATAGAGATTTCGTTCTTTACCGCCGAGATACGTTGGCCAGTCCAAGTTTTGTTCTTTAGCGGAACTCGGACGCTCGCGTGCGCCGCTGGTATTGGCATCTGATGCGGCGAGGGAGATGGCGCTCAAGGCACCGAAAAACAGAGTGAGGTTCGCGGACGCCGAGTAGAGAAAGGCACGCATGGGGTAGTGAATGGGCGGTCTTGATTTACGCTACGGTATGGAATGCGCGGCAGGCTTGGACCGTATTGCGCATGAGCATCGCGATGGTCATTGGGCCGACGCCGCCGGGGACGGGCGTGATGAGCCGACATTTCGGCGCGACTTCGGCGAAGGCCACGTCGCCCACGAGTCTGCTTCCGCTCTGTTTTGTAGCGTCGGCGATCCGGTTGATGCCGACGTCGATCACCACCGCGCCCTCGCGCACAAAGTCTGCCGTCACAAATTCGGGGCGACCAATAGCGGCGATAAGGATGTCTGCGTTGCGACAAATTGCGGGGAGGTCGCGCGAGCGGGAATGTGCCACGGTCACTGTGGCATCACCGCCCAGTCCTTTTTGCATTAATAACAGGGCTAGGGGTTTACCCACGATCATTGAGCGGCCGAGGATCACCACGTTGGCCCCGGCGGTTTGCACGTTTGATTCCACAAGAAGGCGCTGGCAACCTAACGGGGTGCAAGGCACAAACGCGGAGGGATCTCCCAGAGCAACCTTCGCGACGTTGACCGGATGGAAGCCGTCGACGTCTTTACGAGGGTCTATCGCTTGGATGACGGTGGCTTCGTCGATGTGCGCTGGCGGCGGGGATTGAACCAGAATGCCGTGAATTGCAGGGTCCTGATTGAGCTGGTGAATGAGGGTTAACAGCTCAGCCTGACTGGTGGAGGCGCGAAGCTCGAACTTCACGGAATGCATTCCTAACTCATGGCACGTTCTGTCCTTCGAACGGACGTAGGCTTGGGAAGCCGGATCCTCACCCACCAGAATGACGGCTAGGCCGGGCGGAAAGTCCCGAGCTCTCAGTTCTGTGATTTCAGTGCGTAGCTCGGAAAGGATTTTTTGGGCGATGGCTTTTCCGTCGATTAAATTCATAGCGCCGGGATTGTGGCGCACAACGGATTCGGGTGGGAGCGCAAAAACCAAGCGGCTCAGTTGGGGCCTAGAAGACGACTCTGGTGCGCGTCTTGATCTGTTATGGCGGGCTGGCAGCGGGAAGGCCGCTGGCAGAGGGAGGTTGATAGAGATGGTGCGCGGTGCAGGGTTTGAACCTGCGACTTCTTGCGTGTGAAGCAAGCGCTCTACCGCTGAGCTAACCGCGCCCGTAACTATCTAGTGATGGAATCCTAACGCTGTGGTGGTTTTTGGCGAGGGAAAAATGACCTCGGCAATGTGCGAGTGAAGGTCGCGCTCTGTCTTCTTTGTGAAGTACCGGTTGGACCTCCAGGAGTGGAGAATCTGTGTCCGAAGGGTCGATATGTCGGGGCGTTGGCTTGCATAATCAGGGCTCCGCGTTATTGGTCTTTTTCTGTCTTCACCCCATGCGCCCAGCCCCACTTTCAGCTTTCGTTCTCGGTGCCGGCTTGGGCACGCGACTCAAGGCGCTCACCCAACATTTGCCCAAACCGCTGTTGCCGGTTTGCAACGTGCCGCTGATCACGCGGGCTTTTGAGCATTTGCAACGGGCTGGAGCAGGCCGCTTCGTTGTGAACACGCATTGGCGCGCTGAGGCTTATCAGGCGGCCTTCCCAACCGGTGAATGGAATGGGGCCTCGCTACACTTCAGTCATGAACAGCCCGAAGTTCTGGAGACGGCTGGGGGACTAAAATACGCCGAAGAGTTGCTGCCGCAAGACGCCCCTTTTTGGGTTTATAACGGAGATATTCTTACGGATCTTCCCCTCGAAAAAGCGTGGGCCGCGCATTGTGCCGCACAGAACGAAGTGACGCTTGTGCTTCGTTCCAAGGACGGTCCTTTGCAGGTGAGCTTCGATCCCGCCACCGGACGAGTCTTGGACCTTGGGCGCCGTTTGCACCCCGAGAGTGTCCCAGAGTTTTTATTCACGGGTGTGTACTTGGTGGAGCCAGCGTTTTTGAAACGGATCCCAGCCGGGGTAAAGTTGGGGGTGGTGCCGGTATTTTTGGACATGATTCGCGAGGGGGCGAAATTAGGAGGAGTGGTATTGGACGAGGGACATTGGTGGGACTTGGGAACACGCGAACAGATTTTAGCGGTGCACGTGGCGCTGGCACAAAACGGCGGTGCACCGTGGTGTGATCCGGGTGCATCGTTGGAAGACGGGGTGGAACTACTTGGTGCAACGGCTGTTGGAGCTGGAGCGAGGATTGAAGCTGGAAGCGTGCTTGAGGATTGCGTGGTCTGGCCCAGAGCAACCATCGCAGCAAATTCTAAACTGCAGCGTTGCATAGTGACGGGGAACGCTTTGGTTTCGGGGCAACATTTAGACGCAGACCTGTGACAGAAACCGCTTTCCACACACTTGATCACATCGCCGCCCTAACGCGTTCTCGCTTCCCCGAGGACGCGGGAGAAACCTTGCGGCCCGAACCTTTGGAAAAAGGAGGCTCTGATCGGAAATTTTATCGGCTCCACGGAGAACGAGGGACAAAGATTTTTGTGCAGTACGGGATGCAGCGCGAAGAAAACCGGCATTACGTGGAGATCGCTTCGTTTTTAAAAAATGCGGGAGTGCGAGTCCCGGAGATGTTTGTGCACGAGCCTGAGGCGGGGCTGATTTGGATGGAGGATTTGGGCGAGCAAGATTTGTGGGCGTACCGAGCGGAGGCGTGGGAGATTCGCAAGCGCTTATACGAGGCGGTGCTGCTAGAGGCGGTTCGTCTGCACGGTGCGGCGGAGCGGGCCGCAGTCGATGTGGCGGCTCTCGGACTGCAGCCGCCGTTCGACGCGGCGTTGTACCAGTGGGAGCAGGATTATTTTTTCAACCAGTGTCTCATCGGACATTTGCGGATGGCGGAAGTACTTCTTGCGCCTTGGCGTGAGCGACTGCGGTTGGTTGCCGAGGAATTGGCGGCCTTGCCCCGGTGTCTGATCCACCGAGATTTCCAGTCGCAAAATATTATCATTCGAAACGGAGCGCCTTGTCTGATCGACTTTCAAGGAATGCGCTTCGGGTTGCCTCAGTACGACTTAGCGTCTTTACTTTTGGATCCGTATGTCGCCCTTACCGAGGGCGAGCGTAACACCCTGCTCTCGTTTTATGTGACCGCAGCGACGGCCGCAGGTGCCGCATTGAGCGCGGATTTTGAGCGCACGTATTTGTTGTGTGCAGCGCAGCGACTGATGCAAGCGCTCGGTGCATACGGCTTTTTGGGACATCAAAAGGGACGTCTGCATTTCCTCGAATATATTCCGGTCGCGCTGCCCCGACTGCTCAAAATTTTCGAGCAGCTGGGCGCATTGGATGGCCTTGTGGCGGAAATCGAGGCATCGTATCGAGCCCCCGCCCACTAAAAATGTCATGTTAACGCTTTCTCAAGTTTCGAAGTCCTTCGGCGGCCGCGTCCTGTTCGATGATGCATCTCTTCAACTAAACCGCGGGGACCGCATTGGGTTGGTTGGTCCAAATGGGGCGGGGAAGTCTACGCTTCTTTCCGTCATCCTCGGGAGTGAACCTCCGGATTCAGGATCGGTGTCTTGGGAGCGCGGGGCGAACTACGGTTTTTTGCCGCAGGAAACCGCGCCTGCCGGAGACGAGAGCGTATTGCATCTGGCTTGTGCGGTGACACCTGCGTTGGCGCAGGCCCACAGGACGCTTGCGACAACTTCGGAGGACTCTGAGGAGCATCACGCTGCGATGGAAGTTTTCGCGGATGAAAATGGCTGGCGGGTCGAGGCACGAGCCAAACAGATCCTCAAGGGGCTCGCGTTTAGGGACGCCGATTTTGACCGTCCGGCTCGCACCCTGAGTGGTGGTTGGATTATGCGCGCACACTTAGCGCGACTGCTCGTGCAGGAGCCTGATCTTTTGCTTCTGGACGAACCGACTAACCATCTCGATCTCGAATCGCTTGGCTGGTTTCAGGAACATCTCCGGACGTATCGCGGGGCGGTACTCGTTATTTCGCACGACCGCGAATTTCTAAATCTGCTCGTAGATTCCATCGTGGAATTGAGTCGTAGCCGGCTCCATCGTTACCGGGGCAATTACGAATCTTACCTCGTACAAAAGGAAGCACGCGCTGATCAACATCTCGCGGCCTATAAAAATCAGCAGAAGGAAATTGCTTCACTACAAGCATTTGCGGACCGCTTTAGGGCGAAGGCTAGCAAGGCTTCACAGGCGCAGAGCAAACTGAAGCAGATAGACCGTATGGAGAAAATCGATGCGCCGGATGCTGCGGAGAAGGTCGTGGGTCAGTTTAGATTTCCTCAGCCGCAGCGTTCTGGACAGAAGGTGGTGACCCTTAAGGGAGTGGACCACGCGTATGGCGAGCTAGTGGTTTACAAGGGGCTGGATTTTATGGCGGAGCGCGGTCAGCGCACGGTGTTGGTGGGGCCAAACGGGGCGGGGAAATCGACGCTGTTGAAATTGTTGGCGGGCGTGTTGCCTGTTCAGGCTGGTAGCCTGGAGCTCGGATATCAGGTTCGTTCGGGTTATTTCGCGCAGCATCGTCAGGAGATGTTAAAGGCGAATTCCACGGTGCTTGAATCAGCGCTGGAGTCCAATCCAGCGGGCGTTTCAGAGCAGATGGCGCGTTCTCTCTGCGGAGCATTTCTGTTTCGCGGTGACGATGTCTTCAAATCGGTTTCCGTATTGAGTGGTGGGGAGAAAACTCGGCTGGGGTTGATTAAGCTGTTGCTGGATCCGCCGAATCTCCTGCTGATGGATGAGCCCACGACACACTTGGATATGGCGTCCATTGACGCGCTCATTGGGGCGCTCAAACAGTACGATGGGACGCTCATTTTCATTTCGCATGACGTCCATTTTATTCGCGCGATTGCGACGAGTGTCCTGCACATTTCTGCTGGTAAGCTCACGCCCTATGCTGGCGGTTACGACTATTATTTAGAGAAGACGAAGGCTTTGTCGGCCCGCGCAGCACTCACTGCAGGAGAAGGGCTTAGCGATCACCGTCCCACGGCGGCCGCGGTTGTACCTCAACCCGGGGCGGGACTGGGGATGAAGGAAATTCGAGAACTGCGAAAGCGCGAATCTGCGGAACGCGCGGCCCGTGCGAAGGTGGCGCGTGAGCGGGAAAAAGCGTTGTTAGCGGCGGAGAGCGAGGTGGTGCGATTGGAGGCGAGGCAACGTGAGATTATCACGGCCTTGGACGGCTCCGACATTGCGCCGAACAGCTCGACGGCGGTGCAGCTAAACCGCGAGCTTGGCGAGGTGCAGCGCCAGATTGCAGAGGCGACTCTGCGCTGGGATGCGCTGGCAGCCGAGCATAGCGTCGAGGAGGATGCGGCGACTGTGTGATGTGTTGGCTGACGAACAGCTTTAGTGGGTGCGGGACGTCGCCATGAATTTTGGATTAACAAGGCAGTGCAACTTTTGTCATGTACGACAAGGGCTCAAGAAAGCCTAGGCCTATTTAGGACCGCCGTGGGGTGAATTTGCGGGGCGGGGAACATAGGACGGCGGGATTGCTATTCGCAGCTCGGGGCCGAAAAACAAGGGGATTATAATATCTGGATTATTTTGATCTTGCAAGATACTGAAAGTGTTCCTGCGTAGATATGAATTTTCAATCCCTCCTTAAATACCCCGTCAGATTGGTTTTAAGCACTCACTTTTTTGTGTCTTGTTTAGTGTCCCACTTGTTGGTCTCCGAAGGATTTTCCAGTCAACCCTCTCTAAGCGGGACAGAGCTAGAAAGCCGACTTCTTAACGGGACAGCTAGCGATTTGAGAGAGAAGGTCGTCCCTGAGTTTCTGCCGATTTTTGAGTTTATTCGTCCCCTAATGAATATTGGTGGCGGTAAACTGATAAGGTTATCTGATGAGTCCGTTTGGGTTGTTGGTATTGGGAAGACTGACGTAGATGGAAACAGTGGGAAACAGAGAGAACTACAGTTGGAAAGAGCGAAGATTGATGCTCGTAGGGCGGTTGTTGAGGCTCTCGGTACTGTGATGGTGCGGGTGAGGGAGAGCACCAGCGAAAACGTTCAAATACGGGTAAAAAACAAAAACGAAGAGGGTTCCGTGGATAGCAGGTTGGACACTTCGGTTCAGTCTGAGGTTTCACGCAACGTCAATCGTCTCGAAACAGTCGGGGGATGGAATTCGCCCGACGGTTCGATGTTGTTTGTTGCTTTGGGAAAAAAAATTCAAAGCGGACCAAGTGAGCCAAAGGAGGTGAAAGTTATGGCCGTATCGGCTTTTGAGATCGCGTCTGGCTTGGTGACTCCTGAGATCGCGTCGAGGTTCCAAGCTTCACAGCAGGACACTGAAGGAATTCTTAAAGGACTTTTGTTAAATACTTTAACTCAGGAACTGTCTTCTGCAAGTTCCAAGCGTTTGACGCTTGCTGTGCGGGGAGAAGATCTAAAAAAACTTCAACAAGAGTGGCTTGTTTCTGAGAATTATGGGCGCGGTCAAAGTGAAGCCGCGGGCGCTGACCACACGGTGGAAGAAGCTCATTTTGTCGCAACTGCCAAGCTCGAGGATTTGGATGCATCAATCACTAGCAAGATGGCTGGTGTTTCTGGAAGCGCTACTCGCTGGTTGTTGCGGGTCACGATATCCCTACAGATTATCGACCGGATCAACGGAACAAAGCGTGTCTTGAAGGAGGACATGGAAGAAACGATCACGAAGCTTGTTCCTCAAAGTGACCGAAGATCATCTCCTAAAGGTGCGTTGAGTTTCGACTCCGGAACATTAAAATCGCTTGCTGGCGGTGTTAGTAAAAAATTAGGGATGCGGATTCTCGATGTTACGTGTCCGCCCAAAATTACCGACTCGAGGGGTCGTTTTTTTCATGTGGACAGGGGGCGCGCCTCTGGAATGTCTGTTGGAATGATTGTTGAGGTTTGCGAACCTTCTGATTCCAAATTCGGAACTGACGCGTCTTATCCAGTTGGTAGGGCTCGTGTTAAACAGGTTGGTGAGGACAGTACTTTGCTTGAGCTATTTGAAGTTGAAGGGGAGGGGGATCTTTCCAAGGTGGAAATAAAGACGAGCTATTCTATTATCAGACATCTTGACGATCCCATTGCGGTTCCGGTTCAAAATGGTCGAGTGCCGGGTCGCCAGCCGTTTTAAGCAGTTAAAAATCTTAAGAAAACTTGCTTCTTAGCTCAATGTTTCTTCACGACTCACGATCTCTGAGGATTTCCGGGTAATTAGTTCAGTGTTTTTCCTTCGCGGAGTCTGTTGCACTTTTACAATTAATCATTGTTTGTTTGTTGCCTATTATGTAATCCTTTGGTGTTTCTGACTGCTCTCGTCCCACCCCCCTCTAAAATGAAACTCTCAAATAAATTCGTCCTTTTAGCGTCTGTCGCCCTCGGATTTTCCTCTTGTGCGACGCCGCGTTCAGCCGTCAGCCCCAATTTCAGTCCAGAAAAGTACTCGAGAATAGCGGTGATGGCAAATGCGGAGCAGGATGGCGTAAACCAAGGTGTTTTGCGAAGAATGGAAGATGAGTTCACGATGGAACTTATTAGAAAGGGTTACTCCGTGGTCTCTCGTTCGGATGTGCAGAGAGTCATAAAAGAAATCCAGTTTCAGAACTCAGGTCTTACGGATTCCGCGCAACAGGCAGCGAAGATAGGTAAAATACTTAACGTTCCTGGGTTTGTATTAGTTGCGGTTAACAACGTAGAGGATAAGAATCACTATGTCGCTGCGAGCAGCGGGTATTCCCAGAACAAGAAGGGTGAAACCTTTGCTTACTCCAACGGGCCCAGCAATCTGGTGATCTCCTCAGCTGCAATAAGCGCACGTTTAATTGACGTCAGCACAACTGATGTGCTTTGGGTTGGTGAAGCAAAGTCAGGAGGCGGCGACAGCCCACTTTCTATTCTCCAGTCTGGTTTCGGTGAAGGTATGGGAGGAGCCGAAAACTTAGCGCACACGCTCGCTATAAAAGTGGCCAAAACTTACCCAGATCGATATCCGAAGCCTGCTCGGTAGGACAAAATTAGTCCAGATTTTGCAGTTAGCGTTTCAAAACGCTTTAGAAACGGAACGTTTTGAAATACATCAACATCAGTTTTCTCCTGTTGCTGCTCTCGGCATTCTCGTCGGTTCGGGCTGATTCTCCTGTTGTGGCGGTTTTTGGTTTTTGTGGAACCACGCGAAACCAGACTGTCGTAGCGAATGCTTTTACTTCGGTGCTTACCCAAGCGCTTGCTGTTTCCGATAAGTTCGAGGTTATGAAAGCCGGTGCGGTCGTTAAGGCGATCGATGAAAGAGGGGGTATTTCAGCGTTGGCGGATGAAAAGGTTGTGGAAGTACTAGCCCATGAAATGGCTTGTCAATATGTCGTCTTTGGAGACGTGCTAAATGCGGATGTCGACAGTGTTAGATTCTCGGGTTACGGCGTCACGTCTTTTAAAACTACTTTTAATCTCAGAGTGAGTTTAAAAGTGCTTAACGTTTACAGTAAGGCGATTGTCTTTGCT
This sequence comes from uncultured Spartobacteria bacterium, assembly GCA_903919125.1. Classification (GTDB taxonomy): domain Bacteria; phylum Verrucomicrobiota; class Verrucomicrobiia; order Chthoniobacterales; family Chthoniobacteraceae; genus Chth-196. Next base: position 39,238 of record CAIXGS010000061.1, on the reverse strand, counting down.
AAAATTCTGGAAACCTCTTCGGCCCCTCAGGTTAACATTGATACGTCTCCTGGGTTTAGTGCAGGGGTTTTTACGAACCTCTCCAAGGATGTGTCTAAGTCTGTATCCGCGCCGATGTTGACGGCTCTCCTCAAGGATATTCGGAGAGATCAGTTGGCGCAGCAAAAAGAGTTTCAGACGCAAGAGTCTTCTCCCACTCCCAGTTCAAGAATGAATGGCGCGGGATTGGATCAGTTTATTATCAGGTTTGACTGCAATGTCCCCGACGCATCTGTAGAGATTGATGGTGTGCTTGAAGGAACTTGTTCTGATAAGATTCTGGTTCCCGCAGGCGTACATGAAATTGTGATCTCTGCACGCAACTATGTCTCGAGCAGAGTTAAGATTCGAGTGAGTAAGGAAACATTGGTCCCAGTAGATCTGATTCGTCCCAAACGGAACTAAAAACTTTTAGAAGAAGCAGGTTACCGCCGGAGCACGCGTATTTACGGTAGAAACGGGCAACCGTTGCTAGCTCAATTTCTTTGCGGAACAATGGAGCCGACTAATCATTACCGAGCGATCAAATCCCGAACATAGACGTTCGTTTGTCCGTCTTGAGATTTTGCTACGTTGCGGACCTCAAAGCCTTTCCCTTTTTGACGCTCAATTAGAGTGCCTTGCTGCGGAATCAACAATCCCGTCGGGTACTCTACAATGATCCGAGCGGTGGAACGATCCTGGTCGGGGCTCATCTGCCTGAGAACAACAGTGTTTCCGTTCGTCGCAGTCACGATAAACTTTCCGTACAAAGATTCTGGTTCTCTGGTGTCCTGATCTAACGGTTGAAAGGACGGTTCGGGTGACCGATATTGTATACTGGCTTGTGTGGTTTTGGATTTTGTAGTTGCGCAGCTACACAAAGCCAAAGCGAGCAATGGAAGGACGGTTGAAATCAGGTTTTTTTTCATAAATCTCAAGTTGGTTATTTCGTCAGGTTAGTTGCCTCCTTGCCCCGAGAAGGCACAGAGCGACACCTCCCAGTTCCTCTTGCCAGGACAGATTCTGCCATTCGAACACACCGTGTTGGAGGTAATGGACAGAAATTACGCAACCTGCTGCACCCACGGCAACTGTCGCTAGAATCACCGCCCATCTTTGCAAGACGACAGCCAAGACTCCCCATGCCAGCGCAAACAGGATTAAGACCGCAGAAAAAGGAGGCCTTCCAAACATTTGCAGTAGAAAGGCCGACAATGCCGTTCCCGCCAGTGCGCCAAGCATGAATACTCCCGCCATATAAAGACGTGTGACTAACCATAAGAAGGCCGCTCCGAAGAGGAGACCGACCGCGCCAATAACGAGTGGGTTCTGTGAGAGAAGCTGCGCCGCTCCAGCGCCGGCTGCCGCGCCTATCCCAAACCCAGTAACGGATAAAACGAAGCGTAGTAGTCTGTATCCTGCGAAACATTGGACCACGCCTAGGACCAGGATTAGGATGGCGATGCTGATGTTCAACGCGATTTAGGCCGTAATTGCTATAAAGGAGGTATTCAACGAATAGCAGTCGCAACGCCTTTAGCCGCCGGTGCGCCGCATTTCGATGTGCGAACCACCGAGCGTGAAGGAGGCGGTGGAGCCATCGAGAAGGACGAATTCCCCTGAGAATTCACCCACCGAAATCCGGTATGAATTGCGCGATCCACTCCATCTGCCAGATTCAGCACCGGCTGCATTAGTTAAAATCAAACTCCCGTTGACACCGAACTTGAGAGTGATGCGCTCTTCTCCATTAGAGCCCGTCCAGACGCCGACAGCGTTTCTGGGCGCGCTTTCCTGAGGCACTGCCATATTTGAGCGCGGAGCCGTTTTTTCGTAGATGAGCGCTCCCGAGTTTGTAGGGTAGTTGGAATCTGAGACGCGTTGCGACGCGCATCCTGTAAAGAGGCTCACCGCTAAGGTTGTCGTCAGAAAGGTTAGGTTGTTCATAAATCAGTTCAGTTTACCGACTTTTTCTTTGAAGGCTTTTTGCTTGGGGCCGCAGGTTCTTCTTGGATGGGCTTCGGCGGCGGCGGAGGCTCCGCACAAGCTTCCATCTTAAAGAGAAAAATATCTCCACCGTTTGGGGTAATGTTGGAGAGGGTGAGGGAGTTATTTTGCGCTACCAAGGTGCATTCAGCCACTTTGACGGCATCTTCACCGTCGCCCTTCCATAGGCTGACGCGATCGCCCTCGCTCAGCAGCCCCGCATCGACTCCCTCTCCCAGCATCCAACTTCCGTACTCGCTAAAAACGAGCTTCGTCACCCCCAGCTTGCTCATTAGGGTGCACTTTGCGAACCGTAATGAGGTCCGTAATTTTACTAGGATCTCGCCACGTGCACTCTCTAGCGCAGCTTCGAAGTCGTCCGCTTTCGCAAATGGGACTTTAGAGGTTCCGGCACTGAATGTAGTCCGGAAAAACTCCTGCCCGGTAGACTCCGTGTACAAACGGATCATCCCGGAAATCGTGATTTGCACGGACCGTTTCCCACTCGACGGAGAACCCTCGACTTTGGCCTTGAACGCCTCGGTTTTAATCTCCGTAATCATCGAGGCGCTGTCCTTCTCTGTGGTCAGGACGTAACGCTTCTGTTTAGCGAGTGTGGAGAGCACTGAATCACGGATTTCGACCGCAATCTCATCTAGCATCTCCTTTTTGCGCCGCTCTCCATTCGGGAATTCGCTTCGAGAACTGCGAAGCTCGGGGGCGATAAAATCCATCCATTCTACCCCGCGTCCAAGGTCCACTCGGATGCCAGTCGTTTCAGGCAGGTAAACCGTCTCATTGCGTTGGAGGAGCGCGACAAAGATTGTTTGTCCATCGGAGCTCTTCCACGTGTCCACAGTTGATGCATTCCTAACTCTGCCAGCAATGGAAAGGGACGTAGCCTCTTTAAAAGACTGTGAGAAATGTGCGCTTTCGTTTCCCGCATGTATTTTTACGCCTGCCTCTTCCTGCATCTTCTGCTCGGTTTTCACATTCGCCCCCCTGACCAACTCGGCAATTCTCAACCGTGCGCTCATTGTTGCGTCAGTGACCGCCTTTGCCTCAGAGCTTTCGATGGTGGACATTCCTACCCCCAAAATTAAAGAGGTCCCGTCCGCCCTTCGTTCGATTACGGCCCCCTCCGCGTTTCGAAGATGCGAGTTTTTGGCAAATAATCTGTCCGCATCACCATCCGCATGCGCATAAAAAGCCAGAATTGTGGAGAAGGCATATGCAAATATAAGCTTTTTGCGCATGTGTTATATTACTTTATTAATTCAACTATCTTTTGATATCCAGAATCAGCCAAAGCATCGATTCGCTTTGAAAAAGCCGCCTTCTCGTCCCTGCTGAAAAGCAGTTCCCCGGCAATTTTGGCCTTAAAACTTTCGGTGAGCTTTTTTAAATCGACGGCAGCGGTTTCATAAGTGACTCCCGTTTCGGATTGCATGAGAGCGAAGACACTTTCAACAGCGAGAGAACAGCACTCAAATTCGTGCTGAAGTTTCTCTTCAGCACGCAGCAAGACTACCGAACTTGACTGAAGATTCGTGAACTCAAGTACTTTAGGGTCAACTACCCAAGACGGCTTCTTAACAAGGCCGGCCGGACTGTTCAAAACGTCTCTCGTCCCGTTTCCTGGACTGGTGCTCTGATTCCCGCCAACTCTATCCGCCTCCAGCGGAGAGTGTGTCACAGGCTTCACAAGTTTAACACCGCCTAACGGAATTGTGTAGATCCCTACGTAAAGCCCTTCTCCGTAGGACTCCTTTCCAACCGAAAGCCCTTCGAGGACTAACTCATTTCCTCTATCGACCCCGTAAATATTTCTAAGGCCGCTGATAAACATCTTTTTGGAGATCGCTCGTCCAGCAGTTCGTGCAACTTCTGGACGAGACATCTGCCCGACCGCCACGGAGACGATGCCTGTGAGTGTCTGATGCGGACCCGCGTCGTACACCACTTTTTCAAGAGGCGTCTCCGAAAACACTAATGTGGATGGAATCTTGGGATTGCCCAAGCTCACTGTATTTGCGGGATCTTTGCAAACTGCTACGGAGCGATAGAAGAGGAACATCGCGACTGTAAACAGGCGCATCGAAGTGCGTCTAGAAATCATTAATTCCTTTAGCTGATGGCTTTACAGGAGCAACGCCTTGAAAAACTCCGGTCGGACGTGGCGCACTACCTTGCGGCGCGGAATTACTTTGAGCAGCCGAACTACTCGGAGCAGGGCTTCCTTGATTTTGCGTTTGTTCTGCCGACTGCGCACCCTTCGCCAACTTTTTGCTCCAGCCAAAAATTCCTACATACTCATCTGCGGTAATCGCCTCCTTGATGCTAATGATGCCTATTGCTAGCCCCTGAGCTGTGTTTTCGGTCATAGTCCCGACATCCTGTTTTGCCTGAGCTGCGCCTCCGCCCTGTCCCGTAGTGCCGTCGTCTTGCCCCCCCACTGCAATGGCTACCATTTCGCCACCGCGCTCTTCAGTCTTACAATTAGTTTTGAGGAACTTGACGAATTCTGCTTTTGAGTTGATGCCAGCCAGTTTTCTAGCTGCATTTTTGGCAAACGCAGGCGGCAATGATTTTGTCAGTGGAACCTTTACTACGATGTGGGCTGATTTCAGTGCGCCTGCGTCGTCGTATTTAGGATTCGCCACGCCATTACCATTCGATAGGAGTTGGTTTAAAGTTTCCTCGTCAGCATTGGCCTGTACGCCCTGCACAAACTGTGCATCCTGCTGGGCCGCTTTGACTCCCGCGTTGAACGCCCCATTATCCTGCTGGGCATCCGCTTGGAGTGCGGTGGCGATCATAATTCCAGCGCAAGTAGCGGCTAATCTAGTGATAATTTTTTTGTTTTTCATGTTAGGCTATTGATTTTGGGGACTATTTATACTGCTGAAGTTAAATTTATATACCTGACTTATTACGTAGTTTTGTAATGATGTCGTTGGCTGCCTCATTTGAGAGTTTTCGTATAACTCTTTTCTTCGCGTCTTGTTGAGTGTCGGCGGACATCGAGACCTGGGTGGGAGCGAGGGCGGCAACTACCTTCAGCAACCCCGCTTCTGGCAGTTTGTAAACATCCCCAGTAATCGTACCGACATATTGGTGCTGACCGGTAACCTTATCGAGGGTCGGCATTGAGAAATCCACGGTGCCGATGATCACATATTTTGCTTCAGGCATTTCCTCTCTGACCTCCTTAGCAATCTTTTTCAATACCTTTGGTGGAAGCTCGCCAGAGGAACCAAACGCTTCATCTACGTCCACCGAACACTCCAAAGTCGCACCATCGCCTATCTCTTCAAATCCTTTGGCGGTAAATACGTCCTTTAATCCTGATCCGAAGGCTTTCTTATTGGGGGTATCTAAAGCAAATTTCTGTTTATCCGTTCTTTTGGCGACGCCCGACTCAACAGACACCTTTGTTTCGCGAAGCCGAGAAGCATCTCCTTTTACAGATACAGAATCATCGCTCTCTGAAACCGCCAAATTTTTCTCCCCCTCGACGGTGTCTAGTCGCTTGGTGGCCCTAACGATTTTATCGTCATGAACAAAATTTTCTGTCGTTTCGCGAACGGTGAAGAACACCATGGCGGCCGCTTTCGACAGTTTTACATCAGTGCTGCCTTCCGTGGCGGAAGTTGCATTCATCTTGTCCCGAAGCGCCTGCATATCGAGCGTTCCTTCGAACAAGACGGTCACCTTGCGGGCTTTGGGATCAGGAATCGCGGTAGCCTTGCGTGACTCCGTCACAATTCCCTTTGCCTCATACTCTTCCGCCGTCAATGTTTTGCCGAACTTCTTGAACTGCTCGCGGAGTGCGTCCGACTGGCCTTCTAGAGCTCGATCGACAGCGTTGTAGATAGCTTCTTTTCTGGCGGCGGCTTCCACTTCCTTCCCGGGCTTGCCAATGGGGTTTGTATAGGGCGCTTCACCTCGGCCACTAATCCGTGCGGTGTCGGCGATAAGGGAAACGGTACTTACAAAAAGTGCGGTGAGAATAGGTAACAGTTTCATAGGGAGCGGTATGAGATTATTTGCCGACGATCGACCACGGTGCGCAGTCGAGGAACATATTTTTAAGACTGTCTGGCTCAATGATTAAGCTAGGGTTGTCTTGCTTCTTGCGAGCCCCCGAGATCTTTGTCTTGATTTGTTTGGCCCCCTTAAAAAATAAGTCGTTCAGAGCGTCCGAGTAAGCCAACCAAGGCACCGCTTCGGATGAGCCGCGCGGGACAATGTTTTGCACGTTGGCATCGTGCTGGGAGGTGTAGAGGACCTGCTCTCCCCTCTTGATTGTGATTCTGGAATAAGCGCAGTTCTGCACTACTTTGCCTGCATCCGTTGACGTGGCTGTGACAGTGCGGAATGCGGGGATCACGAGCTCCACTTCGTACTCAGGCTTTTTGAGGGTAAAATGCTCTCCCCCGCCGGATTCATTAGATTTAATCGCCGCTTCGGAAGCATCTGAAAGTTTCTCCTGCATTGAACAGAAGACCAATTCGTTGCCCCGAGAAAACGGCAAGAGAGGCAGTCCAGAACCCTCGTAGAAGTTACTTCCTGCCACGTTGGCGAAATAGTTTTCCGTTTTCTCCTTCATCCAATCTGGGAGGACTTTCTTCGCCTCGTCAAAAACGGTAACCTTCGTGACGCCCGCAGCGCTAAGGCCCATGATTTCGGGACCGCGGTCTTGAGCAAGTTTGACAAATTGCTTCAAAACACTTTCGTGATAAAGACGTTGGAGAAGCAGCTTTTTTTTCTGCGGGGATGGATTATTGGCCGGATCGACATCAACCAGCATCACTCTTCCTGGGAGTGCAACCACCACAGCGCGCGTGCTGAAATCACAGATCACTAGGTCAAACCCCACCTCGGCCATCACTTTGGTTACGCCTCCGATTCTTAAGGCGTCCACCTGCTCGTAGTTGATGGCACAGGCCATAACCAGCGCCTTACCGGCCTTCGCCTCTGGAGCATAATCGTTAGGGGCCAAGGCGTCCACCAGACGTCTTCCGCCTGGTTTCGCCGCCTTGCGAAGCGCCTGAAGGAGTTCTCCGGCCAAGTCGTCACTGCCTCCCTGCCCTTCAAGACGCCGCTGGGTGAAAGCTTTGCCAACTGGAAAATTTTTGTCTGCATCGGCTAGACTGCCGCTTAGCCAAACCCCTCCATATTTGATAGGGTCTAACGGTGGTGTCGGTTCAGGCTCAACACTGGCCGCCTTAGACGCCTCTTTTGATTTGTCAGCTTTCGCTGCCGGCAGGCTCGTTGTTAGCGAACCCCAGAAAATCATGGTTAGCGCAACCGAGAGAAGGCCAATCGATCGTTTAAATAACATGAGCCATGCTTGGGGGTTACAATGAGGAGGAAGGCTCTGGACACGCCTTCGAGCGTTAAAGACGAGACCCCGTTCGCATTTTGGAACGAACGGGGTCTGCGATTAAGCGATTAGAAAGCGGGAAGACTGCTCGGCTTCGGCGTGGGAAGATTCGCTGGTGGCAAAGAAATTCCCTTCACTTGGGCGAATTTTTTGCAGTTTTCATCAAACTCGCGTTCTTGCGCTTGGAACTTTGGAATGTCGCGGGCAAAGAAAAACAGAGGGTCGAGAGTTGCAGTCAGCATCACCTTTTCCAGTGGGGAAGCGCTCCTCATGGCGGAAATGCCTTTCACCGCTTGTAATCCCGCGTCTATGCCGATCTGGTACTCGATCATGTAAGCCTCGTTTTTCACACGCACGCCGGAGACAAATTTTTCCTTGCTGAACTCAGCCTTCGCATCGGAGGCACCGATCTTGGATCTGACTGCTTTTCTCGCATCGGCAGTTTGGTCCACAGCTTTTCTCGCCTGACTCAAGGAGGAGCCAGCATTCAAGGAATCCGCCTGTGCTTTGAACAACATGGCTTCTTTTTTCAGACCGATTGCGTCTGCTATGACGAAGTAAGCCTCGAGCATTTTTCTTGTCCCACTGGTATATCTCACTTCCATCGTCTTTTGCTGGCGGACAAGTTCCTGCACCTGACTTTTCAAAGGCTCAGGCAATTTGTCGATATTCTCCTTGGTGGCCACCTTTGCGGTGATGGCGGCGCAAGAAGAGAAGAAAAGCGCTGTGATGGGCACAAGCAACGCGATGAGGAGGAACTTTTTCATTTGAGGGATGGTTTTTCGGCTAAGATGAAGCGGCGTCACATTATCCAAGCGTACAACATGGTCAAGAAACTTTCAGGTTACGCATTCGCCAAGTTTAAAAAATCTCGAGTCTCTAATGTTGTAATTAACTTATGAATACGGAGTTGCGCAGATGGAAAAAATGTTTCAAAGCATTTCTGTTAATCTTTTAACTACAGATGTGTGTCCGCTATGTATCTGGTTGTTGTGTAGGCATCTCAATTGGAAAACTTCCGCTGTTAAGAAAAAGCGCGTGAGGCAAACTTTTGCCTACGCATTTGGTTCGCAGATGCCTTTGCATAGGGAGCAAGACGGCGGTTTCTCCCAGCTTGGGGCAGAGGGATGGCTTGCGTAACCCGTGCGGCATGGGCGCTAATCTTAAAGCTGGAAGCTGCTGGGATGCGCCTTGCTGAGCCATTTCTAGTCACTACGCGCTGGGCAAACGACCTAGGTGTGCGGGGCGTTCAACGTATGCTGATCGGCTGATCGGGGCGCTCGACGAAGGGGCGGCAAAATCGCTGCTCGCGCTGATCACACAAAACTATTTGCATGCTCAGTGGCAGGCAGTTCTTGATTTGGGTGTCTGACACATTCCTATGCCGCTTTCTGGACTGACAGATTATCACGTACACACGCCGCTTTGCCGACATGCGCAGGGCTGGCCGCTGGAATTTGCGCGGCGGGCGACGGAGCTGGGGCTTGCGGAGCTCGGGTTTGCGGATCACAACCCGATGCACGAACCCTTCGATGACTGGCGGATGCTGCGCGAAGAGTTACCGCAATACATTGCCGCTGTTCAGGATGCGCGGGCTGCGTTTCCAGATCTGCCCATCCGACTGGGGCTCGAAATGGACTATCTCGACGGAAGCGAGCCGTGGTGGGAGACTTTACAAACGCTTGGGCCGTGGGATTTTTGGATAGGCAGTGTGCACTATCTCCCTGGGGGTGTGGAGGTGGATAATCCCAAGTACTTAAGCCGTTATCGGGACGAGGATCCCGAGCTGATTTGGAGCGCGTATTGGAAACAGTACGAGCGGTGTATTCGCTCGGGATGGTTTGATTTTGTAGGGCATCCGGATTTGCCAAAGAAGTTTGGATACCGGCCAAAGGGTGATTTGCGGCGGTTCTATGCGCCTTGTGTGCAGGCGCTTGTAGATACGGGTTTGGCTTATGAAGTGAATACGGCTGGGTTGCGCAAAGACTGTCGGGAGTTGTATCCGGCGCACGGTTTTGTGGCGCTGGCGCGGGAGGCCGGTGTGCCGGTGCTGATCAATTCCGACGCGCATGCGGTGGAGGAATTGGGGGCGGGATTCGGGGAGGCGGTGCGTTTGTTGCGGGAGGTTGGGTATAGCGAGGTGGTCCGTTTCGAGGGACGACGACGGGTGGCGGTCGCGTTGCCGGAGGTGGAGTTATGAGTGGAATGAGTGGCGGGAGCGGGACGGTGTTACGGGCTCGGGGGCGGGAGCTGCAGTTTGAGAAACGGCCTCTAGTGATGGGGATTGTCAATTTGTCGGAGGATTCGTTTTCCGGGGATGGCATCGCGAATGCGTCTCAGGCGCTGCTGCATGCGGAGCGTCTGCTTGCCGATGGAGCGGATCTTATCGATGTCGGCGCGGAAAGCGCGCGCACGAACCGGGGGCCGGTGAGCATCGAGGAGGAGGCGGAACGGCTTTGCGCGTTTGTCGAACTTTGGCGGGAGGCGGGCCATGCGGAGTGGCTTTCCATCAACACGTGGCGGCCGGAGGTGGCGCGAAGGGTGCTGGCGGTTGGGGGCGATTTGTTGAACGACATTGGCGCGTTGCCTGACGGCGAGAACGCGCGGATCTGCGCTGAATTTGGGGCGGCGCTTTTGATCATGCACAGCGTGGGGCAGCCGAAGGTGGCGCACACGCACGTGGGCTATGGGGATGTAATGGAGGCGCTGGAGCAGTTCTTCGGGGAGAAGCTCGCACTGGCGGATGCGGCTGGTTTGTCTAGGGACGCGGTGGTGCTGGATCCGGGGATTGATTTTGCAAAGCAGAAGGACGACAATTTGCGCATCTACGCGCAGCTAGAGAGGCTGCATCAGTTTGGGCGGCCCATTCTTTTGCCGGTCTCGCGCAAGACTGTGATTGGCAACGTGCTCGGTTTGGCGAACCCGGCGGAGCGCGACGCGGGAACTGTGGCGTGTATCGTCGCGGGGATGCTGCGAGGCGCGCATCTTTTTCGCGTTCACAACGTGCGAGCAGCGGCGGCGGCGGTACGAACGATTGCGGCGGTGCAGTCGGGGACGCTGGACGGCTTTTGAGGAAGGGTCAAAGACCTCAGCACCTGGGAGCGCGGAGCCCCAGCTCCGCAATGATTGTCTGAGTTTTTGGGGCGTCAAAGCGGAGCTGGGGCTCCGCGGTCCCAGGGGAGAAGGACCAGTTTTCTTCAAGATTTGGCAAGTAAGCTGCGGAGTTATTGCGAGAGGTTACGGCGTGTCTTGCGGCTCAGTGGAGGGCGCGTCGTCGTCGGGTTCGAGTTTGTGGCCGCGGGCCTCGAGCATGCGGTCAAGACTGGCGACGTCGTCGAAGGGGAGGCGTTTGCGTTGGTACTTGCGCCAGACGATGTCGCGCAATTCGATGAGGTCTTCGAGGGGCGCTTCGGTGTAATAGGTCCAGACGGACTCGTTTTTTAATTTGGCTTGGAACTTCCAGCGGCCGCCAAAGCGTTCGGCGCGGGCCTCTCTTTTTTCGCCGTCTTCGGTGACGGATTTCCAGACATGGACGTTTCGCATGGGAGGAGGTTGCCTTGGTTACGCTGAGGTTTCCACGGGAAACGGTGTTGCTTGCGCAAAACGTTGTGAGAGCATCTGCCCGGTGAAGGAAGCGGCCAAAATTATAGCGTATGTGTGCGGTGTACTGGTGCTGGGGGCTTTATTGGCGCCACCGCTTTGGTGGGCGGCGCATGCGGTGATGGGAATGGGGTTTTTGCTGATGCTGCAGAAGTATGGTTTTCAGAAGTATTTTAACCGGAGTGCATTGGTTGCAGCGTTGATGTTGCTTAAGCCGTTGGTGGGGGCGTTGGGCCTGCGGTGTTGGCGGCCGCCGTTGTTTACGAGGGATGCGCATTGGGCGCGGCGGTTAGCGTTGGGTGTGGCGTTAGGGGCGGGAGCGATGGCGTTGCTGGCGGGCGTGTATTTACGGGTGGGCGTGTACGTGTGGAAAGGCGAGGTTTCGTGGAAGGAGGTTGCGGCGGTGCTGGCGTCAGCGGTGGTGGTGGGGGTGCTGGAGGAGAGTGTATTTCGTGGGGTGTTGGGCGGGTTGGTGGAGCGCGGGATGGGAGCGGGGCGCGAATGGCGGGCTCTGTGGGTGACGAGCGGGTTGTTTGCGGCGGTGCATTTTCTCAAGCCGGATCCGTCGCTAGTGGTGGGCGAGGTCTTTTGGTGGTCGGGGTTCGCGTTGCTGCCGCACTTATTTCATCAGTTTGCGCAGCCGTTGTTGTTACTGGGAGGGTTTGGGACGCTCCTTGTGTTTGGGCTTTTGCTGGGTCTGGCTGCGCGCAGGACGGGGTCGCTTTGGATGAGCATCGGGTTGCACGGCGGATTGGTGTTGGTGAAGGGGTTGTTTTCGAAAGGGTCGGACCGGCGCTTGGATTGGTGGCCGTGGTCGGGGCCGGAGTTGCAAGTGGGGCTGCTTCCGGTGCTGGTGCTGCTTTTGGTGCTCGGGCTGGTGTGGATGATGACGCGCGGTGCTTCGCGGGAGCAGGATCGGCGCATGAGCAAGGTTGATGCGTGAGCAGGATTGGAGTGCGGATGTTCCACGTGGAACAATTCTCCCACACCGATGCTGTGATTTGGCTATGAACGTGGCGGCACCCCGCTCCCCTGCTGCACGCGATGTGCGATGTGCGATGTGCGATGTTCGGCGGGACGTCCGAGCGCGTTTCCTCCGGGAGGCTACACGCGAGCCACACCGATTGCGCGAGTGTCGGCGGCTCGACGGCCTCGCGATTTGGGCGTGGGAAGCATTGAAGGCCACGTCGGCTCAAATTTGGGTTCGGATGCGTCCCAAACGGGGTTAAAACGCTGGAAAGGGCACTTAAAAGGGTGTTTCTCGTGCCGGGAGGGTCTCTATAGCGGAGGAGCGTCAGTTTTCGGGGCGATACGCGGTGGTTTTGGTGAGTTTGTGCGCCCGCTCCGATGTTCCACGTGGAACATTCCGCTCGAGCTCGTCCATTTCGAATGGGCAGCCGTCGGGGCGCTCTCGCTGACTTGGTGGCGCACCCAAAAGCGGAGCCGACACAATTGCATCCAAGCCGTCTTTTGTCGCTGTGTGTCGGGATCTAAAAAGTGGCGGCGGATCCTAAACGCGTGACGCCGATAAATCGCGGGTCTTGGCAGGAAGGCTCCTCGTGTTAGGATGCCAGCTTCATGTACACGCTCCCTCTCCAATACGATGTGGTGGTTCTTGGCGCCGGCCACGCGGGGATCGAGGCGGCGTTGGCGGCTGCGCGGTTGGGTTGCTCCACGCTGATGCTGACCCAGAACCTGGATTCCATCGGGCAGATGTCCTGCAACCCAGCCATTGGAGGACAGGCGAAGGGGCAGATTGTTCGCGAGATTGACGCGCTGGGCGGGTTCATGGGACTCAACACGGACGCGACGGGGATTCAGTTTCGGATGCTCAATGCGAGAAAGGGGCCAAGCGTGCGCTCGCCTAGGGCGCAGTGCGACAAGAAGGCGTATCAGTTTCGGGCGAAAGTGGAGTTGGAGCGGGCCACGAATTTGACGCTTTGTCAGGGAAATGCGGTGCGGATTTTGCGGGACGAAAACGGGGCGTGTGGGGTGGAGACGACGCTTGGGATGCGAATTTTGGCGAGGTCGGTGGTGGTGACGACTGGGACGTTCATGCGGGGTTTGCTGCATGTCGGGTTGCAGAATGCGGTGGGCGGGAGACTGGGGGACGCGGCGTCCACGCTGAGCGACAGCCTGGTGGAACTCGGGTTTGATGTGGGGCGTTTTAAGACGGGGACGCCGTGCCGGCTGAATGGGCGGAGCATCGATTTTGGAAAATGCGAGCTGCAACCGGGGGATGAGGTGGCGCAGCCCTTTAGTAGTCTGCCTGAGCGCATCAACGGTGGGCGGGATGATATTTTCACGCTGAACCGTTGCGAAAACGGCGTGTTCCACGTGGAACAAATGCCCTGTTGGAGCACCTACACCCACGCCGCGACCCACGACATCATCCGCTCCAACCTCCACCAGTCCCCTCTGTATTCCGGGCGCATCGCAGGCGTTGGTCCCCGCTATTGCCCCTCTATCGAGGACAAGGTCGTCAAATTCGCCGACAAGGAACGCCACCAGCTTTACCTCGAACCCGAAGGCCGCCACACCGAGGAATTCTACGTCAACGGCATTTCGACCTCGCTTCCTCTCGAAGTTCAATACGCCTTTATCCATACCGTGCCCGGCCTCGAAAAAGCCGTGATCCTCCGGCCCGGTTACGCAGTGGAATACGACTTTTGTCCGCCCACCCAGCTGCATCATACCTTGGAAACGCGCCTGCTTCCCGGCCTCTATTTCGCCGGTCAAATCAATGGCACTTCCGGCTACGAGGAAGCCGCCGGTCAGGGCCTTCTCGCCGGAGCCAATGCCGCCCTGAAAGTGCTGGGCAAGCCGCCCCTCATCCTCAGTCGCGCCGATGCCTACCTCGGCGTTCTGGTCGATGATCTCGTCACTCGCGGTACCGAAGAGCCCTATCGTATGTTCACCAGCCGCGCCGAACATCGCCTTCTTTTGCGCCACGACAACGCGGATTTGCGCCTTACGCCCCTCGCCCACGCCGCCGGTCTCGCCGATTTAGAGCGCGCTCAACGTGCCGATGCCCGCCGGCAACAACTTGCTTCCCTCAAGCTCTGGGCCGAAAAGACGCGCGTGGGTGAACTCCGCGTGGCTCAGTGGCTGCGCCGTCCTGAAACGAGTTGGAGCGAATTGCCCCAGGAATTGCGCGCGCTTTATCCCGACACGGTGTGGGAGGCGGCGGAGATTGACCTGCGTTACGAGGGCTACATCACTCGGCAATACGCGGCGGTGGAAAAGCTACGTTCCCAAGACGAGCGGCGTTTGCCGGATGACCTCGATTTTGAGCGCGTGCGTGGGATGCGGGCGGAGGCGCGGCAAAAGTTGGGGAAGGTGCGTCCGGCGACGTTGGGGCAGGCGGGACGGATTAGCGGGATTACGCCGGCGGACGTGGCGTTGCTGGCGTTGTTGATTGAAAAGCCGAAGGCGGCGTGGCACGAGGCCGTTCGGGAGTGATGGTCGGGCTGGAATGGGGCTGAAATGGAGCACCCTTCTGCTATCACGACCTTCGCGACACGAGAAAGGCCCCTTTAAGGGGCCTTTGCGGCGTTTTAAGCGGTTTTTCGGGGGCAAATCCCAGTCCGTGTTACTTTACGGCGGCCCAAACACGGTGAACGTCGTCATGTTCGTCCAGCGACTCCAAAAACTCGCCTACTTCGACCATCTGCTCCTCGGTGAGTTCCGGAAAGGATTTGGGCAGGTACCCCAGCTCGGAGGTGACAATGGTCCAGCCGTGGCCGGAGAGCCATTTCGAGACCGCGTGCAAATCGGTGCGCTCGGTGATGAAGCGTACGCCAGTGCGATCGGCGGGAATGTCGTCGTTTTGTTCGTGGGTCAGCGGTTCGAAGTTTTGGGCACCGGCCTCGATCGCGGCTTCTTCGGGATCGACGCCATCGGGGGCGTGGTGGGCTTCAACCAGGCCGACGTGGTCGAAAAGGAACTTGTTGCTCCCAGGCGAACCGAGCTGGCCCTTTTTAAACAGCACCCGCAGTTCGGGCGCGGTTCGGTTATTGTTGTCCGTGAGAACCTCGACAATGAGCGGCACTTTGTGGGGCGCGTAGCCTTCGAAAGTAACCTCTTCGAGAACCAATTTTTCTTCCCCAAGACCCGCGCCTTTTTTAATGGCGCGCTCGATGACGTCACGGGAGACGGAATCTCTGCGCGCCTTTTCAATGGCAGCGAAAAGGCGGGCATTGCTCTCGGGATCGGCGCCTCCCATTTTGGCGGCGACGGAGATTTCCTTCACAAGTTTGCCGGTGGCGGCAGATTTGCGTTTGGCGTTAACTTGACGTTTGGCGAGTAACCACTGGCGGCCCATAAGTCCGGTTACAATAACAGAAATTTTGATTCGAGGTAAACAGCATTTGCCTTGTGTCCGCAGCCTCGCTGGGATGGTGGGATGACCGCCAAGACCGTCTCCTTCTCGATCCAAACCCGGGGCAAAGGAACCTATGAAATCACCGACGCTATCTCCCAGATCCTGCGCGACTCCGGCGTGCGCACTGGGATCGTTACGGTGTTTGTGCAGCACACCAGCGCGAGCCTGGTGATTTACGAGAATGCGGACCCTTCGGCGCGGGTAGATTTGCACGCCTTCTTCGAGCGGCTCGTGCCGGAGGGCGCCGATTATTTCATCCACACTGCTGAGGGCCCGGACGACATGCCGTCGCATTTGCGCATGGTATTGACGCGAACTAGCGAAGTGATTCCCGTGGCCCAAGGAGCGTTGCAGCTTGGCACGTGGCAGGGCGTTTTCTTGTTCGAGCACCGTCGGGCACCGCATCAGCGAACGGTCGTAGTGAGCGTGCTTGGCGAGTGACTCTGAGCGTTTTCAAACGCTTGCTAAATCGCTATTTCCCTTCCGAGCGCGCCGCCGTTACATTCGACTATGCACAAAAATGAGATGCGCCTGGATCCTTTGACCGGCGAGTGGACGTTGTTTTCCGAAGCACGCGCGTTGCAGCCAGCGTCTTCGTCTGTGCTGGAAGAACAGGCGGCGGTTGCGGTGGACGATCCGTTTGTGGCTGGGCGCGAACAATACGCGCCGCACGCCCTCTTCCAAGCGAATCACTCGGATGGCAGCTGGCGGGTGCGGGTCGTGCCAAATCGTGCGCCAGTGTTGCGCGTGGAAGGCGACCACGCCCGGCACGGAGACGGCTTTTACGATCGTATGGACGGCGTAGGCGCGCATGAAGTCGTGGTGGAAACTCACGACACGCAGTCCTTGGAGTGCCTTGAAGTGCCCCATATTGAGCAGGTCATTTCGGCGTGGAAATCGCGTATTCAAGACCTCATGCGGGATGTTCGGTTGCGGGCATTTTGTGTGGTCAAAGCCGTGGGAAAACCCGCCGGCGCTTTGGTGCCGCACGCCGTCAGTCAGATCATTGCGATGGCCGTGATTCCGGCACGGTTGAAACGTAAACTCGAAATCACGCGCGCCTTTTATGAGGGAAAAAAGCGCTCCATCTTCGCTGATATTCTCGCCGAAGAAGTCCGCGCCGGTAAACGCATCGTCTATGAAAATCACGGCTTCTGCGTGTTCTGCCCGTACGCCGCGCGCGCTCCATTTGAACTCGCGATTTATCCCAAACGCCAGTCACCCGACTTTCATGCAATCGCGCCGGATGAAGTCGTGCAGCTTGCCGATGCCCTCAAAGTAGCGCTCTTCAAACTCAACGCCGCGCTGGATCACGCGCCCTACCAACTCGCGCTTGTCACCGCGCCCACCCGAACGTCTCGCCCCGATCACTGGTGTTCGATAGATCAGGATTTCCGCTGGCACATCGAGATCCTCCCGAGACTGTATCCCAGTGGCCCGCTGGAAATCGCCACGGCCTCTTGGGTCAACGGCGTCTGGCCGGAAGTTGCCGCTGATTATTTGCGCGCAATCGCGTTTGAAGATTAGATTGCACCGCCTCGAAACGCGCTGCTCCGGCTCGGCGTTGTCAAGAAACACCACCCGCTCACATCCCCACTTTGAATCGGCGCGACCTGCCCATTTTTGAACTCGAACAGACGCTCGTAACCACGCTCCGCCGTTGTCCGCGCGTCGTGCTGGAAGCTCCCACTGGCTCGGGAAAATCCACGCAAATCCCGCAAATCCTCCTCGACCACGATCTCCTCGGCGACGGTGAAGTCGTCGTGCTCCAGCCCCGCCGTCTCCCCGCTCGGATGCTCGCCGCACGAGTCGCTTCCGAGCGCAGCAGCCGCGTGGGTGGCGAGGTCGGCTACCAAATCCGTCTGGATCGTGTCGTCTCCAAGGCCACGCGAATCCGCTACGTGACGGAGGGCATTTTGCTGCGCCAAATGCTCGCCGACCCAACTTTGCGCGGCGTCTCGGCCGTCTGCTTCGACGAGTTCCATGAACGCCATCTCTACGGCGACATTACCCTGGCGCGCGCGCTCGAAATCCAAGAAATCACGCGGCCTGATTTGCTCATCCTCGTCATGTCCGCGACGCTCGAAAGCGACGTCTTGCAGCGCTACATGGCGCCGTGCGAACTGCTCGTTTCCCGCGGCCGCACCTACCCCGTCGACGTCCAATACTTGCCGCGCACTGCGGGCACCGCGCCGGTGTGGGAACTCGTCGCCATCGAGTTCGAACGCCTCGCGCCGCTCACCGAAGGCGACGTGTTGGTCTTCATGCCGGGAAGTTACGAGATCCACCGCACTATCGAGGCGTTGCGCCAAACGCGTGCTGGAAGAGACTGTATCATTTTACCTCTACACGGCGAACTCCCTCCCGCAGAACAAGATAGAGCGATTGAAAGGCAGGCGCGCCGGAAGGTCGTCGTTTCTACCAACGTCGCTGAAACCTCCCTCACCATCGACGGCGTCCGAGTCGTGCTGGATTGTGGGCTCGCGAAAATTGCGCGCTTCGATCCGTATCGCGGGATTAACACGCTGTTGAGTTCGCGGATCAGTCGGGCTGCGGCGGACCAGCGGGCGGGTCGGGCCGGGCGGACGGCGCCGGGTCTGTGTTTGCGTTTGTGGACGGAACGCGAGCATGGCGAACGCGCGTTGCAAGAGCTGCCCGAAGTGCGGCGACTGGATCTGGCGGAGGTCGTTTTGACGCTCAAAGCGGCGGGCGTCGCGGATGTGGAGGCGTTTCGGTGGTTGGAAAAACCGGAGCCCAAGGCGCTCGAACGCGCGCTGACGCTTTTGCAGGATCTCGGCGCGCTCGCTGGCGACGGCGCGATCACCGAGCTGGGCCGGCGTATGCTCGCGTTTCCCGTGCATCCTCGTTATGCGCGGATGTTGCTGGCGGCGGACGAATACGGCTGCGTATCCGAGGCGGCGGAGGTCGCGGCGCTCACGCAGGGGCGGCCGTTGCTGCGTCGTGGCGATTCTAAGCCGCTCACGGCGGCGTTGGGCGAATTGTCGGATGACGAGGTCGGTTCTGACTTCTTTCTTTTGTTAAAGGCGCTCCGCTTCGCGCAGGACGCGCAGTTTGACGTGCGGCGCTGTGAAGGCCCGGGAATTCATGCGGGCGCGGCTCGGGAAGCGGTAGCGTTGGCGGACCAGTTTTTGGGCATCGCGCGCGCGGAGGGTTTGCGGATGAATCAGCGTGCGGCCTCGGCTGAGGCGGTGCGGCGGTGCGTGCTGGCGGGCTTTCCGGATCAGGTGGCGTTGCGGATGGACGCGGCGACTTTGCGTTGTCAGTTGGTGCATGGTCGACGGGGAGTGCTTGCGCGAGAGAGTGTTGTGCAGGATACGCCGCTTCTTGTGGCGTGCGAGGTACGCGAAGTCGAGGGACGCGGGGCTGAGCGGCAAGTGTTGCTGACAATTGCGACGGCCGTGAGCGAGGCGTGGTTGCGCGAGCTTTTCCCCGCTGGTTTCGAGGAGCGCGTGGAGGTGGTTTTCGACACCACGCAGCGCCGTGTGGTGGGCAAACAAATCGTTCGTTTTCGTGACTTGCTTTTGCGCACCAAGGACACGGATCGAATACCAGAAGATGCTGCTGCAAGGCTGCTTGCGCTGGAGGTTGAGGCGGGGCGTTGTCCAATCAAAAGCTGGGACGATTCCGTCGAACAATGGATCGCGCGCGTGAATCTCGTGGCGGCGGGTTATCCCGAACTGGAATTTCCTGCCATCACTCCGGAAGACCGTCTGATGTTGGTCGAACAAATTTGTTTGGGCGCAGTGAGTTACAAGGACATCAAGGAACGTCCCGTGTGGCCCGTGGTGAAAAGCTGGCTGTCTCAGGCGCAAAATTCCTTATTGGAACAGTATGCTCCAGAAAGAATTACGCTTCCAAATGGACGTAAGGCAAAAGTCTTGTACGCGGAGAAAGCCGCGCCAACCGTGGCCGTGCGGATTCAGGATTTGTATGGCGTAGAAAGTGATTTGCGAATTGCTGGCGGCCGCGTGACGTTGGTGATCGAGGTGCTGGCGCCGAATCAGCGACCTATCCAAGTGACGCAGAATTTGGCGAATTTTTGGAAGGAAAGTTACCCCAAAATCAAACAGGAGTTGTCGCGAAAATATCCCCGTCACGAGTGGCGCTGAGCAGTTGGACCAGTCGGTTTTGCCACGCGATTTGAAGATCGGCTAGACGCAAGCCGCGCCCTCGATTCGGCGCGTCGGCGAGGAGGCCCTGCGCCGCTGGATGTGGCAATGCGACAAGCGGCACGCCAAACGTTTGCGCGATTGGAGCGAGGCTCTCACGGGCGCAGCGGCCCAGAGTGATGACTTGCTTTAGCCCGACGACAGTTGAGCGTTCCAGTTCTGCGGTAATACGTTGCAAGTTATCATGCGAACGTAACTCTGATCGAGTCGGCGCGCGAAACTTGCAGCCGTCGTTCGTCGGACATTGCGGAAAAGCGTTGCTAAGCGCCACGCCGTGGAGCACCGGCCGCAAACCGAGTTTCACAAATGTCCCCCCGTCCCACTCGCTCCACGCGTCCTCGGGCACCTCAGCGCAACGGGCCGCCGCAAGTGCGCGGTACAGCGGGATCCCAGCCCCGTCGCCCCAAAACGGAACGCCGCTCTGATCCGCTCCGCGCGGCCCCGGCGCTTCTCCGTAAAGCAGCGTGTGGACAGGGCCGGATTCGGGAAAAAAAGTGGGCACGACGCACCCGCGAATTCGGGAAATGGGCGGTTGAAAAAAAAGCTCCCCAGTGGTGTGCATGGCTTCGCTGAGTCTTTACGCCATCCCCAGCGTGCCGCAACCGCAAACGACCCGCCCGCAAACGGTGCTCCTCGTTTTTGAGAAAAATCCGTTCAGTCATGAGATGCTCGGGAGCCGATTGCGTCATAAGCCGCGCCCCGCCGTGCATCCTGCCTGCGGAGCAAGCCCAACCTAACCTCCTAAAAACAACACTCCCATGGCCACACGCAAACTCGCTCGCCAAACTTCCCCCACGCCAATTCGACGTTACGGCTGGACACCCCAACTCCCAGACCAGCGCGACATCCTTTTTAGCGCGGGAGTGGAACATATTGCCGCCCTGCCGTCCAAAGTTGACCTGCGCCCCAGTTGCCCGACTATTTGCGATCAGGGTGCGTTGGGGAGCTGCACCGCCAATGCGATCGCGGGGGCCGTACAGTTTGACCTGATGAAACAGCAACTCCCAGTGTTTGCTCCCTCCCGGCTCTTTATCTATTTCAATGAGGGAGTGATGGAACATTCCGTCGCGTCCGACGCTGGCGCCCGCATTCGGGACGGGATCAAGGCGGTGTCGAAGCAAGGGGTCTGTTCGGAGACGGTATGGTCGTACGATGTGGCGCGGTTTGCGGAAAAGCCGCCCGTCGCCGCGTATCAGGAGGCGCTTGGGCAGCGGGCCTTGCAATACCAGACGGTGCTGCGGCGCATTACGCAAATGAAGGGCTGTCTTGCGGCGGGTTTTCCGTTTGTGTTTGGGTTTACGGTGTACACGGCGTTTGAGAGTAAAGCGGTGGAACGTACTGGCGTGGTGGATTTACCGCATGGCGGTGAAAAGCTGCTGGGTGGCCACGCGGTCCTTGCGGTGGGCTACGACGATGCCACGCAGCGCTTTATCGTGCGCAATTCGTGGGGAGAAAAATGGGGGCGGGCGGGCTATTTCACGATGCCCTACGCGTATTTGCTCAGCGCGGATTTGGCGTCCGACTTCTGGACGATTCGCATGATGCAGTAAAGGTGTTGACGGGCGCCGCGCCGCGGCCCGAAAAGAATGGCGGATTGTCTGCCGAGTCTACAATCTGCCGTTTCGGGCGCGGCACTCGCATCTAATCTTCTCAACCGTAGTGAAGTAAGCACACTCTGTGTAGAGAGTAACTACTCAAGAAACCCTTCACTTTCCAGAGTTGCTTCGAGCGGGTTTTGTGAGAAGCTCCTCCCCGTTCTCATGCAGCCTTCCAGCACCGTCTCCCGTTCCCCTATCGGCATCATTTTCCTGACCGTTTTCATCAGCATGGTGGGTTTCGGGATAGTCATCCCAGTTCTGCCAGTTTACGCGAGGAACGAACCTTTTCTCCTTAATCCCACACAGTTGGGATGGCTCGTCGGTATCTTTTCTCTGATCCAGCTGATTGCCGCACCGTTTTTTGGCATGCTCTCGGATCGCATCGGGCGCAAGCCTGTGCTTCTTTTTAGTGTGATTGGCACCGCAGTAGGCTTTTTTGTCATAGGCCGAGCCGATGCTGCGTGGATGCTGTTTCTCGGCCGCATTATTGACGGCGCGAGCGGCGGGAACATCGCCACGGCGCAGGCGTGTATCGCCGATGTGACCGCCCCGGAGAAGCGTTCGCGTGCGATGGGCGTGATCGGGGCCGCGTTCGGACTGGGCTTCATTATGGGGCCGGCGTTGGGCGGCTTCCTGGCTTCGTATTCGCACACCGCGCCCTTTTACTTTGCAGGCGGCTTGGCTGTGGTGAATGCGCTTCTCATTTGGTGGCGTCTTCCGGAAACGTATCCGGCCGAGGCGCGTGCGCTGGACAAGCAACGCGTCTCGCTGGGGGAGGTGTTTGCTGATGGACGTGGGGTGTTTATCACGTTGTTGCTCGTGGCAACGCTTGTTTCCACCACGGGGTTCGCCTTCATCCACGTCCTATTCGCGCTCTTCTGCGGCGATACTTTTCAATGGGGCCTGCGTGAAACCAGTTACGCCTTCGCGTATGTGGGAGTGCTCGCGGTCTTCGTTCAGGGCGGGCTTTTGCGCCGGTTGTTAAAGTATAATATCGAAAAGCAGCTCGCGGCTATCGGCGCGTTGCTTCTCGCCGCAAGCCTCTTCTGGCTGCCACGCGCTACAGGATTATCCGCCTTTCTCGGCAGTTGCGCGTTGATGGCCGTCGGAAACGGGCTCCTCACGCCCACGCTCCCCGGCATGGCTTCGCGCTATGTCAGCGGCCGCGCCCAAGGACGCTTGATGGGGTTGATGACTTCTGCCGGAAGCTTTGGGCGTTTCCTAGGTCCTGCTTTAGCTGTGCTTCCGCTTCCGTTAAATTTTTCGACGTTAATGCGCCCGCTCTCCCCTGATGTGTTGCCGAGCATTCAAACCGGCTATATCACGGCATTTACAGGTGGAGCCATATTGGTTGGAGTCTCCTTCTTGTGCGTTCTTTTGCTCAAAGTGCCCACAGTTTCCGAGCCCGCAAATCAGCCTGCCTCAGCGGCTCATTAAGCTGCATCGCCGATCATGAGCATCCCTCAGGAAGATACTTTTGCTGACGTCGTTTCCAAGGCGATGCGCGGCCTCGTTGTAACAGACGCAATGGTCGCGGAGCGCGCTGCTGTTTCGCAGAGCGAAGTCGTGGCGCTGCGCACTGGACAGTGGAACGACGCTGTCGGTCGCGCTGTAGCGAGCGTTCTCTCGCTAAACCCCGACGCTCTGAGTGCGCTAGCGGCAGGGACGTCCGCACCGCCACCGCTCGCCGTGCACGGCCTGGAGGCATTCTCCACGCCGTTCGACGATATGTTGGTGAACAGTTACGTCGTGTGGGATCCGACCACGAAGTGCGCTGCCGCTTTCGACACTGGCGCGGATTGCGGGCCGATGCTCGCACGCATCGAGGAGCTCGGACTGAGTTTGCAGGCCGTCTTTCTAACCCACACGCACGGCGATCACGTTTTTGATTTGGATCGGCTTTGTGAAAAAACCGGCGCACCAGCTTTTGTAAACGCGCTTGAGCCCATCGACGGCGCGGAGTCTTTTGCGACGGGTCGCGCGTGGAGTTTGGGCGACCTGCAGGTGGTCTCTAGTTTGACTTACGGCCACTCCAAGGGCGGCACCACTTACCACATTACAGGACTGGAAAAGGAAATTGCCGTCGTCGGTGACGCGCTATTTGCTGGCTCCATGGGCGGAGCGAAGGTGGATTATGCCGCAGCGTTACGGACGAATCGCGAGGTCATTTTCAGCCTCTCGTCGGCCACCGTTTTGTGTCCCGGCCATGGTCCCCTCACGACGGTGGGTTGGGAGAGCATCTGGAATCCTTTTTTTGCGGAGCACTAAGCCGGGAGGCGGCGCGCCGTACGCAACAACTACAACTCCCTTGTCGCGAACACGATCTGGGCGAGCAAAAAGTACACTAGCGTGTACAACGCTCCAAAGCCGGCGACCTGCCAGAACAATGTGGCTGGGAGCAGCGTACCCACGGCGATCTCATCGACCACGTTGAAAAGCTGCAAATC
This sequence comes from uncultured Spartobacteria bacterium, assembly GCA_903919125.1. Classification (GTDB taxonomy): domain Bacteria; phylum Verrucomicrobiota; class Verrucomicrobiia; order Chthoniobacterales; family Chthoniobacteraceae; genus Chth-196. Next base: position 15,623 of record CAIXGS010000061.1, on the reverse strand, counting down.
TGGAAACACCAACGCCACTCCTGCCGAAAGAACTTTGAGCAACGGGGAAACGTCGCCGCCCGAAAGCCACGCTTCTCGCGCGACGCCTTGTACATGGCCGATGAGGTAGATGATGACCGAGGTCAGCATCGTGAACACCGACGAAGTGGCGAAAGTGGATAACAACAGTGTCAGCGTGGAGCAAAGCAGCGCCTTGATCAAAATGAGTACAATACCGGGCACGAGGTTCGCCTGAAACGCGGACGCACGCACTTCCGCCATAGCGGCTGCAAGCTGCTCTTGCGGGGTGTTGGCCGCGAGCTCTGCAAGTTCCTGCTGTTCTCGCAGGCCGAGGACACCGGCGAAAAGCGCACTCATAAGCAAGATCGCAATAGTCAGCATCCCAAACACGCCCAATAGTTTACCAAAAATATATTCGAAGCGCGGCACCGGCTTGGCGAGGATCGTGTAAAGCGTACGATCCTCGAGATCCTTTGGGATAAGGTTCGCTGTGCAGAGAAGTCCGAGGAGCCAGGAGAAAATGCTCATTGCGCCCAGACCGACGTCCTTGAGGATCTGGATGGGATTCTGGAAGCTGAATTTGACGGTGAAAATTGAACTGCCAATCACGAGAAAGGCGAAGAGCAGCAGGAAATAAAACACCTTGAGCCGGATCAATTCCAACAGCGTATTGTGTGCAAGCGCCCAGACGCGCAGCCACGAAAAGAGCCGGTGGCGTGGTGCGCTGTTCACTCCGCTCGAGGAAGTTGTGTTAATGGGTTCCACGGGTGACCTCCAAAAAATAGCGTTCTAAATCAGTTTGCGGCTGCGCCCGCTCTACAATGCGTGCGCCTGCTTTGCCGGCGAGCAACTCGATCTGAGCGAGCAATTCTGGGGACGCGTTTTCCACCGTCCATTCGGGCTTGGCATGACTATTCAGTAGCTCATCCAGGCGGCCTTCTGTGAGCAAACGGCCCTGGTGCATAATTCCGATACGGTCGCAGATCTCCTGCACTTGACTGAGCAAGTGGGAGCACAAAAGCACAGTGATGCCTTGCGCCTTAAACTGAAGAATTAAGTCCCGAATGTCATGCGAGCCTGCTGGGTCTACTCCGGCCGTGGGCTCGTCCAACACCAAAAGGCGAGGGTCCCCGATAAGCGCCTGTGCAAGGCCGATACGCTGCAGCATACCCTTGGAATAGCCTCCCAGACGGCGTCCGGCGGCGTCCGTCAAACCGACGGTGCGCAGCAGCGCGTGCGCTTTGTCAGTCAACGTGGAGCCGCTCAGGCCGCAGAGTTTTCCAAAAAAGAGTACCGTCTCCAATCCCGTCAGGTATTTGTAAAAATAGGGATTCTCGGGCAGGAAACCCACGGCTTCCCGGCTTTCGACACGCCTGGAACTGACCCCAAAAATCGCAGTGGAGCCCGCCGTGGGAAGCACGAGGCCGAGCAGGATTTTCATCGCAGTACTCTTCCCTGAACCGTTTGGGCCAAGCAGTCCATATACCTCGCCCGCAGTAATTTGCAATGAGAGATCGCGCAACGCTCGTACCGGCTCTTTCCGAAACGGTACGGTGAAGTCTTTGGAAAGATTTTGAATAGTGATCGCGGGAGGATTCACAGTTGTGGGGAAGATAACGCAGGCAACGCGTGCTGGAAAGAGGCTGTTTTTAGAGGAACGGAAGAATGGAGCCGACGCCTTATTTCTCAGTAAAAAGGTTTTGGCATGGGCACGGCTACTGCTAGACTCCAAGGCCCCAAAGATGGTGGCCGTAGCTCAATGGTAGAGCTCCAGATTGTGATTCTGGTTGTTGCGGGTTCGAGTCCCGTCGGTCACCCCATCTTTGGAGTCGTGCGTTTCTTCGAACTTCATCAAAGCCGCACCTTCAGGATGATGGGGTGAGGGCGCTTTCTTCGGCGTTCTCGCGGACGTAAAAAACCCATCCCACCCTTTGAATGTGAGCTGCTACTTCTGCATCAGTGGTATCGTTGTAAATCAACAGGCTGAAACAGTAGGGAAGGAGAAGATCGTCCAGAGCGTCCTCAACTCTACCGAGGGTTCGCCAGTCGAGGTTTACGCCACAGATTGCTAGATCGATATCGGACCCCGGCTTTTGCACCCCTTTCGCCCGAGAACCAAAAAGCACGACTTTTCTAATCTCAGGGAATCGGGCGAGTACCGCCACGATTTGGTCTACTACTTGAGCATGCAAGCCGTGTTTGGTTTTCATGAGTCGGCTTTTTCGAGCTCGGTGAAACGCTCAAGGAAGATCTTAAATTGCGAAAAATAACGTCCGGTGACGGCTGAGGTGATCTCGTTCGCCGTGGCTTCATTGTAAGTGTGGCTGGTCTGATTTCGGCTTTTGATCATGTCCATCCAAACTCCGCCCTCTAAGAGAAGACCGTTCTTGAAAGCCTCCCGAGTCGCTCCCTTAGATCCTATAACACCCTGTAACCCTTGGTCTTCAAGATAATCTTTTAGCACATTCCAAGCTAACTCGTGGGTGAATTCAAAGGCTTGTATAAGCCCTTGCTGTTCCAGTTCTGAAAGCCTTCGTTCTTCACTAATCTGCACTCCATCAGAGAGGCGCTTGAACGCTTTGCGAAAGCTTTGCAGGCGCTGTCGCCAACGGATGTCAGATCCACTCATGGGACAGTTTTAGCATAATCCGCATCTTCGTGCGAGCGTTACGGCGCGCACGTTCCGAGGCGATCCGCCTGTTGCTGGTTCGAGTCCCGTCGGTCACCCCATCTTTGCTACAATCGGAAAGATGGCGGCATGTCTTAGAACTCAGCGCAGGGAACGTGCAGCGGTTTTTCGTGTTCTGCGCTTTCCTGCCGACGAAAACGTCTGCACACTATTTTTCATGAACGTCCCCCGTACCGTGTTCTTTGTTGCAACGCTCGCTCTAATCTCGGCTTCTGTCCAAGCCGCAGAGCCCAGTTTTTCCCGAAAACAAATCACTGACGATTTCTGGGCGGAAGGCGCCACCATTGGTGATTTTAATCACGATGGAACTCCGGACGTTGCCTACGGCCCATGGTGGTTTGAAGGGCCGGATTTCACAAAAAAACATGAGGTGTATCCCGCCACCGCGACGTGGCAATTAGCCAAGCCGGGCGAACCGGCGGAAACACTTCCGGGATTCATGGGTGCGAAGAGCCCCAAAAATGGGTACTCAGACAACTTCATAGCATTCACAGATGATTTCAATGGAGACGGTTGGGATGACATTCTGGTGATTGGTTTTCCGGGTAAGGAGACCTTCTGGTACGAGAACCCCAAGGCAGAAGGTGGCGTGTGGAAGAAGCATCTCTGCCTCGCTTCGGTAGATAACGAATCACCGACTTATGCGCCGGTATTGGCCGACGGACGAAAGGGTCTGGTTTGCAGTAGCGGTGGCTTTCTTGGATACGCGCTACCTGTCAAAGGTCAACCCGACGCGGAATGGACGTGGCACCCGATATCTCCGAAGGGTCCATGGCAGCGCTTTACGCATGGGATCGGCATTGGCGATGTAAACGGAGATGGTCGCCCAGACATGCTCGAAGCGCGCGGTTGGTGGGAGCAGCCGGCGGTATTGGACGGCGACCCAGCGTGGGCTTTTCATGAGTTCATCTTTGGCAAGGGCGGTGCTCAAATGCTTGTCAACGACGTCAATGGCGACGGCCTCCCAGACGTCGTCACGAGCTTGGAAGCCCACGGGAATGGGATCGCTTGGTTTGAACAAACCAAGGAAGATGGTGTGCAAGGTTGGAAAAAACACATGATCGTCGGCGCGAAGCCCGAGGAAACATCACACGGCACGGTCTTCACCCAACCCCACGCTCTGGCTTTACTGGACCTCAACGGCGATGGACTGCCCGACCTCGTTAGTGGAAAACGCTTCTGGGCGCACGGCCCTGCTGGCGACATTGACCCCAACGCCCCAGCCGTTCTTTACTGGTTTGAACTCAGGCGTAACGGCAAGGATGCAGAATTTATTCCGCACCTTATCGATAGCGATTCCGGCGTCGGAACCCAAGTGATGGCCGGCCCGCTCGGAGTGGGCAAGAAGCCCGGCATCCTCGTGGGTAACAAAAAGGGCGCCTTCGTTTTCGAGCAAAAGTAGTCTGCGTAACAGCAAGCCCGACCGCAGCAAAACCCGCTGGGTTAGGCGCGGTAAAACCATCTCGGTGAACACCAACAATGTTGGTAAAATTGTCGCGTCTCGATGGATGCGCACCCCAATCAAACCACTCACAACCTCATGAAATATAAACCTTTTACGATGCTGGCCTTTTTTGCAGCCGCTACCTTGAGTCAGGCGGAAGTCACCGACTATCGTTTTCAAGTCGAAGTGCTTGCGAAGGGGATGCCGCAACCCATGCAGCTCCACCTCGCCCCAGACGGCCGCATCTTCTTCAATGAAATCGGTGGCTTTCTGAAGGTCTGGAAACCTGAGCTGCGCACGGTGGTGAGTTGCGGAAAACTAGAGGTGTTTAACGGACAAGAAAACGGGTTCATCGGGTTTGCTCTGGATCCGAAGTTTGCGGAGAACCATTGGATTTATTGCCTGTACTCGCCACCAGATTTCGACGGTCAAAAGCTTAGCCGCTTCACGATGAACGGCGACGTGATGGATATGGCGTCGGAAAAAGTGCTGCTCACGTCCGCTGAACAGCGTCTTCAATGTTGTCATCACGCCGGCTCGGTGATGTTCGATCCGCAGGGGAACCTTTTATATTCCTCGGGCGACAATACCAATCCGTTCGGCTCCAGTGGGTATTCTCCGAGTGACGAACAGGCTGGCCGCGAACCTTGGGACGCCCAGAGAACCGCAGCCAATACCAACAATCTCATTGGTAAAATTCTTCGAATTCGTCCCACGGCTGAAGGGGGTTACACCATTCCGGACGGGAATCTTTTTCCGAAAGACGGTTCCGCAGGGCGTCCCGAAATTTACGTGATGGGCTGCCGTAATCCGTGGCGCATTAACATCGACTCGAAAACTGGGTGGCTCTACTGGGGTGAAGTGGGACCGGATGCCCGCGTGGACGGCCCGAGAGGCGCACGCGGTTACGACGAAATCAATCAGGCGCGCAAAGCCGGCTTTTTCGGGTGGCCCTATTTTGTCGGCAACAATTTTTCCTACGCAAAGTTCGACTTCGCGACGCAAGAAATTGGCGCATTCCCAGATCCAGCAAAGCCTGTGAACAACAGTCCGAATAACACTGGAGCCAAGGAACTTCCACCTGCACAACCGGCTTGGATTTATTGGCCCTATGAAGATTCACCGGAGTTCCCGATGTTGGGAACCGGAGGACGCACCGCCTGTGCCGGTCCAGTTTTCCATTATCAGGCTTCCTTCGAAAAAACGAATGGCTTCCCTGCTGAATACGACGGTTCGCTGTTGTTCTGGGATTGGCAGCGGCCCTTCATCAAATGGGCACGCATGGATGCCAAGGGTGACCTCGCGGGGGTAGATCCGTTTTCAAATGCGCTCACCGTGGTTTCTGACAAAGTGAAAGACGAGGAAGTCACTTCGGGCTTTCTTGTTCGCCGTCCTGTGGACGTGCGTTTTGGCCCGGATGGGTGCATGTACATGCTCGATTACGGGACGACTTGGGGTGCAAACCTGGATGCGAAGCTGCTCAAGATTTCCTACGTGCGCGGCAACCTTCCGCCCGTGGTGGACATTCAGTCCAGCGTGAGTTCTGGGCGCGAACCCTTGGCGGTTAATTTCACTTCGCAGGGCACTTACAAACGAGAAGGGGGCGAGCTCAAGTACGCTTGGCGTTTGCAGTCTGGAGGGGCCGTATTATCCACGGGAACTAGCTTTGCGACGACATTTACCAAGCGGGGCAATGCGGTGGTAGAGTTGACGGTGACGGACGCACAAGGCGCTTTCACGACTAAGACGACGAATGTCGTGGTGGGAAACAGTGTGCCCGAAGTCCGCTTCGAAAGCCCACAGCCCGGTGACTTTTTCACCCCCGGTCAACCCGTTGCCTTTAAGGTCGCGGTGAACGATTTTGAAGATGGCGCTTCTACGGAACACGCCGATGCGATGGGCCCGCGCGTGGTGGTGGAAAGTCGTTGGCTCAAAAGTGCGGACGAGAAAACGAACATTGATCCGGGGATGGCGCTCGCCAAACAGAGCGACTGTTTCAATTGTCATCAAGTCGAACAGCGTTTGGTGGGGCCGTCTTACTTGGAGGTCGCGGAGAAATATAAAGGCGTGAACGGAGCGCTTGAAGCCAGTGTTTTGCGCGTACGAAATGGGAGTAGCGGCGTCTGGGGGCCCATTCCCATGTTGGCGCATCAGCAGCACACGTCGGATGAAATTGCGCAGATGGTCTCGTGGGTGTTCTCACTGGAGCGCGGCAAAACCGGCGGTGCAGGGGGACAACGCGGACTGAGTGGCGAGGTGACTGCGTCGAAGGAAGGCAGCGTGAAGATCGCAGTTCTAGAGGCCAGTTACACCGACAACGGCCGGGGTGAAGCGCCTCCGCTCACCGGCAAGGCTCGTGTGCAGTTGCGTTTGCGTCGCGTTGAAGCCGAGGGCAATGAGAGCCCCGGTGGCTGCAAAACTTTGGGAAGTAAATTGGCGTCCGGAAGCAAGTTCCTCGGAAGTATTGGCCATGGAAATAGCGCGGCGTTTAAGGACGTTCCTCTCAAACAGGTTGGCGGTTTCACGTGTCGCGTCGCCTCTGGGGGCGCTGGCGGAAAGGTCGAGTTACGGCTTGGGGCGGCGGACGGCTCGCTACTGGGGGAGTTTGAGGTCAAGCCCACTGGGGGCTGGGATAACTGGGTGGAATTAAAGGCGCCCCGTCTCGCAATCGAAAACGTCCCAGACCGCGCAGATGTATACGCAGTATTCGTGAACCCAGGAAAAGGTGGGTTGATGAACTTCGACTGGCTCCAGTTCGACGCGCGGTAGGCGCGGAGTAGACGCGTGTTTATTTCTTCCCCACGTACTTCAGCACTGCGTCTGACATGGCTTGTCGGCCTTCCAACGAGAAGTTGTGGCCGCTCGGAATGTCGTTGTAAATTTGCTTGGGAATGCGGAGTTGATTGTAAGTCGCGTAGATGCTCGTGGGCGGGCACGTCGAGTCGATAAACCCAACAGTGAGATAACAGCCCTCTGCTTTTGTGCGCGTCGCGAAATTCATGGCGTCCAAATAACGGAACGCCGTGAGCACCTTCATGTCTGGTTTTCCATCCGCGTCGATAGGCGCGATTTTCGGCCAGCCCGCAATGCGATTCGCCAACATTCCGCTGTGGTCGCAACCCGCAGGGACGCCCGCTGCGAAAAAGGTCACGCGCGGATCCAAGCCTGCGGCGACAATCGCTTGGTAGCCGCCCTGACTCGATCCAAACACGATGACGTGTTTGCCATCCCACTCGGGCTGCGCGGTGAGTACGTCGATCGCGCGTACGAGTCGCAACATCATTCCGGTGAAATACGCATTCTCACGGCTGTCCCGATGCTCGTAGCGGTAGTCCTTCATCGCTCCGGCTTTGAGGTCCGCATAAAACTCCTTTGGCTTGCCGTTGGGAAGTCCGTGCGCGTTCATGTCCATCGCCAAAAATCCTTTGCCTGCCCAACTCGCAGTTCCGCCAAGAGAGCTGTCACTCACCCCGGCTCCGTGGACTGTCAAAATAATAGGCAAGGACTTCGCCTGCGCGCCGACAGGTCTCCCTATGTAACCCGAGATCGGCAAGCCGAGCGCGGGCGCTTGAACGTCAAACACCTCCACGTCCTTGCTAGGCGACTTGACGGCCGTCAAAACTGGCGCCACTGGCACCTTCGCGAGCTGCTGTTTCATTCCCGTCCAAAACGCATCGAAGTCGTCCGGCACTGGGAGACTGGCCTGTATCTCGGTTGGATCGATCGCAGCCCCACCCAATCCAGTGACTGGCACCACAGCGGCCTTCTCGTTTGCGCGGTAGTTGACCTTCACCTGAATGAAACCGGGTTCCGCAAGCTGACCGCTCACCACAGCCGTGCCATCTACCAATTTCACCCGTCCCTTTTGATCGGTGGGTAAGCCGTCCTTAACGACGGTCCAGTCCACAAGACCGTCAGCGACGGCCACGCCTGAATCGGTTACCTTGACGTCGAAACTCACCGTCTGTCCACGGTGATAAATTGCATCGGGCCGTTGGGCGCGCACTGCAATGGCCCAAGTAGTCGCGGGCGCTGTGGGTGTGGCAATCGGCGCGGCAACGGGCGCGGCTGGAGTCTGTGCGAGGAGCGGCTGCAGGGAGAAGGCCGCTAGCGACAGGAGTAAACGAGGTAGTAATTGAGGGGACATTCCCTTCAGTACAGGAAGGTATGTCACACGGTCAAACTTCCAACCAAGGTGATGTCTGCTTTTCAGATTCACCCGCGTAATGCTTGGCTGTTAGTGTCTTCCAAATGAGAGGTGTGCTTCATCGAATTCGTGAGACTTGGCCTAATCTTCAGAAGGCGCTTATTCAGCTCGTTGGGCGGTTCCCTTGGATGCTGCTGTGTGCGGTAACGGGAACTGCCGCGGCGATGGATTTGGTGGAGCGAAAGACGGGCACTGGATGGTACGCATATAGCTCACGAATTTTTATGACGGCGGCTTTGGGGCTGCCTCTTTTCTTTGCGTTACGGATATGGCAGGAGACCAAAGAAAAGAGGCAGCCGAAGGTGTCAGTGGAGTGGGTGGGAGTTCCGTTGTTGGCGGGCTACTTTTTTTGGCAGTCAGCGGAGCTGGGTAGCGAGCCGCAAATCATAAGTATCCGGTGGGCGCTTTTGATGGTCGGGCTGCATGGGTGCGTGGCGATTAGCGGCTTCATGAGCGGCGCGGAGGGCGTTGGATTCTGGCAGTTTAACCGCCGCATCTTCACCCGCTTTTGTCTGACTTCGTTGTACACAGGGGTACTTACTTTGGGCTTGGAACTGGCGCTATTGAGCGCGGAAAAACTTTTCGAGCTGAACATCCGTTTCGGCTACATGCGTTTATTTTTGGTGATGATCGGCATTTTCCATCCCCTGTTTTTCTTGGCTGGCGTGCCTCGGGATTTTGACGCTTTGGAAATAGACGAGCCATACCCGAAGCCACTCAAAGCGTTTACCCAGATTGCCCTTGCCCCGCTTGTGGCCATTTTTACGGGGATACTTTACGTCTATACTTTCAAGATTATAGGCCTGCACTCGTGGCCACGCGGCTGGGTGGCCCTTCCCGTCTTACTGCTTTCGGGAGTCGGGATATTGGCGGTACTGCTATTGCACCCTCTGCGGAATCAACCCGAGCAGCGGTGGGCCAGATGGTTCATGCACTATTTTCCGAGGGCCTTGGCTCCTCTATCCATACTGTTGTTATTATCTTTGAGGGAACGTATTACCGCGTACGGAGTGACGGAGAGTCGCTACTTGGGAATGCTTGTAGGCGGGTGGCTTCTTGCGTGGTCGTTCGTGTCGGTTATCTGGCAAAATGTGGGCATTCGGTGGGTGCCTGTTTCCCTGGCGCTCGCCTGTTTCATGACCAGCGCAGGTCCTTGGAGCGCGGGATCTATTTCCCGACAAAGTCAGTTGCGCCAGCTCGTGGGTTTGCTCGAGCGCGGTGGGCTAATGGTGGATGGCAAAATTCGGCCGCCTGAAAAAGAAACTCTGTTACCAGGCAAGGATTACGAGCGCTTGGAGTCGACGCTCAAGTATTTGGTGGCGACGCACGGTCGTGGAGTGGTGCGTGAAATTTTTGACGATCTGCTGTTGGACACAAGCAAGGTTGAGGGGCGACGTCCTTCGTGGGGTTACACTGCGCAGGTGATGGGTAAACTTCGTCTCCGAAAAATGGAGGATAAAAACGGCAGGTATATTCCCGAGTACAAGTTAATTGGGGGCAATGATTTCCCTCTTGATGGGTTCCGTCGGGCCCGGTTCTTCAACTCCTCATTGGCTAGCAAAGAAGCACTTGTCGGCGACCTTTGGATGAAGGTGGAGGAGGGTGCTTTGAAGGCCAGATTTAAGAAAGAGGATCCTTGGGAGAATGTTCCGATGGATACTCTCTTCGCATCGTTGACGAAGCAAAATGAGAGCGAAATACCTTTGGAAAAAATGAGCGCTGACTGGGAAATAGGTGGCAGATCCTTCCACGTCATTTTCACCGACATCTTTCTGCAGCACGGCACTGCCGATGGAGCGCTCAATCTGAGACGATGTTCGCTGCTGTTGCTAGAACGCTAGTCTTGGAGGAAACCGCCATCCTGCGGCGCGCAAAAGTTGACTACTCCGAAAGGCGAGAGTGGAGTTCGTGCACTTTCGTCGCGATGCGGTCCTCTACGGAGTCTGCCTGACCTCAGTCTAATGGCTCGGCTGGGGTGAGCCAGGTGTTCACCAGTGCGGCGGCTCGGTTTTCGACAAGATCCAGCACCGTTTCAAAACCATCGCTCTCGCCGTAGTAGGGATCAGGGAGCGGCTGATCGCCGAGAAACAGCGCGAGCTTGTGTCGTTGCTCCGGCGGGCACTGACGTCTTAGCACAGAAAGATTCAGCTCGTCCGCGGCGAGGATCAGATCGAAATGCAGGAAGTCTGTCTTGGTGACTTGGCGCGCGCGCAGGGCGTCCAGTTCGTAGCCGCGCCGCTTCGCGTGACGGATGGAGCGGGAGTCCGGAGCGGAACCGACGTGATAATTTTCCGTGCCTGCCGAATCGACCTCAATTGCGAGTTGGGCCTTTGTGAGGGCGCTACGCAACACCGCTTCCGCAGTGGGCGAACGGCAGATGTTGCCCATGCAAACGATGAGCACATTTGTGGGGATGAGAGGCGCTGACATCGGAAACAAATTAGGCGCTCCCCGCCGCGTGTTTCACCGCATCCACGATCTTGCGATCGTCGTCACCGCAGTCCCAGACGAGCTTGAGAAAGCCGGGGAGGGTCATGTTCATGCGCCGCAAAAATGGCCGGTCTCCGCCGCAGCCGTACATGAGGTCGGGGGGCATTTCGCCGCGCAGTTTGAGGCGCGCTTTAACAATGAGTCGGGGCAGCCAAGCGATGCCATCCACGGCGGTGGATTTCGCCGGCAAATCGTTCATGGAGGCTGTGTGGGCGGAAAGCTGGCCTCCCATAACGTTCATAAAATATTCACGCCGTATGGCTTGCACTTCCAGTACCGTTTCGAGGTCGGGTTCGCCGTAATCCTGAAGATCATCGATAAAATCAAACAACTCCTGCGCTGAGCACCCGATGGATCCCAGAAACGTGAGATCTGCCGAGTCGAACATGGTCGCAGGAGAACGTCGACCTGCTCGCCACGCGGCGGTGCCACGGGCGTGAACCTCACGCAGTTGTTCTTTCCAAGTTTCGATGGGCATTCTGAAATTCTAGCCGCGCGACGATGGGAGGTCTATCCCTCCTTCGGAAGAATTGCGTGTGTTCGGAGCGCTCTTGATGAAGGGCCGCAATTAGCGGGTAAAACGCTCCCAGCCGTATTTGAGAAGCAAAAAAATCAGGGCGAACAGCAGGAACAACTGCCACACCGAGCCGAGGAAGAGGACATGGAAGTTAAGTCTTTCCAAAACAAAGATGACCAAAAAAGTTCCGGCGATCAGCGTGATGAAACCGGATAATCTTTTGAATCCAGGAAGTAGATCGAGGCTGACCTTTTGGGAGATAAGGCGGACGGTTAGTGCCATGGAAATGACCGGCAAAATCTGCGTGTAGACATCAAAGTTGCGCCAACCTCTGCGGGTGAATAAATCGTCTAGCAAGATCATGGCGGAAAATATTCCTGGGATACAGCTCAGGTAGATGAGTGTAGAAAACAGGACGGAATAAGGCTTTTGAGCAGCTTTAGAGCCGCACGCAAACCCAATGCCACCAGCCAAAAGCGGTAGCAGCGCGAAGTAGAGCAAGACCGGTTCGGGACGTGCTGCGATTTTGTCGAAAAGATCTTTTAGAGTCATGTCTATGCGGCTGCGAACGTTTGTGATGAGCTCGTTCGCTGTGAAGGGCGACGATATCTATGCCACGCTACTTCGTCTCTTTAAGTTGAAAATAATCTGCACAGAAATAAATCTTCACTATGCGCTTCCTCCCCGCTCCGATCTTAACGTCTCTCTTTACCCTTCTCCCCCTTATGGCTGTTGCCCAGCAGAAAACCGCCAATTACGACGAGGCCGCTATTGTCCCCTACACGCTGCCGGAACTGCTCAAAACGCAGGACGGTCAGTCGGTAAAAACCGCCGCAGATTGGACCAACATCCGGCGCTCAGAAGTCCTCGGACTTTTCGAGAAATTTGTGTTCGGTAAAACGCCTCAAAATTGGGGCAAGGTCCGTTTTGAAACGCTCTCCGTCCAAAACAACGCGCTGGAAGGAAAGGCCATCCGCAAGATCGTGCGCGTCACGCTTCCGGACCACCCGCAATGGGCTGGGCTCGAGCTGATGCTGCATCTCCCAAAGGCCGCCACGAGGCCCGTGCCTTGTTTTGTAGGCGTGAGTTTTGGGGGCAATGAGGCTGTCAGCGCCGACACAGACATCCCGCTTTCCACTCGCTGGATGCGGGCCAGTAAAACCAATGGAGTCGTAGACAACCGTGCCACTGAACAATCCCGTGGCAACGAAAAAGAACGCTGGCAACTCGAGCTCGCCATGGCGCGGGGCTTCGCCGTCGCAACTTATTATTATGGCGACGTCGAACCCGATCGCAACGACGGCTGGAAGGACGGTCTGCGCGCTGTGTTGAGCAAAGATGGAGCTTCCACGGAATGGCAAGATGGCGATTGGGGCGCTATCGCAGCGTGGGCTTGGGGGTTAAGCCGCGTTGTGGATTATCTTGAGACAGACTCCGCAGTGGACGCTGGGAAACTTGCGGTGATCGGACATTCTCGACTCGGCAAAACCTCGTTGTGGGCGGGTGCGCAGGACAAGCGTTTTGGCATGGTGGTGTCCAACAATTCGGGCGAAGGCGGCGCGGCGATTATGCGTCGAAATTTTGGAGAAACCACAGCGGTCATCACCAAAGCTTTTCCGCATTGGTTCACCAAAACTTATTCCAACTACGCGAACAACGAGGCGGCCTGTCCGGTTGATAGTCATATGCTTATCGCGTTGGCGGCGCCGCGAGCGATCTACATTGCGAGCGCGGAGGAAGATCGTTGGGCCGATCCGAAGGGCGAGTTTCTATCCGGCCTTCATGCGCAGTCGGTGTTCGATCTTTTCGGGAAAAAGGGCTATGGCGTTCACGAGCAGCCGCCGGTCAACACACCTGTGGGAGACGTGGTCGGTTATCACATTCGTACCGGCATTCACGACGTCACCCGGTATGACTGGGAGCAATACATTGCATTCGCCAGCAGGCATTTCGGGCTGTAGCAACGGCCCGCCTATTCTGTGGAGAAGTGGTGGAGCACCGGCAGTTTTTACAGCGTATCAGCTAAAATTTTCGCCGCGCTTACGGGCCGACGAGGCTCGTGGCCCAGCAGGTCAGCCAAGTGCACAAGTCGGAGCGGGTGAACATCTTCGTGAGAGCGCCTTGTGGAGTTAAAATACCATACCCATTTCCGTAAGCCGTTCCGTTGACGACGCACAACGCAGACCCATTTTCGCGAATTTGATCGGCCCCGCGAAGGAGAGCTGAGGCTTGGTCGCCTTCGAGTTCGAATTTCCAGCCGATGACGCGGGCCACTGGGAAAAGCTGCGGCAGTAGAGGAAGGATCTTGCGAGCTGGCGTGAGCACGAGGTTGAGGCCGGGAAGGCGGCTGGAAAACTTTGGTGAGTCAATTGGCTCACCCTCCAATGAAAGGACTTGGCTGACGATAAAGTCGCTCAACGCCGCTGCATGAAAGATCACGCGAACTTCCTGAGGGTTTTCGAACGAGAGTAATTTCTCTTCCAGCTCCTCGTTGGTAGTGAACGCCTCGAGGCGTAACCGAGAACCGTTGGGCGCCGGATAAGTGGACGCCGTACTTCTGAAGCAGACGACGTCCCAGCCGTGTTCTAACAAACATTCGCTCAGACGCACGCCGAGTTCGCCGGTGGAAAAGTTGGAGATCCGCCGCACGGAGTCGATGGGGCTCACGCCGGGGCCGCAAGTCACGATTGCAAGTGGCGCATAAGAAGGGGAGGGTGCCATCAGACCGGTAGATTGCCGCAGCTTTGGGCGCGCTGCAATGCGATTGTGCGCCAGTCAGTGCACCCCGCTTGACGCTGCACCACTTTGCGCCTTTATTCCAAGACTCTCAGTCAGCCACCCCGTCTCATGCCAATTCATAGAGGTGTTTTTTATAGATGCGTTTCTCTCGCTACGCGGTCAGCGGCGCGTTCAACCGCGCGGACAGCAACCGCGCGGGCAGCAACCGCGTTGTGCGCCTGTTTGCTTGTGAGCCTTTTCGCAAGTTGCCGTTCTACGGACTTGCGTTACACAGGCGAGACAGTGTACCTCGGCGGCTACAAAGCGAGGGACGGCGCGCAGGAGAAGTTTGACAACTATTCCCACTGGGATGGGGATGCTGTGAGCGGTTCTCCCAACGTGGTGATCCAGTTGCGTCACCAGAGGGCCTACTTTTATAAGAACGGGGTCGTGGTAGGAGTTTCGACCATTTCTACGGGCCGCGAGGGTTTTGATACGCCCACGGGGACTTTCAAAATCATGGCGAAGGACAAAGATCACAAATCTTCACTGTACGGGGATTATGTGGATTCCAAGGGGAACATTGTTAAGCGAGACATTGACCGCACCAAGGATCCGATGCCGCCTGGGGCGAAGTTTGACGGGGCGAAAATGCCCTATTTCATGCGAATCACGGGCGGAGTGGGGATGCATGTGGGCTTTTTGCCTGGGTATCCAGCCTCGCATGGGTGCATTAGAATGCCGGCCCAGATGGCAGAGGCGTTTTTCCGTAGCGTGGAAGTCGGCACGCCTGTCGTTATTGAGCGTTGAGTATTTTGCTAAATAAATTCGTTCTATTACCCACACTCAGAATATCGTCATTAACTTTTTGGCAGGCAAGTTGTCTGTCTTCTTTTGCTAGCGCCTGACTAAACTTTCAGACACATTGGCACCTATCAAGCTGCGCTAGTGAATGACCCTCAAGTTGTACTAGCAAATGTCCGACCGAGCCGTTGCTGAATCACGCGAGAAATTTTTCCCCTTATCTCTGATGAATGTATTAAATCTTTCGGCGACGTCGCCATCCACGCGTGAATTCAAGCCGCTTCATCCGCTCTTGCGCGTGGTCTCCCTTTTCCTCGCAGTTGCGCTGACCTTTACCGGCCCAGTGCCGATGGCGCTGGCTGCGACGACGTCGACAGTCACGGTGACTTCGGGCTCGCTCAGCATCACGAACCTTGCTCAGTCCGGAACGATCCTCACAGTTGCGGCTGGCGGATCGTTTGCTAGCGGCATCACCCTCGCGACAGGGACGGTCACTGGTGGGACGCTTTCTCTGACCAGCCTCATCTTCTCCGGAACAAGTCTGTTTCAGGATAAGGACGTGAATCTCAGTGTTTTGTCAAATTTGCAATTGGCTGCGGGCGGTTCGCTCACCGTGCCCAACGGGATGAGTATCAGTTACGGGCCGAGTTCCGGAATCTTGCTGGGTGGCGGTAGCGCTGTTATCAACGTGGGTTCGTCCGCGACGCAGGGCGGAATTTTAGGCGCAACCGGGGGGGAGATCCGCGTGGACAGC
>CAIXGS010000060.1 GCA_903919125.1 uncultured Spartobacteria bacterium | reverse complement strand
TACCGCGATCACTCGAAAAAGCTCTTTAACTAAGTGCCATTCGTGCGTGTCCCCCTCGCGCCATCGCTTACGCTTTCAGGTTGGTTCCGATGCCGGAGGCATCAAAGCCATTATACGATGGTTGAGCAAAGCGACACCGCCGGATGCGATACAAAAAACGCCACGCATCCCATAGGGATGCCAGCCCTTCCCTGCTGCTGGCCATTGTCTTCTCCCGGTGACGCACAACGTGTTTCCCACACAAGATGGCTTGTTTTGTCCTTAACGCCCCGCCGCTAGCATCCCTCTGGGATGCAGGCCGTTTCAGCCTGACAGACCGGTGGTGTCGTCGCGTCGCTCCTCAACCTCCGGCGCGCGGCGTTGTCGCGGGTAGCGCTAAAGTAGTTGACTTGGTCAACCTTTGCTCTAGATTCAATTCATGAGGATCGTAGCGACGAATGAAGCGAAAACCCATCTTTCCGCCCTCTTGCAGGAAGTGGAGCGTGGGGAGACCATCGTGATCTCCCGAGGCAGGAAGCCCTTGGCGAAACTGGTTCCCTATGACGAAGCGGAGCGCCCTCCAAGGCCAAAGGTGGGGGAAATGATCGATGAGCCCTGCCATATTCCCGAAGAGGCGTTGCGCTCGCTGAATGAAGAAGAATTGCGTGCTTGGGGGGCTATATGAATGTCCTGCTCGATACTTGCACTTTTCTCTGGCTGACGCGCGAACCGCACATGATATCCGCGTTGGCACGGGAAGTTCTGGATGATCCCACCACTATCCTGAACATGAGCCATGCGAGCGTGCTCGAAATGGTGGTGAAGCATCGCGCGGGAAAGCTCACGTTTCCCCAGCCTCCGGAAAAGTGGATCCCATCCCGCCGCGCTTATTTCCAAATCAAAGACCTGCCTCTGGACGAATTGCTCATTTATCGAGCCGGCAAACTTCCCGACGTGCACCGCGACCCTTTCGACCGTTTGATCGCCGCCCACGCCATGCAGTCGGGATGCACGGTGATTTCGCCGGACACCCAATTGGGTTTGCTCGGGGCTTCGCGTCTATGGTGAGCGCACTGGGACAGGCACTTTTTTCTCACAGTGTGTGGGCAAATACCAATGATTAAGCACGGGCCAGAAGAGGAGCGAAGCCCGCGTCCTCAACCCGCCAAACGTCTTGTTCCAGATCCAAATCAAACGCTACCAAAACCGCCTGAGCGTTCTGCTGGCTTACCCCCGAAGCCTCGCCGTTTGAATGCAGGCACACCTTGAACCAGACCGCCTGCTGGAACTCATATCTGACAAGAGAGCTGATCACGGGGCTTTCCCGTGTCGTCTCCATTTTCTGAATCGCCTGCTCAGAGCCTCCCCGTGGGAATTAGAAAGCAAATAGGAAGCTCGTATTCGCAAACGCCCTCACAACACCCGACTGCTGCGCAGTTGCGCGAAGTCCTCCGAAACAGCCAACTGGCTTTGAAACGCGTCAGCGCCCCACATCCCCAGAAAACATGCCCGGAAATCCGGTTTTCCAGAGCTGGCGGTCTCCAGCGTCCCGATCCTGCTATTCGGAAGAATTGGCATCAACTGGGCGACCTCCCTCCCTTCTTTGAGCATAACCACGGATTCGCCGGTTCCCAGGAAGGGATCCAGTTTGTGCGGGTCGTTGTAGACGTCTTCGATGGCGATGCTCCTAACCACGATCATAGACTAATCTGAAAAAACCTCTGTGACAAGGGCGAGTCGCCTTGCAACTCTGTGCGAATCCTGCACCTCCGGCCCCAGCACTTCACCTCTGGCAACCACCCCAAAGCTGGGTGAACGCGTGTGTGCCGTGATGCGCTACGTCCTGCAGGAGCGGAGCGAAAAGTGTCTGTCCCCTGCGTCCACTCCGTTCCCTATTTTTCTAGTTTTCCCTAGTTTCAAGAGACGAAGGTGCTTCTAACGCCACTGGCCCACCGTTTTCAGCCTGTCGCAGGCGGGTTTGTTGAACTCCATTGAACTGCAGCTCTATGCCACCACTTAAAGTCCGAGTATCTGTTTCTTCTTCGCCTCAAACTCGTCTTCAGTCACCAATCCCCTCTCCTTGAGCGCGGCAAGCTTTTCGAGGTCGCCCATCGACCCTCCCGATGACTGAACAGTCTCTCCAGTTGGTTGGTGAAGCTCATTTTTGACGTGCTGAAAGCACTCCTCAATGCCCTCTTTAACTGTTTTCTTCTGGAGTAAGTAAAATGTGATTGGTATCAGCCAAAAAACATAGGTAAAAATCGTTATAATTAAAATAATCCAAAAAGCGACAGATGGACGATAGTTGACGTCCGCTACAATTAGCCAACCATCGTCTTGTTTTCGCAAGGAGACTATCGTCTCATCCTTGCGGTTAATGGAACCAAACGAAGCATCAATTGACTTAGCAACGATTTTTTGACCTGACCTCTGCACGCTCTCCGAAACCTTTTTGAATTTAGATTCGAGAAGCTCAAGCAATTCCTCCTCGCTCTTCGGCGTTCTGATTCTCTCGCTGACTTCGTATTTCATAGGACTAATTAGGATAGTGATTTGCTTTTAACACTCGGCACGATTTCTTCAGCCTGGACGCGGGAGCGTTAAGGGAAGATTGCTTTTCTCCGATTCCAAGTATGGAGTCCAGTCAAATCCAGACATTATGTGCGAGTTTGGCTTTGGTTTCCGGCGAAAACGGCTTTGGTTCAAAGCTCTTCCCGTTCAACTTGCACACCAGTTCCGAGCCTTAGTTTCATCATAAATTTGGGCAATGGGAAAACTAGGGGTCAGTGTTTTAAAACGCGTAAAAAATTACGGGGAATCAGCATACCCCATTCCGCCGACGAACTCTTACGCCGTCACGCACGCCACCTCTGGGCGCACAATTTTTAAAAGGTCTCCAGTCACTCTAGCGGAGGAATCGGTAATAGAGGGAGTCGCTGACGTGCGCGGTCCCAATCGTGTTGCAACTCCTCAAGATGAAGAAGCCTCCACGTATTCACCAAATGTAGAGCCGTGTTGGGAAGATACCCCTTTTGAAGCCGCCCAGAGCTGATCTCAATGATTGCCTCAAATTCACCGTAGAACGCGTGAAAATGAGTCGGGGGATGATCTCGAAAAAAAACCTTATGCTGATGCCGTAGAATCGGCTGACCTCAGGCATGAGCAACGGATAAGTGATTGGAAACTAACTCCTCGTAGGCAGCGTCTGAGCAAATTTCAATATCCTCTGACCATGAAATTTGTCCGTATTTACCGATGTGAACGGTACGAAAAAATGCCTCGTCAGCCAGTGGTGCAAAAACGCCACGACCGACATCAGGAGAAAGATCAATCATTCCTTCGATGCCGTCCGGATAAACAAGCTGGAGACGAAATCCAGACTTCGGTTCGACGCTGAGAGGTCTATTCATGGCAACCCAATCTTAGTTGCTTGTTTCCAAAAATTCAAGGGCAAGGCGTATGAAGAAAGCCAGACATTGAATGTAAAAACTAGTACCCGAGAGTACTCGGAGAGTGTCTGTCCTCTCCCGTTCCTCCATTGCACACTAAATATCAGGTTCGATTAAAATGAGTTGTTCGAAATAATCTCTGTAATATCCACGATCTCGCGCTAAAAGACGGTCGGCATGGACTAGCGCATGAGACGCTATCAAAAAGTCGGGCACCACGCGTTCGCGCCTCCCGCCTCTTTTCAGATATTGAGCAAAGTATTCCCCTGCTATCTTCGCCGAACTCAGGCTGTGAGGGATGAAATCAAGGGCGCACTCTGCAAGAAATCGACTAAGGTCTTCTTTTGACAACGCTGGAGAGATTTCAGCGATTACAGTTTCGCATAAGATGAGCCGACCAAGCTGACCTGCCTTTGCAAGAGCCGTTTTCGAGGCATTTCCGTGAACAGGGTCGGCAGTAAGCACATCCAGAAGGACCGAGGAATCAACTGCTGTGACCATCGCGTGTTATTTTGAGATATTCATCGGTACTCATGGGGAGGCTTCCCCTGCCAACCCACCGTGCAAAAGGGTTTTCCTGAACCACTTTTGTTGCAACCAACCTCCCGTTTTCGGAAGAGAACTCAATCATAGTGCCAACGGTAAGCCCTAGGCGCTCTCGCAAATCTTTCGGTATGGTGATTTGGCCTTTTTGAGAAATCGTACTCGTTGCCATTTTGTAAGAATACACCGCTTTACCAACCAGTAAAGCAGTCCTCATGGAAATAAATTGAACGTAAAAACTAGCGAAAACTAGGGATCAGGGTTCATTTTCTTTCAGTCATCGGTTGCACATGTCGTGTGGGGTTGCTGACGTTCCGGCATGGCGCGCAGTATTCGATTGAAATTTGAAGGGGCTTTTGTCTTGTGGAGGCTCGAGGGGATGTGGCGGGCAGCGATTGAGACCGAACTCCGAATTTCAAAAGGCATCGCTCTGCTCGTGAGCATTCGGTCAAAGGGAGTTAGCGCACGAAATGAAACCTCAACCTCCCCGCAGAACGGGGTCCTGCTCTTTTCACCACCGTTTGGCAAAAACCCACACCTTTTGCGTAGTACCGCCTTACCGACTGAGCGTCTCGGCCCGAAGAAATGTCGCAGATCGGTGAGCATTGACACTTCTGCTCTGAGCGTATGAGGTTGCCTCTTTTCCCAATGAAACTGCGCCTCTTTACTCTTTATTTCCTAGGAGCAATGCTCTTTTCATCGACGCAAAACGCTTTTAATCAAACTAATATGCCTGAAACGCCCGCAGATGTAAAAGCCGCTCCAGAGGACGCCGTTAAAACCACTTCGGGCCTCGCGTCCAAAGTTCTTGCTGCTGGAACAGGTTCAGCGCACCCAGCAGCCGCCGATACCGTGACCGTGCATTACTCGGGCTGGACCACCGATGGACGGATGTTCGATAGCTCCGTCAAGCGTGGCGCACCGACCAGTTTTCCGCTCAATGGTGTTATTAAAGGATGGACCGAAGGCGTGCAATTGATGGTCGAAGGCGAAAAGCGCCGTTTCTGGATTCCCGCCGACCTAGCTTATGGCGAAAACCCTGGGGGTGGACGTCCCGGCGGCTTGCTGGTGTTCGACATCGAGTTGATTTCGATCAAGAAAGCGCCCAAGGCTCCTGAGTTGTCCGCCCCTGCCGATGCGGAAAAAGCCGAGTCCGGCGTGGCCTTCAAGACGTTGGTGAAGGGTTCCGGAACTAAATCACCAAAGGCCGAAGACGTTGTTAAACTCAATCTCGCGCTGTGGAGTCCAGAAGGCGAGTTGCTCCAAAGTACTGAACAGCAGGGCGGTCCCGCAGAACTTCCGTTGGAGAAGCTTCGCATTGGCGGGATTGTGGATGCGGTCACCAAGATGGTAGCCGGCGAAAAGAAAGTGGTTTGGATCCCAGCCAAGGTTGCGTTCGGGCCGGAACTGCCGCCGGGCGCGCCTGCGGGTGGCTTGGTGGTGGAAGTGGAATTGGTCTCTTTCAAGGAAGGCGTTCCGGCGCCGGCCGTTCCCTCGGATGTGGCGGCGACTCCTGCTGATGCTGCAAAGACGGACTCCGGTCTGGCTTCAAAAGTCTTGAGTAAAGGCAAAGGTACGGTGCATCCTAAGGCCAGCGACACCGTGACGGTCCACTATTCGGGTTGGACGACGGCTGGGAAGTTGTTCGACAGCTCGGTGACCCGCGGTGAGCCGGCAAGTTTTGGGTTGAATCAAGTCATTAAAGGCTGGACTGAAGGCGTCCAACTGATGGTTACCGGCGAGAAACGCCGCTTCTGGATTCCTGCAAAACTTGCGTACGGCGAAAACCCGGGAGGCGGCGCGCCCGGTGGTACGTTGGTGTTCGACGTGGAGTTGCTGGAGATTGGGAAATAACTCCGCTTAGCCAGCTAACAAGTATCAGCTTAACTAAGGCAAGGCTTGCTCGCCCTACTGAGCCGGCCCTCCGTCACGCTTGCGTGCGCCGAAACTGGCCCGGTGTCTGGCCGTAGGTTTGTTTGAAGGCGGCTTGGAGATAATTACTGTGGGCGAAGCCTGTTTGTTCGGCGATGACTTCGATGGTGAGGTCGGTCTCGCGCAGGAGACGTTCGACTTCGCGGAAGCGGATGCGGGTGATCTCTTCCTTGGGTGAGCGTTTGAGCGCGGCTCGCATGCGGCGGTCCAGAGTGCTGCGTGATGCGTTCAGTTTGCGGCAGAGATCATCGACGTTGATGCCCGTCATCGCGTTCTCGCGGATCAAGCGTGCAGCCTGGGCCACGAGCGGGTCGTTGATGACGAGTTCGTCGGAGGAGGCGCGTACGACGATTCCTTTGGGCGGGATGAGAATCTCTCGAGGGCTTTGTAACTTTCCTTGCATCAGGCTATCCAGCATCTCGGCGGCCGCGTAGCCTACAGCCTGGCCCGCGAAGCGCACGCTGGTCAGTGGCGGGGTGGCGAATGCACAAAGTGTTTCCTCGTTTTCGGCGCCCACGACCGCGACTTCCTCCGGGACGGCGATTCCGGCGCTTTGGCAAGCTTCAAGGAGACGCACGCCCAGCTGGTCATTTGCGGCGAAAATGCCCACGGGCTTGGGCAGTTGCTCGAGCCAGACGATGAGGCGGGCCTGGCTTTGCTCCCAGTCGCTCACGCTGTCCGAGGAGGATTCCGGCAGCTCCGAGCAAGGACAGCCAAAGGATTGCACAGCGCTGACAAAATTCCGCACTCTCTCGATGAAGAAGCTTTCAGTTTGTAGGCTGTAGGCGGCGAACTGCCGATAGCCGCGCTCGAAGAAATGCTCGGCGACCGCACGGCCGATGTGGGCGTTGTCCATGCCGACGAAGGGGCGTCCGTCGGCGAGATTCGTGGCGCGGAGTTCCACTGCGGGCAGGCCCGTGGCGGCGATCAAGTCGGCCATCTCTTGGGTGAAAGTCCGCGTAAGAATACCGTCACCGTCCCAGTGTTTCAGCCATGCGGGCGGCGAAGAGTCCAGGGCGCGAAGTTCGAGGAATGTGGACCACGGGCCGTGCGCGGCGATGTAGCGCCTCACGCCAGAAAGAAGTTCGCGCGTGTAGGTGCGCGTCGTCTCGACGAGAAGCGCGACACGAGGGATGCGGCGACGAATGATGGTGCTCATGGGTGAACGCAGGTTGACGAAAAACCTGAGGAACCATGCATCAAAAGCGCATTGTCAGCAACGCCCCGATCTGGCTTGTTCTGTACGCAAAGAAGCGCGACTTGCATCACCACCACTAGCCTCACCCCGATGAAAAACCTTCGCATTCGCTTTAATGGCAAGAAGTACGATCGTGCCATCATCGCCTCTCTGGGCTGTCTCACGGCGTTCGTCTTCCAAGTGTCGTCTTCGGGTTCACTTACCGCGCTTACAACAACAGATTCCGGAAGCTCATTTGCCGTGAATAACACGACACAGAAGAGCTATCTGCTTGATGCCCAGATTTATCCAAATTTTCAAGTG
The DNA here is from genome assembly GCA_903919125.1 of uncultured Spartobacteria bacterium. Classification (GTDB taxonomy): domain Bacteria; phylum Verrucomicrobiota; class Verrucomicrobiia; order Chthoniobacterales; family Chthoniobacteraceae; genus Chth-196. The sequence continues at coordinate 23,984 of CAIXGS010000060.1, read as the reverse complement.
GGACGTACAATTGATTGGTACGAGACACGCATTGTCATCAACCGGCCCAGTCCTGGGGATGATTACTGGTACCGTCTGCCATACACCGTTTCAGTCGTGGGCGGGCAACTTCCGGACGGCGTAAATTTAGTCCAGAACAGCGACTCGGCGGCGGCCTTCGGCAAACTCGCCTACTTCGAAGGGACACCTACCAAGGCAGGAACCTACTCCGTAACCTTGCGTGGCACGATGGCGGATGGAATAGTCACCGCGGATCGAGAACTGCAATTAGTCGTCGCGGAAGAAGTGTATTCGGTTAAAAAAATTGGGATATCTTTCCTAAATCAGCGCACGTTTATCGCAGGGAAGACGTTGGACTCTCCCGTGTTTTTTTATGATGCCAGCAATGGTGGAGCGTTAAATCTTGGCAAATTTACGCTGAGGCTCTCCGGACTGCCTCCTGGAACTTCCTACACCGAAAACAATTGGGGGCTATCAATCACAGGAACCCCAACTCAGGTGGGAAGCTTCGTCGTTTCTGCTGAGGCACTTGCCTCAGATGGCAACGTACTTGGCAGTAACACATGCGCCTTCGAGATTAAACCTGAGGATTTCAAGCCCGCGCGCACGCTAGAGAATGGTCTTTCCGCAACGGCGCTGCGTCAGTTTGTGAAGTACGGGAAAGACGATTTCCGAAATGGTTACTTCAAGGTCAGAGACGAGTTGGGCGCGATTGTCGGAAATTACACTATGAAAGCTCAGGGATTGCCTCCGGGCCTCTCGTTTTCCGCATTGTTTGGTGACCCAGTTGTTGGCTTTTCTATCACGGGTGCTTCAACAGAGGCAGGGACTTTTAACGTGAGCGCTCACGCTGTTTTTGAGGATGGCTCAATGACTCCCGACGTCACTTTTCAGCTGCAGGTTCTTGCGGCGCCAGTCGGATTTCAATTCCCGGGAAACTACGAAGCGGTGGTCAACCGAGCGGAGTTAAACGGTAACAACGGTGGCTTAATGAGTCTGGTGATCGCCTCCAGAGGCGGTATTTCCGGTTACGTGCTGCACAAGTTTGTGCGGTATCCATTTGCTTCGGCGAACGTCATTTTTGACAAAGAAACTGGGGATTTGGAAGTTACGCCGCCAAAGTCCGGCTTGGTTTTTAAGGGGACTATTTCGGAGGACGATCAGGGATACTCGACTCCCGATAAACCTGTAGTCCTGCTTAGAGGACAATTCCAAGATGCTAATGACTCTGGCAGATCTGCATATGTCTACGGCTACCGCGCAACAACGCGTGGGGCAAAAGAGTCTTCTCCGTATGCGAGCGCAGCTCCCATCAATCTAATGGTGGTCGATGACCCCTTCAGCGTGAATCCCTCGACGGTAGATCCATCAAATGTGGAACCCTCGAGCGTGGATCCCATCAGCCACCCCACGGGTATCAGTTTTAGTAAGCTCCGAATTTTGCCAACCGGCGTTGTGACCGCAACAGTATGGGCTGCGGACGGAAGTGCACCGGTCACTGTAGCGACCCGAATCTGTGAAACGAGTACCGGAGCGCGCTTCTTTAGCTATGTTTCCATAGTCAACTCGAGTGGCAAGAGCAGTTTGATTGGGAATAACTTTGTGAATTTGGATGGCGATGCGGCAGGAACTTTCACTTGGTTCAAGAATGCTTCGAACTACGGCTCCTCTTACCCGGGAGGTATAGCGCTTCAGGAATACTCTGGGGTCATTGGAGCAAGATTTGTGGCGCAACCTGCGGGATTGAATTTATTCGGCCTCGAGGAAGGCATCGGGAACGCCGAGCTTGATTTGCTTGGAGCAGATCTCGGCGTGGACGTTGAAATGCCGCTCACGGTAAGCCCAGAAGCGATCAAGCCGGCGCCAAAAGCAGCTGCTGCACCGGCAGCCCTGCCAGCACCAAATGCAACGGCAAGCTCAGCTGCAGCAGGAAAAGTCGCGACAGCTCCGGTAGCTTCCGCTGTAAAAATTCGTTACGACGGTAAAACTGGGATGCTTACGGGATCCCTCAGCTTGAATGAAGAAGGAGCCTCGAAACCACGTATCGTAAATTTCCGCGGAATGCTTGCCCCTGATGGGAAGAGCGCGATGGGGCACTTCACGATCCCTGCAGCAGATACGAAAAAGAAGCTCATTTACGCCGGCGAATTGCGCCTCAAACCTAGGGATTAGTCATTGATAGGCAGGCAGCCAAAGGCTTGGACAAGCGCTGACAAAATTCTGCAGTCTCCAGCTGAAGAAGCGTTCCGTTTGCAGGCTATAGGCGTCGAGCCGCCAGTAGTTGCGCTCGAAGAAATACTCGGCGGCCGCACGGCCGATGTGGACGTTGTCCATGCCGACAAGGGGCGTCCGTCGACGAGATTCGTGGCGCGGAGTTTGAGGAATGTGGACCACGGGCCGTGCGCGGCGATGTAGCGCCTCGCGCCAGAAAGAAGTTCGCGCGTGTAGGTGCGCGTCGTCTCGACGAGAAGCGCGACACGAGGGATGCGGCGACGGTTGACGGTGCTCATGGGTGAACGCAGGTTGACGAAAAACCTGAGGAACCATGCGCTATAGTCGCATTGTAGGCAATTCTACATACAGCATATTGGACGGGTGAATCGCCGCCATTTCATCGCCACCACCAGCCTCGCTGCTGTGGGAACGATCTGTCTCCGCGCGGCTTAATTTTCAACTCAAACGCATTCTGCAAAATCACTAATGAACAAACCCAAAGTCCTAATCATTGTCGGCGATGCCACGGAAACCGTCGACACGCTCTATCCCTACTACCGTATTATCGAAGCCGGTTTTCAACCCGTCGTGGCCGCCCCAGAGAAGCGCAAATACCAGATGGTGCTACACGAGAACAAACCCGGTTGGACCATCACGAAGGAATGGGAAGGTTACACGATTGACGCGGACATCGCGTTCAAGGACATCAAGCCCGAGGACTATGCGGCCATCTTCTTTAGTGGCGGGCGCGCGCCGGAATACATTCGCGAGGACGAAGATCTGCTGCGCATCACGCGCTGGTTTTGGGAAAACAAAAAGCCGATGGCGAGCGTATGCCATGGCGTCGAGATTCCCGCGCGTGCCGGCATCGTGAGTGGACTGCGCATGGCGACGGTGGCGAAGTGCAGGTTCGATCTCGAAGTGTGCGGCGGCATCTATGTGAACGAACCGTGCGTGATTGACCGGCACATGGTGAGCGGCCGTACCTACCACGACAGCGGCCACTTCGTCGGACCTTGGATCAAGATGATCGAGAAATCGCTTGAAGCATGATCGCCATAAATCGACGTCGCTTTCTTCAAACACTGAGCGGCGCGCTGCTCGCATCGTCAGTCGCCGTCGGGTCTGCGGACGCGCGGCAGATGAGCCTTGGCTTCAGCTTGTATGGCATGAAGTCACTGGGCTTGAGCGATGCGTTGAAGACGTGTGGGGATATCGGCTACACGCACGTGGAACTGGCGCTGAACGCGGGGTACGCAACCGAGCCGAAGGTCTTCACGGACGAGGCGCGCAAGGCGGTGGCAAGGCAACTAGGCGCGATGAAGCTCGCTTTGCCTTGCCTGATGTTGAACCTCTCGCTGACCTCTGATGAAAAGGCGCACGCTGCTGCGTTGCAGTCGATCTCTGACGCGGCCACGCTCGCACACGAACTCTCGCCAGACGTACCGCCCATCCTGCAAACCGTGCTCGGCGGCAAACCTGCACAATGGGAAGAGCAGAAGCACATAATGGTGCAGCAGTTACACGCATGGGCAGAGGTGGCAGAGCGAGCTAAGACTGTCATCGCGCTGAAGGCGCATGTGGCAAGTGGCGTGAATTCGCCGGAGCGTTTGCTATGGCTACTGGACCAGGTGAAATCAGACGCGCTCGCTGTGGCCTATGATTTTAGCCATTTCGAGCTACAGGGCATCGGCATGGAGGAAAGTATGAAGCTGCTGCTGCCACGCACGCGTTTTATCCATGCAAAGGATAGCGCGGGCGATGCTGCAAAGTTCCAGTTCCTATTGCCTGGCGAAGGGCGCACGGACTATGTGAAGTATTTCTCGCTCCTGAAAGCGCTTGGTTACAGCGGCCCAGTGTGCGTCGAGGTAAGCGGCCAGATCTTCAACAAGCCGGGCTACGATCCCGTGGACGCTGCGCGCCGAAGTTTCGCAGCACTCTCGGTTGCGCTCAAGAAGGCCAACTAAAATCACTCGCCCTCACCCTCACCCAGTTCACCCCATGCCCGTTATCACCGCAAACAAACTCCGAGATTCTTATGACGTTGTGATAGTCGGCTCAGGCGCGGGCGGTGGGCAGACCGCCTATACGCTAACGATGGAGGGGGTGAAGGTGCTCGTACTTGAGGCCGGACGCTCCTTTGATGTCCAGTCCGAGGTCGCAATGTTCCAGCTCCCTAGTCAGGCACCGCTGCGTGGGGTAGCGACGCCGGACAAACAATACGGCTTCCACGATTGCTCGATCAACAGCGGTTGGGATATTCTCGGCGAGCCTTACACCCAGGCAGGCACGGAGCCTCAGAACCAGTTCCGCTGGTGGCGTCAGCGCATGATGGGCGGACGCACGAATCACTGGGGACGCATCTCGCTGCGTAACGGTCCTTATGACTTTACGCCGCGCACGCGCTGGGGTGTGGGCCTTGACTGGCCGATAGGCTATGACGATATCGCGCCCTACTACGACAAGGTGGAGATGCTCATCGGTGTGTTCGGCACGAATGAAGGACTTGAAAATTCGCCGGATTCATCGCCGGGCGTGCTGCAGCCTGCGCCGAAGCTACGTGTGGGCGAACTGTTTGCGCAAAAGCACGGAAAAAAGGTCGGTGCGCATGTGGCCTCGATTCATCGCGCGGTGCTTACGCAACCTCAGGATGCGGAAACAATACCAGCGAAGCTGCATCCGGGTAATCTCAAGGCGCAGCGCATTCTCGCCGATTCTATGCAATCGCGTTCGCCATGTTTCTGGGCGACGGACTGCCATCGAGGCTGCGCAATTCGGGCGAACTACGACTCGCAAACCGTTCATCTGCGGCCTGCACTTGCCACAGGAAATCTCGATATCCTCCCGAATGCGATGGCGCGCGAGATCACGCTGAACAAGGAAGGTAAAGCGACTGGGATTACGTTCATTGATAAGACCACGGGCCGCGAAGGCCACGCGAAAGGGCGCGTCGTGGTGCTGGCGGCGAGTTCCATGGAATCCGTGCGCCTGCTGCTCAACTCGAAGTCTAGCCTCTTTCCGTATGGTCTTGCGAACTCCAGTGGTCGGGTGGGCAAAGGCATCACCGACTCCGTGAGCAGCAGCCTCGGAGCGCACATTCCGGCGTTTGAAGGAATGCCCATCCACAATGAAGATGGCGCGGGACCGCACGCCTATGTGCCGTGGACAGCGCATGCGCAAAATCGCAACTGCGAACTGGGCTTCCCCGGAGGCTACCATCTGGAGTTCACGAGCGGTCGCCAAATGCCCACGCTCACGACGTTCAACGGCATCGACAGCCGCTCGGGCAGTGGTACCACGCTCTTTGGCGCGCGGCTCAAGGAGGATGCGCGGCGCCTCCACGGCTGTCAGCTCGGCTTCGGCGCGCAGGGCACGATGCTGCCGAATGACGGCTCTTTCTGTGAACTCGATCCCGAATTGAAAGACCAATGGGGCATTCCCGTACTGCGCTTTCACTGGCAATGGACCGACTTCGAAATTAACCAGGTTCGCCATCAGCAAAAGCACATCCGTGAGCTACTGGAGGCGATGGGTGGAAAAGTGAAACCCTTCGTCGAGGCCGACGTTCTCAAGTCCATGAAACCCGGCGGTTCCGTGATTCACGAAGTCGGCGGCGCGATCATGGGTGCGGATGCGGCGCACTCCGTAACAAATCAATGGAGCCAGACTTGGGACGTGAAGAACGTATTTCTCGCTGACGGCGCACCCTTTGCCAGCACCGCTGACAAGAACCCTACGCTCACTATTATGGCCCTCGCGTGGCGCATGGCGGACCATCTCATGGACGAATTAAAAAAAGGAAACATCTGATCATGTCCGAGCTCGACACCCTTCCCAGAATGGATCGCCGCGTCGCCCTCCAGTGGATGCTCGGCGCTGCTGCCGCCATCGCCACGCGTGATGGACGCTTGCTCGCTGCCGATGACACTACTGCGCCCATCACCGCCAAAGGCTACGGACTCGATCCTAGCATGGTGAAAGTCTACAATCCTGGCGATGTCTGGCCGCTCACGTTCACCCAAGTGCAGCGGCGCACCACGCGAGCCCTGTGCGATATCATCGTTCCCTCGGACGACATCTCCCCCAGCGGCTCAGCCGTCGGCGTGCCGGATTTTATAGACGAGTGGATCAGCGCCCCGTATCCCGAGCAGGCTAAGGATCGTCCCCTGCTGCTTGATGGCCTGCGCTGGATCGAGGAGGAAGCGCAGCGCCGCCATCAAACGGCTTTCGCCGACTTGAGTACTGCACAGCAGACGGTTATCTGCGAAACCTTCGCCGATCCCGCGAAAGCCAAAAGTATCGATGCCAAGGCAGCCGCCTTCTTCAAACGTTTGCGCGATCTCGCGTTCGGTGCCTGGTGCACCACTCCTGAGGGCATGAAGGCCGTTGGCTACGTTGGTAACGTCCCCACCGCCACTTTCGCCGGTCCCCCGCACGAGGCCTTGAAACATGTGGGGCTGGCGTGACGTGATCCTAGCCCAATCACTGCCTTGAATTGGAGTTCGTGACACGCGCCCCAAGTCTCCTCGCCGCCCTCCTGCTCGCGTCACACTTTGTTTCGTAAAAAATGTGACCGGACTCACCGTCCATGGAATTACCTCCCCGACATGGCACCACCTGACTTTGACCAAGCGAAATTCATCGCGGCGCTGACCCGACATCAGCCCGCGTTGGAGGCGTTCTGTCATGCGCAATTGGCCAGCCGCCACGATGCGCAGGAGGCTTTGCAGGCGACGAGTGTGAAGCTGTGGGAGAAGGCGGCAGACTGGAACACCTCTACGGAGTTTCTTCCATGGGCTTTTGCGGTGGCGCGTTTCACGGTGCTCTCAATGGTTCGTGACCGGAAGCGCGACCGGTTGGTCTTTGACGAGGATGTGGTCCTAGCCATGGCGCAGGAAGCGGAGACGATGGCGGTGGAGTTCGAGGAAAGGCGCGAGGCTTTGGGGAACTGCATGCAGCGGCTCAAGGCGGAGCAGCGCGGCATCCTGCACGCCCATTACCTGACCGGTCGTACTGTGCGCGAAATCGCCAACTCCACACAGCGCAGCGAGAGCGCGGTGAAGATGATCCTGCTGCGTCTGCGAGAACAACTCAGCGAGTGCATTCAACGCCAACTCCATCCGTCCTCATGAACCCCGAGCACTCCTCTTCCTCAGATCGCAAGTTGGAGCAACGCTTGCTGCATCTGCTGCTGGCTGCGCGTGACACGCATGACTTCTCAGCGCGTGCCGAACTCAACGCGCTGTTGCGCGAGAATGCCGACGCGCGATCCACCATGTCTAGGCTCATGGTCGATGAACAGGCGCTAATCAGTCGTTTGCGCGATGACAGCATCGTGGCACTGCTGGAGCCGGTTCCGGCGTCGGAATCAAAGCCGCGCACCACTCCGCGCTGGGCCGCGTTCCGTCCCCTCACGACGGCGGCGGCTGGGCTGGTATTCGGTTTGCTGAGCGCGTCGATGGTGTTTGGGTTTGTTGGGCGTTCGCTGGAAAAGATGGTGTCGCTCTTGCAGGAAAGCTTTGAGAGCGGACCTGCGCCCTTGGTAACGGGAATGCCACAAAAGCTGGACCAGTGGAGCGGAGACTTTTCGGAACTCGTCGGCGAGCAGCAGGGAGTGAAGCCGAAAGACGGCAGGAGGATGGTTCGATTGCTGCGCTCTGACTTTGAGGGCAAACCATCCACAAAGCCAACCCGTCAGGGCGATCTGATGCGTGTCATCGATGTGCGGCCTTTTCTGCGCGAGGCCAACGGCGGTGAGGTCGTAACAACTCTGTCGGCTCTGTTCAATACGGCGACTCTCTCGGAGACGGAGCAATATGACGGTGCGGTGACTCTTTGGGCCCTTGGGCCACGTTTTCCTACGGAAGAAAATCTGATGGAAGACGCGCTGGCCCATAGCGTCGGCATGTGTCGTCCATTGGACCGCGATCCGGCCACGTGGCAGAGCGTTTCTACGCGCCTGCTGCTGCCACCGAGAACGGAGATGGTTTTGTTGAAGGTATCCTTCAGCCCCAAGCCTGATAGCGGCGAGAGCCTGTCACAAGCACCCACCCACGTGTCCTTCGCAGGGCACTTCGTAGATGATGTGCGTGCGTCTGTGAGCATCCGCAAGCCGGTGTCCAATCGGCGCAACCAAGCGCTGCCATGATTTCACTCAATTAGACCAAACTAACTTCGCCTTCCAGACTCTGACATAGGTATGAAATCCCCCCTCCCCTTCCTTGCTGTCGTGCTACTCGCACCACTCGCCGCGCTGCACTCCGCCGAGCCTAACACGCAGCGCGTGGTCCCAGACGCCACATTCAACCAGATCGCGCAGCCCTCTGCCTTCCCGCCCGAGATGCCGAAGCTCAGCGATGTTTGCATGAGGCTATTCAGGCTTGATGCGAAGGGTGTTTCAGCGGAACAGATGCTCGCCGCCGGAAGTAACTTCCACATCACGCGCGGGGTCTGGTCTTACATCGAGGACGAATCCTTCATCAAGAGCGTCCGGGCCAAGGGCTGGGAATTCCAAGGCAGCCTGGGCATGACCTTAACCGATCCCGCCCTCGCCCTGCGTGACCGCGAGGATAGACCGATCGGGACGAATGGACAAAGCGACAAGGCCCCGTTCCGCGCCGACAATGCGAACCCGGAGTACCGCCGCCTTTACCTCGAACGCGCAAAGCGGTTGGTGGACATGGGCGTCACCAGCTTCCAGCGCGACGACCCGGACGAGGGCTTTTTCGACTGGGGCAAAAAGGGACGCCGTGATGCCATCCCCGACGCCGACCTGTTGGAGTTCCACCGTTGGGTACGCACCGAGATCGAAAAGCACGCGGGCCGCAAACTCACCTTCAGTACAAACTGCCACACGGATCCGCCCTTCATGCAGGTGTTCGACTACCGCATGACCGAGGTGCGTTTTCGGTCCATGGACGGGACGAAGGAAGTCATCAGCCCGAGCCGCATCCGCGAGATCGGCCTCGCCGCGCGCAAGGAAAAGAAGCTCTTTGTGCTCACCGGCCAGGAAGACAGGCCTGCCGAGGACTACCGCTGGATTTGGGCAACGAGCTATGCCACGGGCAATCTTTACATCGTGCCATGGGACCAGTTCCAGAACGTCGTGCTCGATCCGGTCACTCGAGAGCCACTCATTCCATGGAGTAAACTGCCCCGCATCTTCATCGCGCAGGAAAAGTTTGCTGACCTCACGGGCTTCGTCCGAGCCAATGCGGATATCCTTGATGGCTACGAGGAGGCAGCCGTCGGTGGCTATGGCTTGCAAGAGACGCGATTCGGCGACGATGCGCCCATCCGCATTAAGGGTGGTAGCGGCAAGCTCAGCGCCTTCCTCCGCGCAAAGCCCGGCGATGCCAATGCACCCGTGGTCATTCACCTCGTCGAACGGGAGCATGGCGCGGCCACGACGCTCCGCCTGCCCACCGCGCGGTTCTTCGGAAAACATGCGATCAAGGTGACGCTGCGCGAGCCAGTTGCCTATGACGCCGCGCTGCATGCAAAGGCCGAGAAGGACAAAAACTACCGCAACCTCATTCGCGAAACCACCCTCACCACGACCACCGATGACGCATGGACTCTCGTGTCCGTCCCCGCACTGAACCCGTGGGGAATCCTGGTGGTGGAGAAGCTGCCCTAATCGTCAAACCATGAAAACCGCCACCACATTCCTCTCCGCACTGCTGTTCGCATCGTTTACCACACTGCACGCTGCCGATGCGGCAACTCAACTCACGCCTGCCCACCGAGGGGCGGTCGATCATCAGCGGCGGATCTTTTTCCAATACGATCCGGCGGCGGACCTTCAGCGGAAGGACGGGTTCGGCTCGGATATGGAGGCGGTGATGAGTTATGTGTTTGATGCCGCCAGCCAACCGGGCAGCCAGCTCGATGCGATCTGCATTGATGTCTCGAATGAGGGCGTAGCGCATTACCGCAGCAAGATCCTTCCCGCGATTCAGCATCCGGGCCTGATGAAGTGGCGCGAGCAGGGTCTCGACTATTTCGATGAGCTGATCAAGCAAGGCCACAAACGCGGCAAAGAGATCTGGTGGGGCCTGCGCATGAACGAGGTCGAGCGCGGCGACTTGGCGGTTTATGACATCAAAGCCTTCGCCAACATGAAGGAGCGCAATCCGGTCAAAGCGGCGCATCCCGAGTGGTTGCTCCGTTCGTGGTGGTGGCAGGGGTTCTGGAACTACGCGGTCAAGGAGGTGCGCGACTATCGTCTGTCGATCATTCGCGAAGTCGCCGAGCAGTATGATTTCGACGGTGTGCATCTCGATTTCCTCCGGCACACGCCTTTTCTCCCGCCGGGCAAGCAGTGGGAGAATCGCGAGCACCTCACCCGCTTCATGCGTGATGTGCGCTCCATGCTTCAATCGCAAGCAACCAAACGTGGCCGTCCTTTCATGCTCGCGGCGCGGGTGCCGGATTCGGTTGAGGGATGTCACGCGGACGGTTTCGATATCGAGACCTGGGCGCGTGAAGGCCTCGTGGATGTGCTCATCCTTGGCACACGCACGATCAAAGTGGACGTGGATTCTTTCCGCAAAGCGATGGCCGGAGCCCATGTGAAACTGATGCCCAGCTTTGATTGCTTCCATGCCACGGACGGCTACCACGGCGACCAGTCGCTCGATCTGGTGTGCGGAGTCTTTGGCAACTATCTGCACCAAGGTGCAGACGGCGTGGGTGCATTCAATGGAATCATCGGCTTCCCAGAGCAGGCCGAGAAACTCGGGCTGACGCAGACGGATACAAGGGACATTCAGGTCTTCTCCACCATCGGCAGCCTCACGACGATGAGCGACAAAGCGAGGTATTACCCGCTCGACCGGCGCGGCGGCTATGCCCACAACGAAGGGCACGGTTCATCCAACAACAATGCGCCCTTGCCCATCGAACTGAGGAACGATCAAGCGCCCTCCACGTTCACCCTTCCCATCTGGGAGCCCGTGAAATCCGGCACCGCAGCACGACTGCGAATGGTGCTGTTCCAGCATGTCGAGAGCGATGAAGTCACCGTTCAACTCAATGGCACCGCGTTGAAGCTAGACTTTGTCGATGCGCAGTGGAAAGACCCACGCATCTTTTCTCCCGACCTTCAGCCTGCCACAGTGACACCCGGCGCCCTCGTCAAGAACCCCGCCGCGCAGAAGCTCACCCGCCTGGAGTTCGTCGTCCCCACCGAGATCCTGAAACGCGGCGACAACAGCATCGCCATCTCAGTGAACCGCAAAGGCCCTTTCCCTCCCTCCAAGTCAGTGAAGGTCGAGAAGGTCGAACTGCACCTCAAATAGCCAAGGGACATTTAACGCATGAAACTTCCCCGCACACTCCTCACCGCCCTGCTGCTCGCATCGCTGGCCGATGTTTTACCTGCTGCCGATGCCGTTGCCAATGGCATGGCCCAGCCGGAGCTTCTGGCACAAGACGAACTGGCGTTGGTCCGCGAGTTGGCGACGGCCACCCTCGAAACCTGCGGGGTGGCTCCGGGGGGCATCGCCCACGGCAAAACCAATACCTTGGGGTTCCGGGCCATCACGCCGGGTGGTTATCCGGCGATCTGGATCCAGGACTTCACCATGAATTTTTCCAGTGGTTTGATAGCGCGCGAGGACGGACTCCAGCACTTCCAACTGATCCTGGAAAAGCAAAACGGTGCGGAGCCAAAGGATCTGGGCCAGCAGGTGGTCATACCCGCCCATGCCATCGCCGATCATATCAACGTGGACGGCGCACCGGTGTTCTTTCCCGGCACCTACGATCCATCGGCCAACATGAATGGCGACTGGGGATTCCGCCCGCCCAGCAACAACCCCTTTGATGTCATCTGGCTCGCGCACATGCTCGCCCGCAGTGGTGATGCCAAAGCGCTGCTGAGCCGCGAGGTGGACGGCCGCACCGTGTATGAGCGTCTGAAGCTGGCGTTTGCCGTGCCGGAGATCGATCCGGCCACACAATTGGTGCGCACCACGGCGGCACGGCGGGCGGTCGGATTCATTTTCTATGATGCCATCAAGATGACGGGCGACCTCCTCATGGCCTCGCTGATCCGCTACCGCGCGGCCCTGCACCTCGCCTGGCTCGCCACCAAGATGGACCAACCGGAAGACGCCAAACATTATGACGGCGTCGCCCAACAGATCCGCTCGCATATCCAGCCGGTCTTTGCCGACGCCGACGGCACCCACGGCGGCTGGCTCAAAGCCTCCAACGGCATCTCCGGGCAGTCGGACGTGTGGGGCAGCATCTACGCGATCTATATCGGCGCGGTTGAGGGGGAGGCCCGCGCGGCTTTGCTCAGGACGATTACGGCGGCGTTGGCCAAGCCCGGAGAGATCGAGTTCGAGGGTGCCCTGCGCCCCGTCCCGCTGAGCGGCGACGCCTCGCCGACTACGATGTGGGAAAAAGCTAGACACCCGAAAAACAGGTATATGAACGGTGCCTACTGGCACGTCCCGGTCGGCTGGCTGCTGACCATCCTGCAGCCGGAGCATCCTGATTTGGCGCAGACCGTTAAGCGGCATTGGCTGGGCCACCTGCATGCGCAGCAGGGCAAGGTTTGGGAGTGCATCGGCTGGGATGGGCAGGCCAATAAGAACCCGTCGTTCGGACCATCGATCACCCTGCCGTTAGGCGTTCTGAGCCGCGGGGAACTGCGCGCCGACCGGCTCGCCGCGCTGAATGCTGCCGAGCCCAAGGTCTTCGACATCACGGCCCATGGCGCTAAAGGCGACGGGACGACCATCAACACGCAGGCGATCCAGCAGGCGGTAGATGCCTGTCATGAGGCGGGCGGTGGCGTGGTGAGTGTGCCCAAGGGAGTCTTCCTCACGGGTTCGTTGCGCCTGAAGAGCGGCGTGGTCTTGCGCATCGAGAAGGACGCCATCCTGCGCGGCAGCCCGAAGATCGCTGATTACGCGGTCGAGACGGCGGAGCTGAATTGGTTCGATGCCCAAGACCGCCTGAACATGTTCAAGAGCTTCAACACCCAATTCCGTCCGGCGTTGATTTATGCGGAGGATGCCGAGCGGATCGGGTTGGAAGGCACAGGCGTGATCGACGGACAGGGCGGAGCGGACAGCAAGATATTCCCCAACAAGGACGATGCTCAGCGCCGCCATCCGATTTTGATCCGCTTCGAGCATTGCCGTAACGTGAAGCTCAGCGGACTCACGTTGATCGACCCCGGGATGGTGACGACGTTCTTCGTGCGCAGCACGGATATCCAGATCGAGCGCGTCACGGTGCGGAGCCGGACCTCCGCCGCCTACGGCAATGCCTTCGTCCTCGCCGGTTCGCGCCGGGTCTCCATCAAGGACTGTGACGCCGACTGCAAGGACGACTGCATCACGTTGATGAACTTTCACCCCGACTGGCCAAACGAGGACATCGAGATCAGCGGCTGCCGCCTGACCACCCGCTGGTGCGCCATCCGCATCGGGTGCGAGTCCTTTGGCGCGACGCGACGCCTGACGATGCGCGACTGCACGTTCACGGACTGCCAGGGTGGTATCAAGATCGAGTCTGCCGGTGGTCAGACACACGAAGACCTTTCGTTCTCGAACATCGAGATGACGAAGGTCTGCCAGCCCATCATGGTGCTAGCCTCGCGCTTTGCCTTCAGCAAGCACCACCAGACGCGTCGCCCTCCGATAGGGCATATACGGAACCTCCGTTTCGAGCACATCAAGGCGGTCGTGGGTGACGGCGGGATCTTGCGGAGCAAGAGCGGCTGGGAAGCCCCCTACAAGCGATTTTGTTCCGCCGTGGTGTCGGGCCCGGGCAGCCGCATCGAGGACATCTCGTTTTCCGATATCGACATCACCTTTCCCGGCGGCGGCACCGCCGAGCAAGCGTCGCGTCTCGATGTGGGAGAGCTGCTCGAAGCCTTTGAATACATCAAATGGGCGGTTCCCTTCGACGGCGAACTCCCCGCCTCCGCGCTCTATCTGCGCCACGTCAAAGGCGTGCACCTGGAGAACGTGCGATACGCTGTGGAGAAGCCCGATGCCCGCGCCTTCATCGCCGGAGACGACGTGCAAGGCCTGACGCTGCAAGGCGTCGTCGCCCAAGCTCCCGCACCAGTGCCCGGCCTCGCAAAACTCGCCGACGCCAAGGACGTAACCGAGAAGGACTGCCGCGTGGATTGCGGCACTTCAGTGCCGGTGCTCATCGCTCCGACGACGGAAGAACTGGGCCGCCTCGCAGATCTACGCACGCGTTCCGCCGCTCTCGATCGCGAAATCCAACAAAAGGCCGATCAATTCGATACAGAAGCCAGGAAGGCCTCCCAGTCGAAGTGACCACGAACCATGAACAACGAACCATGAACATACGCCCCACCCTCCTCGCAGCCCTGTTGCTCGCGCCGCTGGCCGCGTTGCACGCTGCACCTTCCGCAGACGCTCGTATCGTCATCGCCAGCGAGGCGGGTGCGAAGCTCGACAGTGATGTGACCAAAGGCGGCGGCACCGATGACACGGTGCTCATTCAGAGCATCCTCGATCGTGCACCGAAGCTCGGTTCGCTGAAACTCGTCGTAGATGGCCCGATTCTCGTGAAGGGACTGAAGGTCCACTCCAACACCACCATCGAGTGTTTGAATCGTGCCTGTGGTTTCTATCTCGCGGACAACTCGAATCGCCCGCTCATTGCCAATGCGACGCCGCAACCAGAGGGCCGCGCGGATCGCAACATCTCCTTCCTCGGCGGTACGTATAACGGCAACGCGGAGCACCAGCAGCACACGACGCCGGAACACGGGTGGACGACGGCGTTCGCGTTGCACGGCGTGGAGCAGGTCCTGTTTCGTGATGTCTCGCTCACGAACTCGCGCACCTTCGCCGTGTATCTCACGAATTGGCGGCGTGTGGTATTTGAAAACATCTACATCAACCTCGACCACATCCCAAAGCAGTCGAACCAGGACGGCATTCACATCCAGGGTCCGGGCGAGTTCCTGAGTATCCGCAATGTGCAGGGTCGCGCTTGGGATGATATGATCGCGTTGAATATCGATGACCTGCTTGGCGATTGGGATAGCGACGGAAAATTCGCTCGTGACCCCGCATCCATGAAGCGGTTCGGCAGTGCCGCTGGCATTGGTCCGGTGAGCGACGTGGACATCGACGGCGTGCAGGCGGACGACTGCGCTCAGGTCATCCGCATCCTCTCCCGCGCCTCCCGTCTGGATCGTGTCTCGATCCGCAACGTGAAGGGAACTTACCGAGACTTCGGCGTTTGGATCACGCCGTACCTGCGCGAGGGCGGCAACATCGGACGACTGGAGTTTGAAAACATCGACCTCCGCCCCGCCGGTCCGCGAGCCTACGACTACGTGCCGCCATTCCTCTTTTGGATCGCGGGCAAGATGGAGCAGTTGACGCTCAAGAACATCAGTAGCCATACGCCCATCGACGACCGCCCTCTTGTATGGATCCAGCCGGACGCGAAGATCGACCGACTGCGCATCGACGGCTTAAATATTTATGACCCGCGCAAGGAAATCGGTCACACGCCGCTCATCCGCGCCGATGGCCGCATTGCGTTGCTGGAATTGCGCGATGTCGTGATCCAGAGGCCCAACGCCGCCTCACCTGCCGGTTCCTTAATCGGCACATCCATGGATCGCTCCGCGCTAAAGGCGTTCATGGATGCGCGGGCGGGCATTGTGACGCCTCCGGGCAAAGGCCGCCGTGGCTGGCCAGAGGGTTTCGGCTACCTGACTTCGCAACCGCGGATTCAACGGTTGCAAATAATGGATGTTGTAGCCGAAGGCTTGGAGTCTGTCCTCGATCATCAAGCAGGAACCATCGAAGCGCTCGACCTCCGCGAGCTCTCATTATCTGCCAACATGAAGGCGGTTCATCAAGGTGGCGAGGCGAAGATTACCAAAACCCAAGGAGCATCCGTACAATGAAAACACCATCCATGAATCGAAGACACTTTCTCCAATCCATGGGCGCAACGGCGCTCACCTTTCCATGGTTCTCGAACCTTGCGCTGCATGGCGCGGAGGCATCGAAGGCTCCACGGCGACTGGTTTGCATCGGGCTGGACTTCGGGTTACGGCCCGAGTCGTTTTTCCCAGTGAATCAAGGGCCCGAAATGGAGCTGACAGCCCTGTTGAAGCCACTTGAGCGCTGGCAGCGGAAGATGACGGTGTTTTCGCAACTCGAGCATCCCGGTGTTCAGGGAGGGCATTATGGAGTGCATGCTTTTTTGAGCGGTGTGCGCCGCGAGCAGGCTGCTGGGTTTGCAGATGGTTGTGTGTCGCTGGATCAGTTGGTCGAAGAGCATTGTGGCGGGCTGACGCGTTTTCCATCGCTCTGTCTCGGAGTGGGAAGCGGCGATGCGATCTCATGGACACGTTCGGGTATTGCGGTGCCAAAGATAGAGGATCCGGGGGCTGCGTTTGACATGCTCTTTCAGCCCCAACGCAAGTCTGCCGCAGAAGCCCGGCGAGTCGAATTGTCTGGGAATGAATCCGCGCTCGCGCTGATCAGCCAAGACGCGAAGCGCATCGCCCCGCATCTGGACCGTTGGGATCGAGAGAAGATGGACGAGTTCATGGGGGCGGTGCGCGATTTTGAACGCGCCAACGCCACAAATATGGCGTGGCTGGACAAGCCGCTACCCGTGACGGATGGCAAAAAGCCTGCGTGGAAAAACGATGGCTGCATGGACCGCGTGCGCGCGAATTTCGATGTCGCAGCACTAGCGCTCCAAGCCGACGCGACGCGCATCGTCACGCTGAATATCGGCGGATCGCTGCCGGTGACAAACATCCCCGGAATCAATCGCGGCTACCACGATCTTTCACACAGCGGTCAGGACCCGGAAAAGCTGCGCCAACTGCACATCATCGAGTCCGCGTTAATGGCTGAACTGGATTACTTTTTGGAGCGCCTATCGACGATGAAAGATATGGGCGGCAGTTCCTTGCTGGACAACACCACCGTTGTCTTCGGTAGCGGCATGGGCAATGCCAGCGCGCACGCCAACACGAACCTGCCTTTGGTGCTCGCTGGCGGAGGCTTCAAACATGGGCGGCATCTCTTCTTCCCGAAACAAGGCCGGCAACAGACACCCCTATGCAATCTCTTCGTCACGCTGCTTCAGCAAATGGGCGTCGAGCGGGACAAGTTCGGATCGAGCGCAGGGAACCTGAATGAATTTCTGGTCTAGCATGAAGCGAACCAATCGAAACAATCACGCCGAAGGCATGTCGGCGATTAGCCGGTGGTTAAGCAAGGAACGAGCGATACCACCGGTTCACATCGAGGATGCTCGCGAATCCCAGAGGGATGCAAGCGGGTGTCGTTCGCATCGGGGCACGTCTTTCCTAGCATTCCTTCGGGATGCAGTTGGTCTGTATCTTCTGACCGGTGGTGTCGCTTCGCTCAACCACCGGCTAGTGGCTTGGATACCTTCGACATCACGGAGAATTAGGAACTCCATTCTCCTGTCCCCATTTTTCTGTCTATCCGTCTTCGTCCACGCCGCAGACACCACCGCATTCAAACCCGAGGCCTTTCTCTCACAGTATTGCCTTGGGTGTCACGACGCTGATGTCCAAAAGGGCGAGCGGCGGCTCGATGATTTACCATTCACCATAGGCACGGACATCAACACCGCCGAGCGTTGGCAGGAGGTGCTACATCAACTTCAGCTTGGCGAGATGCCTCCTGCCAAAAAGAAGCAACCCAGCGATGAAGAGCGCCGAGCTTTGCTCGCATGGATCGACGGACAGCTCCTGCAAGTACAGTCCGATGCTAAGGATAAAGGCGGGCGCGTGGTGCACCGGCGGCTGAACCGTGCGGAGTATCGGCATACCGTCCAGGATCTCTTTGGATTCGATGGCGACTTCGATCCCACGACGAGCTTTCCGGGCGACGACGAGATGGAAGGCTTTCGCAATATTGGTTCGGCCTTGCACACGTCGCGGCATCACCTGGAGCAGTACCTAAAAGCAGCGGATGCGGTGCTTGATCACGCCTACGATCTCGCCGATGTGAATGGGAAACCGGAGATGAAACAATGGAAAGACAGCGCCGAAAACATGTCTCCCCTCAACGATGCCTTCGGTCTGGGCGTCATCAGCGCGGAAAAAGCGAACGGGCCGGCTTATATTCATCTCAGCCACGGCTTGCGCAACCAGGAGCTGATCTTTGACAGCAAGCTCTTCCTGAGTCGTCTGGGAGATGCCGGCGTGCCGCACTCCGGTTGGTACGACGTAGAAGTCGAGGCCACAGCCGCGAACCGGCATCATCCCTATGGCAAGGATCTCATGCTTGGAGGCTTATCGCCGTTCTATAAAGACCTGAAGTCCTATTACGACGAATCTCAGCCGATGCAGCTCGGAATTGGCAGGCAGGTAGAAGGGATGAAAGGCAATGGCTGGCGGCTCATTCCCCCAAACATCATTCACGCCACCGAGTTGCCGGATGATCAGTTTATCACCGTACGCGCACGGATCTGGCTGGATCGAGGTACCGTGCCATACCTCTCCTGGATCGACGGTCCTCCCAAGGGCACGCGAGGCCAGTTCGTCTCCACCAAGCTCTACAAGTACGACTCCAACGTGCCGAAGATCGAGAAGCACATCTGGGAGAATCTCGCCCTCCGCGCGGAACGCGACAAACTCTATAAGCACCTTTACCAAGGGCCCGAAATCCGTGTGCATTACTGGCAGATTTCCGGCCCTGCGCGTGACGAGAAGCCCCATCCCGCCAAATTGGTACTGTTTTCCGGTATCGCGCCGGATGAAAAACAAATCGATTCAGCGCGCCTACAAACCGAGCTGCAAGGCCTAGCTAGCCGCCTCTTCCGCCGTGACTTGAATGTTGAAGACATCGCGCTTTACGCGGGAGCCGTGCAACAGCGGCTCGACGGCATGACGCGCTACGCCGACGCCGCGAGGCCAGTCTTCAAGGCGCTGCTCTGCTCCACGGAGTTTTTGTTTCTCACCGAGCCGGAATCGGACACGAAGACTGTCACTCCGATGCAGCTCGCCACACGCCTGTCGTACTTTCTCACGGCTGGTCCGCCCGATGACACCTTACGCTCACTTGCGCTCCAAGGTCCCCTCGCAGCCGAAGTTATCCGTGGTGAAGTCGATCGCTTGCTTGCTTCGCCGCGCGGTGATCGTTTCCTGCGGCTTTTCACCGAGCAGTGGCTCGGCTTGAACAAGCTCGGCACCATGCCGCCCTCCAAGGAGACGTTTCCCGCGTATCACATCGACCGACTGGAGCCCGCGATGAGGGAAGAAACTTGGCGCTTTATCGCTGAACTCATCCGCACGAACCAACCCGTCACTGCGCTTGTTGATTCAGACTTCACGTATGTTAATGCGGGGCTCGCGCGACTCTACGAACTGCGCGACGTTAGCGGCGACCAATTGCAACGCGTCAGCTTGCCTGCGGATTCACCACGCCGTGGCTTACTCGGCCAAGCCAGTATCCTAACCATCACCGCCAATGGCGTGGAGACCTCGCCCGTAAAGCGCGGCGTGTGGTTGCTTGAGAAACTCTTTGGCACACCACCCAGCCCGCCTCCGCCAAACGTGCCGCCCATCGAGCCCGACATCCGTGGAGCCACGACCATTCGGCAGCAGTTGGAGAAACATCGCTCCGTGCAAGCCTGCGCCGACTGCCACGCCAAGATTGACCCGCTCGGCTTCGCCCTGGAGGCCTACGATCCCATCGGTCACTTCCGTAGCGCTTACCCGAACGGAGCCGCCATCGACACCACCGGCGAGTATCGCGGCCAGTCTGTGAACAGTCCGGCCGACATCCGCGCCTATCTCATCCAACACCCCGATTTGCTCGCACAAAACCTCGCCCACCGCCTGCTGACTTACGCGCTCGGCCGTCCGCTTGGTTTCGCCGACCAGCCCAGCATTCGCCGCCTGCAGGCTGAGTGGAAAACGAAAGGCCACACTCTTCGTGAACTCATTCACCTCATCACTGCGAGCGAGCTGATGCGTCAGCCTTGAGCCGCGCCTCCTTCATGACAAAGTTCACCTTCAAAATCTCCTCTGCACTGCTATTTGTGCAGGCACTGACGTGTGACTGGTCGGTGCAACCGGCGTCGGCCGCCCCGACGTTTGTCCGACGCGCCTTTTCACTGCCCGAGCCGATCCTCGGCGTGGCCGCACTGGATGTTAATGGCGATGGACGGCTCGATGTGGTCGCCGCCGGCGAGAGTAAAGTCTGGGCCATGCTGGCACCCGATTGGCGAATCGTCCCACTGGCAGACACTTCGGGCGGCCGCACCATCCATGCGGTGGCGATGGATTGCGACGGCGACGGTGACCTTGATCTCGTGGTTTCGCGCTCCTATTCCCTCTGGATTCTACACCGTCTGGCCCTGGCCGAGGGCAAGCCCTCCCTTGAGCCGGAGGGCGGAGATTGGACGGTAGCCTGGCTCGAGAACACGGCGAAAACCGACGCGCCCTGGCCGCTGCATGTGATCGACAAAGAACTGAACGGCGTCCACGGCCTCTGGACCGGCGATGTAGATAGGGACGGGAAGCCGGACCTATTGGCGGATAGTTTTGCCGGACCGCACCTGGAGAACAGCCTTGCGTGGTTTTCCGCCCCATTCGTGGGATCTGGGTACCGGCGGATCATAACCAACGGCGGTGCGACTGGGCGCGCGCACTACATGCACTTTGCCGACATGAATGGCGATGGGCGCGGGGATGTGCTGCTCGGTGCCTCAGCGGAGGGGACTTTTTCTTGGTGGGAGCAGCCGAGTCGTGCCGAAAGCGAGTGGTTGCGCCACAGCGTCGCACGAGAACCGGGTGCAACCCATCCACGCGCGGCAGACCTTAATGCCGACGGTATACTGGACGTGCTGGGGAGCTGCGGCCACGGTACCGGCGTCTTCTGGTACGAGGCGCCAACTTGGCGTCGCCACGTCATCGATGGCAGCCTGCGCAACGTCCATGCATTCGACGTGGTGGATCTCGACGGGGACGGCGACATCGACGCTGTGGGTTGCTCTTACACGGAAAAGATTGTGCGGTGGTGGGAGAATAAGGGCGGTGGAAAATTTAACCCCCATGACATCGACGTAGGAAACGACCAAGAGGCTTACGATCTGAAGATCACGGACCTCGATGACGACGGTCTTCCGGACATTCTGCTCGCAGGAAGAGCTTCTAATAACGCTGTCGTCTACTTGCAGGTTGGCCCCAAGAAGAAATGACCTCACAACAAAGGTAAGCCGCATGGAAGCCCTCGCCAAAGTATTGGAACCCACATTCTACTCCATACCTGCGCTCCCAGTAATCGCTTTTAGAAAGTGCCAACGTGTCTGTTCCCAGCGCTTCATTACCAAGGACTCGGGGCCCGTGTACACTCTTGGCAGATCACCGACCCTGAGCGCGACGGTTTGATTGGAGCCTCCTCAGCGCCAAGGCGTCGAGACGATCGATCCGTATCGCTTACCGATTTTCCTTCCACTCGATCAGCAACGGCTCCCTCCGAGTCGTCAAAAGCCGATGGCCGCAGCTCCTACGGGCAAGTTTCACCCACTGCGTTTGTGCTTGATTAGGGGCTTTCGTCGGGTACTTTATTCGCCCCATTAATTGCCTCATGGTGTAACGGTAGCACAGCAGATTCTGAATCTGCTTGTCTAGGTTCAAATCCTAGTGAGGCAACCACCTTCAGAAACCCCGTAAGCGTGCTACTTTACAGCATCTTACGGGGTTTTTCTTTAAAGCTTTCGACTCCCTCAGTTTGGACGAATTTGGGCAGGAAAGCGTTACACGTGTAACCCGCTGACGCTGGCTAGGCTGGAAGGAGAGTGAATCGTGACACCTTCCAGATTCTTAGCGTAGAGCGGGCCAAAGTGCGTCTTGTCGCCGGTCAACAAAATATGACACCTGCTCTGGATGGCGGCAGCCAGTACGGGGCGGTCTTTTTCGGGGAGTTCCGGGGCGATCTCGGGAGGAAGGAAGCCACGGAGCGTCGTCGAGGACTCAAGTTGTTTCAGCAAAATCTCAAAATCCTTCAGAGATGCGGGAAACTTAGCCTCCAAGTTCCGGCGGGCTTCCGCTAAGACATAGACATCGGCCACCAAAGTGTGGCCACTAGACTTCAGTGCTTCCAAAAAACCGCGCATCGCACCGGCGCTTTTTCCTGCAGAAAAAAGAATGTTTGCATCGAGGAAGATTCGCATTCGCCTCTAGCTTTTGGGGCGTTTGGCTAGATCCAATGCCTGTTCCAGCTCGGATTCTGCGGCATTGAATTCGGCAATTCGTTCGGGAGAGTAAATCTCCAAAGGAAGCGTGACGGCGGGCCGCAGAAGGATGCCCTCCGCAGTGGTCTCGGCGATGAGACTATCTTGGGGGCGGATCCCGGCGGCTTTGCGCATGGCTACGGGGAGCGCAATCAAACCGCGGCCAGAAACAGAGAGGGTCACTTGCATAGATGAATTATACAGAAAAACAGAAAATCTGCAATTAAGGAGTCCATCGCCAAAAGCAACGCGCTGCTCTAAACATTAGGGAATCTCAAGCAGCTAAAAATCCGAAAAGATTGCATCAGTGCGGCGACCATTGTTCAGGCAGGCTCATCTCTTGAGGCGCGCCCGTAAGCACAAATGGATTTGAAAACCGTTTGAAGTTGCTTCCAAATTTATAGCAAACATATCGTCTTCCTTTTTAACGGAAACCTACACAACCCAAACAAGATCAATCGTGTTCCTTGTCCGATCAACCGCAATCTTTTTCTAAACCCGCTGGAAGCTCTGCACAAGTCGATCTCAAGAATCGGTTGGACAGACTTTGGAGAATAGCAATTGGAGATCGGTCGGGTGCTGCGGGCAGATCGCTGACAGCACAATTACGTTTGAGAATTGAGCTTCGCTGTGCAAACTTGGTGCGGTTTGCATGGCAAAATTAACCAAAAACATCCTCAGCCTTCGCTTGAAGCAGCCGAAGCGCTCTGCCGCAGCTGCCTACCATCAGATGGAAGCATCACTCCGGATCAGCTCTACGACCTGCGGGCAATTCAAGTTCAAGCCCTTGAGTCATGGGCCCGCGAAAACGGCTCGGTAATCACAAAGGACTCTCTCCCCGCCCTTAAAGAGCGTACTAACGAGCATTTGGTGGCATTTCGGGAAGCAGATTGCCGCTGGGTCAAAGCCACAAAACCCGGTCGGTTCGGCTATATTGCGGACACTGATTTTTCTTGGGACAAGACCTCTCAGACCTGGATCAGCAGTATCATTCTTCGGGAAGCATTGCCTTCAGAGTATTTGGCTCGGCTGATTTTGCAAAATGATGTGTTCGAGGATGCTATTCACTCGAATGCATTCTGATCACACCAGACAGTGGCTTGTCTCTGGTGAGTTCTCAACCCGATATCTCCGGAGATCCATCTTCTCTAACTGAAATTTTTGAATCAATGGAACAATCTGAATTTGAGGGAATTCCAGGATTGCATTTAGGTTATGTTGCTTCACTTTCATTTTATCGCCGCATCGATGAAATTGCAGTCTTCGACGCTCACCCTGCGAACGCAGTAACCAGCCATGGAGTCGTTTTTCCGATCGACTTTATCATCCAACGCGCGTCCAGCCTGATGAAAGAGCACATTGAAAATCTGATGTAATACCACCTATTTAAGTTTTCTGGATGATTCAAGAGACCTCAGCACCTGGGAGCGCGGAGCCCCAGCTCCGCAATGCCTGTCCGAGCTTTTGGGGCGTCAAAGCGGAGCTAGGGCTCCGCGTTCCCGGGAGAGAAGAAC
>CAIXGS010000059.1 GCA_903919125.1 uncultured Spartobacteria bacterium | reverse complement strand
GTCAACTGTGCGATTAACCCGCCTTCTCCCAGAACTGCCTCACGACTAATCCCGCTTTTTGCCAACAATTGGTCAATCAAGGCATCTGTTTGTGCCTTCGCTGCTTTTTCTTCTTTGGTCATATCTCTGTTCTCTCAGGTTATGACCCGCACACAAAACTTCTGACAGGCTCAGTGAGTCCACTGCAACCCCAGAACGCGCTGTCGCCAATAGTGGTGACGCTACTTGGGATAGTGAGACTCGTGAGTCCGCTGCAACCATTGAACGCGTTATTACCGATGCTGGTCACACTACCAGGTATGATGACGCTCGTGAGCCCACTGCAGTTTTGGAACTGACCGTTTCCAATGCTTGTGATGCCACTGGGAATGACATACGCGCCCTTTTTTGCTGCAGGAAATAGAATTAAATTTGTCTGATCTTTGCTCAGTAAAACTCCATCAGGGCTTGAATAAGCAGTATTTTGGGGCTCCACAGTGATGCTCGTGAGCCCATTGCAATCCCCGAACGCATTGTCGCCAATGCTGGTAACGCTGCTTGGGATGATGATGCTCTTGAGCCCGCTACAATATTGGAACGCGCCGTGACCAATACTGGTGACGTTGTTTGGAATAGTCACGCTCGTAAGCCCATTGCAGTCCCAGAACGCGTAGTTGCCAATGCTTGTGACGCCACTGGGAATGGTGACGCTGGTGAGTCCACTGCAGTTTTGGAACTGACCGGCGCCAATGCTGGTCACACTGTTTGGGATAATTATACTGGTGAGCCCACTACAATGACCGAAGGCGTTGTTGCCAATGCTGGTGACACTGCTCGGAATTGTGACGCTAGTAAGTTCACTGCACTCCCAGAACGCGTTCTTGCCGATGCTGGTGACGCTACTGGGAATGGTATACGAGCCATTTTTGCGCGCAGGAAATAGAATTAAATTTGTCTGATCTTTGTTCAGTAAAACTCCCGCAAGGCTTGAATAAGCGGTATTCTGGGGCTCCACAGTGACGCTCGTGAGTCCACCGCAATACTGGAACGCGCTATCACCAATAGTGGTGACGCTACTTGGAATGGTAAGACTTGTGAGTCCACTACAGTATTGGAACGCGTTCTTGCCGATGCTTGTGACGCCACTAGGAATGGTGACGCTTGTGAGGCCGCTGCAATTTTGGAAGGCGCTATCTCGAATACTGGTGACGCTGCTTGGGATGCCATACGCGCCCTTTCTTGCTGCGGGAAATAGAATTAAATTTGTCTGATCTTTGCTCAGCAAAACCCCATCAAGGCTTGAATAGACAGTATTCTGGGGCTCCACGTTGATGCTCGTGAGTCCACTGCAGTACTGGAACACGCTGTCGCTAATGCTGGTGACGCTGCTGGGAATGGTGACACTCGTGAGTCCACTGCAGCCCCAGAACGCGTAGTCGCGTATGCCGATGACGGGCAAATTATTAATAGTACTCGGGATCACCAGATTCGTCTCGGGTCCCGAGTATCCCGTAATCGTCAATGAGCCGGAGGTTTCTTGATAACTGAACTCCGCCCGCAGAGGGAGTGCGCAAAAGCAGAAGAGCAGTATCCCCAAAAGGCGGCCCAAGCGGCCAAACCGTAGGGCTCGGGGCCATAAAAAAATGCCATTCATACACAGGGGGAAAGTGGAAGCCGCAGCAACAGACATAGCTAATCGCTCTTTGCATTTCCTGCAATATATTTAACTTTTTCAACCAGCGGGAACTAGAAAACCGTCGTACATCAGCATGCAATCGCGTTCTTAATCCAGTTTGGAACTAGATTTTTCCCGTCAGGAAATTAGCCGACGGGAAAACTAATACTCCGAGTAGTTCAGGAACTGCCGTGATCAGTACCTAAGTTTAGGTTCAGAGCGGGGTAAGCTGATTTATGAGTCGCTTAAGGCTGTCATCCACTCAGTGCGGGATTCGCCATGGGGTCCAGAGCGTATTTCCGTCGAGGGACGGGAACGGCTTGGGATAGCTCATAATCCGCCTTTTAGATGATAGCAGCGGGCAAATACCCAGTATCGATGAGATGATAAACGTACGGTGTGGAGTCTAAGGCGTAGTCAGCCGCCCTCAAAGCTTCTATCGTTCCCAAATGAGCGCTCTCGATCTCCGCCGCGAGCCATCCGCCCCACGTATCACACCCTCTGCCATTTTCTCCGTAACATGTCTGATTATCCAGCTAAGCACCGAGGTTATCTTTTTCGCGTCCTTTTAGTTTTCTTAGCCAGCCTTGGCCTTTCCGACTCCGTTCGCGCGGCGCAGCCGTATGAAGCTTTCCTCGAAAAGCACTGCATTCGGTGCCATGGGCCTGAAAAGGAAAAGGGTGACATGCGCTTCGATCGTCTTTCGCGCGATTTCAAGTTGGGTGCGGATACCCACCACTGGGCCGAGGCTATGGAGCAGGTGAACTCCGGCGAGATGCCGCCGAAGAATGACAAGGAGCCCAAACCGAACCAGCAGGAAATCGCGGCTTTCGTGACGAACCTCGACTCCCTAATGAAGGAGGGGCGCGCATCGCGAATGGCCGCGCGTCCGTCGGTGACGCATTATCGTCTCAGCCGGAAGGAATATCAGAACACGGTTTATGACCTGCTCGGCGCGCGCTACAATCCCGCCGTCCCAGGAGGACTGAATGAAGACTCGCTTTGGCACGGCTACGAGCGCATCGGCTCCATGCTCTCCCTTTCGCCTTCGCACGTGGACCGCTATTATCGCGCCGCCGCTGCTGTGCTTGAGCGCAGCTTTCCTGTGAAATCCGGCGACGTCGCCAAGGTCCGAAAGACGGCGGCGGAGATGCACTACGGGGATATGAAACCCGTGCAAGAAGCAATGGATCGGTTCGGCATCAAACGCCTCCTGCGCCAACTCCTCTTCCCCGGTCGGATCGAGCCGGCGCTTTCTCCCCAATGGTTTGGCAAGCTTGGCCCGGAGCATAGTGGGCTCTATCGGATGCGCATTCAGGCCAGTGGAATTCGTCCGCTTGGCGGCCAACCGGCGCACCTGAGCATCGGCAAATCAACTGGGGAGGAAACCGTGGCGAGTCTCGTTGAGTTCGACATCAACGCGCCGGAGGACAGCCCGAAAGTGTATGAGTTCGATGTCTACCTCGACATGCCGACGACGTTGCACTTCGGCGTCGTGGCCACCGATGGCGTCGACCGCCGTAGCGGCGCGGCGTTCCGTAATGTTTTGGGAGGTCGCACTTACCTCTTCACGCACAGCAGTGAAAACCGGCTCTTGAACACGAACGCTCCGCAAATGTTCGATGGCAATGGCAACGGGATCTTCTCTACGGTGCTCGTCGACTGGATCGAGTGGGAGGGCCCGCTAGAAACGGCGGCCGAAAAATCTCGTCGCGAGGGCATACTCCCTGCCGAGGACGCCTCCGCCGAAGTTGTTGCAGAGCACCTGCGTCGCTTTGCCGAACGCGCGTGGCGGCGACCGGTCCGGGGCGATGAACTGGAGGAATACATGAAAGCCTATGGCTCCGAGCGCGCCGCCGGCGAAAAGACCGCCGAAGCGTATCGTGTCGCCCTTCATGGCGTACTGACTTCGCGCAACTTCATCTACCTAGTCGAGGGCGACCCGACAGCCCGTGAGCGCCTGACGGATTGGGAACTGGCCTCGCGCATCTCTTATTTCTTGTGGAGTTCGATGCCGGACGACGCCCTTTTCGACGCCGCTAAAGGGGGCAAACTGAATGGCGAGGGTGTGAAGAAGCAGGTCGACCGTCTGCTTACTGATCAGCGAACCGAGCATTTCGTGGACGACTTTGCACGGCAGTGGCTGCAGTTGCACCGCGTCGGGATGTTCCCGCCGGACAAGAAGCTTTACCCGAACTACGACCCTTGGCTTGAGTCGAGTATGCGCGCGGAAGTCGTCGAGTATTTTCGTGAGATGTTCGCCAAGAATCTGGCCGTTGATGGCTTCATTCATTCCGAATGGACCATGGCCAACGCCCGGCTTTGCGATTTCTACGGCTTGCCCGAACCAAAGACGGAAGGCTTCCAGCGTGTGGCGCTCAAGCCCGAGGATCACCGTGGCGGCTTGCTCACGATGGGCGCGGTGCTCGGACTGACTTCCGACGGCACCCGTCACCGCCCAGTTCATCGTGGGGTCTGGTTGAGTGAGGCGATCCTTGGCAAGACGCCGCCGCCGCCACCAGCCAACGTGCCCGCTATCGAACCGAGCACGCCGCAAAACCCGAAGGCCAGCCTACGCGACAAGCTCGCCGCCCACGCCCAGAACGCGAACTGCGCCGCCTGCCACTCGAAAATTGATCCTTTCGGACTCGCCTGGGACAACTACGACGCGATTGGACAGTGGCGCACGCACGAGAAGGTAGCGGCCGGAGTGGGCTCAGATCCCTTGATCAATCCCGCCGGAGCGATGCCTGACGGTCGAGCCTTCGCCGACGCCAACGCATTCAAGCAGCTGCTCATAGAGGATCGTGACGCAGTTGCTCGAGCCTTCATCGAGCACTTGTGTACGTACGCACTCCGTCGCGTCCTCACCTATGATGATCGCGAAGAGATCCAGGCCATTGTCGCCGAGGCGAAGCGGAACGCTTACCAAGTTAAGGATATTGTCCGCGCAGTAGCCGTCTCGGAGTTGATGAGGAAGAGGTGACAGAACGTTCGTGGTTCTTTGTTCTTTGTTCTTTGTTCTTGGTTGCGGAGCGAGCAGGGGAAACGAAGAACCAGGAACGAAGAACCAGGAACGAAGAACCAGGAACGAAGAACCAGGAACGCGGAACCACGAACGATAAAAAAAATGAAAATAACACGCTTTGAGGATATTGAAGGCTGGCAGTTGGCGCGGGAGCTGACGAAGCGTGTTTACGCTGTCGCTATGCGCGGAGCGTTTGCAAAAGACTTTGGATTGCGAGATCAGATCACCCGTGCGTCGGGCTCGGCAATGCACAACATCGCTGAAGGATTCGACGGAGGGAGCAATGCCGAGTTCGTCAAGTTTCTGCGCTATTCTCAACGTTCGTGTTCTGAGGTTCAGAGCCAGCTCTATGTTGCCTTGGATCTGGCCTACATCACCCTTGAGGAGTTTGATGGCATCTACAACCAAGTTGCGCTCGCCCATGCCAAAGTCGACGGATTTATCCGCTATCTCCTGTCCGCCCCCAATCCCCGCTAAATTTCTTCAACAAAGAACAAAGAACAAAGAACAGTTCATGAACTACCTCTCCCAATCCTGGCTTCTCGATCGCCGTCACGCACTGCGCGCGATGGGCACCTTCATCTCCATGCCGCTTCTGGAATGTATGCTGCCGCTGCGGGCATCGGAGTCGGCGCCTGCCACGCCTCGACGCAGCGCGTTCATCTACCTCGCCAATGGTGTCCATTCGCTCAACTACCAGATCACCCAACCCGGCGCCGATTACCAGTTCTCCCGATCGCTCAAGCCGCTCGAGAAGCACCGCGAGTCGATCACGCCGATCAGCGGCCTGCATCATCCGGGCAGCCTCAGCCATCACCACAACTGCATTAGTACGTGGCTGACCGGCGGTAAGCTCGGGCCCACGGATCGCAACACTATCTCCGTCGACCAGAAAATGGCCGAAGTTACCGCGCTGCAAACCCGCGTTAGCTCGTTGGAGATTGCTCTTACGCAGGATTCCCTTGCGTGGACCGCGGACGGCGTTCGTCTGCCTGCGATGCGACGGTGTAGCGAGATCTTCGCATCTTTGTTCGAAGAACCGAAGAACGGCAAGACGGCTCAAAGAAGAGAGTTGCGCCGCAGAGGTAGCGTTCTTGACGCGAATCTTGAGGAAGTTCGTCAGCTCGAAAAGAAGATGGGCACCGAGGACAAAGGACGCATGGAGCAATACCTGACATCCGTCCGTGAAGCAGAAATCCGTACTCGTCGAGCCGATGTGTGGCTCGACACGCCGCTGCCCGTCATCTCTGACGCCGATCGCAATCGTACCAATCGCGATGTCCCCGCCACCAAGGCTGGCGACTATTTCCGCACCGTGTACGATCTCATGGTGCTCGCCTTTCAGACGGATGTGACGCGCGTGGCGACCTTCAGCTTGGGTGGCGAGGGCGATGCTTTCGCCATTCCTGAGATCGGCATTACCGAGTCGCGGCATCAGCTCAGTCACCACGGCGGCGATCCGGGTTACATGGAAAAACTGACGATGTACGACTCCTTCGCCATCGAGCAGTTCAGTTATTTCCTCACCCGTCTCGCGGAGACCAAGGACCTCGACGGCAAACCGCTCCTCGCCTCGACGATGTCCCTTTTCGGCAGCGGCATGTCCTACGGCCACAGCCACGGGAACGCCAATCTTCCGTTGGTGCTCGCTGGCGGCTCGGATCTCGGACTGAGGCACGGCACCCACCTCGACTTCAACCGTGCAGCCACGAACTTCCAAGGGTACACGTTCGGAGAGGACGGAGGGCTTACCACCGCCCACTATCAAGTCTGCAGCCGACCCATTAATTCGGATGCGCACATGAGCAACTTACTGCTACTCATGGCCCAGCGCATGGGTTTAGAAATCGACCAGTTCGCCGACAGTAACAAAGTCGTTTCGTTATGAACCGATTCTTTTTTGTTCTTCGTTCTTGGTTCTTTGTTCTTCGTTCCTCGTTAGTGGGGGGTGGTTCTTTGTTGTTGGGGGGGAGTTCTTTGTTGTTGGTTCCTCGTTCTTTGTTTTTGTTGCTTTCTTTGTCGTTGGTTGTCCAAGCGTCATCCGCCGCCCAAGAACCAAGAACTCAGAACCAAGAACTCAGAACCCCGCACCCAGCACCCACCACCCAGAACAAAGAACAAAGAACAAAGGACCAAGAACAACCTACCCGCGTATCCGAACCTTTCCGCCCTGAAGCGGGAAAATTCCCGCCAGTGGAAAAGGCTCACACCTATCGCGGCGAACTCGTGTTTGTTGACCACGTCAATCGACGTGGCAGCCTCCGCGTTCTGGGCGTGGGCGTGTTCCGTCGGAACGACCCTCATCCTTTCGCCATGCTCCCCTACGGCATGGTCTTCTATCACGGCGCCCCAGCCGACTTGCGAGATATCCCGCTCGGCACCATCTTGCACGCCTCAGCCTTCCTCCCGCCGGACCCGAAGCTGTCCTCCGTGCCAGTGTTGCCTGTGGGTAACAAGGACACGGATGCGAATCACTATCGCGGCATTGGAGTCTTCCCCGCTGAGAACCACGTTCTCTTGCTCGAAGATGAACCTAGTTACTGCCTGCGCACGGGCAATATCTGGAAGCTCAAGGAAGTGGATCTTCAAAAGACCCCGGGAATGATTCTCGCCACCCTTGAACCGAAGCAGGGAGGTGACGCCAAGGCCACTGAACAGAAGCTGACTTTTGATAACGCCACCCGCATCTGGCGCGGCCGTGAACGCCTTAGCGTTGCCGATTTGATCGAAGAGGGGATCTGGCCCGCTAGCGGTAAAAAGTCTATCGACGGCCAAAGTGTCCAACTGGGGCTCACTTGGAAACCCTGCCCAGACGGCATCTTCCTGCGGCTCCACATCTCGGACATCTGGTTGGATGAGGCTTCGATCCAGCGTGCCGCCCAAAATCAGACCGAAACGCACAAGGCTTTTATCCGCAGTCGCTGGATGCCTGCTTGGGTGGACGACGTGGATTACGGTAAGTTTGGCCATGCTAAGGTGACCGTGACGCTGTTCGGCGGCATGGATCCTTCGCTTTACGCTGATTTTCAGAAAGGCAACCCGGCGCTTATCAACGCGGCCGAGAACACCTTGAAACATGCGGGCGGCCACTATGGCCCTGCGCACATGGCTTCCAAGGGCCCCATCGCGGACGTCGTTAAGCTGCCGAGAGATGCGCCAACTGGCAGTAGCGGAATCCAAGTCACGATGGAGACGGACCTCATCATCGAAGGCATCCGACCCGGCAAGGTCGTTCGCATCCGCCCAGGACTCTGGCCGGCCGTCGATCTGCCTCGCGAAGAATACCTAGGCGATGGCGAATTCAGGGTGGAAGACCGCTTCCCCTCGCCAGCCATTTTTCCGAAGTACTGACGCAGGCATGAACCAGATCAGTCGAACGATCCGGCTATTGGCCGCATTCATTGGTATTTCAACAACCGGGCTCGCGGCTGACAGCGAGGCTGAAGCGTTTCGACCCGAAGCTGGAAAATTCCCGCCGCTGGAGAAGGCCCACATCTACCGTGGCGAACTCGCGTTCGTCGACCATGCCAACCGTCGCGGCAGCCTCCGCGTAGAAGGCCCCGGCATATTTCGCAGCACCGAACCGCACCCCTTCGCCATGCTCCCCTATGGTATGATCCGCTACCATGGTGCACCGGCTGATCTCCGCGACATTCCGCTTGGCACCATCATTCGCGTCACGGCCTTCCTCCCGCCGGATCCGAAGTTGTCCTCCGTGCCGGTTCTGCCAGTGGACAACAAGAATAGGGATGCGAACCATCGGCGCGGCGTCGGCGTCTTTCCCGGCGAGAATCACGTCATCCTCCTGGAAGACGAGCCAAGCTACTGCTTGCGCACGGGCAATATGTGGAAGCTCAAGGAAGTGGACCTCCACACGGCTCCGGGAATGATTCTCGCCACCCTTGAACCGAAGCAAGGAGGCGACGCTCAAGCCACCGAACAGAAACTAACATTCGACAACGCCACTCGCATTTGGCGCGGTCGTGAATGCCTGAGTGTTGCTGATCTCGTGGCCGAGGGCATTTGGCCCGCCAGTGGCAAGACGTCGCTCGGTGGTCAGGCTGTCCTGCTCGACCTCACCTGGAAGCCTTGTCCTGATGGTATCTTTCGCCGATTGCACATCTCGGATATCTGGCTGAACGACACCGCGTCACAGCGCGCCGCGCAGATCCAGACGGAAACGCACAAAGCCTTCATGCGGAGTCGCTGGATACCGGGTTGGGTGGATGCCGTAGAGTACGGCAAGTTTGGCCACGCTACAGTGAGCGTGACTTTGTTTGGTGGCATGGATCCTTCCCTCTACGAAGATTTCCGGAAGGGAACTCAGGCGTTGATGAACGGTGTCGAAAATACACTGAAGCACACGGAAGCAGGCACCGCCGGGCCCGCGCAGATGGCAGCAAAATGCGGCATCCTCGAGGTGACACGTATGGCTGGAGAAGCTCCTGTGGGTAGCAGCGGTATCCAGCTTCGCCTCGAAACGGACCTTATCACTGAAGGTATTCGTCCGACGCGGATTGTCCGCATCCGTCCTGCGGGCTGGCCTGATCTTCATGTGCCCCGCGAGGAATACATCAATGGAAACGACCCCCGGCTCGACGAGCGCTTCCCCACACCGGCCATTTTCCCAAAGTACTGACCAGTCGCCTAATCACCCTTCCCCCATGAAAATCACCTCCACCCTGATTGTCGCCCTGATCGGGGCCTTCTTCACAGTGAGCGCCTGCGCGCTTGATCCCCACATTGAAGCCGTCACGCGAACTGTCGCTGGCGCGAACGGAAAGGTAGAGATGACCTCCGACGGTATGAGCGTGAAGCTTATAGACCTCGCCGTACCTGGCGCCGGTCCGCACGACCACCGAAAGGACGACCCTTACGACGCCGACTTCTTCGAGTACGTCGGCCACATCGACGCGTTGGAGTCACTAAATGTCATTTCAACCAAGTTCAACGACGCATGGATGCCGCACATCGCCAAACTGACGAACCTCAAGGCTCTGCGCTTCACCAACAACGGCAAAATTACCGATGAAGGAATGGCGCAACTTTCGGGGTTAAAGAAACTCGAAACCCTCTCGGTCGTCGGCACCCAGATAACCGGGAAGGCTTACGCTCAGTTTGAAGGCTTCACTAAGCTTACCCGCGTCAGCCATCGCGGCAGCCAGATCGACGATGAAGGCCTCCGTCAGCTTTGCGAGCGCCTGCCCAATCTGGAAAGCATCAGTCTAGCGCACGCGAAGTTCACCGATGCAGGTGCGCCGTATTTGGCCAAGCTCATTAAACTCAAAGGACTGGAACTGGGTACGTCGAAGGCAACCCCGCAGGCGTTGATGCATATCGCGAAGCTCCCGCTCGAATCTCTCCAACTCGGAGAAGGTTTCGAGTCCGGCGAATGCATCCTTTTGATCAAGGGCCTCGCCTCCCTGCGCCGACTGACGCTCACCAATGCTCAGACCCTCACAGATGCCGACATCAAAGCTCTCGCCACACTCACGCAGTTGGAACATCTCGAGCTCGGCAAGCTCCCTCTCCCTGACGAACGCCTCGCGGCGCTTCAGGATTTCGCTTTCCTGAAATCGATGCGCCTCGTGCCCGCCAAGGAGCCATTCACGCCGGAGACTCAGGCGAAAATCAAGGCGCTATTGCCGAAGACTGAGTTGCAGTTCAAGTAGTCTGCTACCGCTTGTACGGTAACGGCGCAGCTCTCGGAGCGTTTTTTTTGGTTGGCTAAGCGTTGTGCGCTGCAGCGTGATGAAACTGCGCCCAATA
Organism: uncultured Spartobacteria bacterium; assembly: GCA_903919125.1. GTDB lineage: Bacteria > Verrucomicrobiota > Verrucomicrobiia > Chthoniobacterales > Chthoniobacteraceae > Chth-196. The sequence goes on along the minus strand of CAIXGS010000059.1, from coordinate 8,849 downwards.
ATCGGCTGGGCTGAGGATTGATGGAGGTGTTAGTTAATCCATCACTGAAGAATCTCAACCAATTTTCCTTTTTGATCTTTTGGCTAAAAAGCGAGGATTAGGTTCTGCTTCATTCTAAACATACTCAGATCATGCCCATTATCGCTGCCAATCAACTTCAACCCTCCTACGATGTCATAGTGGTGGGCTCAGGCGCGGGTGGGGGACAATCGGCCTACACTCTGACCATGAACGGGGTGAAGGTTCTGATGCTTGAAGCGGGGCGCAATTACGACCCCGTCACAGAAACTGCGATGTTCCAAACCAAGGGCAACGCGCCGTTGCGTGGTGTTGACACGCCGGATAAGCCGTTTGGTTTCCATGATGCGACAGTGGACGGCGGGTGGACGGTTCCTGGAGAGCCTTACACCCAAGCTTCAGACGATCCGGATCAGGAATTCAAATGGTGGCGCCCCCGTATGCTGGGCGGTAGGACTAATCATTGGGGACGCATTTCACTGAGAAACGGCCCTTACGATTTCAAACCCTATTCTCGGGACGGCTTAGGTTTTGATTGGCCCATTGCTTACGCTGACGTCGCTCCTTATTACGACAAAGTCGAAATGCTCGTCGGCGTTTACGGATCCAATGAAGGGTTAGAAAATACTCCTGATTCCCCGGAGGGCATCCTGCTTCCCCCTCCAAAGGCGCGTGTGGGCGAACTGCTCGCAAAGAAACACGCCGCTCCGATGGGTATTTCGGTGATTCCGATTCACCGGGCGATCCTGAGCGTTCGCCAAGATGCAGACAACATTCCCGCCAAGTTGCATCCGGGTAACGAACGGGCACAGCGAATCCTTGCCGAAGCGATGCGCGCGCGTGCGGCCTGTTTTTGGGCAACGGATTGCGGGCGGGGTTGCTCGATAAAGGCAAATTATCAGTCTACTACCGTACATCTGCCACCGGCGCTTGCTACGGGCAATTTGGACATTCTCCCCAACGCGATGGCGAGAGAAGTCACGGTGGATCAAAACGGCAAAGCCACGGGGGTCTCTTTTGTGGATAAAACCACGGGCAAGGAAGTCTCGGTTAAGGGACGCGTGGTGATTCTTGCGGCGAGTTCTGCTGAATCGGCGCGTATTCTCCTGAATTCCCAATCCGCGCGCTTTCCCAAAGGACTGTCAAACTCGAGTGGATTAGTGGGCAAATATATTATGGATACGGTGGGCGCGAATTTGGGAGGGCAGATTCCAGCGCTGGAAAACCTCCCGGTGCACAACGAGGAGGGGGCAGGCGGGCATGTTTATATTCCCTGGTGGCTCTATAAGGAACAGGCGGCTGGTAAATTGGGATTTGCGCGAGGCTATCACGTTGAATTTGCGTCCGGCAGGCGCATGCCTGCGATGGGTGCGGGCGCGGGAACCAAAGGTTACGGCAGCAAATACAAAGAAGAGGTGCGTCGCTTTTACGGTTCTTCGATGGGCTTTTCGGGGCGAGGTGAAATGATTCCCAATGAGGATTCCTTCTGCGATTTGGATCCTAACGTGAAAGATAAATGGGGGATTCCTGTGTTACGTTTCCATTGGAAATGGTCGGAGCATGAACTGCGTCAGGCGGCGCATATGCAAAGAACCTTTGTAGAGATAATCGAAGCCATGGGCGGAAAGCCCAGCAAGGCGAGTCTAAGTGGGGCGCAAGCCATCAAAAAAGGGGGCGAGATTATCCATGAAGTTGGCGGCACGATTATGGGGGCCAACAGTAAGAAATCGGTCTTAAATCAATATAACCAGTCTTGGGATATCCCGAATTTATTCGTTAATGATGGCGGAGGCTTTGCGAGTAACGCGGACAAGAATCCCACATTGACCATTATGGCGCTCGCCTGGCGGGCGTCTGATTTCATTCTTGAAGAAATGCGGAAAGGAAACCTGTAATATGATACCGCTTAATTCATTGGAACCTTCTCTATCCCGGGTAGATCGTCGGCAGGCTGTGCAGTGGATGATGGCTGCGGTGAGCGCCAGCCTCGCCTTGGCGAAGTCGCCGGCAAATGCTGGAGTTTCCGAGTTTAAACCCACGCCTAAGGGCTATGGAACCGATCCGCTTCTCGCGAAAAACTATGTTCCCGGTGATTTCTGGCCGCTTTCTCTATCCAATTCGCAGCGGACAAGCGCGGCCATTATTTGCGATATATTGTTTCCGGCCGACACGGTTTCTCCGAGTGCTTCATCGCTGCACGTTCACGATTTTATCGATGAATGGATCAGTGCCCCTTACGAGCAACAGGCTTCCGATAGACAACCCATTTTAGATTGTATTGCCTGGTTTGAAGCCGAGTCGGAGAAGCGTTTCCATACCCCGCTTTCTAAGATAACCGAAGAACAGCGGAACTCCATTTGTGACGATGTTGCTTATGGTTCCAAATCGAAAGCATTCGATAAAGCAGCTAAAGATTTTAGCCGTTTCAAGTACGTAGCGGCAGGCGGTTTCTACACCACTCCCGAAGGAATGAAGGACATTGGTTATGTTGGTAATACGCCAATGGTAGAATTCACCGGCCCAACTCTCGAAGCACTCAAACACGTAGGTCTTGCCTGAGTCGTTTCGCAGACTTCGCTAAGTTTGTGGACCACCACTTTCGCTGCTATTTGATAGCCGAGTTTGTCGTGAATGATTAGTCTCGGACACAGATGGGCCCCGCATTTAGTTACCGCATATACGGCTTTCTCTTTTTTGCATTCCTTGCAAAGTTTGCGCCGATTTCCGTCCACGCCGCTCCGCACTTTGAGCCGGTTCCAATCAGTAGTCGAATTTTACAGGGCAATCCGCTCGGAGACCCATCAGATCGTAGACTTGCAGTGTTTGAGCCAGAACACGTTTCCCCCGGGACGCCCGTCTCCACGGTTTATTATCTCCCAGGTTATGGCGGCTCCTCTGAGGATTTTCTCGGCGCATGGGGTGGGCGTTTCTCGGCAATGTTGCAGTCTTTGTCAGACGCTGGAAATCCGTTATTGGTCGTAGTCGTAGATTGCAGAAATCGCTGGGGAGGATCGCAATACATTAATTCTGCGGCGCAGGGTAATTACGCGGATTACTTTCTGGAAGAAGTCGTGCCATTTGTGGAGAGGCGGTTTGGCGCGCCCATCTCCCCGCGTCGTCGTCTGCTCGCAGGTCATTCCAGTGGTGGTTTCGGAGCGTTGCGTCTTGCGATGATGCAACCGCAAAACTTTGGAGGGGTTGTCGCTCTTTCTCCAGATACAGATTTTGAAGTGACGCATCGCGAGCTCGTGTCTCGCGGCGCGAAGCATGTGTCCTCGCGTCAACTTGCCGATTACAAGGCTCCCATCGATCGCATGATTAGTCCCACTAGCGGGCTGTTGCAGTTGGTTTTGGGGCTTTCTGCTGCCTATGCCGCCAAGGGGCCCGAGCGTCCCGGTGATTTTGAGTGGGTCTATGACGATGAAGGCCATTGGCGGGAGGACGTTTGGAAGCGTTGGTTGGCCGAAGATCCTGTCGTGATCGCCCGAAAGGACCCTCGTGTTTTCGCCCCAAAGCAGCGCATTTACCTCGACGGCGCGGAGCACGACTCCTTCGGAGCCCAAAAAGGGGCGCCCGTGCTGCGGGACCTCGTTGCTCCTTACACGCAGGTGGAGTTTTATGAGTCCCCTGGCGGTCATTCCGATTACATTGAGCAGCGGTTTGCCCGCGGAATTGATTGGGTATTTGGCCAACCCGCGAGAGTGGTTCCATGACGGAAGCGGTAAGATCCTCTCGCTAGTCGTTTTTGGTTGCTGTAATTTGCATTAATTTTGGGCCATGCTTTCGGGTAATCTCCCTATTCCTGACGCATTCTTCTGGGAACTCCCCCTTGTGATCACTCAATAACCGATTGGAATACATGCAGCCGATACACACGTTTAATGTCGTCCCCAAGCTCCCCGAAGTCCTAGAACCGTTGCGCGAAATCGCATTGAACCTCTGGTGGACTTGGCAACCAGACGCACGGAAACTTTTCCGTCATCTCGATCCTGTTCTCTGGCATCGGACCAACCATAGTCCGTTGCGTATGTTGCAACTGTGTCGCCAAGCGCGGTTGAAGGAGGTCGCCGCCGATGAGGATTTCAAGCGGGACATGGCTGCTATCGTTTCCCGACTTCATGCCTATATGAAGCGCCCAGATACTTATGGCAAAATTCGGGCGGCCCAGTCTCCGTTAACCGGCCCAGTTGCCTACTTTTCCGCCGAATTCGGGTTCCACGAATCTGTACCAAATTACTCGGGCGGCCTCGGAATCCTCTCCGGCGACCACTGTAAATCGGCTTCTGATTTGGACATCCCGTTCATTGCTTTCACGTTGCTCTATAGGCACGGATATTTCAGGCAACAAATTAACAAGGACGGTTGGCAGGAAAGTGTTCAGTTGAATCAAAACTTCTCTCACCTTCCTTTGCTGGAAGCGTTTGATGGAGATGGAAAACCGCTTTTCGTTCAGGTCAATATCTTGGGGCAACCCGTTCGGGTGAAGGTCTGGCGACTCCAAGTGGGTCGCATCACTTTGTATCTTTTGGACACCGATTTGGTGGAGAATACCGAGGAAAACAGGCTCATTACCGCACAGTTATATGGCGGTGATCTGGAGATGCGTATCCGGCAGGAAATTGTATTGGGAGTCGGCGGCGTGCATGCGCTTCACGCCATGGGGATAGAGCCGTCTGTTTACCACATGAATGAAGGGCACTCTGCCTTCCTTTCTTTGGAGTTAATTCGGAGGCAAGTCGTGGATTGTAAGTTAGATTTTTATGCGGCCCTTCAGGTGGTGGCGGCTGGAAACATCTTTACCACTCACACGCCCGTGCCTGCAGGGAATGACGCTTTCCCGTTGGAGTTGATGCGCAAATATTTCGGGGAATATCCGGCCAAGGTGGGAATTGATTTTGAAAAGTTCGTTGGTTTCGGGCAGACGCGAGTGCATCCCGGCGAGCCCTTTTCCATGACCATCCTTGCCCTGCGCACAAGTCGCCATGCAAACGGTGTGAGCGCTCTACACGGGTTGGTTTCTCAGGGTCTTTGGAAGGAAGTGTGGGATGGAGTGCCTCAGCATGAGGTTCCCATTACAAGCATTACTAACGGAGTTCATACTCGCACTTGGATGGCACCCGAGTTTGCTGCACTTTACGACAAACATCTTGCTGGATGGGAGGAGCATCTGACGGATATTGATTTCTGGCGGGGCGTTTATGATATCCCCGATGAAGATCTTTGGAGCACTCATCAAACTCTCAAGCATCGTTTGATTGAATTTGTTCACGAGCGGGTAGGGGCCCAGCGTTTACGCCTCGGGGAGGCTCCTGAGAAGTTGCGAGCAGCGAAGCGGTTGCTTAATCCGGAAGTGCTAACCATCGGTTTTGCAAGACGTTTTGCCACCTATAAGCGCGCTACGTTACTTTTCGCTGAACCCGAGCGTTTGGTACGCCTAATGAATAATCCCGAGCGTCCGGTGCAGTTTGTTTTTGCAGGAAAAGCGCATCCCAAGGATGAGCCGGGAAAGAAGTTTATTCAGGAAGTTTATCGCTATAGCCGAATGCCTGAGTTTGAGAACCGCATCGTATTTCTCGAGGATTACGACACTTATGTGGGGCGTCGGATGTATCAGGGAGTGGATCTTTGGTTGAACAACCCGTTGCGTCCGCTGGAGGCGAGTGGCACTAGCGGTATGAAGCTTCCTCCAAACGGTGGATTGAATTTGTCGGTTCTAGATGGTTGGTGGTGTGAGGCTTTCGCTCAAAACCGTAAGTCAGGCTGGGCAATTGGTGAGGAAATTGTGGATGGATCCGTCGATTTCCAGAACGAGGTTGATGTTGCCAGTCTGTTTCATATTCTTGAGACACAGGTGGTTCCGCTTTATTATGCCAAGCCGGACGGACGCCTGCCCTTGGCTTGGCTTCAGCTGATGCGGGAGTCCATTCGCTCTATCACCCCGGTCTTTAACACGCATAGAATGGTACGCGAATACACCGAGCGGCTTTATGAGCCTGCCGCTAAAGCGCATATGATTCTTGCTGCGGACAAGGGACTCAAGGCCAAGGGCCTCTCGGAGTGGAAGGACTCCATTCGCGCCGCCTGGCCGGGAGTTCGAGTGGATAATGTTCGGGTCGAACGAACCGGCCTGAATGTTCAAGTCGGAGACACCGTCTCAGTGCGGGCCACTGTTCGCCTCGGCAAACTCGCCCCAGAGAATGTGACGGTTCAAGCCTATTACGGGGAGGAGGTTAACAACCTCATTCTCACGCCGCAAGCATCGGACATGACTCTTTCCTCGATGTCCACTGATGGCGTTTGCGAATACTCAGGGGTCATTTCCGCGGCGGAAAGCGGTTCCTACGGGCTGAGTGTTCGAGTCATTCCGACCCATGTGAATCTTACCCAGCCTCATGAGTTGCGCCTCATTAGTTGGGCACACGCTTAGGTTTCTCTCAGCGAATGTTTAACCGCCGAAATGTCGGTGATGGTCTGACGCATTATTGTGGATTAAAATTACGGAGAACCGGAACTGACACCATTTCTCTGTGATCAGGCTTGATCATCCTATTAAACTCCTCCATACAATCTCCCCTCTAAGTGAACACTTATGAAACTCAATAACATCCTCCCACTCATTTCTGCCGTAGCTGTCACCTTCAGCTCCGCCGCCTCAGTTCATGCTGCAGACCTCAAAGTCGGTACCATTGATATGAAGGCTGTCTTTGATGGTTACTATAAAACCAAAGAAGCCGAAGCGAAGATCAACGAAGCCCGCACGCAGGCCAAAAAAGAGCTCGATGAGCGCCTTGACGTCTTCAATAAGGCGCAAGAAGAAGCGCGCAAGCTCAACGACGAAGCCAACAAGCCAGAGCTTTCAGAGAAGGCGAAAGCGGAGAAATCCAAGGCACTGAATGAAAAGCTCCAAGCCCTAGGAACACTTCAACGGGAAGTTCAGGAGTTTCAGCAGACCCGGGAACGTCAACTTTCCGAACAGTCCGTCCGCAGTCGGAATGCGCTGTTGGAAGACTTGAATAAGGTGATCGCTGACAAAGTGAAGGCAGCAGCTTACGATCTCGTACTCGACAAGTCTGGACAGTCTCTCAACGCCGTTGGGATTCTGGTTTACTCGAAAGATTCCTTCGATTTCACAAACGACGTGATCGCAGAGGTCAACAAAGGTTCGAAGTCCCCTGCGAGCAAGAAGTAAGCTACTCCCAAATTCTTTAGGCTCAGTTTAAAGCCGGTCGCTCTTTTTGGGGCGACCGGTTTTTTTATGTTGTGCTATAACCTCACGGCAGGCCCTTTATCCTTATCACCTCATCATCTTTCCCAGTGGCTGAAAATTATTTCCAGAAAACCGCAGATGCGTCAGATACGCCTTTCGATATCTCGCTTCGCCCCCCGATGTTCAGCGAGTTCACGGGTCAGGAAAAAGTATGCAACCGCTTGGAAGTCATGGTTGAAGCTGCTCGCCAGAGGGACGACGTGTTGGACCATATTCTTTTGAGTGGCCCTCCTGGATTGGGGAAAACAACCCTCGCCTACATACTGGCGCATGCAATGGGCGGGAATATCAAGAGTACTAGCGGCCCAACCATTGAAAAAGCGGGCGATCTCGCCGGACTTCTCACCACGCTCCAACGCGGAGACTTGCTCTTTATTGACGAGATTCACCGACTACAGCCCGCCATCGAGGAGTATCTTTATCCTGCGATGGAGGACTTTAAGCTGGATATTATTATCGATCAAGGGCCCAACGCGCGATCGGTAAGGCTCAACCTTCCTAAATTCACGTTGGTCGGTGCCACAACCAGAGCTGGAATGATTTCCTCTCCCTTGCGCTCTAGGTTTGGAATGAATTGTCGCCTCGAATATTATACCGCTGAGGAACTTCAGAAAATTCTCCTGCGCAGTGCCAGCCTGATTGGGATCGATATCGTTTCTGCTGGTGCCTTGGAAATTGCAGCGCGCGCTCGTGGCACTCCCCGCGTCGCCAATAATTTATTACGCTGGGTTCGAGACTACGCTCAAGTGCGGGCCGGAAATAAAATTAATCAAGTAGTTGCAGATGAGGCGCTTTCAATGCTCGACATTGACAGTGATGGCTTCGATGAAATGGATAAGCGGATTTTAGAGGCGATTATTCACCGTTTCGAGGGAGGACCCGTTGGGCTGAATTCCCTTGCAGTGGCTCTCGGCGAGGATGCGGGAACAATCGAAGACGTTAACGAGCCTTACCTGATCATGCAGGGCTACTTAAAGCGGACTCCCCAGGGCCGAGTGGCACTCGGGCCAGCTTATCGAAAGCTCGGTGTTGTTGAGCCAAGAAGTTCCGGGCGCGCACTATTATAAGTTTTATTTTTCTTGGCTTGTTACGCCGAAAGCTATGCCAGAGTGGTGCGTGTAAGTGCCTGAAGCATATTATTTTGTAGTGCTGCGGTAGGCTCGATGGAAGGTTTTGAACGCGCTATGCGCTGGGGTGAACTTAAAAAAATTTCACCACTCTATTGACGCCTCACCAAAAGTCGCTACAGTGCCCAACCCGCCGAGAAATCGGCTCGAGCTGCTCCGGTAGCTTCGCTCTTTGAAAGTCTGGTTCCTAAGCTCAGCGTTGGTGGGCGTCATTCATGACATTCAGTTTGTGAAAGCAAACTTCTCGTCAGGTGACTCGGCCCGCAACCACACGATGTTCGTTCATTAAGAGCGACACGATGTGACGCGCTCGAAGCAAAGGAATGGCTGAAGATAATAATTTTAGAGGCTACTGGTACAACAGTAGTGCTCAAAAAGACAGACAAGTTGTTCTGTCTGACGCAACGACGTTACTAGAGTGTAAAACTCTGAGTAAG
>CAIXGS010000058.1 GCA_903919125.1 uncultured Spartobacteria bacterium | reverse complement strand
TGGAAGAAACACGCCAAAATCCGAGGACGATACGCCCCCGAACACACCCGTGAACAACTGAGGGAAAGATACGGCCTGTACCGGATGCCGCACCATGCAGCCTACGGAAAATCATGAAGCAAACCGGAGAACAGCCTCCGAGAGCCGGATGCGGGAAATCCGCCCGTCCGGTTCGATGAGGGGGAGACGCGTGTGGGTGGTTTACCAAACGCGTCTCCCTACTCTATTTCGCGTTCCCGGGAGAGAAGAACCAGTTTTCTTCAAGATTTGGTATGAGTAGCGGATCCATCGATTCAAAAGCGTCTTTGACCGATGAATACACCCAAGTGCGCGAGATCGCTCCGGGAGGGATGGGGTAGATCGACTTTGGGGAGGATGCCCAGATTGAGCGGTAGGTAGCGCTCAAAGTCAGCAGCGTGTTAACACTCCGCGTCTCGGCCGAAGAAATTGTGAAGGGGTGAAAATCGAATTCTTTTTACCGTAGAGACATCAAAGCGGCGCACTATCTCTTCTCGACAAGTCTGTCAAAAATGGGCGAGGCCATGAGCGTCGTCACCACCGCCATAATGACTAGCGTGGCGAAGAGGCCCTCGGAGATGATTCCGCGTTGAAGGCCGACGTTGATGATAATGAGCTCCATCAGTCCGCGGGCGTTCATTAACACGCCGATTCCAAGGGCTTCCCGGTTGGAGATGCCCGTGGCCCTCGCCGCAAGCCAGCAGGCGACCCCTTTGCCCAGAATCGCCGCGACCAAAACTGCGCCGCACATCAGCCAGAGAAAGCTTGTGTTCAAAAGCCCAATTTTCGTGTTCAGCCCAGAGTACGTGAAAAACAAGGGCAGCAGTAACGCGACCGTCAAGGGTTGGATTCGCGCGATGAGCTCACGAGTCACAATCCCTCGTGGCATGGAGGCTCCCATCACAAACGCGCCGAAAACAGCGTGGAGACCGACCTTGTCAGTGACCCAAGCGCCAAGCGCCATGAGTGCCAGTCCAACCACAAGACCCGCCTCCGAGAGCGAGTCGTTCTCTATCAAGTGACGCTCGAAGCGCTTCGCCACGGGGCGGACCAAGCCGAGGGCCACGCACACGTAGGCGGCTCCCGCAGTGATGTTCCAAAAGGCGCGCGACCAGTTATCGTCGAAACTGGCAACCACAACGGCGAGCAGGCACCATGCGGTCGCGTCATCCAGGGCGCCGGCGCCGATGGCCACTGTTCCCATGGTTGTGCCGTTGAGCTTTTTAAAGTGGATGATCCTAGCCAGCATCGGAAACGCCGTGATGCACATCGAGGCGCCCAAAAATAGCATCGCCTCCAGTAGGGATGTTCTTTTCGGAAATAGTTCGGTGTGATGGAAAAAGACCCAGCCCAGTCCGGCTCCCAGCAAAAACGGGGCGATCATTCCCGCAGCGGAGACTGCGATGGAACTTTTCAGATTTTGCCTGATGATATCGACTCGGAACTCCATGCCCACGACAAACATGTAAAGGGCTAATCCGAGCTGGGAGGCGGGGAAAAGGTAGCTTTGGGTGTCGCGAAGGGTCTGAGTTTTGTCCCAAGCGAACAGCGCGGACTGCGCCTCGGGCCAAATTAAGCCAAAGAAAGAGGGGCCCAGCAGCACCCCAGCAATCATTTCAGCGACGACTTGGGGTTGGCCAAACTTGGCTGCAACCGCGCCAACGACACGGCAGAAGAGCAGAATGACGGCGAGTTGGAGGAAAAACTGGATCGCGAGATGAAGATTATCCATGAAAACTGGAGCGTTTATACACGCCCAGACTCGTAACGAAATAGAGGTTTGGCATCAATTTTGCCGCCGTTTGTTGAAGCGTGAGTTGCTCAGGACGTAACGACGAGCGGCGCACGCGAAAGGGTTTCCTGAGTTTGTGGCACTGTATCGGATATTGCACGTCGTTCAGGAAACGGTTGTGAAGCAAAAGTGAATTAATGAAGCGCTGACCCGATAGCGCTTGCCTCCTGACCTGGAAAGCCCCACGGATCAAACTTTATGAAAGCTTTAAGTAACCTTTGTTTTATTCTGGGTCTGCTCTCAGTTCTCGGATCCATAGCGATCTGGTATTATGCGGGCGGCAAGACCGCGAGTTTCGAGGAGCGCACCCACGGGGAACTCTTTGGGATTTTCGTCGGTCTCTGGGCCCCAACCTTCCTGATCCTCTCCAACCGTATCTCGCGGTACCTTGAGGAAAAAAAGCAGTCCATCTAACCGTCGCCGGGTCGATGTGAGCACATCGTTCTGAGAGGGAGGGCAATTTCTTGCTCTCCCTTTTTGTTTTTAGGTAATACCAAATCTTGAAGAAAACTGGTTCTTCTCTCCCGGGAACGCGGAGCCCTAGCTCCGCTTTGACGCCCCAAAAGCTCGGACAGGCATTGCGGAGCTGGGGCTCCGCGCTCCCAGGTGCTGAGGTCTCTTGAATCATC
>CAIXGS010000057.1 GCA_903919125.1 uncultured Spartobacteria bacterium | reverse complement strand
TCGTAGTTCGCCCTGTGACAGGAGTGACCCGATGCCGGACTACGAAAACGTGTACACGGACTGAGTCCACCGCCTCAGCATTGGAGAGGTGGGCAGAACCGTTTGAAACGCTGAGGCCCCAAGCGAGAGTGCTCCATTGCCTAAATTGGCGATAAAACTGAGGTTCGGAAACCGCTACGCGATAAGAACAGGTCGGAATTTCAACAGAAGCCGGTCTTTTACCGGAAACCAAAGCCAAAGTCGCACATAATGGCCGGATTTCGCTGTACGCCACGCAAGGAATCTGGCAGAAGCAATTCTCCCTTAACGCTCCCGCGTCCAGGCTGAAGAAATCGTGCCGGGGGGCAAAAAGCAATTTCTTGCTTATCCGTTCAGTTTGGAAATGAGCCAGGCGGCTAGTGCGTATTGTTCGTTGAGTTTTTTAGGCAACGGCGCGGCTGAGGGGTTTTCGAATATCTTAAGGGGAAAGCGAATTTCTATCCTCTCCTCTTTATCCTTTGAGCATCGACGCGGAAGGCGCGGATTGCGGTCTTCCGACCTTGACGGCTACTTCGCTGCAGGCTCGGAGGTTTCAGCAGGCAAAGACTTGTCTTTTACCCACACGTACTCCTTCCAAGCGCCCTCATACAGGCGGACCTTTGGGTATCCGGCAACGTGCTTCAGATAGAAACGAACCAAACTCCCCTCTCTCGACGTCCCGCAGTAACACATCACTTCCTTGTCCGGAGTGATTCCCGCAGCTTCCAAATCCGCTTTCACCTCAGAGAACGGTTTGAATTTATGGGTGTTTTCTTTCTCCACCATCAGGCGTGCCCAATGAAAACTAACCGCGCCCGGAATGTGACCCTTGCGCAACCAAACTTCGTCCTGCCCGAGATATTCGTTCTTCGGGCGAGCATCCACCAGAACATGGCCCGGCTTATCCTTCAGTTTTAGAACGTCTTCGACAGTCAACGCGATCTCCGGCTTTCCCTTCTCAGGAAGATTTCCTACGGGATTGCCGAAATACTCCTGCACAGGCTGGAGCCCTGCCGCTTTCCATCCCGCAAGGCCTCCGTCCACGATACGGATGTCCTGAACTCCGTATTTCTCGAGCACATACGCCACCATGCTTGCGCTCAGAATTTCGTCGTTAGGCAAAACATCACCTGTGGCGTACACCAGGTGGAGCCTGTTTTTATCCACACCAGCACGCACAAGCAGAGCCTTGGTCAGATCGCTTGGCAGGTATTGTACTGGCACGCCGCTGTCAGTGCCCCGCAGAGTATCAAACTCAAGATGATGGGCCGTCGGAAGATGCCCTCGAAAATAGTCTTTGTACCCGCCTCGGGTGTCCAAGACGACAGGGCGTTTGGAAGGATCCGTGTTCTGGATCAATTTTTGGGCCTCAACGGGACTGATCGTTCCGATGTCTGCGCGTGTAGAAAAGGGCGCGGTTGCAATCGTCAAAAAGAGAAGAATTTTTGTCTTCATATATGCACCTACGGGCATAGACGTTCATAGGTTGATGTCGAGCCGGATTTTAACGAAGATTACTTCGTGGAACCTAACGACTGTCTCGACATCCTCAAAGCCCTCGCGGACCTCACCCGGCAAAGGATTGTCAAAAAACTGCTCACTGGCGATCTGGGTGTCAATGAACTGGCGGACAGTCTCCAGATTACACAATACAACACCTCCAAGCATTTACGCGTCCTGAAGGAAGCCGGTATCGTGGATGTACGCGCGATTGCCCAGAAGCGTGAGTATTTCATCGCAACCACTTTCAGGAGACGCCTTGAGCAGGAAGGAACCATTTTGGACTTCGGATGCTGCTCCTTTCGGATGGATCGCCTCGCGGAGTGATCGTCAGTTTCCTTTGCACTTGCCTCCTCCTTGAGCGGCGTGTATGCGCATTCAGGCAACTATGAAACTCTTTCTACCCCTCTTCTTCTCCGTTTTAAGCCTGACTTCCATTTCTGCTGCTCCTCTGAAAATTAACGGCTCTACAACCGTCAATCTTCCGGTGGCTGAGGCCGCTGAAATCCTTCGGACGGAACAGAAAATGGAAATCCAAGTGGACACTCAAGGCGGAAGCGCCGGCGGCATTTCCATGCTCGGCGATGGACTGGTGCAAATGGGTATGTCCTCCAAACCGGTCAGCGAAGATGACCGTTCCAAGTATCCAAAATGCGACTTCCGTCCCATCCATATTGGAGAGGACGCGGTGGCGTTGATTGTTTCTAAAGACGTTTGGGAAAACGGGGTTCACACACTTAACAAGACGCAGTTGAAGGATATCTACGAGGGGCGTGTCAAGAATTGGAAGGATGTCGGAGGCGAGAGAGCTCAGCGAATTGCATTCTTCAACAAAGAACCGGGACGCGGGACTTGGGAGGTGTTCGTCCACTGGCTCTACGGCAGTCCAAAGGCAGCGCCACAGGTCAATTTTCCGGAAGTCGGAGGAAACGAAGAGACGCGCAGCAAGGTGGCCAGCACGCCAGGCGCACTTTCCCAGCTGTCGGCATCGTGGGCCGACGGAAAATCGGTGTTCGCCTTGGCCTTGGTGGGCGAAGATGGAGTGCCCGTTCCACCCGAGTCGCAGAACATCGCAACGCACAAGTATCCATTGAGCCGCCCTTTATTTGTACTGACCAATGGCGAGCCCAGCGGAGGGGCGAAAACTATGGTGGACTTTTTGCTGGGCGAACGCGGGCAGGCTTTGGTGCAAAAGCACGGCTATCTTCCCTTGAAGGCGTTGCACCCGTAAACTCAGGTGCCGCCATTCATGACTCGCGTGCTCTCCTGGTTGTTGTCGGCGTTGGCCATCGGCGCATTCGGTTTTTTGCTCTGCGTGTTCCTGTTCCAAAGCGGCCCAGTCTGGCAGTCCGAAGGGACGCGATACATTACAGGGGTGAGCTGGTTTTACCGGCAGGATGTGTTTGGCGCCCTTTCCCTGATCTACGGTTCCCTTGCCGTGACGGCTGTCGCTCTTTTGCTGGCAGGACCGCTGGGGCTCGGTGCAGCGGTTTTTCTTTCAGAATACCTTCCACAGAAGGCCCGCTTGGCATTGAAGATTCCCTTAGAACTTCTCGCTGGGATTCCCTCGGTGGTGTTCGGATTGCTGGGAATTGCGCTCCTTCGGGACTGGGTTTACCGGACGTTTGCCAAGTTTGATCCGCTGAGCGGAGACACGTTGCTGACTGCCGGCATCCTCCTAGCGGTGATGATCCTTCCAACGATGGTCTCTCTGTGCGACGACGCCCTGCGATCCGTTTCGGGTGCGCAACGCCAGGCTGCGAGAGCGCTTGGGTTGACCCGAGCAGAGACTATTTGGAATATCGTCCTGCCACAGGCCTCACGGGGAATAGCCTCCGCGTTTCTCCTGTCTGTTGGCCGGGCCCTCGGGGAGACAGTGGCGGTCTTTCTTGTGATCGGCCGACAGGACAACAACCTGCCACATCCATGGTACTCGCCCGCACCGCTGCTGGAGGCTGGGCAGACGTTGACCACCAAATTGGGTGGCGCTGAAACCAATATTGCCTTTGGGGATCCGCTGCATTGGGCCGCGATCATGGGACTGGGAGTCCTGCTGCTTGTGCTCACTGCGGGGGCGACATGCTTGGGAACCTTGGGGAGGCGGCGGCATGCGTAGAGGCCTCGACATCGTGATGGGCTGCGTGGCTGGGGGCTGTCTGCTGGCGTGTTTGACGATCAGCACCGGGCTGGTTTGGTCCATTGCCAGACGCGGCTGGGGGGCGCTCAGTTTTTCCTTTTTTACGGAACAAATTGCTCTTGTGGGAGCCTCTGGAGGCATCCTCTGGAATCTTGTGGGCACAACGGTGTTGCTCAGCACCGCATTTTTGGCGTGCGCCCCGTTGGCCGTGTCTCTTGCCTTGATGGAGCGGGTATGGCTGAGGTCCGAGAGTATGAAGAAAGCATTGCGCCTCGGACTCTACACTGCCAACGGACTACCGAGTATTGTGTTTGGCTTGTTTGGTTTTCTGGTTTTTGTCCAATGGTGCGGTTGGGGCAAATCATGGCTTGCAGGGGGGCTCGTGCTCGCCATGTCCATGCTACCCACGGTGACGCTTGTGGTGCTGGAACGTATGGCAGCGATTCCGCAGCGTTACATCGCGGCGGCGACCGGTTTGGGGTTGAGTCAGTCGCAGGTGGCGTGGGCCGTTTTGCTTAAGCAATCTTGGGGAGGCCTGATCTCGGGGTCTTTGCTTGGCCTTGCAAGAGCTGCCGGCGAGACGGCCCCGATCATGTTCACCGCCACTATTTTCGCGGGAGTCACTTTTCCCAAGGGTGTGGTGGAAAACCCGGTGCTGACTCTGCCTTACCACATCTTTATTCTGGCTCAGGACTCATTCGCTGCGGGTGTGGAAACCAAAATGTGGGGCACCGCACTGGTGCTGTTGGGACTAGTGTTTTCGATGAGCGTGGCTGCGCTTCCTAGCCGCCTGTATTTGCACGAGGAAAGCGATGTTTGAAAACATTCCCTGTAAAAACATCGTCCTAGAGACGCTCAATCTGGAGGTGCAGGTACGAGAGAGGACCATTCTGCAAAACATCTCGTTGCAGGTCGCATCCGGAGAAATCCTTGGGATCATCGGCCCCTCGGGCGCTGGCAAGAGCACTCTATTGCGCTGTTTCAACAGGTTGAGCGAATTGACCCCTGGTCTGCGAGTGCGAGGAGAGGTGCGCTTAATGGGGAGTTCCATTTATGCTCCAGAGTTGGACGTCAACGTGCTGCGGGCGCGCGTGGGAATGCTGTTTCAGGAGCCCGTTGTTTTTCCGGTGGATATTCGGGAGAACGTACTTTTTGGCGCTAGGAGGTTGCGGAAATTGTCGAAAGGGGAGCAGGACGAGCTAGTGGAGTCAAAATTGCGCGAGGTGGCGCTTTGGGAAGAGGTGAGGGATCGGTTGAAACAGCCCGCAGCAAAACTGTCTGTAGGGCAGCAACAAAGGTTGTGTCTTGCTCGCACATTGGCAGTGCGACCTGAGGTTCTCTTAATGGACGAACCCACCAGCGCGTTGGATCCACGCAGCACGAGCGCGATTGAGGAACTCCTGCTGGAGATGAAGAGTCGCCACAGCATTGTCCTCGTGACGCACAACCTTCGTCAGGCGCGACAGATTTCTGACCGTGTTGCCGTCGTGTGCCTGAGGAACGGCGTGGGGCAGATCGTCGAACAAGGCGAGAGTGCTGCGGTGTTTAACGCACCAAGCGCACCGGAATTCAGGGACTATCTTGGGCAGGCGTCCGGCATGTGATCGCCTTAAGTCGTGACCTGTGAAATCGCCGCCGATTCCGCTAGCAACAAATAGACGCACTGCCAGCCCAGATCCAGCAAATCCCCAATCCACCCTCGCCCCTGCCCGCAGAGGGAATTGAACGCTACTCAGTGAAGAACACAATCCCAGGCAGGCACCTCGAACCAATGCTGCAACGGATAGTCGGAGGGTAAGCCGGCTTTTAGAAGGAGAGAATTAACGCACCCGCGTCTAGGTTGAAGAAATCGTGCCGGGGGAGAAGCGCATAGGGTTCTCTTTGGACAGCATCATAGCTGGTGTCCGTGGTTGGCGTTTGCAGGTGGAAGCGTGTAGGGCTTTCTGGAAGGAATAACAACGGTGCAGAGTAACGCGTTCGGCCAGGGTGCCAAATTTGGCACCGACCCTTTGAGCACACCGATAAGCCCGAGAGTGCGACTCTTTGACTAGCCCCCTCAGATTTTCCATTTTCCGGTTTTCCGAAATTCCGGCCCAGTTTCTACCTGTTCGCCTTAGTCGCCCTTCGGCGCGGGCCTCTTTTTTTAGGTGTCAGACGCTCGAGTCACCACACCCATCGAAAATGCTCCATTGCCCAAATTGACGATAAAACTGAGGTTCGGAAACCGCTACGCGATAAGAACAGGTCGGAATTTCAACAGAAGCCGGTCTTTTGCCGGAAACCAAAGCCAAAGTCGCACATAATGGCCGGATTTCGCTGTACGCCACGCTTAGAATCGGGCAAAAGCAATTCTCCCTTAACGCTCCTGCAGGCTGAAGAAATCGTGCCGGGGGCAAAAAGCGAATTCCTATCCTTAACAGTCGTCAGCTCACCTACCAATTAGTCCAAATCCCCAGCGTGACACAATGATTATTCCGCCGCCCTACGCCCCAGTACTTGCAAAGCTAAGTCCCGGCCAGTTCGCCATACCGGAGCTTAAGTGGGCCACCGCATCCGTCGGTCTGGCATTAACCAAGCTTGGTCCGTTTCGAGCAATGTTCACGACTGTGAGTGCACGAGGTTTCGCCCATGTAACTAAGGCTTATCTGCCACACGTCGCGTCCGCTAAAGATTTGGTGGCTACTGATATAAACATCCTCGAATCTGGAATTCTGGCTGACATTAACAAGTCAATAGCGGGTTGGTGCCTTAAAACACCTTATCCAAGCGATAGCGATCTAGAAAAGATCGCAGTAGGCATCCAGTTATGGGGGGCGAATACAGGTCGATTACCATTCATCCGTGGGGGCGGGTTTAAAGCACATTTTAATGTGACGGCGTATCGGCAAATCATCACCCATCTTTTATCGCTTTCTCCAGCATCTACAATCACCACCTGTCCGCATCTACGGTCTGCAGTCGGTTTGTGGAAAAGCTCTGCCTTCAAGTACTTCGGCGTTTCCTTCGCCACAAAACACTTCAGCTTCTGGTCACAGACCAAAGGAATGCCAACTTCGCTTCCCATTTACGACAACATCGTTGCAAATAAATTCATGGGTCGATGTGTGTCTGCTGATTGGGGGGACTACGTTACGTATGTGAAAGGCATGCATGCAGCCGTAAGTCTTATCAACGCTGCGAATCCACACCTAGGTGGTCGGTACTCCGTGATCCAACTGGAGCGGCAGCTGTTTAACTGGGCGAACACGCCGGCAGCTGTTGGCTGGATTCGGTGTCCTTTTAGATCGAGCCGATCAACTAGATCAGCAAATCCACCTCAAGCTAAGCGCGAAGTTCTCGCGCCTGAGACAAGTTTTCCCGAATTGTCTAGAAACATGAGTGTATCAAAAACGCCAGCATTAGGAAATAATATGACCATCTATATTTACGTCACTGGCCCCCAAGTCTTATTTCGCCCTATTAGATTGCAACCAAATGTACAAGGAGCTGGAAATATTGGTTACATCAGCCAAACTGGCGGCGGGCGACCCGGGGAAATTTGTGCGTATCATGCTTTGAATAATTTGATCTGTCCAAATTATTTTGGAGGTATTGGTGTCCTTTCACCTCCAGGAGTGGCTGTGAATATGAAGCATGCCGGACCGATCGGCAATTGGGCAGGAAATATCTGTCTAAGCGCAGTTAATCGTCCACCTCATGGTTGGGCTACAGATGGGATTGATTTTCTTAGAAAGCATTTTGATGTTGTCCTTTATTAATTTAGTTAAATGGAACCGGATCGGTCGCTCCTGCATTCTTGTAGGCTTTGCTGCTCCAGATTTACATGGACGATCATTCAACTCTTCAGCCTGCCAATAATGAATTTTAAGAAAGATCATCTTTTTAAATTTAACAATATAAACCATGAGTAATAAGAGTGTATTGACTGAGATCGATGGTTTGATTGCCAAAATCACGCAAAGTATTGACCGTCTCGAAGATTTTATCGAATGGCCGGAATACGAACCTGATTCCCCGAATGAAGAACAAAGAAGAGAAAATATCGACGGATCTGTTTACGACCCAGAGTCTCGCGAGACTTCTATTTCGGGACTTTCTTCCTCGGCCACATTCAACTGCTTTCCGAGCAATCTTCCGGCACCCTGCTGCGATACTTTTTTCTTAATCCTTCCCCGTACTCCATACCCTCGAACCTGCGGTCCCTGTGAGGCAGAACATGTGAGAGTAAACTATTTTAGTGATGCAGTGAATGCTTTATTTAATTGGGCATATCACTGCAAGGGCTCTACTTTAGTCATACTGACCGATACGTGGCCCTTGCCGCCTGGTGGTGAAAAGCTGCCAAGAATATCTAATTATCATCGTTGGCATCGTCAAAGATTCATGTATTTTAGACTTCTTAGTTCTATATTGCACACGCAAATTGGCACGATCGTGAAACAGAAAAATTTGAAGTGTCATATTTCTCTTTTCACCGGGCCTGGAGCCGTAACTAAACTTCCTCTCATGTCTGGCGGCAACTGGCCTATTGGATGGTGAACAAACCATGACAGACTGGACTCAACTTGTAGAATCGGCAGAGGGGTATCTCGACCTTGGGATGCCGGATGAGGCCAGCGCAGAGCTGGATGGGCTGACATCCGAATGCTCATCGAAACTCGAGGTGGTGTGGCTTCGGACAGAAATCTATATGCAGAAACGAGATTGGCTAATGATGCGGGACTTCGCGGAGAAACTGGTTAACGCTCCCGCGTCCAGGCTGAAGAAATCGTGCCGGGGGCAAAAAGCGAATTCCTATCCTTCGTGGCGTGTCCGTCACAACTCGTTATCCCGTAAACGTTGTCGCCCAAAATCTTGCTGACGGGTTTGCGCGCACTAGCGTTGAGACTGTGTCAAAAACCATCACGCTCGATTCGTTTAACGCTCCCGCGTCCAGGCTGAAGAAATCGTGACGTGGGAAAAGCGCATAGAACTCCGTTTGGTCATCAAATTCGGCGTCCCCTCCAGCCCTCCGGGCTAAACCAAAATGGTTCTCTCACCCCTTCTGAAGTTCATTGGCAATTCAGCTTCAGCTTGGAATTGAACCAATAAGGAATAGTCTCTCTCAATGAACCTTGGCTTGCCTTTATTTTTGTTGATTGCTTGTGCCTTTACCTCTGCGCCAGCCGCCACAGTAACCACCGTCGCAGGCAACGGCAGCAAGGGCTATTCGGGGGACGGAGGCCCAGCCACTGCGGCTCAAATCAACAACGTCTTCGGCGTCGCGCGCGGTCCAGACGGGATGTTTTACTTTTGCGATATGGCCAACCATAGGGTCCGCCGAATCGATGCAAAGGGGAATGTGGAAACCTATGCAGGCAATGCGAAATCGGGGTATCAGGGGGACGGCAAACCCGCTAATGAGGCAGCCCTGGGCATGCCTTACGAATTGGCATGGGATCGAGGTGGCAACTTGTTTATGGTGGATGTCGCAACCGCCTGTGTTCGGAGGGTGGATGCTCGGACCCGTGAGATCACGACCATCGCAGGCACAGGCAAACAGGGATTCAGCGGAGACGGAGGGCCCGCGACGGAGGCTCAACTCAACGAACCCCACAGCATCGCTTTTGATGGAAATGGAGATCTCTATGTGTGCGACATCGCCAACCATCGAGTTCGTAAAATTGAGATGCGAACAGGCATCATCTCGACGTGGTGTGGCTCAGGGGAAAAGAAAACTGCGCCGGATGGGTCTCCCATCACAGGCTCAGCAGTAAACGGCCCGCGCGCCCTTGCGTTTGCCCCTAACGGCACGTGTTACCTGGCGCTGCGCGAAGGTAATGTCGTTTTATTGCTGGATCCAAAGACAAACACCCTTAGGCGTGTCGCAGGCACGGGTAAAAACGGCTTTACAGGCAACGGCGGCCCGGCGCTGGAGGCTACTCTTTCCGGACCGAAATGTGTGAGTCTCGACCAAGACGGAAACGTGTATCTGGCGGATACAGAGTCGCATTCGATCCGGTATATTGACGTAAAAAAAGGCACACTAGAGGTGCTGGTGGGTGACGGCACAAAGGGAGACGGTCCGGACGGGGGCGATCCGCTCAAGTGTCAATTAGCGAGGCCGCACGGAGTTTTTGTGGATAAAGACGGCGCGGTATTTATTGGAGACAGTGAAAACCACAAGGTTCGGGTTTGGCGGAGATAAGCGAGTCCGTTTTCCAAGCCAAAACGGATCCAGTTGACCCGACACTACCGCACGATTGGTAAGAAGTTGCTATTCGCCCCATTCCGCAGCTCGCGCGCGCGGTATCGTCGCGGGAGCGTTAAGGGAGACTTGCTTTTCCCCGATTCGTCAGCGCCGAACACGCCTAAGTGGCGGCTTTCGGTTCAAGATCATAGGGCGCAATCACTGGGCGAACTTCAGAACGCGGCCTGCACTGCTGCAGAGTTGCCAATTGGCAACTTTTTAGTCCGCTCCCTGCGCCTTCCAGAATAAATCGTCCAGGTAGAATCCCTGTGCATAACGCTCCTGCATCCAGGCTGAAGAAATCGTGCCGGGGGCAAAAAGCGAATTCCTATCCTTTTAGCCCCGTGACCGCATCCAAGAGCGCCTCAGGCACGCGCCCTATGTAGCCCACAGATCCAAAAAGCGATTCCAC
>CAIXGS010000056.1 GCA_903919125.1 uncultured Spartobacteria bacterium | reverse complement strand
TCTCTCCCGGGAACGCGGAGCCCTAGCTCCGCTTTGACGCCCCAAAAGCTCGGACAGGCATTGCGGAGCTGGGGCTCCGCGCTCCCAGGTGCTGAGGTCTCTTGAATCATCCAGAAAACTTAAATAGGTGGTATAAGATCGTTGGGGCCGAGGCCCTTAATCGCACCTCCGAACCGCTGCACTTTCTAAATCAGTGCGGCGGGTTCAGGTGGCGGCTCATTTTTTGCCAAAAAGGAAAAAAGCCGGCTGTGGCAAATGAGAACGCAGTCACGTCCGAGGGTCTGCGGATCAGAGTCAGGCGGACATCAATTTCGCCCAGGCGCAGTTTCAAGCGGGATAGAATGTCGTGGACCGGTCCGATGAGCGGCGCGAAAGCAACGACTTCAGCAAGGCCCGCCTCCTTTGCCCACGATCCAAGTCCCAGCACTGGATCCTCCGCTTCCAGAACGGTCGCAGGACACGCAAAATGCGCAGCGGCTCGGTCCAGACCGTCTTGAGTCACGGTGCGCAGAGAGGCGATTCGCTGAGGGCTGAGTTCATAAATATTTTTGTAAACGGGTTCACTGAGGTACGCGGCAATGCTCACCGGGGCGAGATCTGTTAGTGGTCCGATTTCTGGCGAAAGATCATCCGTGTGAAGCCACAAACCCCTGCGTCCGGTTGTCTGAGCGAGGGAGGTCGGATAATCAATAAGGGGCGATCGCTCAACATTGGCAATCTCCTGCGGGAACAGGGCGCTCACAACGCCGTCCTCTAGGCGTTCACTGCCGGTTTCATTTCCGCGCAGGTAACTGGGTGCATATTTTTCAATGTTCGAAAGGCGCACCAGATAGGTCTTTCCCGGAGTTTGCAGACCCGCAACCCACCGCCATGAAAGCGTGTTACTCGCCGGGTCCGCATCCAGCAGGTGCCTAAAAAAGAAATCCGCACCGAGCTCCCATGGCAATTGTTCGACATGAATCCAAAAGCTTGCCCACCACATGCGAGCGTGGTTGTGCAAGTAGCCGGTCTCAATCAATTCACGGGCGATTTTGTCCATGCACGCCACACCGCTTCTGCCCGCGGAAACAGCCTCCGCCCGCGCCAATGTTTCCGCCGAGAGCGTTTGGCGTGAAGCGCGCACCTGCCGACGCCAATTGCTCCAAACTTCGGGGCGCATTTCCAGCCAGCCCCTCCAATAACGGCGCCAGCAGATTTCCTGGAGCCACTTTTCAGCCACCTGAAACGTGTGCTGGTTGAGGGTGTCCTCGATGATTTCATCTTCGAGCAACGTCCTGAAACGAATGCACGCACCAAGGCGCGATACGTTTTCATGGCCGGGTTTCACATGGTTCCTTGCGCTCGCATAGGCGGCCACCTTTGGAAGAAATGCCCGCCAAGAACTCAGTGCATCTTGGCGGATTAGCGGTTCAAAGGGATTCATTGAAATGAAAGACGATCAGGGTGGCTGCGGCAGGAAGCGCGGGATGTGGTCGGAAAGCCACGGGCGAGGGGATTCGACGTTTCGAGTGTTGCAGGACGGGGTATTAAACCACAAGAGTTCTCCTTGGCAGTTTCCAGTGTCTCAATTCCAGCGATTATGCGAAATCTCATCCTCATTCTTGGAGACCAACTCAATTCAGATTCGGCTGCTTTCGACGGTTTTGATCCGAGTCTTGACGCTGTCTGGATGGCCGAAGTGGCTCAGGAAAGCCTCAAAGTATGGAGCAGCAAACCACGCATTGCGTTTTTCCTTTCGGTAATGCGGCACTTTAGCGGGCTGCTAAGGGATCGTGGTTGGGCGGTCTTCTATCGCGAACTCAGCGGGAGTGGTGGCGAATGGCAGGGGCCGAGTGGACCGCCAGTTCTCTGCAATGCAGAGAGTTTCCGCGCCGCACTGGCTGAATTTACGGGACGACTAAAGCCCGAAAAATGGATCATGGTTGAGCCCGGTGAGTGGAGTGTCCGAAGCGAAATCACCGATGCGGCAACTGCGGCGGGCATTCCCTTGGAGCTGCGGGAGGATCGTCATTTTCTGTGCACTCACACCCAGTTTGAAGCTCACGCTGAAGGGCGCAAGCAGCTGCGAATGGAGTTTTTTTACAGGGAGATGCGGCAGCGTTATGCGGTGCTCATGGACAAAGGTAAGCCGGAGGGCGGCGCATGGAACTTCGACAGCGAGAACCGCAAAAGCTTTGGCAAAGGAGGCCCGCCGCTGCATTTCCCGCCGCGCCGCTTTGAACCCGATGTCATCACGAAGCGCGTGATTGCTCTGGTGAACGAGCGCTTTGCAGGACATCCAGGGGATCTGTCCTTGTTTGAGTGGCCGGTCACCGCCGAGGATGCGCAACTGGCGCTGGATGATTTCATCGCGCATCGTCTCAGCGAGTTTGGCGATTGGCAGGACGCCATGTGGACCAGTGAGCCTTGGCTTTTTCATTCCCGTTTGAGCGCTGTGATGAACGTCAAACTGCTCGATCCGCGTCGAGTCATTGCGGCAGCAGAAAACGAATGGAAGCAGGGCCGCGCGCCGCTTGCGGGGGTGGAAGGCTTCATCCGCCAGATTCTCGGGTGGCGGGAATATGTGAGAGGGATCTACTGGCTCTCGATGCCGGGCTATGTGGAGTTGAATGCCTTGGGTGCTGACCAGCCGTTGCCTCCGTTTTATTGGACCGGCGACACTGAAATGGTCTGTTTGGCCGACGCTTTGAAACAGACCTTACAGCTCGGTTACGCGCACCATATTCAGCGACTGATGGTCACCGGCCTCTACGCGCTCATGTTTGGAGTGCGTCCTCGCGAAGTGCACAGCTGGTATCTTGCCGTCTACGTGGATGCTGTCGAGTGGGTGGAACTGCCCAACACCCTTGGGATGTCTCAGCACGCCGACGGAGGGCTCATGGCGAGTAAGCCCTACATTGCGACGGGTAAATACATCCAGCGCATGAGCAACTATTGCTCCGGTTGCCGCTACGATCCTGCGGAAAGTACGGGTTCCACCGCCTGCCCATTTACCACGCTTTACTGGGATTTTCTTTTGCAGCACGAACCCGCGATGCGAATGAACCAACGCATGTCTATGCAAGTTCGGAACCTCGCGCGTCTCGACGACATCAAGCGTGAGGCGATCAAAGATCAGGCGGCGCAGTTGCGGAGTGGGGCCGGAAAGTGTTCCTCGACGGTTTGATCCACGAGGAATTCGGCAATCTTCTGCCTGTCGGGTCCGGTTTTTTAAAGGCAGGTGATTTGTAACCACAAATGCCGTGCTGGCGGGCTCTCCTCGTGGTTACGATCCCGATCAAATGACGGATATTCAGATCAAAACCGCCAAATACAGGCTTCTGTTAGGCATCTCAAACGTTGGTTTATGGGTCATCGCCGCAGTGCTCGGCCTCGTGTGGCGGGCGCCCTTGGGAGCTTCCGCGCTCGCACTAACCGAACTTTTCAAAGGGCTGATTGCCGGTTTGGTGATTCAGGCCCTCTTCGATCTGGCGGGCGGCATGGTTTTCATGCCGGCCACGGCGGCCTCATCTGGGGGAGGCCTCCGACTCTGGCTAAGAGGTGTGTTTGGTCACAGTGCTTTGCTTTGCGCGATCGGCGTGCTCAGTTACTGGAGTTTCCGGTGGTCCAATGGGTTTTGTCTGAGCGTTGTGCTTTCCTCGCTGGGTCTTTTTCTTTGGCGCCAGCAGATCCTCGGTTTGGTGTCAGGCACGCGTGTCCATCCGACCAAAGTGGCCGGAGCTGCGGCATGGAGCGCTGATTCTCGGGATCCCTCCTTCACCGGCGGAACGGTTGGGTTGGGACGATACGCGAAAATTCTTCTCCCCGAACCGTGGCAGTTGAATCTCACTGGGGCGCAGTTGCACACGCTGGTCCAACGGCGGCTCTGGGAGATGAAAAACAACCTTCCCGCACGGTCGTTGCTTTTCGTTTTGCTCTGGAACCTCACGGGGTGCAGGGCCGGCTCGGTTTTTCTGGAGCTACCCGGCCGTTTACCGGAGTCCGCCCTCGTTCTCCAGTTTTGCTGGATGACCTTATGGGGCTTCCTCGGACTGCTCTTGCTCCCGACGTTAAGTCGTAGTGCGGTATTTGCTGCGGACTGCGCGGCGGTTGCGAGTGGTTGCGATGCGGGTGATTGGATCCAGCAGTTCCCGAACATCACCGGGGAGGATGGGAACGCGAGGACTGTGTTGCAACGCGTGTTTTATCCGATTCCATCGGCACAAGAACGGTTGCGTGCTTTGGGAAAAGCGCCCGCGCTCCCGGTGATCGGCAACGTGGCGCGAACCAATTTGTTTTTGTCACTGGCAACGCTCACGCTTTTGGGCCGGTGTGTTCATTGCAATGTGGGGAGGCCCGAGCTGTGGGTTTTTCCTCCCTCAGATTAACCGCACAGCCCCAAAAGTGGCTGAACCGTGGGCGGAGTAAAAAAGGAGTGCCTGTCCCTCCTTTGACGCGTTTGCACGCGAGGTCCCTTTTTCTCACCTACGCGCCGCGTGATAAACTCTTTTTTACTTTAACTTCGAAGTTTGGATTTATCCTGAGTTTATTTATTCGTAGTGAGTCCACATCCGGATCACTTTAACTGTTTGTTCTTCTGAATAAACTTGATAAATGAGGCGGTGTTGAATGTTTATTCTTTTAGATATTGCTCCAGCCAAGTCTCCAACGAGTTTCTCGTAAGGCGGAGGCTTCTGAAATGGATTGATGGCGAGGATATCCAGTAGGCGTTGTGTTTGCGCTTTTAGATTTGATGCAGCGATTTTTTGTGCATCTTTTTGAGCCTGCTTGGTGAAGACGATTGCCCAGCTCACCAGCCTGGGGAGTTTGAAGATTGGTTTAAAGATTCAGCCAGACCTTCACGGATGGAGTCTCTCATCCCAGGGACGGAGAGGAGAAAAAGGGTCTCCTGAATGTTCCGCCAATCCTCCTCTGAAACAAGAACTGCATTTGTCCGCTTGCCCGTGATGTGAATAGGCTCGTGAGATGCAGCGGCTAGGTCGAGCAATTCATAAAGCCTCGATCTGGCTTGCGTGACGGGCAACGAAGTCATGCCGAAGCGTCCGTTAAAACGTACGCTTTGTCAAAGCGCAAAATCTGAGCGGCTAACGCCAGCACTCAGGAACCCTAGGAGGAGGCGCTCGCTCCACAAGGTTGTCGTGTAACCAAATCAGCTCATTGGGCGAAAATCTGCTGCAATAGAAGCGCAGGGGACAGCCACTTTTCGAGCACTTCGGTGGAAAGAATCAAAGCGGCGATTGCCCGAGCTGAGGCATACTGCGAGATTTGAGGGCGGTCATAAAATGTTGGTTTTGGACCAATTGACGGCCATCTCGCGGGCGACAAATTGAGTGAATTGGGCGATGTTTCCACGGGTCGAAGCCTCCTCCAAAGCCGTCATGTATTCGGTTCGCCGCCCCACTTGAAGAATTGTCCAAGGGTATCCGCCGGATGCCAGCATCGCATTCATTAAGAACCGCCCGATGCGCCCGTTCCCATCAGCATAAGGATGGATAAAAACAAAAATGAAGTGGCCGAGAATGGCTCGAACTGCCGGATGTTGTTCCTCAATAAGAACCTCAAAAAACGCCTCCATGGCATCGGGAACCGTGTCTTTGGGTGGAGGTACGTGCATCGAGTTCCGAATAAAAACCGAGCGTTCACGATATCCCGCAAGAGCGTATGGTGGCAAAATGCCTGCATCAACATAGGGTTGATGTAGTTGTGCGTACCAACTTTGCAAATCACGATCGATTACGCGGCCGGGGTTTTCACCCTGAAATATTCGGTCTATACTTCGCAATACCCCAGAGTGAGCGAGAGAGTAACCTTTTGCGGCCATTGCGTCCTTTTGTTGCGCTGCTTCGGGACTCCCCTCGACGAATGCCCCGTCCCTGATCCGGTTAATCAGGTCTTCTGTGACCACGTAGCCTTCGATGGACAGGGAGTGATACGCATCGTGGGTATAAATTTCTGAGGCCTGTTTGACGTACTCCTCGCGCGAAAGCGGGGCAGGAGGAGGCGTTGGGAAAAGTTCGATCACGACATCGCGCATTTCGTTCCAGAGCGTATGGATTCGCCCAGCGTACGGGCTACGGATAATGATTTGAGGGCCAATAAGGGCGCCTGTGGACTGAAACGGGTTCTCTGGTTTGACGTTCAGCCTACCAAGTGAAAGCACTTCGGCGAGTTTTTGTGCCTTTTCCGTCTGACCAATCGATTCCAACGCTCCGAGAACACGATTGGCGGGCGCGCTTTTACCAAACTCCAGAAGTGCGCGTCCAATTTCCTGAAAGTCCGTCAACCGCAGAACGATTTCGGCACTTGCCCGATCCTTTTCAAAGTAGGTCGGGGAAACTCTGGCCAGTGCGGTCCCTGCGGACATGACGTTTAATCCACGGAGTTTTGTCACTCGTGGAGGCATCCGGGCCTCATCGCGATAGGCCAAAAGAGAGGACCCAAAATTAAACTTGAGCTGATTGTTTCCGCCGGATCGCGTCATCACGATGGCCTGAGTGGGCGTTTTGGTCTGTCCGGCCCAGAGGTCGAGGGAGGTTTCCGCTGTGACGCAGTAATCGTCACCAAAACGTTCCTCCAGATAGAAGGCGAGAAACGGCCAGTAGTTCCCATGCCAGAGCGTCGTATCTCCGGTATCAACACCAGGGGGCGCGAGGAGGTACCAGCCCTTCATGATTTCTATCAAGCAGCCTTCTTTGGCTAGAAAGGTACGTTGGCGCTGGGTAAGATCTTTTCCGCGAACAACGCTTTCTCTCGCTATTTTGTGCGCAGCATCGAGATGGCTGGCTAGGAGTTGATGGTGTGTCATAGCGAGATAGTACTCTTGTTTCAGATACGCGCATTTCTATTGTTTGCAATACGCGGCTTTCTATTGTTTTCACAGCCGTCCCACAGAGATGACAAAATAAGAAAAAAAGGTGGGCTGAGAAAGGATCCCTACCACTCAGCAGGGTGTGAACCAAAAAACAGCCCGCTCGGAGTTTATCGTTCTCAAGCAGCTTCTCAACTTCTCGGATGCCCAAACTCCGATGGAAGCAGAATTTATCGGACTGAAATCCTGAGTTTTACTCGGAGTGGCGATTTGGCGCCTAAACGAATTCACTGTCGCCCCCTCTAGGTGAAGCGCAGGGGACAGACACTTTTCGAGCACACTCGTTGTGGGCAATGGCGGAAAAGGAGTTTCTTTTTAAATTTGGGTGCCTTCATCATGGAAGGCATGATAAGGGATGCATAGTTCGCACTCTTGTATGAAGTCGCAAATTCTTGCTCTGTTTCTACGGCTTTTGACCATCGTTGTATTCATGGAACTGTCCACGCACGATCTCATTGCCGGACAACGTGTTGCCCTCGTGGTGGGATGTAGCAAGTACGCCAACCTGCCCTCCAACATGCAGCTAATAAGTCCCGCGGCAGACTCTGCCGATGTGGCCGACGCGCTCAAAGCGATGGGGTATACTATCGTGGGCGGGGGTGCAGTGAAGGATCCCACTCGCGAAGAGTTTACCACGGCTGCTGAACGGTTTGCGAGTGCCGCTCGCGGTGCAGAAGCTGCGGTTTTCTATTATTCAGGCCATGGGGTGCAGGGGCCGCAGGGGACAGACACTTTTCGCTCTAGTAGAGACTTATGGGTAAAGTGTGCAGAAATGGTTTTCCTACCACTTTGTTACCCGTCTAAGGATAACCTCGCGGCAGAAAAGGAGTTTCTTTTTAAATTAGGCTGCATTCATCATGGAAGGTATGATAAGGGATGCATAGGCTCTCTCTTGTATGAAGTCGCAAATCCTTGCTCTGTTTCTACGGCTTTTGACCATCGTTGTATTCGTGGAACTGTCCACGCATGATGTTATTGCAGGACAACGTGTTGCCCTCGTGGTGGGATGTAGCAAGTACGCCAACCTGCCCTCCAACATGCAGCTCATAAGTCCCGCGGCAGACTCCGCCGATGTGGCCGACGCGCTCAGGGCGATGGGGTATACTATAGTGGGCGGGGGCGCAGTGAAGGATCCGACTCGCGAAGAGTTTACCACGGCTGCTGAACGGTTTGCGAGTGCCGCTCGCGGAGCAGAAGCTGCGGTTTTCTATTATTCAGGCCATGGGATTCAAGTGGGAGAAGACAATTATCTGTTGCCCGTTGATACGCCTAAAATCACTGGGATTTCGCAATTGAAAAACCGCGCGGTGCTGCTGCGGGACGCTTTTATGGTGGCCCTTGAGGAAGCTAAAGTGCCGACGAAAGTGGTCGTGCTGGATTGTTGCCGGGATAACCCGTTTGCCTCCCAGTTGGAGGCGGTGATGGCGCAGGTTGGTAAGTCAATTAAGACCAAAAGCGTGGGAGAGATCACGGGCTACGGCCCTGGCTTTTATTTAGCGTTTGCGACGAGTCCGGGGCAGACTGCATTTGATGGAAACGGGCGGCGCAACAGTCCGTTTACGACGGCCTTTCTAAAGTCTTTGGAAACGAGTTCCAACAAGGACATCGACCTGTTTTTTCGGGACGTCAAGAAGGTGATGCCGCCGGATCAGGTGAGTTGGACTAACAGCAGTCTGACAGATGAATTTGCGCTGGGGTTGCAGACTGTGGCGCTCAAGAAAGCGGATCCCGCCGCCCAGCAGGCAGAGGTCGAGCGGCGCGCCCGCGATTTGGCTTTGCAGATGACTGCTGAGAAGGGGCAGGAGAAGGCGTATGGACTACAAAAAGGCGCTGTGATGGAGGGGCGTGAGGCTGGGCAGGTGTATGAGAACAGCCTTGCCAGCCGGTTCCGTTGGTGTCCACCTGGGGAGTTTGTCATGGGAAGTGCTTCTTTGGAGCAGGCGGCAATCAAGCAATGGTGGGATGGTTCAGATGAAAAACAGCATCAGGTGAAGTTGACACGCGGCTTCTGGTTGGCAGAACACGAGGTCACTCAAGCAGAGTGGAAGACGGTGATGGGCCGTTCTCTGAGGCAGGAGGTGGTGACGATGTTAAACGACGAGCAGAAGTTTAACTTCGTGGCAGGGAAAATGGTGACAGTGCGTGAATTGGTTGGTGCAAACACGGGAGACGACCCCGTAAAACACATGGGGGTTGAGAGCGAGGATATGCCGATTTATTGGGTGAGTTGGGAGCAGGCTGCGGAGTATTGCCAGCGTTTGACGGAGCGGGAGCGAAGCGCGGGGCGCTTGCCTGCAGGTTGGAGGTACGCTCTGCCGACAGAGGCGCAGTGGGAGTACGCATGCAGGGCTGGAACGAGCAGCACTGTCTACACTGGAGAAGTAAAGTTTCTGGGAAAGAACAATGCGCCTGCGCTGGACAACATCGCTTGGTACGGGGGTAACAGCAGTGTGAACTACACAGGACGAGGTTGGAATATCAGCGGTGTGACAGAACGGCAATACACTGGCGCGACGGGTGGTCCTCGGCGTGTGGGGACAAAGGGGGCAAATCCGTGGGGTTTACAGGACATGATTGGAAACGTGGCAGAGTGGTGTGCTGATTGGTATGAGGAGGATATTTCGAACCGCACGTTGGATCCTGTGGGGCCTGCCTCTGGCGTCTACCGCGTGTTGCGCGGCGGCCTTTGGTTCAGCCTCGCCGCCTTCTGTCGGGCGGCCTGCCGGCTCAGGGGCCTCCCGGGCTTCCGGGACAGCTTCACTGGTTTCCGCCCCGCCCTAGTTCCATCCAGCTAGGCGCGGAGCGCGGCGAGGAAGAGGGGTACAAACGGAGGCACGAGGGGTGGAGACGTAGGCTCGGGACGAGCCGGAGTCGTAGCCCGTCGGAGCCGGAGTGGAGAGGGGACAGACACTTTTCGCTCCCTCCTGGGACCGCGGAGCCCCAGCTCCGCTTTGACGCTCCAAAAACTCAGATAGCCATTGCGGAGCTGGGGCTCCGCGCTCCCAGGCACTGAGGTGTTTGAATTATCCATAAACCTAAATGAGATGGGGGAAGCTTTGCAAAGTGTCGGGAAGCTTTGCAAAGTGTCTGTCCCTGCGGTTCCCCAACGCACGAATCGCAAACCTTGCCAGAACAGGGCGCTTCGGACTGATGCAACCCATTCAGGGTTGCCGCCTTGTTGGGGTGACCCAGGGTAGGTCCTCCTGCGTCGGCCCAACCCTGGGCTGGAAGATTCAACGCCCTTGGCGTTGGCAATCCAAATGCCACTGCGGGGAAAGAACACCAAAGGTGTTCAATCATCCAGCCCAGGGTTGCGCGCAGCGGGCTACCCTGGGTCACGCCCACAAAATGAGCGACAACCCTGCAGGGGTTGCATCAGCCTCACTTGGAGCAGGAGGGCGAGTGTCTGTCCCGAAGAGGAGAAGGGCACTCTCCTGGGAGCGCGGAGCCCCAGCTCCGCTTTGACGCTCCAAAAACTCAGATAGCCATTGCGGAGCTGGGGCGTGCGCTGGGGAAGCTGGCGTCCACGTGGGTGAAAGTCCCACCGGTCGAATTAGACGGTTCACGACCGAAAGCGATGTCCGGAATGAAGCCGCGAGGCCGAAGCCGCAAGCGGGACATCGT
>CAIXGS010000055.1 GCA_903919125.1 uncultured Spartobacteria bacterium | reverse complement strand
ATCGGACATATGAAAAGTGAGCATCGCCTGGAGCGCAATCGCCTCAAGGGAACGGTGGGCAATGCGATCAATGCGTTGATGAGCGCAGCGGCGATGAATTTTGGGAAGTTGTTGGGGTGGATTGGCCGTTTTTGGCACTTTTTGCGAGCGTGGGAGGAAGCCCGTTGGGCACGGGCGGGTGCTGGTGGGCGCGATTTTTTCCTGCGGTATGTTTTACCCGGCGCACAGGGGTGAGTTTTTCAGGATCGACTACAATAAGAAGCGGTAATAGAATCCCCGTACTCTGGCGGGCAGGGAAAGCCTCCGCCATCAACGCGACGGTGACGAGGCTCACTCCGGGAAAGCCGCTTTTCGAGAGGCCCACACAAAGTGCGGCGAGCAAACAAAGGAACGGGGGCATTGTGCGCGTTGAAAGGGAACCGTCAGGCGCGGCGTGCCGTGTAAAGCGCCGCAATGCCACCTAGCAACGGTTCATAACGCGCTTCGGTGTAGCCGTTAGCCTCGAGGCGTTCACACATTGCCGCCCCGTTTGGGAACGACTCAATAGAATCAGCCAGGTAATCGTAGGCCGATCGGTGGCCGGTGAGCGCTGCCGCCAGTCCCGGTAAAACATGGTGTAGATAAAAACGGTAAGGCCGAAGCAACGGCGGCTTCGGCAACCCAAAGTCCAATATCAAGAGATGCCCGTCCGCGCTCAGTACCCGCCGCATCTCCGCCAACGCCTCCGTCCACGACGCCATGTTGCGCAACCCAAACGCCACCGTCACCACCTCGAAACTCTCCCTCGCGAAGGGCAACTGCAGCGCATCGGCGACGACTAGGTTCGCCAGCCTCTTGCCTCGCGCCACTCGCAACATCGGTTCGCAAAAGTCCGCTCCCACCAGGAAAGCCTTCGGGCAGGCGCGCT
This sequence comes from uncultured Spartobacteria bacterium, assembly GCA_903919125.1. Classification (GTDB taxonomy): domain Bacteria; phylum Verrucomicrobiota; class Verrucomicrobiia; order Chthoniobacterales; family Chthoniobacteraceae; genus Chth-196. The sequence continues at coordinate 9,647 of CAIXGS010000055.1, read as the reverse complement.
GGAGACTGCACGCCAGATCGCCGCTGCCCGTAGCCAGATCGAGAATCGATTTCGGCGCCCACGCCCTCACCACTTCGGCGGCGCGCAGCCTCCAGAGCACGTCGAACCCCGCGCTCAGCAGGTGGTTGACGAGATCATAGCGCGACGCGATTTTCGCAAAGTATGCGCGCACGCGAGTTGCCTGAATAGAGCCGTCCAAAGCCATGTCGCCCAAATTTGACGCTGAATCCGCCCGATGGGAAGTCCGCTCTTGCTCAGGATCACGCCGCAAGCTGTTCGCACTTTGGCCTCCCGCGTGCTTAGGTTGGAGTCATGTCACTTCAGGCACTCAGTATTGGACGCTTTCTCATCGTGGATGATGAGGTTTCCAACGTGCGCCTTCTGGAGCGAGCTCTCGCCTATGCCAAGTCCGGCCCGGTCGTGAGCACCACCGACCCTCGCAAGGCGCTGGAACTCCTGCATTCCTCCAAACCCGACATCGTCCTGCTGGATCTCCACATGCCTTACGTGGACGGCTTTGCGCTCATTGCCCAGATTAAGGCCGCGCTTCCTCCCGGCGAATATCTGCCTATTCTCGTTCTAACAGCGGATGTTACCTCTGAAACTCGGCAGCGCGCCCTTAGCAAGGGTGCTCAGGATTTTCTGACCAAGCCGCTGGATCCCCACGAGGTCCTTTTGCGAATCGGCAACTTGCTTGAGACAAGATTTTTGCACATGGAATTGCAGCGGCAAAACGGAGCCTTGGAGCGCCTCGTCGCCCAGCGCACCGGCCAGCTCGAGGACGCTCTCAACCGCCTGACCTCCGCCCAGCAACAACTCGTGAAACAGGAGCGTCTGCGCGCCTTGGGCATGATGGCCAGCGGCGTCGCCCATGATTTTAATAACGCGCTGACTTTGGTGCTCGGGCACGGCGCCTTGCTCCGGCCCTTTTTTGAGAACGACGCGCCCCAAGCCGAAGGCGAGAAGTTCCGCCACCTCATGGCCGCCGCAGAAGACGCCGCCCATGTCGTTACCCGTTTGCGGGACTTCTACCGTCCCGCCGATCAGGACGAATTGCGCGTGCCTGTGGATGTAAACTTGTCCATTCAGCAAGCCATTGTCCTCACCGCGCCGCGTTGGAGGGACAGGGGAAGGTCCGGGGGCGCCGCCGTTGAAATTGAAACGCAGCTTGCCGAAGTCCCGACTTTTGTGGGGCATCCGCCGGAATTCCGCGATGTCCTCACCAATCTGATCTTCAACGCGATCGACGCAATGCCCACGGGCGGGAAGCTGCGTTTTACGACGGCCTGCGAGGAGGGGCTCATTATTGTAAAAGTCTCCGACACGGGCGTTGGAATGACCGAAGACGAGGTGAGCCGGTGTTTGGAGCCGTTTTTTACGACGAAGGGAGCCTTGGGCACAGGTCTCGGTCTGGCAGCAGTTTACGGGTTTGTGCAGCGTTACGGCGGTTCTCTTGGGATAGACACTAGCAAGGGCCACGGCGCTTGTTTCACCATCAAATTGCCGGCGGCGGCTGCTCTTTTGCCAGTGGCGCAAGGAGAGGCGCCTCCCGATAAAAGAGCGTTACGCGTGTTGGTCGTGGACGATCAGGAGATGATTCGCGAGATCATAGCGGAAATGCTACGCGTGGAGGGTCATACCGCTAATCCTGTGGAGGATGGCGTCGCCGTTTTAGCCGCGCTGGAGACGCGTTCCTGGGATTTGGTCATCTCCGATCAGTCCATGCCTGGAATGACTGGGGCGCAGATTGCCTCCGAGGCCGTGGCGGCTGGGGTGAAGGTGCCGTTTATCTTGCTGACGGGTTTTGGAGACGAGATGCGAGCGCAAGGAGGGACGCCGCCGGGAGTTGATCTTCTTTTAAGTAAGCCGCTGACTTCAAATAGTTTGCGCAACGCATTGGAGACCGTGTTCCCGGCGTCTTAGAGGCTGGACGCTTTCAAAAGGGGACTGCAAAACTAAGGGAAGAGGCAGGGGGCGTCGTTTTCGAGAAAACCCTCATTGTATCGCTTATTAATTGGTTTGGAACGGGTTAATGGAATACGTTCCAGCGAGGGGACAGCCATTCTTGGGCTTTGTAAGGCGATCTGGTGCACGAAAATGCCTATTTGGATGGGTATTTTTTAACAAAAGACGTGTTTTTTGCAGACTGTTTCAGAATTGCCATCTAAATGACACAATCCACCCCGAGAGTGCGCGGCGCTTGAGTTGCCCCGCGTGTGTCAACTTCCCTCGGGAGGTGCGTGCTTGGAGGTGGACTCAACCAAACCAAAAAAACACACCATGTTGAATAAATCCACCGTTCAGCTGATGGCCCTCGGGCTCGTCGGCTCTTTCGCAGCCACAGCAGCAGCCCAAGACTCCGGCGCCCTCATCGACGCGTTGGTCCGCAAAGGCGTGCTGAAAGACCAAGAAGCTGAGCAGATTCGCTCCCAGCTTTCCCGTGACTATGCCGCAAACACTCCCGCCGGCAAGTTGAACATCTCCTCCTCCGTAAAGGAACTGAAGCTCTCCGGCGACGTCCGCCTGCGCTATCAGTATGAAAACCAAGCTGCAGTGGCCAACTCGGCTGCTCAGGGTGTTCAGCCCGCATCTGGAGTTGAAGACCATCGCACGCGTTATCGCCTACGCCTCCGTGTGAATGCGGACTACAAGCTTGCTGACGACTTTTTCGCAGGATTCGGCCTTCAGACGGGTCAAAACAACGACAGCGGCAACCAGACGATGGCCGATGGCACTGTGAACCAAAATTACGCCATCTACATCAACAAAGCCTTCATTGGCTGGAGCGGTATTCCCGGAATTACGCTCGTCGGCGGTAAGCAGGTGAATCCTTTCTACACGACAGATCTTGTCTGGGATGCAGATATCAATCCAACTGGTGTAACGGAGCGCATCGAGTTCAATAAGTTCGTTGATCTTGGACCTCTTGAATTGGCGCTCGTCGGTGGGCAGTTCGTAGCCACCGATAATACTGAGTCTGCCACTTCGGGTAAGACGAACCGCGACGCAATCATTTATCACACGCAGTTGGTTGCTGGCCTCAAGCTGACTGACGACGTTAAGCTGACTGTGGCACCCGGGTACTATACGTCGAACGGCGCTTCGTTGAGCGGCGACGGCGGCGGGGAATACAACTACACCAAGTGGAGTTCTACCGGCACCGAGCAGCTTCGGGGTTTGAAAGTTTACACTGCTCCCGGGGATGTTTCCTTCAAGCTCGCAGGCAAGCCCGCCAAAGTTCTGTGGGACTTCGCTTGGAACGCCGACGCCAACAATCGTAATAGTCTCTACAGGCTTGGGACTACGGGCAGTGTCACCAACGCTAATGCAGCGAAATTAACTAATTCTGACCGCGACTCCCTCGCATATTTGGTCGGCTTCTCTATTGGCGAAAACAAGAAGAAAGGCGATTGGTCCGTGTTGGCAAACTACCGCCAAGTTGGGTTGTCTGCCATCGATCCCAACATAAACGATTCCGACTGGTCGCTGAGCTACACCAACATGGCGGGTTACAAAGTCGGCTTCTTCTATAACCTAGGCGACGCTACGACCATTGGTTCGACGTTTTACAGCGCGAACAATCTTCGTGATAATCTTGGTGGCGGCCTATCGGCAGTGGGACCTGGCTCTGGCGCGAACGCCGTCCAAGTCCTCCAGGTGGACTTGAGCGTCAAGTTCTAAACCTCTTCGGTGTGCTAACTTCAGCCGGGGACGCGAGGGTGTCCCCGGCTGGAGATCGCCACAGAAAGGTGCCAATTGTAAATTACGAATCACGAACTCAAAGCGTTCCGCCGCCGACCACTCGTGATTCGTCATTTGTAATTAGTTTCTTTTCGTTAGCAGCAACTTTTCCTCCCCGGAATAAACTCAACTCCGTCTGCACACACACAACATCCTATGATCCGTTCGCTCTCTATTGCTTCTCTTGCCTTGGTTGTCGGCGTGACCGCCGCTCAGGCCGAAAAAATCATCATCAAGGGTTCTGACACCCTCGGCGCCAAGCTGGTTCCCCAGCTCGCCGAAGCCTACAAGGCCGCCAATCCCGGCACCGAATTCTCCATCGCCGCTGAAGGTTCCACCACGGGCCTCGCCGCCATCATCGACGGCAACGCCGACATCGGCATGTCTTCCCGCCGCGCAAAGCCCACGGAGCAGTCCGCTGCCGGCGCCAAAAGCGTGATCCTCACCCCAACGGTAGTCGCTTATGACGGGATCGCCGTTGTCGTCAACGAGAAGAGCCCTCTCAAGAACCTCACCAAGGCGAACGTGGAAAAGATCTTCACGGGCGATGTCACCGATTGGTCCGCAGTAGGCGGCAATCCTGGCAAAATCTCTATCTACACCCGCAACACCTCCTCCGGCACGTACAGCGACTGGAAGGAATTGGCGATGAACAAGCGCGACTACGCTGGTGGTTCGCAGAAGCTCGCTGGTAACGAACAGATCGTGGCCGAAGTTGCCAAGAACCCCAACGGCATCGGCTACATCGCGCTTGCTTACACGAAATCCCCTGGGATCAAGGTGTTGGCCATCGATGGCGATCTTCCTACGCCCGACAAAGTACGCGCCAAGACCTACGTGTACAGCCGCCCGACCTTCTACTTCACTAACGGCGAACCTTCCGGTAAGGCAAAGGCTTTCGTGGATTTCACGTTGAGCCCCAAGGGGCAGGCGATCGCCGATCAGATCGGATTCGTTTCCGTCGGCAAGTAACCTGTTTGACACATAATGGAGTCCGCGCTGTAACACAGTGGCGGACTCCATTTGTGTTTTAAGGAGAGATGTGACTCTCAGAGTTGAGCGCTCAAAGAGAAAAGTGGCGCTGGGGCCGCGAGCTCGCTGACTTCGCTGAATTAGTAATACCAAATCTTCAAGAAAACTGATCCTTCTTTCCCTGGGAGCGCGGAGCCCCAGCTCCGCTTTGACGCTCCAAAAGCTCAGGCAGGCATTGCGGAGCTGGGGCTCCGCGCTCCCAGGTGCTGAGGTCCTTTTGAAGCATCCCGAAAACTGAAAGAGAAGGTGTAAGTTGCAATTTTTATGTCCACCAATGACCAAAACGCAGCACTGAGCGCCGCCCTGAAGGGCAGGGCTCGCGCAAAGGTTCTCGGACTCACGTTTGACGACGTGATGCGCTATTTTTTCGGAGGCAACGCGACGGTGGCCGTGATCGTGCTGCTGCTGATTTTGGTCTTTTTAGGCAAGGAAGGGGCGGGTTTCTTTGGGCAGAATCAGGTTAACCTTTCCGTCTACCGCAAGGCCGGTTTGGAATACGTCGATATGATGCGCCTCCCGATGGAGGATTTTACCAGCCTGACGCGTGGACTGAACGACGCTCGGTTGGTTCGGTTTCAAGCGCTTTTGGCGTCCGGCAAGGATGCGGAGCAGGCGAACGCGGCGTTGGCGGAGTTTGACGCTTTTGCGGACAAGTTCGGGGCAGTGGCTGGAGATGCGCGCGGGTTGATGACGGATTTAACGGAAGTGGTTTCCGCAGTGAAGACGCGGGTGCAAGTTGCCGCGGACAATGACCTGGAGCGGGACATGCTCCGGCACGCGGGGCGCGAGGAAGAGGCGAAAGCGCTGAAGATTGAGGAAGTGGATTTCCAAAAGGAAATTGCGGCGATCAAGGCCGCGGCTGGAGCTTGGAAACCGACAGCGGATGCAATGCTTGCGGGGTTGAAGGCGGCGACAGCGACTGGGCGCGCAGCGGCTTGGGCAAAAGGGGATGTATTGCTGGAAAAGGTGTTCGTAAAAGCGGAAAAGTTTGCGGCGGAACTGCCGAAGGTCGAATTGCGTATGGCAGCGTGGAACTGGGAGGAGCCGGTGCCGTATTCGAGATCAATGGCGGCGTTTCTTTTCGGGCGGGATTGGATCACGGCGAGCTTCTGGCAGGATTGGTATGGAATGTTGCCGCTGTTGTCGGGTTCGTTAATGGTCTCAGTGATTGCAATGATCGTCGCGGTGCCGTTGGCGATTTCCTGCGCCATTTATGTGTCGGAGATTGCGACGCCCGGCGAAAAGGCGTTGATTAAGCCGTACATTGAGTTCGTCTCGGCGATTCCCTCGGTGGTGCTGGGCTTTTTCGGGATTGCGGTGCTTGGGACGGCGATACGGAGTCTCTCGCAGGTGGAGTGGTTGAACTGGATTCCAGGGTTTCCGATGAGCGAGCGTCTCAACGCTTTCACTGCAGGGCTGCTTCTGGCGTTGACGTCGATCCCGACGATTTTCTCGTTGGCTGAGGATGCGCTCGCCAACGTGCCGAGGCATTTTAAAGAGGCGTCGTATGCGTTGGGGGCGACACGGTTTCAGACGCTGGTACGGGTGTTGATCCCGGCGTCGCTTTCAGGGATTATTTCAGCGGTCCTGTTGGGCTTCGGGCGCGTGATCGGCGAGACGATGGTTGTGCTGCTTTGCGCGGGGAACCGGATCGCGATCCCGGATTTTTCAGAGGGACTGAGTGCGTTCTTCCAGCCTGTGCACACGATGACGGGGATTATCGCGCAAGAAATGGGCGAAGTGGCGCAGGGAAGCATCCATTATAGGGCGCTTTTCATGGTGGGAATCATTCTGTTTTTTGCCTCGTTAATTATCAATTTCATCGCGCAAAAAGTGGTCCGGAAATACCGCATCTCAATCGGGTAGGAATCAATAGAACTTCTCCTTATGCCTACTCAAAACGTTTCAAACATGGACGCCACGGCCCAGCACATCTTTATGCGCCCAGCGACTGCTGCAATGCGTTCGGAACGTGTCGCGTTCAACGTGTTTCGCGTGGCCACTTATGCGGTTCTTTTAGCGGCGTCCATCATCTTTGGTGTGATTTTTATCAAAGGCGCGGATACGATTTTCCAACGGGAGTTTCCGTTCATAAACGTCCCGTTTTTAGTTGAATCACCCGAGACGCTGCACGTCTTCGATCATGAGGGACAGCATCATGAAATGGGAGACCGCGAGTTCCGGAAATACATGGCGGCGCATGAGAATCCGACGATCGCCGAGGAGACTTATGTGTACAGCGCGGGCGGCATTTTTCCGTGCATTGTCGGGACGCTCTTCTTGGTGGTCGGCTCGATGACGATTGCGCTGTTTGTGGGAATTAGTGCAGCGGTGTTTCTGAACGAATACAGTCGAGGAGGACGCGTTGTGGAGTTGCTGCGTCTGGCGATTTTGAATCTCGCGGGAGTGCCTTCCATTGTGTTCGGGCTTTTTGGCTTCGGGCTGTTTGTGCTGTTCGCTCCAGTCTTCGCTTCGGCTCCGGATGCGAGTCACCTCTACATTCCGTTGGGATTCGGTTACCTGAACTTTTCGGGCTGGGGCGTTTCGCTGATTTCGGGATGGTTCACTCTAGCGTTCATGGTCTTGCCAGTGGTCATTACGGCGAGCGAAGAGTCACTGAAGGCGGTGCCCAAGGGTTTTCGGGAAGGGTCGCTGGCACTGGGTGCGACGCAGTGGGAGGCGATCCGCACGAACGTGTTGCCGTACGCGTTGCCGGGGATTCTGACGTCGTCGATTTTGGGGATCGCCCGTGTGGCGGGTGAAACAGCGCCCATCATGTTCACCGCCGCGTATGTGGTGCGGGATCGGTTGCCGTGGCAGGTAGAGCATCTGTTGGACGTCCTGTTCCAAGGGGTGATGGCGCTGCCGTATCACATCTACGTGGTGTCGTCCAAAATTCCGCAGAATATGTACACCGAACGGGTGCAGTTTGGGACTGCATTTGTGTTTCTGGGGCTGGTTCTCGCGATCGCACTTTCGTCTGTGATTTTACGTAACAAGCTGCGCGCCCGTTATCGCTGGTAGTCCATTTTATCCTTTGATTATGAGCTCTGAACTCGTTGACAAGCCTTCCAAAATTGTGAACCCGCCTTCCATACCACCTACCACTGATACCTCAGCGGCTCCGATGATCGAAGTGGATCATGTGGACTTTTATTACGGAAAGTCCAAGGCTCTCCATTCCGTTAATTTGAATATTGCGGCCAAACAGGTCACGGCGTTCATTGGGCCGTCCGGCTGCGGGAAGTCGACCCTCCTGCGTTGTTTCAACCGGATGAACGATCTGATCGAAGGCACGCGCATCGGAACCGGAGAGATTCGGATTCAGGGCGTGAATATTTATGATCCCACGGTGGATGTCATTTCGCTACGGCGCCAAGTGGGGATGGTGTTTCAAAAGTCGAATCCGTTTCCAAAAAGTATCTATCAAAACATCTCCTACGGCTTGGAGTTGCAGGGAGTGAAGGACAAGAAGCGACTGGATGAAGTCGTGGAAAAGAGTCTGCGCGGGGCGGCGTTGTGGGATGAGGTGAAGGATCGTTTGCACAGTAGCGCGCTGGGACTCTCTGGCGGGCAGCAGCAGCGCTTGTGTATTGCGCGTGCGATCGCGGTGGAACCTGCGGTGATTTTGATGGACGAGCCTTGTTCTGCGCTGGACCCGATTGCAACGAGCAAGGTGGAAGAGTTGATCCAGGAATTGAAGAAAGATTTTACCATCGTGATCGTAACGCATAGCATGCAGCAGGCAGGCCGTTGCTCGGATATGACTGCGTTCTTTTATCTGGGGAAACTGATCGAGATGGATGCCACGCAAAAGATCTTCACTAAACCCAGCCAGCAGCAAACCGAAGATTACATCACGGGTCGTTTCGGTTAAAAGCGAAGCGGTACCTGTGTATTCATTTTATTCGTAATCTTTCATTCGTAATCTTTTACTCCTCTTTTTATGTCCGTTTATTGGGAACAGCATTTGAACCAAATCCGCGAGCAGTTGCTCATGATGAGCGGCCTCACCGAACGCAACCTAGAGCAGAGCATTCGTGCTCTCATGGAGCGTAATGATAATATGGCGGAACTGGTCGAAGCGCAGGATGCTGAAGTTGACCAGTTGGAGAAGTCGATTGATGAACGGGTTGTTACGTATATTTCCACGCATGGACCGATGGCGCGGGATTGCCGGTTTTTGATTACGGCCTCAAAGATCGCCAGTGAATTGGAGCGTATCGCCGATCAAGCCACGACCATCGCACGTCGCGCCCGAGATTTGAACCGTGGACCTGAGTTGAAGTCACTCGCGAACATCCCATTGATGGCCACGGAGGTGCAGTCGATGTTGCGTCAGAGCATCAAGGCTTTCGTGGAGCGGGACACGGATTTGGCGCTGGAGGTGATCGGGCGCGATAAGCTTGTGGACGCAGAATACAAGGAGGCCGCGCTGGAGGTGGAGCATAGTATTGTGGCGGATCCAACGACGACCGCGCGGGAGCTGCACATGCTGACCGTGGCCAAGGCGTTGGAACGGGCGGGAGATCACGCGACGAACATCGCGGAGGAAGTGTTTTACTTGTATAAGGGCGAGGATATTCGCCACCAGAAGGGCGAGCGGTAAGGGGTTTGCGTGGCGGGTTGCATGCGGGGTTATACCGTCTCTTTTAGGTTCAAGGAGGATTCAAAGATCTCGGCACCTGGGAGCGCGGAGCCCCAGCTCCGCTTTGACATCCAAAAAGTCAGACAGCCATTGCGGAGCTGGGGCGTGCGCTGGGGAAGCTGGCGTCCACGTGGGTGAAAGTCCCACCGGTCGAATTAGACGGTTCACGACCGAAAGCGATGTCCGGAATGAAGCCGCGAGGCCGAAGCCGCAAGCGGGACATCGT
>CAIXGS010000054.1 GCA_903919125.1 uncultured Spartobacteria bacterium | reverse complement strand
GCGCTATCGGTAACGACCGCAATCGGAACCTCGAACACGATGGGGGTAAGCAGCAATGGCTCTGCGGTCTTTAGTCTGGCAACGACTCTGGCAAGCCTGAGTAACGCTGGCTCTGTGACGTTCAACGCGGCCAGCACTGTGGGCAGCCTGACGGGCTCTGGAGCCTCGACGTTCTTGGGGAACGCGACCCTCGCTGGTGGCGTAAGCGCTGGAACCGTGGACATTACGGGGACCTCAACCATCGGAGCGGTTACTGGGGGTAGTTTGACGTTGCGCAGCAATCAGAATGCACTTTCGAGTATCTCTGGAGCGGCCCAGGTGAGTGTTCTTAATCAGGCGACCGTGAGCAGTCTGAATGGCGGCACGGTGACCAACTCAGGCACGTTAACCGTCGCTGGCGGTTCCTTCAGCGGCTCGCTTCTTGGAACAGGGAGCGTCAATACGACTGGCGCCTTCAACATCGCTTCAGCCGCGATTCTTGGCAGTTCCCTGAGCTACGCGGTCTCAAGCGCCGGCACTCTGACTCTCGAATCCGACCGGACGCTTGGCGCAGTCGCTAACAACGGTGCGCTAGCGTTCCTGACAAACGGAACAGTCAATGCCCTCAGTGGAACGGGCACTGCAAACTTTGCGGTGAACGCAACCCTTGGCACAGTCTCAGGAGGCACTGTGAGTGTGACGGGCGTGACGACGCTGGGCACTCTTTCCGGCGGCTTATTGACTGCGACTGGTTCACTAACGGGCAACTCCGTCACCAATGGAAAGTTGGTTCTCAACGGGAATGCAAACAGTCTTCAGGCAGTCTCTGGCGGGAGTCTGAATGTGAACGGTGCTACTACCCTTCAAACCGTATCGGGCGGGAGTGTGAATTTAAACGGAGCCACGGACGTCAACTTGCTCTCCGGTGGGGTTGTCCAAAATGGCACCCTTCTGGTTGTGAACACGTTTAATGGGGGGAATGTGACGAACTCGGGGATTCTTACCGTTTACGGTGGAACCTTCGCTGGGACGCTTGCTGGGGCAGGTGCATTCAATGTCAATGGCGCTCTGACTCTGTCCGGCACTCAGACCGGTTTCAGTGGTGCAATCTCTGTGAATGAGGTGGCGCTATCGGTAACCACCGCGCTGGGAACCTTGAACACCATGGCGGTCAGCAGCAACGGCTCTGCGGTCTTTAGTCCGGCAACGACTCTGGCAAGCCTGAGTAACGCTGGTTCTGTGACTTTCAGTTCGACCGGCACAGTGGGCAGCCTCTCTGGATCTGGAGCCTCGAAGTTCTTGGGGAATGCGACCCTCGCTGGTGGAGTAAGCGCTGGAACCGTCGACATTACGGGGACCTCAACCATCGGAGCGGTTACTGGGGGTAGTTTGACGTTGCGCAGCAATCAGAATGCACTTTCGAGTATCTCTGGAGCGGCCCGGGTGAGTGTTCTTAATCAGGCGACCGTGAGCAGTCTGAATGGCGGCACGGTGACCAACTCAGGTCTCTTAACGGTTAATGGCGGCACTTTCACTGGTGTGTTGAGCGGCGCGGGCAGCCTCTTTACTAGCGGCATCCTAGCGGTGAACGCGTCCTCACTGAGCGCCTTCACTGGCTCGGTCTCTGCAGGCAGCGGCTCATTATCGTTTGGCACGGCTTTGTCTGGCACGAACGCGTTGTCCATCAACTCGGGCGCCTCGGTCACGTTACCGTCAGGCAACACGCTTGGCGCGGTGACGAACGCTGGCACGCTCTCGTTGGGATCGACTACGCTCAGCGGCTCGCTTGCCGTAAACGGTGGTTCTGTGACTTCGACGGGTACGCTTACTTTTGGCGCCGCTCTCAGTATCACCTCCAATGGTGGTGGCATAATTTCAGGCGGATCTCTGTCCCTTGCGACCGCTGGGAACAGTGTGGACGTAAGCGCCGGCTCGCTTTTGACCGTCACCTCCACGGTGACCGGTGGAACGCTGACCAAGACGGGCGCAGGCAAATTGTCGCTCTCCGAAGCGACCGTGGCCCAAGATTTGGTGATTAACGGTGGCACGGTCGCGTTGACGAACAGTGCGGTCGCGCTCTCCGGCAGCCTTAACGTGAATAGCGGGACGCTGGCCTTAACGGGCACCGGATCGCTAACGTCGGGCAAGACGCTTTCCTCTACAGGCACGGGTGTTGTATCGGGTGGCAGCTTGGCACTTACGAGCAGCGGTCTGACTGTTGACGTCTCTGGAAATGTTCTGTCGGTGAGTTCCGTGCTCACAGGCAGCGGCTCATTGACGAAGGCTAGCATTGGTATCCTCGCCTTGACTGGCGCCAACACTTTCAGCAGTGGAGTCAACCTAAACAGCGGCACGCTCTCAGTTGGAAATGCTTCCGCCCTCGGGACGGGTTCGTTATACGCAGCCAACGGCACCTCGTTAGATAGCACTACGAGCGGCGCGGTGACAAATGCCCAAGTTTGGGCAGGCAGCATCGGCTTTGTGGGCACCAACAGCCTGACCACTTCGGGTGCTGTGACGCTGAGCAACAATTCCACGGTCAACGTGACCGCGAATACGCTCACCCTCGGCGGCGCCATCAGTGGCGGCTCCGTTTCGTTGACTAAGGCAGGGAACGGCACTTTGGTTCTTAACGGAACTAGCAATTATACCGGCGGGACAACTATCTCCGGTGGTTCCTTGGTGCTTGGCGTCAGTAACGCGCTTTACACCGGCGGAAGCCTTACGATCAGCGGCGGGACGCTGTCTATTGGCACTGGAATCTCGCAGACGCTAGATACTTTCATCCTGACCAGCGGCAGCCTTTTGGGGTCCGGTTCGTTGTCGTACTACAACTTTAGTTTCGGAACTGGCACCTACTTGTCTCCCACGGTCACTACGAAGTTGCTCTTTGTTTCCTCCGGCAGCTCTACAACAGTGGAAAAGACGCTGACTGGTGGGAACGTGGGGTCCATCGACGGTGGAACTGTCGCGGCCTTTAACGTGACGGGTTCAACGACCGCGAACAACTTGACGGGCTACAGTGTGTCAGTCGGTTCATCCGCAACTTTGACGGTGTCCGGTACGCTCTCGACACCGAGTTCCGTCAATGTGGCTTCTGGCAGCCTTACCCTCGGTAGTTCGGCTAGCTTGTCTACGCCGCTCCTGTCCATGGGCAACTCCTCCACGGTGACCTTGGGCGGCACATCCGCTTTGAACAATGTCACCAAGTTGGAAGTCGGCACCTCCGGAAGCAGTGGATCTACCTTGAAGCTCGCTTCGGGCACGACCACTCTTGGCGGTGGTACTTCGACCCAGACGCTCAAGGGAAGCGGAACCATCGATCTAAGCGCTGGCTCGACTCTAGCTTTGGGAGGCAATCTGATCCTCGCTCCCGGCAACTCGCCAGGGACCATAACGATCAATAGCGGGACTGCCGCTGTGTCTGGAACTTCCACCACCATGGAGTTTGAGTACACTGCGACGGGTTCGACTAATGTCGACGCAGGTGCGAAGGATTACATTAACTTCACCAATTCAGGCTCCCTGGTCATCACTTCGACGGGTACATTGAACATCTCTGCCATCGCTTATAGCGGCTCAGTTGGCACAAGTGCGATCGCGTCCTCCGGTAGTGTCGGTCAGTCACGCGTCAATGATACTGCGGCTCATACGTTTGCGATCATTGGCGGGACTTCGACTGCGATTTCCTCCGCAGGGGTCATCAACGTGACGAGCTATGTAAACGTGAACTCCATCAATGCGACGACTCCTTTGAGGTCAGCCACCATCATCGGCACGCCCTCAATCACAGCCGGCTCCCTCTACCTGACCATCCAGCGTACTCCGTTCGCGACGATCGGCTCGACGCAGAACGTCGCGGCTCTGGGACGTCTCTTGGATAACTCGTTGACAGTCACCACCGGCGGCGTTTCCTCCCTAATCGACATCCTCGACACTACCGCCCTCACTTCGGCCGGAGTGAGCCTCGGCACATCGAACGGAGTGCTCGATAAGGCCGTGTCATACGCATCCATCAACGCCCAACTCCAAGGCATCAACCCTGCAGGTTACGCCGAACTCGCCAATATCGGGTTCGACCGCTTGCTGGATGTCCAGTTGGGCTTGGTCAATCACCTCCGCACGCTGGCACTTCCCGGCTTGCAGTCCGAGAAGGACGGCGAAATGTACGCTTGGACCAGTGCCTACGGCGGTTGGACCAAGCGCGACAGCGAGTCCTCTTACGGCGCCGCTGGATATTCCTCCAGCAACGCGGGGAACCTGACCGGCGTGGAGAAGCGTTTCGGCAAGTTGACCCTCGGTCTGACTGGCGCAGTCGGTTCCACCAGTGCAACGCTCGGTCTGGGCATGGGCTCGGTCACCACCGATACCTGGCATGTCGGCCTGTATGGCAGTTCGCCAGTGGAAGCTTCCGGTCGTTCAGTGGTGCTTGACGCCGCGTTCGTCTACGGCAACGGCGACACGACATTCAAGCGCGATAACGTCTCTGTCACCGGCGTATCCGGTGGCGGTAGCACTTCCGCTAAGGCAACCAACTCGGAATGGATGCTGCAGTTCGGCGCAGCGTTGCCGTTCCGTACCTCTGACGAGTCCCTGACTGTGACGCCCTCTGTGCACTTGGTGTTCGCTGGGTTTAATCAAGACGCATTAAGCGAAGGTTCGCTCAATGGGCTGGGCGCGTTGGTGAGCAAGAATAATTCGACTTCCACCGCGGTTCGTTCTGGTGTTCAGGTCGCCAAACTTCTGAAGCTCGCGAACAAGGAAACCCGCTTGACCGCCTCCTTAGATTGGGTGCACAGCTTTGACTCCGATCGCCGCGACGTGGATATTGCCTTGACCGGTTCTACCGGCGGTTCCACCAAGTTCCAGAGTTCCAAGGCCGGCGGTGACGCTGCCCGCTTCGGTCTGGGCGGTGAAATGGCGATTACATCTCGCACTCGCCTACGTGTGAACTTAGACCAACAGCTGCAGAGCAACCAGTCCTCGACCAACGGGAGCGTATCGATCGGCGTGCAGTTCTAGTCCGACCCACTCACTGATAGGGCGTCCCCGCCACGAAACTGGCGGGGACTTTCTTTTTATTGGGGACTATATTGCAGAGACTTAGTTGCGGGAGAATCTCGCCCGTCAGAGCCGCAAATTTTGACTCTGAGCAAAGGCGGGGTTGAGCTTTTGGCGAGAGAGCGTATCATGGAGGAATGGAATCCCCCAGTTCAGATTGCGAGTGGCGTATTTTTTTAGTGGGAGGCGAGACTCACTTCACTAAGCTTTCGCTTCGCCGGGTTTTTGCTCATGTAGCTGCCGCATACAGCGAATCTTACCAATTTGCCCGCAGATTGGCATGCGCTGCTAGCAGGCTGCGGGAAGTTTAAAGTTGAGTTTCACGGATCAATCTTTGTTCCCCATGGCCTTTTTGTTTGATTGCCCACATTGCACGCAGAGTTTCGAAGCGGAACTCGATCTGTGTGGCTCGACATGCAACTGTCCGAGTTGCGGTCAGCTTTTTCTGGTGCCTGAATTGGATCCTGAAGTGAAGGCTGAGTTGATGAAGCAGGAAGCGGTTTTACTGGAAGAAGCCGCTGTACTGAAGTCAAAGAGTACAAGAGGCAAGCGGGCAACGGGTGCCAAAAGCAGTTCCAAACCGAGGGAAGAGCCGAATCCAAGCAAACTGGCTGAAGAACGCGGCCTCGCGATGGAGGAGAGGCTTCAATTTGAGGCGCGCTTACAGACCGCCGAGCTTGCCTTAGACGCCGCCTTGCGCCGCTTAAACGAGGCGGAACTTACTAAGGCGACTCTGGAAGCCTTGCGAGGAAAGCTTGAGGCCGAGTTTAAGCTGGAATCCACCAAGGCGCTTCGCCAGCAGGACGACTTTAAAACGGAACGCCAAGCGCTCGTGACTCAAGTTGAGGCGAGTAAATCGGCGCTGGCTGCGGCGTTGCAACGTGCGGAGTTGGGGGAGTCGTTGCGGGAGGAAATTGCACTCTCAAAAGAGAATCTGGAGCGATCCGAGAAGCAGTTGGCGCAATTGAAATTGGAGCAGGAGAGCGCTGTACGGCAAAAAGCGGATTTGGAAAAAGCGCTGGCGGCGGAACGGGAAAAGTTCGGGGGCCAATTATCTGCCTTAGAGACGGCGCTCTCCGTAGCAGTGGAGCGTGCAAATCTGGCGGAAGAGACGGCGAAGTTCGGTTCTGAAGTTCCCCAGTTGCGGGGAGAATTGGAGCGATTTACCGCTCAGCAGACAGTTCTGGAAAAGGGGTTTTCCCAAGAGCGGGCAAGCTTTGAAGCCAAGCTCAAAGAAGCCGAGCTAGATCTGGATTCCCTCACGAAACAGCTGGCGTTGGCGAAGTCGGAGGCTTTGAACTTGCAGGGCGAACTGGCTGCGGCAAACGCGCGTACCGACGAATCAAAGGCCGAGGTGCTCGCGTTGAATGTTAAATTGGAGGAGGCAATTCGTAGTCGTTCACCGTCGGGGACCCTAGACTCGGTCAATACGCTGGAAGCTGAACTTTTAGAACGTCTTAAGAGTCGCGAGGAAACCATCAAGAAGCTCTCTTCCCAGTTGGAGGCTCTTTCCGTTTACGACAGGCATTCCATGTCGTTCCCCGATGAAAGTACCGCGCCAAAGTTTTTCCAAAAGCCTCTCGCAATTGGAATTGTCACGTTGCTGCTTGGCTTAGGAATAGGCTGGATGAGTTCGCGTTCAGCCGACGGTCCCGCAGTTGGTTCGGCAAGTTCCGCGCCGCCCGCTTCTAAGGATAAGCCCCAAATGGTCGTTGCTCCTGTGGTCGCGAAATCCGCCGCTTCCACTGAGCCGCCCGCAACTTCGACTGGCGTTGCGTCCAACACCGCGCCGACGGTGAACAGCTCCACTTCAACCGCCTCACCAGCTTCTTCATCCCCCGCGCCCGCCACCAATGAAGCTGCGCCCGCTAATCCCGCTAATCCCGCTAATCCCGCAAACCCGCCCACAGCTTTTAGCGCTGGATTGCCCAGTCATCTCCCAGACAGTTTTCTGGGTATTAAATTCGGCACGCCGCTCATGGATGTTACCACCCGAGGCCAATGGCTAGAGACTTCTGGAAAACGGCATCGCAAGGCTGAATTGTTGGGCGCTGGAGTGGAGGCGGTGCTCACGCCGGATGACCTTGATCATTTGGTGATGGGTTCTTACGTTCGCGTGGCCGCGCGGCAGCCCGAGAGTCTTTCTCCGTTCTTGGAATGGGCCGTAAATGTGCAGGATGCTGTGAGTGCCTTGTATGGGCAACCTAGTCGTCTGCACCAGATTACGGGTGCTACAGAAGCGGCGGAGGTGGTCCGTAAAATTTCTTCCGGCGAAGATTTTTACGAGGCGATTTGGGAACGCGAAGGCGATGACACCGCAATGGTTTTGAGCATCCGAGTCTTTAACGAGCGCAGCGTGGTGTTCCGCTTGGAATACCGGAGCCGAGAACTGACCCTAGCCGCTTTAGAGCGACAGGCGGCAGCGGCTGAACGCACTGCAACGGAGCTCGGTAAGGGCCCAAAAGAGGGGGTGCCATCTTCTCCGACCAAGGAAATGGTGGCTGAGGAAAAGGCTCCGGCAACTGCGACGAAACCAGCCGCTTCTGTTTCGCAGTAAAAGGAAGCGGGCTAATTTGTTTGTTCCCCAGCCCTCCCGCGCTGGGATTACGCGACGCCATCAAAAGCTGTGCCCCCAGCTCTGTATGCCAAACGCAGCGCGCCAAATGCAGCGAGGCGATCATGCTTCGAATGGGGAACATCCTTGCGCCTCACGGGCGCTTGGCTGCTTCTGACGTTTCGAGTGGCATTACTCCCTCCACCGAGCGCTTGCTCCAGCGCGCGGCAATGATGCTGCCGAGAAGATTTTGAATCACACCGCTAAACACAGCTGGAACGGCAGCAAGTGGTTCCATAGGAAAATTTTTCTTTGCAAGCATCGCTGCCATTCCTCCGTTTTGCATCCCAACTTCGATGGAAATTGTCCGCGCAGTAATCAGCGGATAGCCAAGCACGCGGGCTACCACGTATCCCAGCACAAATCCCAGCACGTGAAGCAGCAGGGCTGCGAGGACAAGCTTCCCTGCGTTGTCGATGACTGCCTGCGCGTTTTGGGAAACGATTCCGGCGGTAATCAGCACCACTGCAACGACGGAAACTGCGGGTCCAAATGGCGATACTTTGCGCACCAATCCGGGCGCCTTCCAGTTGCAAAGAACACCGATGAGTACGGGCCCAACGACGGCTTTGAGCGTCGAGAGACACAGCCCAAGAGCGTCGACCGGTACGTAATGCCCCGCCAACAGCTGGCACCAAAGCGGCGTCATCACAAAGGCGAAGAGCGTTGATGTCAGCGTCACTGAGACGGCGAGCGCGACGTCCACCTTGGCGAGGTAGCTCACCACATTTGAAGCGGTTCCCGATGGGCAGCTCGCAACAAGAATGAGCCCGACCGCCATTCCTGGTTCCAAATGAAGCGCCCGCCCGAGCAACCACCCAGTCAGTGGCATGATGGTGTAATGCGCTAGAAAACCCAGCGCAAGCGCTCCGGGCGCACGCAAGAGGCGTTGGAAGTCCGCCACAGTCAGCGTGAGTCCCATTCCCAGCATCACCACGCCAAGCGCGATCGTGATCCACCCTCCATTGAACCATGTGAAAAGCGGAGGATGAATCAACGCAAGCCCCGCGCATCCAATCAGCCAAACAGGATAGAAACTCGTGATTGCAGAAAGCAGGCGCTGGATCATACGTTCATTTACTCTAAGCGTCCGAACATGATGCGCTCCTTGCGACTCGAGTCCGTGTCTCCTTGTGTCACGCACACCCAAATACTCCCCTGATGCTGGCGGAATGTCGGGTACTGAAAAGAGTGCTCCGTCTCGAAGCGATACTTGCGCTCCCAATGTTCCCCGTCCACGGAGACGTCGACGTTGAACACAGAACGGTTGACGTTGTTGATTTTCGTTTTTTCCTGCCAACCAAGGTAATAGACGTTTTGAAACTTGTCGAAAGTCGGCTTCGAACTCGCGCCGTTCGGTACAAATGGCAGGTGCTTCGCTTCTGTCCAAGTCACGCCGTCTTTGCTCGTGGTGAACGCGTAATTGGAATCGCCGCCCTCCTGACGGCATATCGCCATCCACGTGCCATCCGGCAATTGGTTTATAGCGGACTCGGTGAGCCTGAGTTTCCCTGGCTCATTGTAATGACCGAGGACCTCGAAGGTGTCGCTCGCTTTGTTGAGCACGGAGAGCCCGTTTTGCTCGCCAGGATAATTATTCAGTGCGGCGTACGTTCTCCCGCCAAATACCTTGAACGAATCAAAAATGTAGAGTCCAAAATCCCTCGCGCGTTTCTCAAACCCAACACGAGCCGCATCCGCGTGGAAATACTGCGGCTCCATGTCGAAGGTGCCTGCAGCCGTTTTTAGTTTAACGGGGTGGATCGCCTTTTCAAACGCGCGCGTGGCGACATCGAAGTCTCGGAACCACGTCTTGGCCTGTCGTTTGCCGGGAGCCTCGCTGGCAAAAAAGCAGCGCAGCGTCTTGTCGTTCAATTTTAAAATCCGAGGCACAAAGATGGCGCCTGTTGGTAGTGTCTCATTTTCAAAGACATCCTCACCTTTGGCGATTGGTATAATTGTCTCTGTCGTGAGCTTGTGAATGTTCACCACCGATAGCGTCGAATAAATGAAAGGCCAGTCTGCGCCTTCTCCTGCCTTCACATCGTTCACTTCCGCAACGATGTACGCGTGGCTGCCCACAAACGCCATTTCTGCGTCGTGTGCGCCTTTTACCTCAGTTGCGGTCACGCTCACGAGTCGTCCCATCACCGCGTCAGCCTCTGCTTTGGGGTCCCATTCGGGCGGCAATAATTTCACGTCTGCGCTGGCAACCAAGGGACGTCTGATTTCCTCGATCGTCTGTTTTAGACGTACCTTGCCCGTGACATCTTTCCCCGCGCGCACGTCCTCCTCTTTGAACGTGCTCAACAGAATCTCAGACTGGGCGTAACGCTCGCGGTCGTGGACCATCCAAATTACGCCGTTCTTATCCTCTATGCCGTCGGGGTAGGAGACGTTGGCACGTTCGTCCAGAAGAAGCCCTTCGTTCCAGTTGGCTCCCTCGTCCTCGGACAGCCGTGCCGTTAGGTGACTCCGGCCCTTGTATTTATAATGGTTAACCAAAAGGAGATTTCCAGAGGCGAGCCGCCTGATGAAGAAGCGCGACCCAGGGCTTGGGATGCTGCTGGCTTTTGCTTCGCTCCAAGTGATTCCCTTGTCGGCGGAGTGACTTTCCCACAAGACTCCCGAGTCGGTCCGGATCAGCATCCAAAGACGTCCGTCGCGCAGCTCAATGATCATGTTTTCCAAAGCCCACTCCGGAGCTTTGATCGCGCCGTGAAGTTTCCAAGTCTTGCCTTTGTCGTTGGAAATTGCGGCGCCTTGTAATTGTTGCGGACCTGCGCCCCAAGATCTGGTCGTGGAACTTGCGTGCGTTACGGGCAGGACCCAAGTGCCGTTTTGGAGCACCGTTGGTTTGTTCATTCGGAAACTGAACGGCGTTTCATCAAAGCCCACTCGGAATTCTGGGGTCCAAACTGGCTCAGGCGCGTCTGGGGCCTCACAGAGGCGCGCGTAGACTCCGTGCGCAGCGGTTTCGCGATTGCTACGGTTAAAGATGAACCAAAGGCGGCCTGTCGGATCTAACCAAAGAGTGGGGTCGTAACAACGACTGCCGTGCAGCGGTCCAGCCATGGGTTGAGGTTGGGAAAACGTGTGGCCTCCATCGTCGCTGCGTTTGAGGTACACCGTATTTTCCACAGCGGGTTCCTGCCGACCGCCGGAGAACCAGCTGACATAGAGTCGGCCTTTGGACGTGCGCTCCAAGCCGGGAATCCCCTGCCAGGTGCGCAGTAAGTCTGGCGGTTCCTTCGCATTGGAAACGCAGGCACTCGCGGCCAGAAACAAGATTGTGAGTGCGTGAAGTGCTTTGCGCTTTACCAAACACGCGAGTGTATCTGGAACAGGTTGGCGCCCAACAGCGGTTAAAGAATGAAGCATGTTTCGAATATACCCGTGGGCCCTCTTCTTTTTAGAGTCTAAGTTGGGTGTGTCGCGCGCGCGATTCACTGCTACTGCAAACCAAAGCACGCTGAATGTTGTCGCGAGAGACGTGGCTCTAAATTGTTCACGGACGTAGTGAAGTGCGTTGTTCAGCAGGTATTGCGGCTCACAAATTTGAACGTAATTTACGGTTTGGAAGCGACTTCTGCGCGTGCTTTTTCAAGCACCTCCTTGATCTCTACTTCCTTACCACCTCGCCGCTTACTCTCGTCGGCAGCCTCCATGAATGCGTAGAGCTCGAGCGTCTCCTCGAGGCTCACTGGAGCTTTACCAGTGCGGAACATGTCAATGATGGCGTAAAGCAGAACATCGTATCCGTCGTACGATCCAAAGGCGGCTTGTCCAGCAACTCCAGTTGCGATGCCTCCGTACCCCTTGCGGTCCTTGCCGTTCTCCTCGCGGAATATGCCCTTGCTCCCGTTAACCCAAGTGCCCGTAACCTCAATTTTGCCGTCAGTGGTTTCCGTACGGGTCACGGTCTTGCACCCCGCGCCCATTACGGTAAAGAGGCTCTCGCATCCGTGGACTCCGTACCAATAGAGGTCTGCGTGTGTGGGCTCTAAATGCGCGGGGCTAAAAGTTTCCGCCGTAAGTACCTTGCCGATAGATCCGCCGCGCACTGCCTGTGTGCTCGCGCTGAAGCGTAACGATGAGGCGCAAAACATCGGGACTCCAGCCTTGTTAACAGCATTCACAATGCGAACCGCGTCAACGAGCGAGGCGGCGATGGGTTTGTCTACGAATACAGGTTTCTTCGCCTTCAAAACGGGCTCGAGCTGTTCCATGTGCACTTTGCCATCGTTGGATTCTAGCAGAACGGCATCCACCATCCCCAAAAGCGCATCGATGGAGTCTACTATTTCAACGCCCATTTCCCTAACCTTCGCGGTGTACTCAGGCACTCGTTTAGTGCTGCTCTCGATGTCCCTACTGCCCTGTGCATAAGCTGCTACCACCCGCGCACCAGCGACCTTCGAGGCGTCTTCAGGTTTTTTTGGGCCTTTGTTAAGTGTTGTGGTGAATGCAATTGCATGGGACGTGTCCAAGCCGATGATGCCGATACGTAGCGGCTTTGGCTCCGGTACATTTTCAGCTTGCGAAGGCGTGAGGAGCAAGGTCGTGCAAAAGGCGAGGCTCAGCAAAGGGGTGATGTGGGTTGGCCTGAGGGGATTCATTTCTCACATGCCTAGCGCAGCGCTTGGTAAAAGGCGAATCTTACAAAATTGCGACATCGAACATTTGGTTGAATCTCTTCTTTCAAATTGCGCGTTGCTGGGTCGTTCTCATGTATTCAACGTCACCCCCTTATGGAAATTACTCGTCGCTCCGCCATTCATCGCACCGCAGCTTTTGGACTTGCCTCGGCGTTTTCGGGCGTTCTCGCCCCAGCTTCGCTACGTGCCGCCAACACCGCCGCACGTAAACTGCGGGTTGCAGTCTGGGGTCTCAGCCGAGGGATGGGACACGTGTCGGCGCTTCTTGGCCAAGCCAATGTCGATATAGTCTGGCTCGCTGAAGTCGATCCTGAGCGCCTTGCAAAGGGCTTGAAAGCCGTTTCAGACAAGCAGGCCACGCCCTGCGAGGGTGTTAAAGACTTTCGTAAGTGTCTTGAGGATAAAAATTTGGATGCTGTGTTTATCGCGCTACCAAACTTCTGGCACACCCCGGCGACTCTGCTCGCGTTGCAGGCAGGCAAGCATGTTTACGTGGAAAAGCCGGGTAGCCAAAATCCATACGAGGCGGAACTCATCGTCGCAGGAACTCGAAAATACGGGCGCCTCGTTCAAATGGGTAATCAGCGGCGCACGTGGATGCGCGAGGGAATTGAAGCTCTGCACAGCGGTGTCATCGGCGACGTGCACTTCGCCCGCTGTTTTTATTCAGCGTCGAGAAAAGCGGTCCCCGAGGGTGCGCACCTCGCCCCTCCCGAAACGGATTTTAATCTTTGGCAGGGTCCGGTCCCCGATGAGCGCGACATACGACCATACGTCCATTACGACTGGCACTGGCTCTGGCATTGGGGCAACGGGGAGTTGGGCAACAACGGCATTCATCATCTCGATGTGTTGCGCTGGGGGCTTAAGGTGCGTTATCCGCAGCGCGTGACTTATAATGGTGGCCGCTACCGCTTTTCAGATAAACAGGAAACCCCAGACACAGGCACTGCCGTGTTTGATTTTGGGAAGGTTGGAATGGAGTGGGTGCAAAGTAGTTGTTCGCCGCGCGCTGCCGAAAAGCCAATTGGTGAGTGCGTTTTTTATGGAGAAAAGGGCACTCTGGCTTTGAGTGGTCCGAGTTGGACTGTATTCGATCCCAAGGGGTTGAAAGTGAGTGAAGGGAAGGGGGCCGGTGGTGGCGACCTCGCCCACGTGGGCAACTTCATCAGTGCGATCCGTGGGGAGGCGCCGCTCAACAGTCCGATCGAAGAAGGTCAGATAAGCACCATGCTTTGTCACTTGGGCAACATCGCTTACCGCACTAGCAGCACTGTGCTTTGCGATCCGCAAACCGGAGTTTTGCTCAATAATCCAGCCGGTCAAAAACTGTGGCGGCGTGAATACCGATCGGGCTGGGAGCCCAAAATTTAATAACCGATCTGTGCGCGCAGTTTGTTAAATGACTCGGTCCTCGAGCGCTTCGCCCTTTTCATACGCGGCAAGGTTCTTCAGAAAATGGCGTACCACGGCCTCATCTTGATCGTGGCGCCCGCCTGCCGTATGCGGGGTGATATAACAGTTCGGTATTGTCCAAAGTTCGTGATCTGGCGGCAAAGGCTCTGGCACGGTGACGTCCAGATACGCGTCGCTGAGGTGCCCGCCACGCAGAGCAGAAGCCAAGGCCGCCTGATCGACCGTTGTGCCTCGGCCCACGTTGTAAAACCTTGCTCCTCGCTTAAATAGAGCAAGGCGTTCGGTGTTAATAAAATTATGCGTCAGAGAATTTTCTGGGAGAAGGTTCACGACGTGATCGGCCTCCGCAAGGGCAGCGGGTAGTTCTTCAGCGCAGATCATCACCGCGTTTGACGCCGCTATCGACTGCCGCCGCAGCGCCAGAAGTTTGACTCCAAAAGGGGCGAGTAATTCCGCCAAACGACGACCAATCGCACCAAAACCCAGCAAGAGCACCGTCTGATCAGTGAGGAGGCGCGAGTGGTAGCGGCGCTCGTCGTAATGCCAAGAGTGGTCGGTGAGTTGGTCGCGATGCGACGGAAGAATTTGGCGGGCGAACGCGAGGATCATCGCCATGACATGTTGCGCGCAGGGATCGGAAAATACACCGGATGCGTTTGTGAAAAACGCGCCCTTTCCTTTGAAGGAATCGAAAAATTCCGGCGTGTCGTAACGAGTGTATCCCGCTGAAGTGACTTCGACCCACCTGAGTTTGGCGTTGCTCATGCAGTCTGCTGGATTGGGCTGACCGAAGGCAATGTCCGCTAAAGCCAACGTCGGATCCGATCCTCCAGCAACTAAAACGGAAGAGCTTAAAGTGCTGGAATGAATAAGCTTGTGTGCGCGAGTGCCCTCATGCAGGAGTTGTGTCGCGGCAGGGCTGAATGCGCTGTTGGTCCAGATAGAAAAAGTCATGACGTCTCTACAGCACCAGCCCGCGCGCTTCGATGCAACAGTGAACTCCCTGCAAAGCGCTATTGCCACACGTTCAAATCGCCGTTGCTGATTCCGCAAAGACTGATCGTTCCTTAACCTTGGGCCACAATTGTTAATACACAGCGTTCCCTTTGGGGACTCGCTTGGTGCGACGGGCGTTTATGGTCAACCGAGAGATAATCCCAATGCGTTTGCGGGGGCCGAGCTAGCCATTCTTCGCGTCTGCTCAATATCAATTTCAAGCCACCGAGCTGCGCGTTCAATACCCTGGTCCAACCGCAGCGCACTTCCGGCAAAATACGGGCTGCCTGGGAGTCGGACAACTTCGTCCTCGCCCACTTCCGTTTCAAGTCGTCCTAATCGATAACGGCCGGGGCCCGCGCCTGCTGCTGCCATCGCGTCGGTCGTCAGGATTACTTTGTTGCTTGGTTTAGCGCGGAAAAAGTTCCTGAGTACTTTTGGCGGAAGATGGATTCCATCGGGGATGAAGCATGCGATGAGTTCGTCCCGCGCGAGCAGACGATGGATCACGTTTTCATGTCGGTGAAGTTGCTGGGGGCAGCCGTTACCCAGGTGGGTACAAAGGGTTGCCCCGGATTGAATTGCTGAGTCGATTTCCTCTTCGCTTGCGTTGGTGTGTCCCAGCGAAATGCGAACGCCAGACTGCGTCGCATTAAAAACAAACTCATCCGAACCAGCGCGTTCTGGGGCGAGTGTCACGAGGCGAATGGCACCGCGGGCGGCTTCTTGTTGACGTTGGAATTCTTTCCAATCTGGATCTCGCATCAGCTCAGCGGGATGAGCACCGCGGTATCCGGGCTCGGAACTCAAGTAAGGCCCTTCAAGGTGGTACCCAACAATGGTTTCACGGATGAGCTCGTCTTTGGCGCGATAGTCCTCAAACGCAGCAAGTTTTTCGAGAAGTGCAACCGACTCATCGGTGATGAATGTGGCGAGGATGCGGCGCATCCCGCAGTCGTGCAGTCGGACGCAGGCGTGGCGCAATGCGTCTAATGTCGGTAGATTCTGGAAATCCACCCCACCGAATCCATTCACTTGTAGATCAAAAAGAAAGTCCACCGCGGGAGGTCATGTTTGTTGTTTCGCGAGGCACCAGAAACGTGCCGCGCCAGACGGCTAACGCCAAGCTTTAGTATCGGCGATGCTTGAATCTGGGAGCGAAGTGCGTTCCCTCAGTGGATGTTTCTTGAAATATAATTTAATGATGTAGAGAGTGTTGTGCGGAAAGATAGAAAGAATTATGCATCATGTTAGCCGCCGATCGCTTCCCCCATGGATCGCACTGCCCAGCGCAACTTGGCCGACTTGGAGCGCGAGTTTCCACGAATTTCCTCCGCACTCGGGCGTACAATATCTTCCGCTGCACTGGCGTACACCCCAGATATTAGTCCCGCTTTGAAGGCTTTTTTCACGCGTCGATCTTCACCAGAATGGAACGTGAGAATGGCGACACGTCCGCCGGGTGCGATGCATTCCGGCAACGCACGAAGTAGGGTGTCTAGTGCGACAAATTCTTCATTCACAGCGATGCGTAACGCCTGAAAAACACGGCGTACCGAGAGTTCTCTTTCTGTTTCAGGTAGGTGGAGGAGATCTTTTCTGATGAGCCCAACCAGTTCGAGAGTCGTCCGGCAACTAGCTCCAGCCAAAACCAATGCAAGTCGATCGGCATGGGGTTCGTCAGCGTTTTCACACAAGATCTCAGCGAGAGATCGGACGTCGGTATGCTGAATAAGAGTCGCCGCAGACTGCCCCTTATTTGGATTCATGCGCATATCTAGAGGGCCATCGAACTTCAGCGAAAACCCTCGCGCGGGATTGTCTATCTGCATCGAGGACACCCCGAGGTCCGCAAGAATTAGGTCTGCCCGGTGGCCGCCTTCAACAGCGAGGATTTTTGGTAAACCTGCAAAGTTGCAGCGGTGCGCGAGGAAGGCTTCCGGACCGAATCCCACGTCCCTGAGGCGCTTTTCTGTTCGCGGCATTTCAATGGGATCAGCATCCAGTCCGATCAGTCTGCCGTTCGGTTGAAGGCGTTGGAGAAGCTCGCGGGCGTGACCGCCATACCCAAGCGTGCAATCGACGGCGAATTCCCCTGGCATCGGGCGCAATACATCCAGAATCTCCTGCACCATAATCGGTCGGTGCGCGCCTGCAGGCGTCTTGCCCCCTGCGATAATCGCCTGCACGGTCTCCGGAAATTTTGCGGGGTCGTGTTCCTTATACTTTTCTGTAAAACGCCGAGGGTTTTTTCCTGAATAGCGGGGCCGTCGTTTGTGCGGCGCAGGCTGTTCTGGTTGGGGAATACTCACAGCTCGTTGTATTTCCTGTTGGAACCGTGCGCTTTAGCGACGGGATAGCGCTCTTGATTCAATTCAAGTTTGGCGGCTACTGCGTCTCCCAGCGATATCCCGCTTACTTCCGCCATCTCCAATAATAAGATGGCGATGTCCGCCATTTCGGCCGCTACTTCCGCCCGACGCTCCACGACACGCGCCTCAGATTGCTCAGGGCTTTGCCACACAAAATGTTGCAGCAATTCACCAGCCTCTGCGGTGATGGCCACGGCAAGATCTTTGGGTGAATGGAATTGCCGCCAATCGCGCGCGTCTCGAAACTCGCAAATCTGTCGCGTTAACTGCCTGATGGAGTCGGTCATGACGCAACGGAGGAGACAGATTTCAGCTCCAAAGATTTGCAACTACAGCCCAAGCATCAGGCGCGTTGGATTCTCAATGCAGTCCTTCACCCTAACTAAAAATGTTACAGCCTCCTTGCCGTCCACGATACGGTGGTCGTAGGAAAGCGCCAAATACATCATTGGACGAATGACGACTTGTCCCTTCACTGCCACTGGGCGCTCCTGAATCTTGTGCATCCCCAAAATCCCGCTTTGGGGTGGGTTAAGTATCGGAGTAGAGAGCAGCGATCCGTAGATGCCTCCATTGGAAATCGTAAAAACGCCACCCTGCAAATCTTGAAACTCAATCTTTCCCTCTCTCGCCTTTACCGCATATGCGGCCATGGCCTTTTCCAATCCGGCGAAGGATAAGTGGTCGGCATCGCGCACTACGGGAACCATAAGGCCCCGGTCGGTGCCCACCGCTACTCCGATGTCGAAGTAATGGTTGGAAACGAGCTCGTCGCCATCTAATCTGGCGTTAACAGAAGGCACTGCACGCAAGGCGCTAACGACTGCCTTGATGAAGAAGCTCATGAAGCCCAGCTTCACTCCGTGTTCTGCAGTGAAAGCCTCCTGCATTTCCGCTCTCAACTTCATTACAGCGCTCATGTCACATTCGTTGAACGTAGTGAGGATAGCCGCTTGATGTTGCGCCATCACTAATTGCGCGGCAATTTTGCGGCGCAGCGGTGTCAGCTTTTTCCGTGAGATACGTTCCTCATAGGAGGCAGAGGGCGCGGCTGGCGTGTGTTGGAGCACTCCGAGCGTCATGTTGGCGGCTTCAACCGCGGAGCGCAGCGAAGAGGATGTAGTGGAGGGAGCTACAACGGGGGCAACCTCAGCCGAAGTTGCAGTCGCGGGCGAAGGCGCAGGTGGCGCTTTTTTTGCAGGCGTCGCCTTTTGCGCGGTAGGAGTCGCCGCTATCTGAGTTGCGCCAGGTTCAATGGTGGCAACTACCTGTCCAATTGAGACTTCCTCTCCGACTTGCGCAAGCAGATGAATGGTTCCAGACTCTTCCGCAGTCAAATCCGTCGAGACTTTATCCGTGTCCAAGGTGAGCAGGATTTCACCTTTGCTCACGGCCTCGCCATCAGCTTTGTGCCAAACAGAAATGACTCCGCTGGTTATGGATTCACCAACGGTCGGGATTTTAACTTCAACGCTCATAAATGCAGTTTAGAAAACGGAGTGCGGCTCGGAATGGAGCCTCAGCAAATTAGTGGAAGGATTTCGAGAGTTAAGCGAGGCTGAAAGCGGACTCCACCAATGCGTGTTGCTCGAGTTTGTGAGTCGCAAGCGCGCCCACTGCAGGACTCGCGGAGGCCTCGCGTCCCGCATAGTGAAGCGGACTTCCTATGAGTTCGGAAAGTTGATTACGTAGAAAACTCCAAGCGCCCATGTTAGCAGGCTCTTCCTGGCACCAGACGAATGTTTTCGCTTTCGAATAGGTCTTGAGCACCTTTTCCAGCTTTTCCGTGTGAAGGGGGTAAAGTTGCTCAATGCGCACCAGCGCGGTGTCGGTGATTTTCTGAGCCTCACGATGCTTAAGCAAATCGTAGTACACTTTGCCCGAACACAAAACCACCCGAGTGACCTTATTCGCGGCACCCGCGAGCGGTCCGGGCAGGATTTCCTCGAAGTTGCCCGAAGTAAAATCGGCCTCCATGGAAACGCACTCCGGTGCTCGCAACAGGCTCTTGGGCGTCATTACGACCATCGGTTTGCGGAAGGGCCGTTTCATTTGCCGGCGCAGTGCGTGGAAGTATTGCGCCGGTGTGGTGAAGTTGCACACTTGCATGTTTTCTTGCGCACACAGTTGAAGGAAACGCTCGAGGCGACCGGAGGAATGTTCAGGCCCCTGGCCCTCATAACCGTGCGGTAACAGTAAAACAATTCCACTGGGCCGCTGCCATTTGGACTCACCCGCTGCGATAAATTGGTCGATGATGATTTGAGCGCCGTTTGAGAAGTCGCCGAACTGCGCCTCCCAAAGGCAAAGCATTTCGGGAAAGTGCAGTGTGTAGCCGTAGTCGAATCCGAGCACAGCGGCCTCGCTTAGCAGCGAATTGTATACGTTGAAGCGGCCTTGTTTGGGGCCGAGATGCTGCAGCGGAATGTGGCGGGCGCGCGTGTTTTCATCGTATAAAACAGCGTGCCGATGAGAGAAGGTTCCACGGCGGCAATCCTGTCCAGATAAGCGCACTGCGGTGCCGTCCAAGAGTAGCGAACCGAAGGCCAGCGCCTCGCCCATGGACCAGTCAAAAGGCCCGCCTTCTTTCCAAGCTGCACGGCGTTTGTCCAAAACGACTTTCTTCAAACGAGGCAACATCGAAAACCCCTCTGGCAAGGTCGTCATGGCACTGCAGACACTGTCCAACTGGGTTTTGGAAATGGCTGTGTTCGCCGGTTCGTGCGAGTAGGCCGGTTGGAAAACGACGTTGGAGTGCGAAAACTTGTTGATGCTCTGATCCTGCTCGGCGGCCTTTACTTCAGCAAAGGCTGACTCGTAGCGCGCTTGAAATTCGCGGTCCAGTTCCAGCGCGGCGTCGCTAGAAAGGATGCCGTTATTCAGAAGCTCCTGGCGGAAAAGCGTTCCCAAAGTTGCGTGGGCACTTATCTCGCGGTACATGATCGGCTGAGTGAACAGCGGTTCGTCTCCCTCATTGTGGCCGTGCCTGCGGTAGCAGACAATATCCAGCACCACGTCGCTGTGGAACTTTTGGCGGTACTCCAACGCGAGTTCCGTGCACACGCGCACCGCCACTGGGTCGTCTCCGTTCACGTGGAACACCGGCGCGCCAATCATCTTGGCTACGTCTGTGCAGTACCGTGAGGAGCGGGCATCCGCTGGGAGCGTCGTAAAACCGATCTGATTATTCACGATGATATGGATGGTTCCACCCACTCGGTAGCCTTCCAGTTGCGACATGTTGAGAACCTCCGCCACAACTCCTTGGCCAGCGAAGGCGGCATCGCCGTGGATTAACACCGACACCACCCGCTGCCGGTCGGTGCTGTCTCCTCGCACGTGTTGACGCGCGCGCGTCATCCCCTGTACCACGGGATTGACCGCCTCTAAATGGCTTGGATTGGAAGCGAGACGTACCGAAATCTCCTGGCCACCAGGGAGTTGGCGTTTCGTTTTGTACCCGAGATGGTATTTGACGTCTCCGTCCCCAGCCACCGTATCCGGCATGTAGTTCTCCGAGAACTGCGCAAACATAACCGAAATAGGCTTTTGCAGGAACTCATTAATCACACTCAAACGTCCGCGGTGAGCCATCCCCATCACTATTTCCTCTAGTTGGTGCTTCGGCGCGTTTTCTAATACCGCGTACAAAGCCACAATGAGGGACTCACCTCCTTCGATGGAAAAGCGTTTCTGCCCCACGAAACGGGTGTGCAGAAACTTCTCGAAACTTTCCACGGAAAGGATCTGGTGCATCATGCGTAACTGCGTCTCGGCAGGGACAACCAGCGAGGCTGCGTTCTCGAACTTTTCCCGCACCCATTCCCGGGTCACAGGATTTTCTAAGTGCGAGAATTCCGCTCCGATATGCCCGCAGTAAATGGACTCAAGTTGTTGAATTAGTTCTCCTAACTTCAACTCCGTCCCATCGCGGAAAAGCAACGAAGCTGCCTTGCTGGAAAGATCTGCATCAGAAAAACCTAGGCTGTTGAGAGAGAGCAATGAGGACTCGGGACCATTTGCCGAAAGAGGATTCGTGTGTGCTTTGAGATGTCCCAAGCTTCTGTAGCTCAAAACGAGTTGATCGACTTTCGTCTGCCACTGCGGGTCCGCGTTTTTTTCACCCTTACGTCTCGGCTGTGAGGGTGGCTGAGTTGTGCCGTTGGGTTGTGGTGATGTGTTTCCAAGTTCGAAGCCCTCGAAAAAGGCGGACCACACAGGATCCACTGTCGCCGGATTTTGGCGCCAGCGCTCGTAGTTGACTTCTAATAGACCGACGTTGGAATTGTGCGGCAGGGATGTCGCCATAAAATGTCTCTGGGTTTGGGGGCGACACCTTAGACCACCAAATGGACACGGGTGAACCTTTTTCTGGCCCTGCAAACGCGCCGCCTTAATCTCGCTGCACATTATTCTTCAGCGCGAGCTCGCAGCCAATCCAAAGCGACACTATCAGGCGGCCCGACTATCGGGCCGAATACTTTCCCGCGCCGCAGTCGAAAAGTAGCGGATGCGTTCCTCTTTCAAGGGGCGAATATACAGTTCAACATCAGAGCTTCCTTCAGCATCCGCAGGTAGGTGCTACGTGGGATTTCTTTCGCACCGAAGGTCAGTAAATGGGGCGTCACCCACTGCATGTCCAACAGCGCAAAGCCGCGCTCTTTCAAGCGTGCCATCAGGGCGTGAAGCGCAATCTTGGAGGCGTCGGTGACTGTGTGGAACATGGATTCACCAAAAAAAGCTCCTCCCAAAACAACTCCGTAAAGGCCGCCGACAAGCTTTCCGTTTATCCATGTCTCCACCGAGCAGGCATAGCCGAGCCCGAAAAGCTTCATGTAACTTTCTTTTATACAATCATCTATCCAGGTTTCATCTCGACTCGCACAGCCTTCGATGACCGCCTCGAAAGCCGTATTGAAGCGCACCTCAAAGCCTCCCTTTTTTAAGGTCCGCCTAAGCCCATGCGGGACCACGAATCCGTCCAAGGGCAAAATTCCGCGCGGGTCTGGGGAGAACCATTGAAGCTCTCCGTTGCTCTCAGCCATGGGAAAAATTCCCTGCCGATACGCGTCCAAAAGCATCGCAGGGGGAATTGATTTTGCGCCCTTAAACATACTTTTCTTCTACTCCAAGGAGCTACCCCGCGCAATTCACACATTCCCCGCTAAAACTTGCTACGGTTCAAAACCTACTAAAGAATTCTAGTTATGTCCCCACGCAAGAAATTGCATCCTTCGACCTCAGAACCGAGTCCCAGCGCCCCCGGTTCATTACTTTGGAGGGATGCGTTTTTGCGCCAAATAGGGCCGACTACTCCCATCTATCAGCTGTTTGAGCATCTCCCAGACATTGCATTTTTTGCCAAGGACTCAGGGTATCGGATAGTCTGTGCAAGTCGCCTTTTTTATGAGAGATTCGGCTTTCAGTCAGAATCAGAAATTCTTGGAAAAGATGATTTTGAGTTGTTTCCGAGCCGCCTCGCTGAGGCTTTCCGGCGTGATGATGAGGCGGTGCTGCGTTCCGGCGAGCCACGGATAAACTTGGTGGAGTTGTTCTTTAACCGGCAGGGAATTCCGGATTGGTTTGTTACTAACAAGTTGCCGTTGCGTGATTTAAATGGGTGTGTTATCGGGCTGATGGGCACGACCCACAGCTACGAAGCCCGCAAGGCGATGCTGCAGCCTTTTTTAAACCTCGATAAGGCCGTTGATTTTATCCGCGCACACTTTCGTGAACGCATTTCAGTCGAATCTCTGGCTCACGCTGTGCATCTCTCCCCGAGACAATTACAGCGCAAATTCATCGAGGCGTTCGGCGTCGGACCTCAAGCGTTCGTTTTAAAAATGCGGATTCAGGCGGCGTGCGAAGCTCTACAAATTGGGACCCAACAAATAGCGGAGGTGGGCAAAGATTTGGGCTTTTGCGACCAAAGCGCTTTCACTAAGGCGTTTCATCAGCAGATTGGGCTGACACCGCGCCAGTATCAGTTGCAATTTCGGCTGCGTAGGAAATCGCTGTAGTTCACAGTGTTGCTGATGTAAATTTTTTCTCGGTTGACGGGAAAGAGGTCGCTGCCTTACTAATATGAAATCACTTTCATCAAGAGTGGCTGAGGGACTGGCCCTTTGACGCCACGGCAACCGCCCGGATGCTTTTTGAGACTTTGCCGTCTTGAAAGGTTTCGGGGACCAGGTGCCAAATCCAGCTCCGTTTATTCGGGGAAAAGATGAAGGACCGTCTGGAATTCCTTCCTTGACGGGCACTTCATGGCAGCACTCTTGAGGATAGTTTTAGTGCTATGAATCCCACACCTTTTTTCAGTAACTTAAAGTGCAGAGAGTGCGGCCGCCTTTATCCCAAGCAGGCGATCCATGTTTGCGATTTTGATTTTGGTCCGCTGGAAGCGGCTTACGACTACGAAGCCATCGGTAAAGTGCTTTCTCGTAAGGTGATCGAGTCGCGTCCCCACACAATGTGGCGTTATCGCGAGTTGCTTCCCATAGACGGCGACCCCACTGTCGGCGCGGAGGTCGGGTTCACGCCGTTGATCAAGGCCGATCGGCTTGCGAAAATTCTCGGGATCCGCGAACTGTGGATCAAGAACGACACGGTCAATTATCCCACTTTGTCCTTCAAGGACCGCGTCGTATCCGTCGCGCTCAGCCGTGCGCGGGAACTGGGTTTTGAAGTCGTCGCCTGCGCCTCGACTGGAAACCTCGCCAACTCCGTCGCCGCAAACGCTGCCGCTGCCGGCCTCAAAAGCTACGTACTCATTCCCGCTGACTTAGAACAAGGTAAAGTGCTCGGTTCACTCGTTTACGGAACTCAGGTCATCGGAATTCACGGCGCCTACGATCAAGTGAATCGGTTGTGTTCGGAAATTGCCGGCAAGTACGGTTGGGGTTTTGTGAACGTAAATCTTCGGCCTTATTACGCGGAGGGTTCGAAGTCGATGGGCTTTGAAATCTGCGAACAGTTGGGTTGGCGCATACCGCAGCATACGGTGGTTCCCATGGCCTCAGGTTCTCTTCTCACCAAAATCCACAAGGCCTACAAAGAGTTCATCCAGTTGGGGATAGTCGCGGATACTCCGTTTCACATGCATGGCACCCAGGCTTCTGGTTGTGCGCCGATTTCCCACGCGATCAAGCGCGGAACCGACATTGTTAAACCCGTTTCCAAGCCGGACACCATCGTCAAGTCTCTTGCCATTGGAACGCCTGCAGACGGCTATTATGCCATCCATTCGATGAAACAATCCGGTGGTTCCGCCGAGGATGTCACTGACGAAGAGGTCGTCGAAGGGATTCGCATGCTCGCGGAATACGCGGGTATTTTTGCTGAAACCGCAGGAGGTGTGACCGTGGCCGGAGCAAGAAAGCTCATCGAGTCCGGCCATATCGGTGCAGGTGATAGCGCTGTGCTTTGCATCACAGGGCATGGACTGAAAACCCAGGAGGCTATCGTGGGTAAATGCGGCGCACCGCGGCTGATTGCGCCAAACCTCCGTGAGTTTGAAGAAAAAATTTACGCCCCCGATGCTGCGGCTGCTTCCATTTAACTAACTTATTTAAAATTAATTATGCCATCTGTTCGTATACCAACCCCATTGCGCAAACTCACCGGGGAACTTGAAGTTGTCCAAGCCGCCGGCGCCACTATCGCGGAAGTACTGCACTCGCTGGATCAAGCCTTTCCCGGTCTTAAAGAACGCATCTGCGATGACGCCGGTCAGGTGCGCCGTTTTGTAAACGTCTTCGTCAACGATGAGGACATTCGTTTTCTCGAGGAGAGTGCGACTCCAGTAAAGGACACAGACGAAATCTCTATCGTGCCAGCGATTGCCGGAGGCTAGCCCACCGGTTATGCTAAGAACATGGCCACACAACTCACCCGTTTTTGGTTGGTTTTCCCACAGCACCTTGTGACTCGTCCGCTGGTGTACGAGCTTGCTCGTGAGTTCGCCGTGGTGACCAACATTCGTCAGGCGAGCGTGAATGCAGAGGTCGGAATCATCTCGCTTTCGCTTGAAGGCGAATCCGAGGAGATTGCCAAGGCCGTGGCTTGGCTGGAATCCTTGGGAGTCCAAGTGGATCCCGTGGAGATGAATATTATCGAGAGTTAGTTGCGTCCGGTCTCTCGCGTTTACAGGTTTTCTGAAGTGCCCTCGCCCTCAAAGGCGTTACGAAGAGCCAGAACCTGCGAGCTCTGCTCTAACTCACGCCCCGCCAAAAAGTTGATAGGCATCACGCCGAGCCAACTGCTCGTAAGGAACCCCGCGTCGACTTCGTCCAATGCTGTCGCGTGAATGTCAGCTTCGGCGACGCGAAATCGTTCCAGTACCCAGTTGCGAACGACTCCGTCCCTCGCACCGTTGGCGAGGCGGGGGGTGTGCCAACCCTTTGAGGTGCGCAGGAAGACATTTGCCATACACGCGCTGATGACCAAACCGGACGTTCCGCACAACAAGGCTTCGTCGGCACCGAGCAGCTTTGCCATCCGCAGGCTCTCAGCATGTTTCCAATAGTTCGCCGTCTTAAGCCCGCCGAAAAGTGGCAGGTGTATTTGATCGGAAACTGTCAGGGAGTAACCGTTGGGCAGATTGCGCGCTCGTTCCTCAACGAGAAGGGCCACACGGCTTTGAGTGACAACTGTCTCAGGTCCTCCGTCGCCCGCGGTGACGTACAGTCTCGCCACGCCATTCAGGTCCTCTGTCAGGAGGCGTTCCTTGGCTTTTTCCAAAGCCTCGTCAAGAACCTGTAAACCGCACAGCGTGACTGCTGTTTTCAGCCTATTTGTGTGCTCCGTCCAAAATTGCGCCCGCCCACACACGACACGCACAGTTTCGAAAACAGACATGCCAAAGCGAACGCCCCGATCAGTGAACGGTAGTCCTTCACTTTGGACAAAGCGTCCGTTGTCCCAGAGCCAGCTATTGAAAAACTTCGCACTCAATGAGGTGAATAAAAAAGGGGCGGCGCACTCAGGCTCCGCCCCCTTTCTTGATGGTTGCTATCTTAACGTAGGAAAGCCTCGTGCAGTCCGCCGTCGACTGTGAGGATCTGTCCGGTAGTTTTGCTTAAGCGCTTGGATACTAGGAGGAAGTATGCTTCGGCTTGGTCTGCGGGAGTGATCGGCGACTTTGTGAGCGTACGATCCGCATAGAACTGCGCAAGCTTACTCACAAGGGAGTCAGTGGCTTCGTCCTCCGCGTAAGGAATGTGGTACTTCGCCAGAGAGCCAATCACGCGGTCGCGTGGGAACATCGCACTGCCCTGAACCACCGTCGCAGGCGCAACGCCGTTGACGCGCACTAGAGGTGAGAGTTCCATGGCAAGTTCGCGCACGAGATGGTTTGCTGCGGCCTTGGACGTGTCATAGGCGAGGCTACCTTTCTTAGCAACGGCTGCATTCGCGCTGGTAGTAAGGACGAGGTTGCCTCGGAGCCCTTGGTCTTTCCAAGTCTTTGAGGCTTCATCAGCAACAAGATAGCTTCCAGTAACGTTGATCTTAAACGTCAAATCCCAGCCTGAGTCGGGGATGTGTCCTGTCGTATCGCTTGCAACGAATATCCCAGCCGTCACACAAATTGAATCAAAGCCACCATACGCGAGTGACACCTGGTCCAGCATCTCCCGGATGCTCGCACGATTGGTGATGTCCGCTCCAAGGCCAATGGCTGGGCCACATCCGCTCAAACCGGATCCAGCCACGCCGATTCCGTGTCCAAGCTTGTCCGTGATTTCCTTTGCGGTCGCTGCCGCGGTCTCTTGTTTGAGATCCACGCACACCAAGTGCGCGCCTTCCTTCACAATACGATGCGCGGTTTCCTTTCCGATTCCGCTGCCAGCCCCAATGACAACGACCACTTGACGGGCCAATTCCTTTTCGGCCGGCATGCGCTTTAACTTTGCCTCCTCCAAAAGCCAGTATTCGATGTCAAACGCTTCTTGCTGGGGTAGAGCAATATACTCATCAATAGCTTCGGCTCCGCGCATCACCTCCACTGCGCAGTTGTAAAACTCTGCGGTGACGCGGGACTCACTTTTGTCCTTGCCCCAAGCGATCATGCCTAGCCCTGGAATCAAAATGACTGTGGGATTTGCATCCCGGATGGCGGGCGAATTCGGGTGCTTGCACCGGTTGTAGTATCCTGCGTAGTCCTCACGGTACTTTGTGAGGCCGGAAGCAAGCAAAGCCTTGAGTTCGCTCACATCGCCTTTTGCTGCGTCCCAGTCCACGTAAAGTGGTTTGATCTTTGTACGCAGGAAATGGTCCGGACAACTCGTCCCGAGTTCCGCAAGGCGCGCGGCGTCCTTTGAGTTCACAAAGCGCAGGATGGCTTCGTCTTCTTGGATGGTGCCAATGAAGCGGTTGTGCTGACTGACCTGCCCCCTCAACCAAGGCAGCACGGCGGCAAAGGCGGCATGGCGTTGCGCCTCGGGAAGGGTTTGGTGCTTTGCTCCGCCGAAGGCAGTTGCGTGTCCTCCCTTGGCTGCGTAATTTTTTTCAATAAAGAGCGCCGCCTTTTCAATGAATTCAAGAGTGCGGGTGTAGCACACCTTCTCGTCATCATCCCAAGAAATGAAGCCGTGTTGGCCCATCATGATCGCCTTGAGCTCAGGGTGTTCTTTGGAGATGGCCTGCATCGCCAAGCCAAGTTCAAAACCGGGGCGCATCCACGGAACATAAGCCATGGTGCCACCGAAGATTTCTTTGGTGAGCCTCTCGCAGTTTTTCGATGCAGCAATCGAGATGATTGCATTGGGATGCATGTGATCTACATGCTTGCCGGGAAGGAAACTATGCAGAGGCGTGTCGATGGAAGACGCTCTGGGATTGAGGTTGAAAGTGGCGTGTGTGTACATCCCAACCATGTCGTCTTCAGCTTTGGACTTCAGCCCCTTGTCAGTGCGTGTTGCGTAGTTGGACTGGAGCTGGAGCAGGGATTCTTGGTATAGAGAAGAAAAGTTCTCGCGCTTGCTGGTGCGAAGATCTCCACCGGAGCCTTTGACCCAAAGCACTTCCACCGCACGGCCCGTGAGTGGGTCGATATCGGGGAGCTTTGAAGAGGTATTACCCCCGCCGGTATTGGTGATGCGTTGATCACTGCCCAAAAGATTGGAGCGGTAGACCAAACGCTCGACTGGATCCAAGGAGGCAGCCTTGGCGTCGTCCCAAAGAAAGTTTACATGCTCAAAATGACTCATTTAATTGATGTGGTTTAGTTTATTTACTTTCAGGAGCTGAGTGGGGTGGGACGGTTTCTCGGGGTAAAAGCGCTGGAGGCCTAAACCCAGAGAAGCCTCAATCGTGCAGCAGCATCCTCCCATTCTGCAAGACTGTCTGCGTTTGGTTGAAAATCTCTCATTTCATGCGAGAAGGATTCTCTAATTACAGAGCGTATTTCGGCGAGTGAATGCAGTTCCCCAAGTGCGCGAGCCTGACATAAAACATTGCCCAAGGCAGTCGCCTCGACTGGACCAGCCACCACGGGGCGCTGGCAAACATCGGCCGTGAATTGATTTAGAAGAGCATTGCGACTTCCTCCTCCGACGATATGGATGACTTCAATTCGCTCTCCTGTAATGGCTTCCAAGGACTTCAAAATCTCGCTGTATTTCATGGCGAGACTTTCTAGTGCGCATCGCACCAGCGCGCCCTCTGTATCCGGAACGGGCTGGCCGGATCGGCGACAGTATCTTTGGATCGCCTCGACCATATTGGTGGGGCGTAGAAACTCGGCGGCGTCGGGATCAATCAGAGAGCGGAGAGGGGTGGCTTGCGCTGCTAATTGTACGAGGTCGGCGTAAGTGTGTTTGCTGCCAGCAGCATCAAAAGCACGCTTTAATTGTTGCAACAGCCACATGCCCACTACGTTTTTCAGGAGGCGGTAAGTGCCGTCGACTCCCCCTTCATTTGTGAAATTGTGCTGGAGCGCGGCTTCACTGAGGTTCGCTTCGGAAATTTCTACCCCCACCAGCGACCAAGTGCCCGAGCTAATGTAGGCCCAGCGCCCGAAGCCAAGTGCGGCGGCCGGAACCCCAACAACGGCCGAGGCAGTGTCGTGCGTTCCGGGCGCGATAACGCGGGTTTTAGCGAGCCCAGAATCGGCTGCGACGGAGGGGCGGAGTGCACCGAGATCCGTGCCGGGGGAGACAATTTCCGGCAAAAAGTGAGAAGGGATTCCCAACTTGTCCAACAGGCCGGTGGACCATGATTTTGTTTTGGGATGTAGAAACTGCGTAGTTGTCGCGTTCGAAAATTCCGCAACGGCGGCCCCGCTCAGTGCCCAATGCAGCCAGTCTGGAATCATGAGGAGTCGGCGCGCCTGTGCCAACAGATGAGGGTGGCTGCGCTGGGCTGCGAGAAGCTGGCACAGCGTATTGATTTCTAAAAATTGGAGGCCGCTTTCAGAAAAGATTTCTTGTCTCGGAAGCAGGGCGCAAAGTTCCTCAACTAATCCTTGTGTCCGAATATCTCGGTAGCTGTATGGAAGGCCAAGCCATTCTTCATGAGAATCTTGTAGAACGTAGTCCACGCCCCAAGTGTCCACGCCCACCGATCGTACTTCCGTCTGAAGTGCGGCTCCAGAGCCCGCTAACGAGAGGCCATCTCTGACCTCTTTCCAAAGGTGTAACAGATCCCAGCGCAGGGAAGCTCCCACCGCGACCGCGCTGTTTGCGAAGCGATGAATTTCCTGCAACCGGATACGGTGTCCATCCCAGAGGCCGGCCATCACTCGTCCGCTCTCGGCGCCGATGTCTACTGCGAGGTGGGTCTGAATGGCGCTCATGAAAGGATCGGGAACGATTGACTTGTCGGTCTGACTCTTTGGATGCGCGCCGTATTGACCAAGCCGCTGTTGCCGTGGTTGTAAACCTCAAGCATGCAAGCGCACTCCCTGCTTTCCGGAGACGAATGCCGAACGCAGCAGGAATTTGTTATCAACGGCTCCAAGTGTCGATTCATTCTGCAAGTTGGGAAACAAAATGGTAGCTGCCGGGTTCGAGCGTGCACACGGTGACTCCTTCATCGAATCGAATGAATTTCACGCCGTCGGCGGCATCCAATGCTTGATGATTTACGGTGACTGCATCAAGGGCTCGTGAAGGGAGGTGGAGGGTAGCGGTAGTGTTAGTGGGCACATCCACGGAGTAAGAATATATACCGGCTTTTAAGTTCCATTCCGTCTTCACTAAACCAGTCGGGGCGCGATAGGAGGCGCGTACCCAGTGGATCGGCTCGTTTGCGCCGACGGAATAGGCGAATGGATTGGCGGGCTTGAGAAGGAGTTTATGGTATCCTGGGCCGTCAGTATCGATTCCCGCGAGGGATTGGAACATCCATTGGACCACCGCTCCAAACGAGTAGTGGCTAAGCGAATTCATCGCCGCATTGTTCTTGCCCCCAAATCCGTTTTCCTTCGTGAAGCTGTCCCATCGCTCCCACACGGAGGTGGCTCCGTTGACCACCGGATAACCCCAGGAGGGAAACTCTCTGCTTTGGAAAAGTCTTAGCGCCAGAGCTTGTTTGCCTGCCGCAGTGAGGGCGGGTAGCAGCAACTTGGTGCCAAGAAAACCGGTGGTCATTTTAAAGCCAGCATCCTCGATGAGTTGGAGGAGTTGTCGCACCACGGCGCCGCGGTTTTGTTCGGGGACTAAATCGAACTGCAATGCCAACGCGCAGGCGGTTTGGGACGACACATTCAGCGCGCCGGTCTTGCCAAGGTAGTTTTCCACAAAGGCCCTTTTAACATTCTCGAACGTCTGCCGGAAGTGACGCGCCTCTGCGGGCCTGTTCGTGGCCTCGGCCATTTCCGCCATTAGTACGGCTGTGTGCGCAAAGTAAGCTGCATCAATATATTCCAGAGGCGTTGCATCCTTCAGATTTAGCCAGTCGCCCCAGGCATTACCAATCGAGACGCCTCGATGGTTTGGACTGATGGCTTCGCGGAAGCCCATAAACTTGCGCATCGACGCCCAGTGACGCTCGATAATCCGCGTGTCCCCATAGACTTTCCAAATCGTGTATGGGCAGATGATGCCAGCGTCCATCCAAGCGGTTCCAAACGTCTTGTCGGGTTCTCCATGGCCCATGGGGTAGGGGGCGTAATCTGGATACGCGCCGAAAGGACGCTGCGCCTCCTCCACATCATCAAGCCACTTGGTAAAAAACGCTGAAACATCGGCGTTGTACGTCGCCGAGCGGACATAAATTTGTGCGTCCCCGAGCCACCCAAGGCGCTCGTCGCGCTGTGGGCAATCTGTGGGCACCTCTAAAAAATTGGAACGCTGAGTCCGTACAATGTTGTTGTAGAGCTGGTTAATTACGTTGTCAGAACACTCAAATGTGCTCGTTTGCGGAGTGTTGGACTGGATCACTAATCCTGTAATTGCCTCCAAGTTTGGGCGCGAGTTGAGACCCCTCACCTCGCAATACTGGAATCCGTGGTAGGTGAACGACGGGTTCCATTCCTCGCCTTCGGGCGCACCTTTGAGCGTGTAAAAGTCCGTGGCTCGCGCTTTACGGAGGTTCTCGGTCATCAGAGTTCCGTCTGGGTGGAGCATTTCGCCATAACGAAGTTGCACTTTGGAGCCAGCCTCTCCTTTGATTTTTAAGCGAACGAATCCAGCGAAGTTTGTGCCGAAATCAAAAATATAAACTCCAGGAGTTGGCTCTGAAATAGCCTTGGCAGTGAGGACTTCAGTAACCTCGATTGGGGGACCTGTGTAGGATTGAAGCTTGATGGGTTTATGAAAGCCGAGGTCAATCTCGCGCTCCCCACAATTATCAAAAAATGGAGCTTTGAAATGGGGGTTTTTCTCCGCTGGAATAGCAAACTCCCAACTGGACGCATTGTAACCGGAGGAGTCCCAACCTGAGAGCTCTTTGCGGGCATCGTAGCTTTCTCCCATGAGGAGATCTGCTTCGCGTACAGGGCCTTCAGCTGTCACCTTCCAGCTCGCGTCGGTGCCGATAATTTTGCGTGTGCCGTCTTCGAACTCCACGTTGATCTGGGCCAAAAGAGCGGGGGCTTTCCCGTACATGGCACGCCCAGTTTTGTAGGGGCCGTACCCCACAAGCAATCCGTAGCCAACGTAGCCCGCATACCAGCCATCCGTCAGCACTGCGCCAAACGTGTTTGCTCCTGGCTTTAGAAGAGCGGTGACGTCGAGGGCGCGGTAGTATGCGCGTTGGCGATAATCTGACCAACCGGGGAGGAAGTAGGCCTTCGAGGCGGGGGAACCGTTAAAGTGCAACTCTGCATTACCGAGGGCGCTGAGGTAGGCCGTCGCTCGGCGAACGGTCTTTGCGATTTCAAACTCTTTGCGGAAGTACTTTGCGGGTGGTAAGTAAAGTGAATTGGGATCCTGATGTGGCGGTGTTTCGTCCTTCGCTGCAATCCACGTTCCCACCCAGTCTTGCTTCTCATCGAGGGCGCTACGCCAAGTGGAAGGACTGCTCCATTCAGATTCAGCCCCGTCTTTGTCCCATACTTTGGCTTGCCAGAAAACTTGCTGTCCGGTTTTCAATACTCTGCCAGAGTAAGGAATTTGGGAGGTAGAAGCACCGTTGATTTTGCCTGAGTCCCATAGATCGGGGCGATTGTAGTGGAGTTTATCGAGACTAGATGCGGCACGCACCGCCCAGGCCAGTTGTTTTTGGTGCGGTTCGTTTCCTGACAGGCTCCAACTCAATCGCGGTTGTGGGTCCTCCACAGCGAGAGGGCGCTCGAGGTACTCGCAACGAAGGTTCTCGGGCGAAAGGCCGCCGGCAAACGCAGAGCAGGGAAGAAGCAGCAGCAAAAGGCGCAGGCGCATTTGGCGAAAGAGGAAGATTCGAGTGACTTAAGTTTGCGGTTAATTGGAGGGAACAAAAGTGAGCGGGGTGGTCCAATAATTTGGTTAGAAATCGAATTGGTCGACGTTGTCTTTAGTGAAGACAAATGGCTTACCTAAGATAATGGAGGTGCCGTCGATTTGGATTTCTCCTAACTTACCAGCGTGGATAGATTTGCTTCCTACCTCAAGGGCTCCAGTGCCAACTGCATAAGCCGCTTGGATGGTCAGATAACCAAGGTCGGCAACCCTCCAGAGTATCACACTTTGAGTGACGCCATCTTTCAAATAGGCCTTGTTCTCGGAAGGTAAACCGAGGCCCACTACTTTTACGATTCCAGCCTTGCCCGCCTGCTTCACCGCTTCGGCTGCACCTGGAACGGCAGGCGAACAAATCGCCATGATGCATTTTAAATTCGGGTTGGCGCTTATCAGATTGGTCGTCTCCGCTTGCGCCTTGTCCTTTTGGTCATCGCAGGGCTTCGTGTCGATGAGCTTCATTTTGGGATATCTCTCCGCAAGGCGCGCCTCGATAAATTTGCGCCATTCGTTCATGTTCGCCGCAGTGAGTGTGGCAGTAATAATAGCGAATTCACCCTCTTCTGCGCACAGACGTGCTGCCTCATCCATTAGCGCCTCCCCAATGCCTTGCGGTGTCGCTTGGTTCACAAAAAAAGAACGCGCATCCGGCGTCGTATCGCTGTCGAATGTGACGATCTTGATGCCCTTTTCCTGCGCTCGTTTCAGCGGCCCTGCGATGCCTTCGCGATTCTCACAAGCTACCGCTATGACATCAACGCCCAGAGTCATCCAGTTCTCGACGATTTCATTTTGCTTCGCCGGATCGGTGTTGGTGGGACCGTCAAAAAGTAACTCCGCTCCGAGTTCCTGAACGGCTTCCCGTGCCCCCTTCTCGCATGCTATGAAATAGCTGTTACCCTTGCTTTTAGGCAGGAAAGCAATAGTCAGTTT
Organism: uncultured Spartobacteria bacterium; assembly: GCA_903919125.1. GTDB lineage: Bacteria > Verrucomicrobiota > Verrucomicrobiia > Chthoniobacterales > Chthoniobacteraceae > Chth-196. The sequence goes on along the minus strand of CAIXGS010000054.1, from coordinate 79,168 downwards.
CTTAGCGGCTTTTGGATGGTCTGCGCCGACTGGAGCAGAGGACTTCTCACAGCTCATCAGTAGTGTAAAGGGCAGTGCCAAGAGGGCGGGGATAAATTGAGAGCGTTTCATAAGAGTCGGGAGGTGGGGAATATCAAGGCAGCTGATTGGGAGCTAAACTCTCAGGTTTGTGTCGCGCGCCCTCGAGTAATGAACCTTGTGAGAATGGGCGCTGCGAGCGCAATTAAAAGGAGGGCCCCAGTCAGCATCGAGGCTAATTCACCTCCAACTCCTGCCTTCAGCACACCGGGCACTCGGGCGATCCCATTGTTAAGTACTGCGATTGCCGCGATCCCAAAGAGTGTCCCGTGCACAGAGCCGATTCCACCAAAGATGCTTGTGCCCCCTAACACGACGGCTGTGATGGCGGCGAGTTCGTAGCCCGTTCCCGCATCTGCGCGGGCTTGATGCAGTCGAGCTGTGAAAAGCAAGGCTGCGATGGCTGCGGTGAGTCCCGCTAGCACGTAAGGCATGGCGGTGCGGCGCTCTACTGGGATGCCCGCATAGAGGGTTCCCTCGGGAGAGAAGCCGATTGCTCGGAAGCTCCTTCCCAGTGTTGTGCGGTGCACCAGTACCCAGAAAAAAAGTGCACCCAAAGCGAAGATCCAAGCCTGAATGGGTAGTGCAAAAAAATGCTGATCTCCAAGATTCAAAAAATCCGGATCAAAGGAGCGGTAGATCTTTGTGCCCTGTGTCGTGGCTTCAGCCAATCCGCGATACAGCGAAAAAGTACCAAGCGTGACAATCAGCGGTGGAAGGCGAAGGAACGCAATGAGCGCCGCGTTGAATCCGCCCGCAAACAGGCCGGCGAGGAGCGTTGCTGCGACAGCTTGTAATGTCGTCCAGTGCCAATCATGGGTGAGGACTCCGAAAATAACGGCGCACAAGCCCATGAGTGAACCGACCGACAAATCAATGCCTCCGGTTAAAATGACGGGCATCATGGCCAGAGCCAGTAGACCCATTTCAGCGGAGTGCCGAACAATGTTGCTGATGTTATCCGCCGTTCCGAAGTTTCGTGCGAAGTAAAAAAAGTAAGTGGTCTCCGCAAACAGCATTAGCAGGAGCAGTGTTTCGTGGCGTACCCAATGGCGTTTAGTTGGGGCGGGCAAGGCGTTCATGGTTACGCGGCGGAACGTTTGGTGCGGAGGCCGTCAGCAATCACAGCCAACAGGATAACGAGCCCTTGAATCGCTTTTTCCCAGTAGGCATCTATGTGCATGTAAGTTAGTGCAGGATTGATGGTTGCCAATAGCAGAAGGCCGAAGAAAGCACCCCATAATCCACCCCGGCCACCCGTGACAGCAATCCCACCCACTACCGCCGCAGCGATGGCTTTCATTTCGAGTCCCACACCGCACTTCGGGTCGACCTGAGGTGATTGAACCATGTTGCAAAAAGCCGCAAGTCCGGTGAGCGTTCCCATTAGGACGAAAGAGAGCATCGTCACTCCCTTTGGATTAATTCCAGCCAATCGAGCGGCTTCCGAATCCGAGCCAACCGCGTAAAAGTGGCGGCCCCCAGTTCGGTTTTTGAGGAAGTATGCCATAGCGCCCAAGAGGCCGAGGGCGAAAAATAGAAGCGAAGCTTGGCCGACGAATTGGGAGAAGCCGAACCATTGTACTCCCGCCGGTAAATTAATAAACCGGCCTTGTTGAAAAAGGCGGAGTACCTCAGCCCAAGTAACCATTGTAGCTAGACTCACCACGATGCTTGGCAAGCCGAGCCATGCTACTAAAAAACCGTTCAGTGCTCCCATCGCCGTTCCCGTGAGGGTCGCTGCAATGAGCGCCAAGCTCAGAGGCGCCCCCGCTGCTGAAGTCAGTCCGGCAACGACCGCACAAACGCCAAATTGGGAGCCTACGGAGATGTCGATTTGTCGGCTGATAATGACCACTGACATGCCAATAGTGAGCACGAGAACCGGCACTTGAGCCGTTAGTCGGGCGAGCAGCGGTTGGGGTTGGAAAAAGTGAGGGGCGAAAATAGCAAGCCATACGAGTAAGGCACTCAACGCTATCGCAACCGTTAGTTCACGAGAGTAACGCTTCATGCGGAGCGAAGGGCTGCGGCCATCACGCTCGTAGCTGTGGCCTGTGTGCTGTCCAATGTATCAACAAGCCGTCCACCGCGCATGACCGCGATGCGGTCACTCAAGCCTAGTACCTCGGGTAAGTCGCTGGAGATAAGAAGCACCCCCATTCCCTCATTGGCCAGCTCTCGGATAAGTCGGTGGATCTCACTTTTAGCACCCACGTCGACGCCCTGAGTAGGCTCGTCTAAAATTAGTAGGCTGGGCTGGGTTGCAAGCCAGCGCGCCAGAGAAACCTTCTGCTGGTTTCCCCCGCTGAGACTTCCCCCGAGCGCGGCTGGGCCAGAGGCCTTGATCCCCAGCTTTTCTATGAAGTGGACTCCGATGGCGGTTTCTGCACGGAAGTTTAGTAGACTGTTTGGGAAAATTTTAGGATGCACCGCCATCGTCATGTTTTGGTCTATGGGCATTTGCATAATCAGCCCGTGTCGCCTTCTATCCTCGGGCACATAGCCGATTCCAAGCTCAACTGCGTGCCTCGGGCTGAGGACCCGCACCTGCGCGCCGTTGAGCGCCATGGTGCCGCTGTCCGCCGGTGTAATCCCAAAAATAATCCGCGCAAGCTCCGTGCGCCCCGCCCCTACGAGGCCCGCCAATCCCAAAACTTCTCCGGCATGAACCGTCAGGCTGACCTCCTCTACACCACTTTCCTTGCAGCCCACGGCGCACAACTCCAGCACGGGTTCACCGGTAACTTTAGCTTTCGGAGGATACAGTGCGCTCACTGGACGCCCCACCATCAGGCTGATTAATTCCGTCTCCGAAATCAGCACTACTCCTTCGGGGTCGCGAACTGCTTGGGTCGAAATGCTTTCTCCATCGCGGAGAACGGTGACTCGGTCCGCGAGTGCGAAAATTTCTTCGAGGCGATGGGATATGTAAACAATACCCGCCCCGGAAGCTTTGAGTGTGTGGACGACTCCAAAAAGTAGCTCCTGCTCGGTCCGAGTGAGCGACGCTGTGGGCTCGTCCATGATGACGGTTTTGGCACCAGAGCCGAGGGCGCAGGCAATTTCGACGAGCTGTTGTTGTGGCATCGAAAGCGAGCGCACCAGTGCCTCAGGATCGATCTCTGCACCGATCTGTTTTAGAAGACGCAATGCGTTAGCGTGGAGTTTTTTCCAGTTAACACAACCGAAGGTAGCCCCGCATTCTAGACGCAGCCCAATGTTTTCTGCCACGCTCAATTCTGCAAACAGTGCGGGCTGCTGGTAGATACATGCGATGCCCAGCTCCCGAGCCCTCGTAGGCGTGAGATCGCTCACTTGAGAGCCAGCAATTTCCAAGGTTCCACCGTCTGGTTTGTGTGCGCCTGTGATGACTTTAATTAACGTCGACTTGCCAGCTCCATTCTCGCCCAACAGTGCATGCACTTCGCCCGAGTTTAGTTCAAAAGACACCCCCTTTAGTGCGCGAACAGCACCAAAGGATTTTGTAATTTTTGTGAGTCGAAGTAGGGGGGCGCTGATCATGCCGAGTCTGGTTGGCGAGGGCTAGGGTTAGCCGCGTAGGGAGAGAACGTCGGCCTCGTACTGGCGCACTTCCGCAATCCAATCCGCGCCTGTGGGCACGTTTTGCTGCGCACAGAAAACCTCCCATACAAGTCCCGAGGGGAGTGCTTTGAGCTCTTCTTGAAGTGCCAAGCGACTGGTAAAATCACCGTCTAATTCACACTGTTGCAATGCCTCGGTCGGTTCGAGCAGTGCGCTCAAAAGAGCGCGTTGCAACGCCCGCGTGCCGATCACCCAAGCGGCAACGCGGTTGATGCTCGCATCAAAATAGTCCAGTCCGATGTGGACTCTTTTGAGAAAACCGCCCGCCACGACTTCTCTCGCAATCGCAATGACATCGTCTGTGAGGGTCACCACATGGTCACTGTCCCAGCGTACGCCGCGGCTCACGTGCAGGAGCACTTCTGGGACGAACTGCAGCACGCTCGAAATTTTGTCCGCAACAGATTCGGTGGGGTGAAAATGGCCAGCGTCTAGGCACAAGGCCTTTTGCCGCGAGACAGCGTAGCCGAGGTAGAATTCAGAAGAGCCAACGACGTAACTTTCAGAACCGATTCCAAAAAGTTTTGGCTCTACGGCATCGAGGTTATTTTTGAGCTTTGTCGTGAAAATCTCGTCCAAGGATTGCTCTAATCGCTCTCTAGGGCCCACGCGGTCTGCTGGCGTGTCTTTGTAGCCGTCTGGAATCCAGAAGTTTGTAATGGTGGTGGAGCCAAGGGCTTTTCCCATTGCTGCGCCAATTTCACGGCAGCGCTTGCCGTGTTCTATCCAAAATTTCCGAGTGCCTTTGTGCTTGTGTGAGAGTGTGAACCCGTCCGCCGCTTTGGGGTGAGAGAAGAAAGTGGGGTTAAAATCCAAGCCAAGCTGGTGAGACTTCGCCCAATCAATCCAGTCTTTAAAATGTGCTGGTTCAATGGCGTCACGGTCAACGCGTTTGCCGCTAAATTCCCCGTAATTGGCGTGCAGGTTTACTCGATGCTTTCCCGGGATTAAGGATAAAGCTTTTTCCAAATCGTTACGTAGCTGTTTGGAGGTTAGGGCTTTGCCTGGATAGTTCCCAGTCACTGCGATTCCTCCTCCGAGTGTTTCGCCCGAGTTTTCAAAGCCCCCAACGTCGTCGCCCTGCCAGCAGTGGATTGAAATCGGGATAGCGGAAAGCCGTTGCATCGCTAAGTCGATGTCCACGCCAAAATCAGCGTAACGATTTTTGGCGAACTGGTATGCTAATTCTCCTTTTGAAGGGTGGGTGACTTTTCTCGATGCTGCCATGCTTAAGTCTTATTTTCGAGATTTGGGCGCACCACAAGATTTGTTGGCATCTTTTTGAGATGCGCAGCTGCGGCATCATATTTTTCGAGTTTGCGGAATGCTTTTAATTTGAGCAAATAAGGACCATGTCAGGTTCCCTTATGTATCGCGCAGTTTTAGGTTTGCTCCTAGCGGCTGTCTCCGTGTGCGGACCACAACGTCTTCATGCGCAGTCAACTTCTTCTGACGCCGTTCAAGCCGAGGTGGAGCGCTGTGAGCGTCGGATTCGTGAAGTGCGCGTTGAAATTGGAAATCGTTACGAGAAGAGGTTGCTCGAATTGCGGACTGTTTTTCAGAAGGCCGCTGATTTGGAAAGCGCGCTCTTGGTGCGTAACGAGGAAAGGCGGTTGGGGGCGGAGGTCGAGCTGCCTTTGGATTCGCGGCATCTTTTGGAGGAACCTCGGCTGCTCCGCGAGGCTCAATTGGAACTTCTAGCAAAACAGACCGAGATGGTGACCCAGATTGTGCAGGATGTTGTGCCTCGATTGGTCGAGATGAAAAAAGCTCTTACGGTCGGAGGAAAATTGGATGAGGCGCTCGAAGTACGGAATTCTATTCAACGGTTGCAGGACGCGGGTGCGCCTGCACAGCGCCTCACGGGGGGGGCGCAGGTAACTGCTGATGAGGTTTCTATGGCTTATCAGTCGGCAAAGGAGCGGGCCGATAAAATTTACAAAGGAGTGAAGCTCAGCTTGCGTGGACGTGTCGCTGGTGTTCGCCCTGATGCGAAGGATCCATCCAACGGTGTGTTGGTTTTGTTCGGCGGCACAGATGGTTCGCTGGTGGATTGTGCGTTCCAGTCCCCCGAGTTCCGTGTTCGCGAGGAACGTTCGGCGCAAAACGTTTTCTACGTGGTGGCGCATGTCAACGGTGACGTTCCGGCGCTTAGGGTGCAACGCGGCGTGGTTGTGGAGATCCAGGGGCGCTGCGAGGGGTTCGAGGGCGGTTTACGTTTTGCGAACTGCTCGCTACCCAAGCGTTAGACGTGATCAGCGATTGCCCGTTTACGGAGCGGGCGCGTCTTTGGCGCACCGAAACCCAGTGTGGGATAAGCTCGTGTCTGGAGATGTTTTTTGCCGAGCACTAGGGCGGTACCCTTTGCAATACAGATCACTACAGAGATATGAGCCGCCACGCCCAACGCGCTTGGGCATCCCAGGTTCCTCCGGGTCGTAACTGTCCTGGGGCCCCTGAGGATTGTCGTGGGGACTCTTTTGATAGTAGTCGGGGCGGTACCAGTCAGAGCACCATTCCCACACATTTCCCGCCATATCGCACAACCCGTAACCGTTGGGCGGAAACGATCCCACCGGTGCGGTCCCTTTAAATCCGTCCTGCCCGAGGTTCTCCGTCGGAAACTGCCCCTGCCAGATGTTCATCATCCATATTCCCTTTGGAAACCGTTCCCTGCCCCAAGGGTAAGGGTTTTGCTCCAGACCGCCCCGAGCTGCGTACTCCCACTCCGCTTCTGTGGGAAGTCGCTTTCCTGCCCATTCACTATAGGCAACTGCATCAAACCAAGAGACATGTACTACAGGATGTGTTCCTCTGCCCTTTAAATCGGAACCCGGTCCTTCGGGATGACGCCAGTCTGCCCCCGGCAAATACGCCCACCATTGGGTGGCGTCATTGAGGGTTTCCACGCGGGGCGGCGGCGTGAAGACTAAAGAGCCGGGTACCAGTTTTTCCTCTGGCACACCCGGAAATTGAGCCGCTTCGGGCTTTTTTTCGGCAGTGGTCTGATAATGGGTAGCGTCGACGAACTTAGCGAACTGGTCGTTAGTGACGGTATAGCGGTCGATCCAAAAGCCTTTGACTTTCACATCATGGATGGGTTTTTCGTCGGCTTGGCCGTCGTTCGATCCCATTGTGAACTTACCGGCGGGGATCCAAGCCATATCCACACCCAGAGGCCCCTGTAATGCCCTCCGCGTCTGACCTTGGTTGCCCACACGGCGCGCTTCTTTTGCCACCCAAAGAATGGACAAACCAATTCCCGTTATGGCGAAACTTGCCAGAATTAGTGCAGATCGGGTGGATGGCTTCATTTTTGAACTGTAATGACTCAACTAAACTGCACAAGGTTCGAGATCTACTCCGTCAAGTGGCAACCTTTGCTGGAGATGTGCTGGTGATATCTATCTCCGTAAAGATGACATCCTCATTGGTGTTTCCTATTGGTATCTAGTTTTATGATTCAAGCAGACTACTCGCATTGGCAATCGCTACCGAAAATCACGACAATTAGTTCTGAAGAAGGACTTCCGCTGATTCTTTTGAAAGGTAATTTTGGTTCCGCGAAGTTCGCCATTCAGGGCGCCCATCTTATCGAGTTCACGCCGAAAGATCAGGCGCCTCTTCTGTTTGTGAGCAGGAAATCTCACTTTGCTCCCGGTAAGGCGGTCCGCGGCGGTATCCCCGTTATTTTTCCTTGGTTCGGTCCACGCGAAGGCCATCCGGAGGCTCCCATGCATGGATTGGTTCGCACCCGCCCATGGACGATTGATTCCATCGAAGTCCCTGATGTGGGCGCAGCGAAAGTCTGTTTTTCCTTTGTTTCCGATGCCGAAACTCAGTCAGTTTGGCCGTATGCATTCCGCTTGAAGTTGGAGTTCACTTTGGGTGCCGCGTTGGAAATTCGTTGGACTGTGGAGAACACGGGACATGAGGCTTTTTCTTTTGAGCAGGCGTTGCACCCTTACTTTCCGGTTGAGGATGTTGGGCAGGCTAGGGTTTCGGGGCTGCAAGGCGCCTCTTACATAGATAAATCCGACCACTTGCAGCGAAAGATCGACTCTGCATCTGCTGTGACATTCGCCGCCGAAACCGACCGACTCTATTTAGATACAGCTGCGACTTGTGTGTTGGAAGATCCTGCGGCGGGTCGAGAGATTATTTTTGAAAAACAGGGTTCCCTCAGCAGCGTGGTGTGGAATCCGTGGATTGCTAAAGCTGCGGCCCTAGCGGATTTGGACGATGCTGATTGGCAGCGTTTTGTCTGTGTGGAACAGGTCAATGCCGCTCAAAACGCAGTGCAGCTAATTCCTTCAGCCACGCATATTTTTGCGGTGCGTTATTTTTCCCAAACTTTGGGACTGATTCATACGTAGCCAAGAGTGTGACGCGTTGGGTTTTTCCTAAGGCAGCGAATTGAAATCGTGCAAGACCCCATCAGTTGAACCCATCCGTGCAATTAGACAGTTTTATCAGTTTAGAAGGCACTACTTGTAGTGCGCTCATTTTCAATGTTCTTTAGTCTTAAAAGTTCCTTTAGCGCAGAGAGTCGTCGGCTTTGATTTGAACGCTTCTGCCCGATTTGTTGTCAGACTTCCCAGAAACTGTTTATGAAACCCATGAATCTGCGCCGCACCTCCACATCTTCCCTCCACCCTCTTCACTTTTGTTTGGATCGTGTAAGGTCTTCGGATCAACTTAACGTTAAAATTCACATGGAGGGCGAAATGGTTGCTCCCAACATTCAAATAAGGCGCGCGTTACGGTTTTTGGCCGTCGGCGCCGCTGTGCTTTTATTAGGATCCTCTACGTTTACGCTTCAAGCGGCAGATCCAGAGGGGCAGGCGGTTCCTGAATTGAAGTTCGATGGCACGCCCCTTCCCTCTGGGACCCCTACCTACGCGCCAATCGTGGAGAAAGTCTCCCCGAGCGTCGTAACAATCAATACCTCCCAAACTACAAAACGGGGCGAGGGTCCTAACGCCCTCTCCGGACATCCGCTGTTCGATGACCCGATGTTTCGTAAGTTTTTTGGTATCCCAGAGGAGGAAAATCCTTCTGGTCGCCCTCAAAATCCGAATACACCGCCCCAAAAACGACGTGGCCAGGGCGGGCAAGAGCGACAGGAGCGCGGTGAAACCGAACAGCAAAGTGAGGCTGGGAAGGACGGCGGGCGGGATGGAGAGAGCGGCAAGGACGGCAGGGACGGCGGAAAATTCCGCGGCCGCAAGCGCGAGCAAAGCACCCCCTTGGGACTGGGGTCGGGAGTGATTGTGAGCGCCGATGGTTACATCCTCACCAATAACCACGTGCTTGAAGGGGCTGATAAGATTGAAGTGAGCTTGGGCAAAGCTGGTAAAACCTACATCGCCCGCAAGGTTGGCGGTGATGTGCGCACAGACGTTGCCGTGCTCAAGATCGATGCCACCAACCTCACCCCGATTACTTTTTCGAACAGCGATCAACTCCGTGCAGGCGATATCGTGATTGCTGTGGGTAGTCCTTTCGGCCTGACCCGTTCTGCGACCATGGGGGTGGTGAGCGCTGTAGGTCGTAATTCTCAAATGTCGCAATTGGCTGACCTCGGGAATTTTATCCAGACAGACGCTGCCATTAACATGGGCAACTCAGGCGGGGCGTTGGTGGACTACTTGGGGCGCTTAGTGGGGCTCAACACCGCTATTTTTAGTCGCTCCGGTGGGAATCAGGGGATTGGATTTTCGGTTCCGTCTAACATGGCGAGATCCGTCATGGAGAGCCTGATCAAGCATGGCCGAGTGTTACGCGGATTTCTTGGGATTGGGCTTCAGGACGTCGATGAAGGGCTACAAAAGGAGTTGAGCGTAGAGGCGGGAACTGGCGCGGCGATTACGGAGGTGCAGCCCAACAGCCCGGCCCAGAAGGCTGGATTACGGGAATACGACGTTGTGACCGCGGTTAACGGGAAGAAGATCGATGGAATGCAGGATTTGCGTCTTACGGTCGCCTCGATGTTGCCGGGAACTAAGGTGACTCTCCAAGTCATTCGTGAGCGCAAGAACATGGATGTCACCGTGCAGTTGGGAGAGAAAGCGGAGAAAAAAGATGCTCCAGTAGTCGCCAAGGAAGTAGATCCCGACGTTCTTGACGGCGTGACGGTAGCCGATCTTGAAGACGCGAACCGCCAGGAGTTCAAGGTGCCGCCCTCTATCAAGGGCGCCTTGGTGACGGCTGTGGAGCCAGACTCGATCGCTGCGGCCGCTGGGATCCGCCCAGGGGATGTGATTCAAGAGGTTAAGAGAAAACCCATAGCCAGCGCCGATGAAGCGGTCAAATTGAGCGAGGAACTCAAAAAGGAGAAACAGGTTTTGCTTCGTGTTTATACCCGTGGCGGCAGTCGGCTGGTCATGTTGGAGAGCAAGCCGTAGCCTTCATAAAATTCGGATTTTGTGAGGGGGGCTTTGGGACCGCTGGGTGGTTTGGCTCGGTGGTCTTGCGGCGGTCTTGCGGCGGTCTTGGCAGGTGGCGTTTGTAAGACGCCTATTGAATTTGTTTCCAATTGCCAGCGTTTGAGGCCCCAAGTGATCTCATGCTGCTCGAAGGTCATCGGCCGATGGTTGGATGCATTTTTGAAGTTCTAGAGCGCTACTTGGTTTTTCTAAACGCTCTTTCTGAAAGTGACATTGCTCAGTAAAGCCTCATCGCCCCTGAGGGATTTCCCAGAGAGGGTCTGCCGCTGATTCTCCTGGTCCTTTGTACGGGGTCCCAGAAGTCGGTTGTCATCTCTTAAGGGTGCTTGCTGCTGGAATTCCGCATGATTGTGTATCGCCGCGGTATACCGCTTCGTATTGTGCGCAGACGGATTCCCAACTGAAGGAGCTTGCTCGCTCGATCCCTAAGAGTTCAAAGCGTTCCCGTAGGGGCCTGTCTTGGAGCACCGCCAGCAGTGTGTGCCCGAGCTCCTCTTTTTTTGCGAGCAAGCCATAGTGCCCGGAGAGGGTTGCCTCGCTCGAACCCTGATTTGCGGTGGCTACAACGGTCGTTCCAGATGCCATCGCTTCAATGGTCGAGAGTCCGATACTCGGATTCGATCCGGGCGAACATAACACCCAAGCCTTTCGATAAAGCTGCGCGAGGAGCTGCAAACAAACCCGTCCGAACCATAGCACCCCTTGCCCTTCCACTTTTTCGTCACACACCATCCACAATTTTGCATCGGGCATTTTGGGGAGAATTTCTTCTCTAAAGATGCGCACCAGAAGGTCGCCTCTTTTTCTTCCCCAAAGCATCCCCACAAATAGAATCACCGGCACATTTGATTTTTTATTACCTGGTGTAAATACCTTTAGATCCAGTCCATTATAAATCACTCGACTTATGCCTGGCAGAAAGCTCCGAGTGCTTTCTGAAACTGCAATTGCGTTGTCGTACAGCGCGCCCGAGGCCGTTTGGCACGCCGCTAAAGCTAGCAGCCTCAGCTTTTCCTTGGTTCGGGGTTCGTGCAGAAACTCTGCGAAGTAGGACCCATGAAAAGTGTGGATATGCCTAGGTCGCTCGCGTCCCCAAAGAAACCAGTCGTTGCCGTGCGCGTGGAGCACATCGAAGCCGCTAAAATCCACCTTTCTTAGGTCCCACGAAAAGCCGAACTCCTCGAGGTTTCTCGGCGTATGGACGGCCCGCAACGAATAAAAAGCATCTTCTTCGCTCCCGTTCCGGGAAAAAACAGTCACGGAATGCCCCCTTTCCACCAGCTTATTTGCAAAGTAATGCACCTGATATCCAAGGCTGGTTTTACATCTGCTCGGTAAGAATAATGAAGCAATTGCGACGTTCATTGGTTGCCGACTTCCCTTTTTTGTGTGCCTTTTGGAGCGGTGCCCTCTGGTTTTGTCCAAGCTAGGCTTAAGAAACGACTCACAGGCTGAAGCTGCGCCTCCCCCTTGAGCCGCCTCCTCAAAATTAGATCGGGGCAGCCCCTCGCAGAAGCCGCAGTTAACACTAATTCTTCAAATGATTTGGCGTGCTCCCCGTGCAATGCGGGCCCAGAGCGCCTTGCGTCAGCTCATCGCCCCAGACTATTTTTGCCGTGAATCAAATTTATGAATCGCCGTACGTTTCTTGCCCTGACCCTTCTCTCCTCTGGGTTCAACCGCCTGCGCGCCGCAGCGCCTGCGAGCGCTGCCGAACGGGCGCATAGGGAAATTTGGCGGCGTTTTATTGATGGCAGCGGTATCATGATCGATTTCACTGCCATGGACGGCTCGGTCAGCCTGCCGACGCCAGAGGAGTGCCGGTTGGGAAAGCCCAATGCACTAGGTTGGTGGTCGCCCATCGAGAACGGCGCAATGTTCAATGGGCTTTACATGGATGCCGCCGTGAGTCGTTGGCGTCACACGCGTGCCCCCGAGGACGCTGCCAAGGCGCGAAAGTTAATGGAGGGGTTGCTTCTTTTGAATTCCCTTAGCGAGGTGAAGGGCTTCGTCGCGCGCGGGGTAAGTACGGATGGACGTTCTCATTATCCGATGGGGTCTAACGATCAGACATTGCCTTGGTTTTTGGGTCTGTGGCGGTTTCTTGATTCTGGCCTGGCTACTGAGGCGGAGCGTCGACGGGTTGTTGGGCAACTTGTGGAGACGGCGGAGGAAATTGTGCGGTTAAATTGGGCAATGCCGGCTGAGGCGCCGTTCGGAAAACGAGGCTCATTCTTGGGATACTCTTTCGATAGTGTGCCTCGGATGTTGTTTGTATGTAAGGCATTGTTTGTAATTACAGGCGAGGCAAAGTGGGAGGCGCTTTATCAAAACGCTCTTTGGGAACGCGGCGGAAAGGAGGGCCGTTCACGGTTGGAGGTTTGCGAGACTGGCATGGTTTTCGAGTACGCAAAGTACCACACTTGGACGTCTTGTACTTGTGTCGGGGCGCTGCGTGCGCTTTGGGAGATGGAAAGGACGCCGGAGATTAGAGATGCTTTTGCTAGGGGGCTCCAGGCCAGTGCTGATCTAGCGTTGAAAAGTTTGCCGATGGCGGAAAGGTTCGACAACGCTGATGCCAGCCATTTCGAGATGGACTGGCGGGTGATGAATCAGGACTGGAAACCGCAACAAACTGAGAAGGAAGCTCAGGAACTCGCCCTTCTTCAGTTAAAAGGATTTCTCAAAGTTGCTCCGCGCCGAGGCAAAGAGACCGAGTTTGTCAGGGAGCCCACGGCGGCCGCTTGGGTGGTCACGCTGGCTCCCGAAGTCTCTATTCTAAAAAGTCGCGCTGAAGCGGTGGAGCGCGTTATCGCTCATTATGATTACGAAAAGCTCTATTACTCCCAGTTCTTTTGGGTGGAATCGGCGTGGTGGCGGTTGCAGGACGTACTCTGAGCAGCAGTGAAACGTCTGTTTGGAGCTCGGTTCGTAGCCTATTCGCCACAAATCCCTGCCAAACCCGTCGAATGCCGCCTGTGTCTTCTTCTTAGCGTACCTCCCCGAGGGGAATCCCGGTAGTTTGCAGAATTTCTCGGATCGCCCGCTTTTCCGAGTTTGGAAGGTAGTCAAAGTTCGCGGGCGCCCCTGTTTCCTTTAGGGCTCGGCTGAGTCCTTGGAAAACACGGCGCTGCATCTCGGCTGGCATTCCAGAAAAGCCGAGCGAGTAAATCATGTAGCTGCACCGGAACCGAAACAGGCGCGTTGCGAGCTCAGGATCCCGCAGGGAGAAGCCATTGGCAGATGTTTTACGTTGAGTGAGGAAGTCTTTTAGCAGGGACAGATCCGGCTGCACTCCACCGGCGGGAAGCACCGCCTCATTTTCGAAAAGCAGGTAACGCACAATCTTCCAAGCGATTTCGTCCAAAGCGCCCCTGTCTTCTGGACGGATAAAACCTGCTCCCGCAGCCAGAGCATCTCGCGTGCGGTAGGTTCCCAACGTCACTAAATTGTGGAAACCGATCTGATGTTCGAGCAACAGGTGGGCAAACAAATCGCTGGTGGTCGTTGGATAGCGGTTCCAGTCAAAGCGGCGTCCCGGAGGATTTGCAAATTTGCGATAACCATCTGGAGTCGCCTCCGCTAAAAGGTTGCCAAGGTGTGCTGCATTTTCTTGCGCTCCTGTGACATGCCAGCCACCGAGGCGTTCGGAAACCGGAATAGTGTGTCCGGTAACTTCTCGCCGGAATCCGTCCAAGCTCGCGCCCGAAGTGGCGGTTGCGAGAACTGACTCAGCGACAAAGCCCGGCACGCCCCAGCTGGTGCGCCCAGCATGACAGTTCATGCAGCGCTCCGAACGGGTGGCCTCTGCGCGGCCATCGCCGGAAGTCTTGAGCAGGTAAAAAATGGGCCCAAGCGCGGGATCAATGGATGCAATTTCGAAGCGCCCGCCTGGCACATATCCGACGTAAGCCTCGTCATTGAAGTAAATGGCGCGGGGGTTTGAGGGCAGGATTAACCCGCTTTGCAGGCTCGTGGCCGAGTAAACGAGCAGTTGCGAACTCTCAGAAATATGCAAGCTCTTCAGGAGACTGCGTAACTGGGTCTTCTCGTCGCCAGCTTCTAAGTGTAACTGGCCCAGTTTTATCTTATTGAGAACTTGAGTAAACGCGTCCGTCGGAGGGCGTGTGTAGTAGCTGTGGGGCGTCTCGGAAAACCGATGGACGGGAATTTCCGCCAGAGCGGCTAGGGAAGAAAATCCGAGCGTGAGGAGGAGAAGGGCAGGAAGCAGCTTCACGCGCGGGAGGGATTGGTGCGAAATAATGCGGGCTGCCAAGGATGGATCACCCTAGCAGCCCGCACAAACTAGTTCAGATGGATATTTTGGGCGGGGAAGCGCTTACTTTTCGACTTGCTCCTTCGCCTGAAGCCATCCGCTGATCCCTGCGGAGAGATGCTTCACGTTTGTGTAACCCAATTTGGTCGCGGCGTTTGCAGCGCGGGTATAGGCGTTGCAAGAAGGGCCTCCGCAGTAGGCGACCACCAAGGTGTCTTTGTCCTTTGGCAAGGCGGATGCGAGATCGCCCTGAATATCCCCGAAGTTAAGTGCGCTTGGAATGTGGCCAGACTTGAAGGATTCCGAACCGTTGACGTCGATGACGACAGCTTTTTTGTCGGCGATCGCCTTCTTGAGTTCGGTGATGCTGATGTCGGGAAATTCGCCAGCGAAGAGCATGACGGGCGCTGCGGCAATGGCGAGGAGTGCTGTGAAGAACTTTTTCATTTGGATTTTGGTCTTTGGGGATTGTTCGTTTTGGGTCTGCGATGGATCAGACGTCTAATCCATTCTCAATCTGTAGTACTGCATGGACTGCAATTTCAACATCATTGCTGAGCGGTTAAAATGCAACGCGCAGTATGTACTTAATTACCCATGGGGCTAGATTCTGTTAGAATTATCCCTAACGTTCGACAAAGAAGAAGGCTCAGAAATTTAGGTGCCACGATAGTCTTTGAAAATTTAGTCATGCCCGCCTCTCTCTCATCACTTCCTCTTATTGCCATTGAAATTGGGGGATCCAAACTCCAATTAGCAACTGGTGATACTTCCGGTTTTATTGCACAACGCACTCGATTCGAAGTGAATCGTAAAGCGGGTGCAGAGGGAATTTTGCAGCAGATTGACGCGGGCCTTCAGTCTCTGTTGGAACATTCAAAGCCCGTTGCCGTAGGTGTTGGCTACGGCGGGCCTGTTAATTGGCGTACTGGTCAAATCGTCTGCTCCCATCACATTGAGGGGTGGGATGGGTTTAATTTGGCGGATTGGATAACGAACCGTACAGGGCTTCCCGCTTTTGTGGAGAACGACGCCAACGCTGCGGCTTTGGGCGAGGCGCATTTCGGCGCGGGCAGGGGGTTGGATCCGGTGTTTTGGATGAATGCAGGAAGCGGCGTGGGTGGTGGTTTGGTGGTGGGCGGGCATTTGTATCATGGCGCACCTCCGGGCGAGATGGAGTTGGGGCATTTGCGTTTGGATAGGCGCGGGGCGATTACGGAAGATTTTTGTTCGGGTTGGAGCGTGGACCGTTTGGTGCGTGAGGAGATCGCTAAAAATACAGATGGCGCACTTGCAAGAGTGGTTCGGCAAGAGGGCTGGGTTTCAGGCGAAGCGCGCGCTCTGACTCCGGCTCTGGCAATTGCTGACCGGGCTGCGGCTGAAATTCTGGATGAGGTTGCGGGCTCTATGGCGTACGCTTTGTCCCATGCGGTGCACTTGCTGCATCCGGAGGTGATTGTGCTTGGCGGAGGACTGGCGTTGCTGGGCGAGGCCTTGCGAGGGCGAGTGGCGGCGGCGCTTCCTCCGCTTCTCATGGACGCCTTCCGTCCGGGGCCAACTGTGCGGCTCGCGGAACTCATGGAAGACGCAGTGCTTGCGGGGAGCTTTGCCGTAGCGGCTCAACGTTTGCTATAGAGGCTGAACGGCCGTAATCTTTTAGTCCTGTCTCTATATGAAAACATGGATCTCTAACTATATCCAAGCCCAGCACCAGGCACTGGATTCTATCTCACAAACTGCTCTGGAGCAGCTTACTCACACGCTGCAAAAAGTTTGGAAAGCGGACCGTCAGATATTCATCGCTGGCAATGGAGGCAGTGCTTCGAATGCCTCCCATTTTGTCACTGACTTGGGGAAAGGTGCTTCTGATAAACTGGGAAAACGTTTTCGAGTGCTTTCTCTTACCGATAATGTTTCGTGGATAACTGCGTTGGGAAATGATTACGCATATGAGGACATTTTTAGCCGTCAGCTGGCCAATTACGCGCAACCCGGCGACCTGTTGATTGTGGTGAGCGTCAGCGGCAACTCGCCAAATCTGGTGCGTGTTGTCGAATGGGCAAAGGAGCACGGCGTGGAGACTGCAGCTCTAGTCGGGGCCAAGCGCGGGCGTCTGGCAGAAATCGCCGACGAAGTTCTGGTCGTGGAAGATACGCATTACGGCCGCGTGGAAGATGTTCAAATGCACATACTGCACATGCTTTGCTACGCGTTCATGGAACTGCCTGAACTGGCACATTAGTCGCTAATAATCTCTGCCATATGGGTTTAGTTAAACACAAGTGGTCTGTTATTCTATTCGCTGCTCTTTTGCTAGCAGGGGGTTTGATCTCTCTTGGATTAAACTCCCGAGGAAAAACTCGGAGCGAGCCCTCGCCTGAACTTGCCACATCAAACGGCTCGGGTGGCGAGGCCTGTTGTGATAAGCCTCCAAGCCGCGCCGGCTATTTTAAAGCAATAGCTGATCCGGCAGCGAAGTAAGTTGAAGGGTTTGTCCCGTGGCACTTTAAAGGTTTCGATTCAAATCCAGTATCTATGCTCTTTCGTAACGCCCGGTTGCTACTGCCAGATCGAATTCAACCCAAGGGAGATTTGCGGGTTAAAGAAAACCGTATCGTTGCGTTGGGAGAGACTTTGCCTCCCGAACCGCGCGAGGCGGTGCTGGATCTTTGCGGCAAGTTCCTCGCTCCGGGCTTTGTGGATTTGCATATTCATGGAGCGCTCCGGCGCGACACGATGGAGGCTTCCACGGACGCCTTCCAGGTAATTTGCCGCTTTCACGCTACCGGAGGAACTACATCTCTCGCATTGACTACCGTCACAGCATCGACTCCAAAAATCACGGCTGTCTTGGAGGCCGTCGCGGCACTGGATCCCAACGCCACCGGTGGGGCGCGCATACTCGGCGTCCACATTGAGGGACCTTATTTTTCAAAAGAAAAGCCCGGGGCGCATCCCTTGGAAATCATTCGCAACCCTAATCCAGCGGAGTACGGCGAATGGTTGAAGTACAAGGAGCGCATCACCCAGATGACGCTAGCGCCGGAGTTGCCTGGCGCGCTTGAGCTTATCGAGGCGCTGGAGCGGCACGGAATTCGAGCAAGCGGTGGTCATAGCGACGCGTGGGATGAGGACGCTGCTGCGGCGTTTGCCTGCGGGATGCGTCAAGTCACCCACACCTTCAACTGTATGTCTGGGGCGCGTCGGCGGGGCGCTTTCAGGGTCGCTGGGTTGCTGGAATTCGCCATGGGTGAGCCTGAGATCCTGTGCGAACTAATCGCCGACGGTTACCACGTCAGTCCGACCCTCATGCGGGCCCTGTACCGTGCCAAGGGAGTCGATGGGATTGCGCTGGTGACGGATGCCGGAGCCGGAGCCGGACTGGCAGAGGGCGAGAGTTTCACGCTGGGTGAAATCCAAGGTGTTGTTGCTGGTGGTGTGGCGCTCACTGCGGATGGTAAGGCCCTGTGCTCCAGTGTCTCCCAGATGAACCAGTTGGTGAAGACTATGGTTGAAAAAGTGGATGTGCCTCTTTTTGAAGCGGTCAAGATGGCCACATTAAATCCAGCACGGGCATTGGGATTGGAGGATCAAATAGGGATTCTGACAGAGGGAGCGCTCGCCGACTTGGTTGTTTTGGAGGAAGGGCTGTCGGTTGCTATGACGTTTGTGAACGGGCAGCGCGTAGTTTGACGTAACTCAGATTAGATATTCTGGCTCTGCCTCCTTGTGGTGGCCTTTGGTTTTGGCGACGGTCTCCAAAAATGCAAGCAGGGGAGGCCGTAGGTTTACGGCTTGGTATTCGGCCAGAGTGCGCTCCGCAAAAGTTTGAAGGGTTAGGCTGTCGAAGACTTGTGACAAGGCATCGCGGGCTTGGATCATGAGGCGCCGGACGCCGCAAGTCGCCTCATCTTGGCAGGTACAACGCTGATACGCTGTCTGACTTGCGCAGGCGATAGGCGCTAGCGGTCCATCTAAAAAACGGATAAGATCACCCACCCGCATCGCGGCCGAAGCTTCCGTGAGCGAGTACCCGCCGTTCTTGCCGCGCGTCGAGTGAAGGTGCCCGCCTTGTCGCAGGCTAAAGAGAATCTGCTCCAGAAAATGCACTGGAATGCGTTCCACCTCGGCCAGCGCGGTAAGCGGTACAAGCGGTCGCCCAACAGTCCGAGCCATCGCAAGACTTAGCAAAACCCGCAGGGAGTATTCGGCGCGTTTAGATAGTTGCACACGGCTTTGTGCAAAATTCCGAGTTTCAATGCGAGGGTAACTTACGAAGTCCGAAGACAAGGAACGCTCCCGCTAACGGCGGTGATGACATTTTTAGCTCCGCAAGCAGCCTCAGTAGTGGGTTAATCTAATTCGACCCTAACTAACTGCAATTGAGGTGTTCCTAACTCACGAGAGGCAACAACATCCACACTAAAAACAGCCACCCATTCGTTGCGATCCTCCGGATCGACCAAGCGCTGGAAAACGTGCGTCACCCCTGCCTCGGAGTCGTTTTCAAAGCGGGTATGTTTTGCGTTGCGCGCCTCGGGATCCAGCCTGAGACGGGAGTGTACGGCGTAGAACGGTGCCAAAGCCGCTTCCAAGGCGGGCTCGGTCCAAAGAGAGTCCTCTGCGGGCGCTGTGTGGGAAAGTAGCGCGAGAGCCGCTGTCAGCTCGTTGCTGGCAAGCGCTCTCAGAAATTGAAAAATGCAATTGCGAACCAGATTGCGGAACGTCTTCACATCACGAGTGATGTCTGCCTCCGCTGCCTCGGCGCCGGGAGGCTTTGACTCGGTGGTTCCCTCGCTCTTGAAGCTTGGATTTCGTAAGCGTTCCCATTGCTCGAGGAGGCTGGAATCTACTTCACGCACAAGAGTTCCGAGGTAGAGCTCCATCTCCATAAGTGCATCCGTCTTAGCCAAATCCGGCACGGTTTGAGCGAGCACCTTGTGGACGGAAGCTAAATGGCGTAGCAGAAGCCCCTCAACCCGTTGAAGTTCATAAATTTTTACGTAATCCGAAAAACTTCGGAATTCCTCAAACATCTCGCGGGCAATGGACTTGGGGCGTATGTTTTCCTGCCCGACCCAAGGGTGAGCCGCCGCAAAAACATTGAAGGTGGTGTAGATGAATTCACGGAGCGGCTTGGGATGTTCCAACTTTTCAAGCTCCTCGATACGCTGATCGAACTCCAATCCCTGCGATTTCATTTCCGCCATCGCCTCGCTTTTGATTTTGTCTAACTGTTTGCGCAGTATGGGTTCCGGGTTCTCAAGAATCGATTCGACCAAGGTCAATACGGAGAGTGGATAGGAAGGATCTGCGGGATCCAGTAGCCTCAGCGTGTCGAGGAGGTACAGCGAAAGAGTTTGGTTCATCGAGAAATCGTCCTGTAGCTCGACATTCACTCGAACTCGGGCACCGGAGTCAGTGCGGGGAATAATTTCTACAATTTGGCGTTCAAGAAGTGCGCGGAATAATTGCCAGGCGCGCCGAGTGAGTGCCTTTTTACTTTTTGGAGCCTCATGGGAATCCTTTATGAGCGAACGCATTGCTGCGGCTCCGTCCGTGCTGCGGCTTAGTACGTTTAGCAACATTCCGTGTCCGATCTGAAAGCGACTGACCAACCTTTCGGGAGAGGCAGAGATGAGTTTTTCGAAGGTATGCTTGTCCCAGTGAGAGTAGTTTTTTTCAGGCGCTTTGCGCTTCACAAACTTCTTACCGGTATCCGCCTGCTTGCGCTCGAGTTGAAGATTTTCGATGGCATGCTCTGGAGCCTGCGCGACGACCCACCCGGTTGAGTCGAAGCCTTTACGGCCGGCTCTGCCGCTGATCTGATGAAAGTCGCGGGCGCTTAATACGGTATTTTTTTCTCCGCCATATTTGCAGAGTTGGGTCAAAAGAACCGTTCGGATTGGCACGTTGACTCCCACGCCAAGTGTGTCGGTGCCGCAGATGACGGGGAGTAGGCCCTTCTGAGCAAGGTGTTCCACTAGAATGCGATACTTGGGAAGCAGTCCCGCGTGATGCAAGCCGATTCCAGATCGCAGCCAGCGTTTAAGTTCGGCTCCGTAGGGGCTGTTGAAGCGAAACCCCTCGAGCACAGAACTAATGGCAGCCTTTTGCTCACGAGAACACAGCGTGAGACTCGTGAAATTTTGAGCGTTACGCGCGGCTTCGGCCTGAGTGAAATGGACCACATAGACGGGCTGCTTGCCTGATTGAACTAGCCCTTCGAGCGTGTTGGTAAGAGGTGTTTCCGCGTATGAAAATTCCAGCGGTACGGGCCGCTCCGTAGAATGCACCGTGACGCTTTCGCGTTGGTTCAAGCGCGTGAGATCTTCCTCGAAAAATGAGGTTTCACCCAGCGTCGCTGACATCAAAAGAAAGCGGGCCTTAGGCAGACATAGAAGTGGCACCTGCCAAGCCACGCCGCGATCTCGGTCCGAGTAATAGTGAAACTCGTCCATGATCACTTCAGTGAATGGTGTTTGGGAACCTTCACGTAACGCGATGTTCGCGAGGATTTCCGCAGTGCAGCATAGAATGGGGGCGTCGCGGTTGATGGTGGCGTCCCCAGTGCTTAGACCAACATTTTCCGGCCCGAAGTCGCGGCAAAGGGCGAGCCACTTTTCATTAACCAATGCCTTAATTGGACACGTGTAGATGGAACGTTTGCCTTGTGCCCACGCTTTGAAATGAAGCGCAGTAGCGACTAGAGATTTGCCTGAACCTGTGGGGGTGTTGAGAATGACATTCTTCTCATCAAATAGTTCCAGAATAGCAGTTTCCTGCGCGGCATAAAGGCTCGTGCCTCGAGCTGTCAGATGCTCTAAAAAGGCGTCCAGAATCGCATCATTATCACGAGCTCCGGATGGAAGCCTTTGGGCGAGCGTCAGGGAATCAGTCGGCCTGTTTGGAGACGAAGTGGGCACCTCTATATGTTCGCTGCAGCGCTTAATTGCGCGAGCTCGTTTGCCGTGAGTTTGAGCGTGGCAGCTTTCATGTTTTCAACCAGATGCTCGGGATCCGTGGTGCCGGGGATGAGGACGATGTTCGGCGCACGGTGGAGCAACCATGCCAGCGCGATTTGCGATGCGGTAGCCTTGTGGGTTTCGGCAAGCGTTGCCAGTCGCGGACTGGAACTGAGCGGCGCGTCTTTTGCGAAAGGCTTTGCCGCTAGCGGCCCCCAAGGCAGATAAGCAATTCCGTGTTGTGTGCAGTAGTTTAGAACGGGGTCGTCCTCCTGTTCGTCAAGATTGTAACGATTTTGTACCGAGGCGATTGAACCCAACTTAGTAGCGTTCTCCAACTGCGACAAAGACACATTGGAAAGTCCCACGTGGTGAATCTTGCCTTCCTTCTGCAAATCATGCAGCGCCCCAACGCTTTCTTCAAAAGGCACTGCGGGGTCGGGACGATGCAGTTGATAGAGATCTATTTTTTCGACCTTTAGTCTTTTCAGGCTTTCTTCGCAGCGCAGGCGTAATTGCTCGGGGCGCCCGTCTGGGAAGACTTTGTCTGGGGCCGTTTTTTCGACGCCGCCTTTGGTGGCAAAAATTGGGCGGGCACTCTCTCCAGCGAATTCTCCAGCGAATGCTTCGCCCAGCAAAGACTCGTTCCATCCCGGTCCATAGGCGTGCGCGGTGTCAAAGAAGTTCACCCCCAAATCACGAGCTTGTCTCAGCAAACGTAGCGCGCTCGCCCAGTCTTTATATGGGCCAAAGTTGCCTGGTTGCCCACACAACCGCATGGTGCCCATGCCCATGCGGTTTACCGAGATATCACCGCCAAGGAGGAATGTCGGGCAGTTCACGAGTTTAAAAGTTTGGTCATGCGCTCAGAAAGAAACTGCAGCCGCGTCGCGTCGCCCCCTGGAACCTCGGCAATCGCGTAGCCTGCGTAGCCGGTTTCGCGGAGCGCCGCCATGACTAGAGGCCACGGCACATCGCCCTCGCCCAACTCAACGCCGAAGCCTTTGCGAAGGCCTTCGTCATTCGCTTTTTTGCGGCTAAACTCTTTGATGTGCAGATTGAAAATACGCTTCCCTAAAATCTTTGGCCAGTGCTCGGGCCAGCCGTAGGCGACGCAATTGCCGATGTCAAAATGCCAGCCCACGCGGGGACTTTGGCATTCGTCGACGAAACGAGCGGCCTCCACGGGATTCATAATGAACTGGTTCCACACGTTCTCTACAGCGATGTCGCAGTTTGCTTTCTCTGCAGTTTCAACGCAGCGCTTGATCCCCTCAATGGCCCGCTCCCAACACTGCGCATAAGTCACCTGGGCGTTGACCACTCCCGGTACCAGTAGCACCCGCTTGCACCCTAGCTGGCCACCCTGCGTCAGCGCCAACTGAAGTCCCTTGACGGTGCGTTCGCGCTTTGCCGGATCTGGGTCCGATAAGGGGAAGCTCCAGTGCGGAGTACAGATAATTCCAGCAAGTTCGAGGCCGCTTTCATTTAGGGCTTTATGAATTATATCAGGATCCAGTTTATCGTCCGGCAGATTGAGCTCTATCCCTTGGAATCCAGCGTCTCGGGCCATTTTGAATCGGTCTGCGATGCTCGCATCCGCCGCGCCTTTAATCATCCCGAGGTTCACCGCCATTTTGAGGGGTTTGTTCGATGCGCTAGGTGTTTGAGCGAAGAGCGGCTGGAGGGCTGTTGAGGCAATCGCTGCAGCGCTGGCATGGAGGAAGTGGCGGCGGTTCATGTTGGGAGGATAAGTCAGATTGAGCAGTGAGATGGAATTTAACGCGTAGCGCAACCTACCCAAAACTGAATTGGTTTGAGATGCAATCGGGAGAATGCGCTTCTCTGATCTACATTGGGGATCTCGAGGTAAACGTCAGCAAAGATTAATCATCAGCGGCACTTCTTCATCCTCGCCTTGCCCCCGCGATTTTTTGAGTGCAGTCTAAGAAACTCTATGACTCTCACGGAAAAAGTTCTCGCCCGTGCCTCAGGCAAAGCTCACGTACAACCCGGCGACAATGTTTGGGTAAATGTCGACGTCCTCATGACCCACGATGTGTGCGGGCCCGGGACCATCGGTGTCTTCAAAAGGGAATTCGGTCAGCACGCCAAGGTGTGGGATCAGAGCAAAGTGGTCATCATCCCAGACCACTATATTTTTACGGCAGACAGCATGTCTAATCGTAATGTCGACATCCTGAGGAGCTTCGTTCGTGAGCAAGAGTTGCCCTACTTCTATGATGTGATTGATGATCCCTCCGGCGAGTGGAAATTCGACGCCTCGAAAGGGCAGTTGGAAAGACAGTATGGTTCTAACTACACGGGCGTTTGTCATACCACGCTTCCTTGGAAAGGACACACCCGCCCCGGAGAGATTTTGTTCGGGACGGACTCCCACACCTGCATGGCCGGGGCGTTCAACCAGTTCGCCACGGGCATCGGCAACACCGACGCAGGGTTCATCCTTGGCACGGGAAAATTGCTCATCAAGGTTCCCGAAACGATGCGTTTCTTTCTAGAGGGGGCATTGCCACTCGGAGTGATGGCGAAGGACGTGATTCTTCATGTCATCGGAGAGATCGGTTTTGATGGTGCGACTTATCGCGCGATGCAGTGGGAGGGGCCCGGTGTTTATTCGCTTTCGATGGATGACCGGATGACCATCGCGAATATGGCGATCGAAGCCGGTGGCAAGAATGGGATTTTTCCGTGTGACCAAAAGACACTCGATTACGTGAACGAGCGCGTTTTGGAGAATGGGACCAAGTCGGAGTTTAAGCCTGTGGAAATTGATGCAGACCAGGTGTTTTCATATGATAAGGTTTTCGATCTCTCGAAGCTTGAACCCACCGTTGCCTGTCATCCTGATCCAGGTAACCGCAAGCTGGCAAAGGAGCTCGAGCATATTAGCCTGGATCGGGCGTACATCGGTTCGTGTACGGGTGGTAAAACGAGCGACTTCTTTGCGTTCGCGGAAGTTGTTAGAGGAAAAACAGTTAAGATAGACACTGTGGGCGTGCCGGCCACAACGAAGGTCGTCCGCGAGCTCAAGGAGACACTCTGGGGTGGACAGTCGGTGTGGCAGATCTTGCAAAGCGCGGGCGTGCAGCTCACTGAAAACGCTTCTTGCGCAGCATGTTTGGGCGGGCCAGTTGATACCTTCGGGAGGCTCAACAAACCCATGAAGTGCATCTCGGCCACGAACCGTAACTTCCCCGGGCGAATGGGCAACAAAGAGTCTGAAGTGTTCTTGGCAAGTCCTTACACCGTCGCTGCCAGTGCGTTAACTGGGCATATCACTGATCCGCGCACGTTCATCTCCTAGAATTCTCAGAATCTTTGGCACTAGAGAAACTTCGCAAACCTCATTCTCAACCAAGCACCCCTTCCTATGGCACACACAGTGACTTCCCCCGTGTACGTTGTTCGAGACAACATTGACACAGACCAAATCATTCCAGCTCAATATCTAACGCTTGTACCGACGATTCCAGAAGAGTACGTCAAGCTGGGCGCGTATGCGCTGATCGGGTTGCCAGACGCCCTTTACCCCACGCGCTTTGTTAGCGAAGGACAGACTTCTACCCCTTACAAAATTGTGATCGCCGGACGGAATTTCGGTTGCGGCTCCTCACGCGAACATGCCCCGATTGCACTTGGAGCAGCTGGAGTGGAGGCTGTTGTGGCTGATGGCTTTGCCCGAATATTCTTCCGTAACTGTGTTGCCACTGGAGAGGTGTATCCCTACGACTCCGCAGTGCGTTTGTGTGACGTTCTCAAAACTGGTGACGTCGCGACCTTGGATTTCGACTCCGATACCTTGACGGTGGGAGGCACCGTTTACTCGCTCAAGCCCCTAGGGGAAGTCAGGCCTGTGATCGATGCGGGCGGAATCTTTAATTTTGCTCGGCAGAGCGGCATGATCGCTGGGGCAGCTCCATCTGTCTAATTTTGAGACCGTCGAGCAGGCTCAAAAAAGCCGCTCCTGTAAGCAGAATTTCCCTAGTTTCGTGAGTCACCCGCGGGTTTACTTCCGCCCCGCTTTTATCATCCTCCCATGAGTTCTACCTCTCCTGTTTCAGCCTCGTTTGTTCGCGCTACTTTTTCCTGCGTCATCGCAGCAGTGGCGTTAGTTGCGGGTCATGCCCAAGCCGAAGAGCCGGTGCAGATCACGCTCAAGACGTTAACCGCTCAGATGAAGTTTGATCTGACGGATATCGCCGTTCCGCCCGGCGCTCGAGTGAAGCTTACTTTTGAAAATCCGGACGACATGCCTCACAACGTGGTGTTTTGCAGTCCTGGCACAGACGTGGTGCAGCTGGTCAACAAAATGCTGGAGCAGCCTGAGTTGGCTTTGAAGAACAACTTTTTGCCCGATGATCCCAAAGTGTGGTTGAAGTCTCGACTTGTTAATCCCCACGAAAAGCAGGAGATCGAGTTCACGGCTCCGACGGTGGCGGGCAATTACCCGTACGTGTGCAGTTTCCCTGGTCACGCAGCCTCTATGCAGGGCGTGTTGCGAGTGCTGGGGAACGGCCCGAGGCTCGAGCACTTAAAGTTCGCGCTTTACCTTGGTGCTTGGAAAAGTCTTCCCGACTTCACCACTTTAACGCCACACCGAGTTGGCGATGTCCCGGATAATCTTATCCAGCTAAATTTTGACGATTACAAAAACCAGTATGCGCTGGTCTTCACCGGAAGTCTCAATGTTCCGGAAAACTCCGAGTATACTTTTTACGTGGCGAGCGACGACGGTTGCCGAATTTTTATTGATGAAGAACGGGTCTTGAATGCAGACGGCATTCACCCTGCGAGTATCAAAGACTCCAAGAAGAAGCTCAAAAAGGGAACGCATGCAGTGCGTGTGGAGTATTTCCAAGCTGACGGCGGTGCGGCTTTGTACGTGGGATGGAAGGGCGACAAATTCGACACTACCGCATGGTCCAAATGGACTCCTCCCAATTGGAAGGCTGGGGTGGAACAAAAAGTGAATGAGTTCGTCGGGATGCCTTTAGAGCCCAAAAATGCACCGGTGATTTACCGTAATTTCATCGCGGGCGCGGGCAACCGTGCGATCGGTGTGGGCTTTCCGAGCGGTTTGAATTTCGCTTGGAGTGCAGAGGCGATGAACTTCTCCATGGCATGGCGTGGGGCGTTCATTGACACGGCTCGGCATTGGAAGAATCGCGGCGGTGGCCATCAACCGCCTGCTGGATTTGACGTGGTGCGTCCTGCCGAACTGGCTCCGCCTTTTGCGGTGCTTGGGGAGGCGAATGCCGAATGGCCCACGTTCACGCCGGATCAGCCTCCGGTGGGCTATTCCTGGAAGGGCTACTCTCTTGATAAGGATGGAATTCCCTCGTTTCGTTATACATGGAATGGCGTGGAAGTGGAGGAACGTATTGATTCGACGGGCAGTTTCAAGACGGGCGGCGCTCTGGTTCGTACGCTAACGCTTAAGGGAGAAATCCCTGCGAAATCTTTTTTGCTGCTCTCAAAGAAAGCGAAGGTCGCTTCAGCGGCTGGAGCGTTTGCGGTGCAGGCTGAGAAGCTGTCATTGGTGGGGACTAATTATCCGAACCAAATCTTGATTAAGGCTGACGGAGCGACCGTGGTTGGGGACTCCTTGTTAGTGCCTGCGCGGTCAAAAATTCAAATTACCTATACATGGCCCGAGGCGGTTGGTGGCCACTCCCATGTAGCTCAGTAAAAACTCTCAATCAGACCTTCATGAAAACACTTCGTTTTTCCGTATTTGCTCTGCCTTTCGTTTTGGGTGGATTTGTCTGCTGGGGATTTGCCGCTGAGACGCCTAATCCTGCCGAGGCTGAGTATTATAAAATCACGACATTTCCCACCCCGCCGGGAACTGCGCTTGAGGTGGGAGCGGTTGAGTTACTCCCAGACGGACGGGTGGCTTTGGGTACGCGCCGTGGAGAAGTGTGGATTGCTTCAAATGTGCAAACGGCTTCTGCAGAGGGAGTTTGGGATCAGAATTCCGCCTCCTTTGTGGCGGATCCCTCGCTGCCTGCTACGGCTAAAATTCAGTACACTAGGTTTGCTGAGGGACAGCATGAGATCCTCGGGTTAGCGTACAAGGACGGTTGGCTTTATGCCACGAATCGCTACGAAGTGCTTCGAATGAAAGACGAGACCGGCGCGGGCAAGGCCACTCGGTTCGAGACTGTCTGCGATAAGTGGGGCGTCAGCGGTGATTATCACGAGTACTCTTTTGGCTCGCGCTTTGATAAAAACGGAGACCTTTGGGTGCTGGCTTGCCTCACTGGTTCATTTTCTAGCAAGACTCCGTTTCGTGGTTGGGCGCTGCGCGTAAAGCCAGATGGAACGATGGTGCCAACGTGCAGTGGAGTGCGTTCTCCTGGAGGTGTCGGCTTTGATGCTGAGGGAGAGGTTTATTATACCGACAACCAAGGACCGTGGCACGGTGCCTGTACTTTGCAGCATCTCATTCCGGGTACTTTCCAAGGCCATCCGGGAGGGAATATGTGGTACGACATGGCTCCAAACATGGGACCTCGCCCCGTGGATCCCAACGACAAGAGCAGAATGGTGATTGAGCGCGAGCGTATTAAGGAGTTGGTGCCTCCCGCCGTGTATATGGTCTACGGGTCTGGCAAGATTGGAAATTCGTCGACAGCAGTGATTTGTGATATGAGTGAAGGGCGCTTCGGTCCCTTTGCGAAGCAACTATTTATTCCAGACCAGTCGCATTCTAATGTCTCCCGCGTGTATTTGGAGACGGTCAACGGAGTGAAGCAGGGTGTTGTGTTTCCGTTCTTGAAGGGACTGCGCTCTGGCCCCATCGGTGCCAGGATGGGAGTGGATGGTAAGTTTTTAGTGGGCGGTTCCGATCGCGGTTGGGGCGCGAAGGGTGGTCAACCGTTTGCTTTCGAGCGCGTGGACTGGACCGGGAAGGTGCCTTTCGAGGTTCATGAGATGCATGCTAAACCGGACGGATTTGAACTCACGTTTACTGAACCGGTAGATCCAGTGAGTGCTGGAAATTTGGAAAGCTATTCCGCCAGAGAGTTCACCTACATTTATCAGGAGAAGTATGGCAGTCCTGAGGTGGACGACGTGATGCCGAAAATTGAGAAGGCTGAAGTCGCCAAGGACGGCAAGTCGGTTCGTTTGAAGTTTGATGTCCTCACTAAAGGCCACATTCACGAGCTCCACTTGGACGGCGTGCGCTCGGCTTCGGGCAAGCCTGTGCTCCATCCGGTGGCCTACTACACGCTGAACGAAATTCCAACCAAGTAGTTCCCGTGAAAAGCTTAACGCCTCGGGTTAAACTCTCGTTGCGCGCGGTCTAACTCAGCTTTTGTCCGCTCGGAGAGGGGCGGCAATTCATCCAGTGCGCGGTAAAACTCTGCCAACTGTGGTGTCCATTGCCGAGGCGCTGCGACTGCCTCAAACCAGTTGAGTTGATCCCGGATACGACTCAGTCGCGCAGCGATACTTTCGCGTTCCAACGTGGCATTCCGGAGGCGACGCACAATGTCTTTGGTGCGGCCCGCTGCGAGTTCATTGCAGGCGGCTGCGTAGGTGTTAATCACCTCGGTGTAAAAAAAATGCGCGCGATCTCGAAGCGCGTTAAACTCGAGTTGTCTGTGGAGCAGTAAATTTCTCGAGCCGGGAAGGCGCAGGTAGTCATCAAATTGAGAGAGAGGGTAGGAGAAATGCCGACCGGATTCTGGATCTGTGACATCAAGGAGTAGAAGGTTTTGAATTTCCAATTCGGTCTGTGGTCCGTCCAATGCCACGATCGTGGCTTGAGAACTGTTGGTCGCAACGTGCAGCGTCCACTCGCGCTGTAATGTATCTTCTGAGCCGGTAATTGAAGCAAAGCAGCCTTGCAAGTAACGGAGAGCGTCTCCGGCAGTCTGGTTGCTAAGCAGTCTGCGGAATCCGGAGCTGGCGTCCTCCCTGTTTTTTAAAAAAGAAAGCAAGCAGCGATGGAGGTCAACCTCCTCCACAGTGGAACCAATGGGATCCGTCTCCGGACGCAAGAGTAAGGTAGTCAGAGGAGGAAGTCGGCCGGCGTCCAGAAGGGGAAGCAGTGCAATAGGTGCCTGCAACGGATTGGGATTGTGTGCTTTGTGGCATAGCGCATCAACGAGCCAACGGGGAATTTGCGGCACAGCGTAATTGGTA
This sequence comes from uncultured Spartobacteria bacterium, assembly GCA_903919125.1. Classification (GTDB taxonomy): domain Bacteria; phylum Verrucomicrobiota; class Verrucomicrobiia; order Chthoniobacterales; family Chthoniobacteraceae; genus Chth-196. The sequence continues at coordinate 49,616 of CAIXGS010000054.1, read as the reverse complement.
GTGCCTGTGGGCGTGTCATTTGGGCGGACGGCGAGTTCTGTGAGAATTGTGACAACCAAAGCCCGTTCCAGTTGTGGGGCTGAGGTCGGGGAGGGTGGCGCGAAATTGAGCTGTAATTTGATTCCACCCGGATCCTCCGTAACGCTCGGCTGTGGCTGGCTCCGATTTGAAATCAGAGGATTAATGACCAACAAGATTGGCCTTGCAGCAGGGTAGCGCAGCTGGGGTTGGCCGAGGGTCTCCAGCACCACTGTGCGTAATTCCGATGCCGCCCGCAGCAGCGCCACTCGTTGGGGAAAGTCTCCGCCTGAGACCAGCAGTTGACTGAACTGATCCGACGTCTTCACCGGACGCACCGGTGGAGGCGTCTGCGCCAAGGCAGCGGTCGCCAGCGTGAATGCCAAACCAAAGATGGCGACCGTTCCTCGCATTAGAAGCTATTTAAAGACCGCTGGATTCGCCGTCCCAGCGACCTAGAAGGCTCTGTTCGAGGTAAGCGCGGTATTCACACTTCGGAAGCTTGGCGATTAGCGCCTCCAATTGGGTGCGGTCGATGTACCCTTTGGCGAAGGCTATTTCTTCAAGGCATGCAATTTTGAGTCCCTGCCGGTGTTCGATGGCGGCGATATAATTGCTCGCCTCCATCAGGCTCACTGGGGTGCCCGTATCCAACCATGCCATGCCTCGGTTGAGCGGGCGCACTTGAAGTTTTCCGCGCTCAAGGTAGGTGAGGTTGACGTCTGTGATTTCCAGTTCGCCACGTGGCGAAGGTTTAAGCGCCCTGCAAATCGGGACTACCTGATTGTCGTAAACGTAGAGGCCAGGGACAGCGAAATTGCTGCGTGGATGGGTCGGCTTTTCCTCGAGGCTGATCGCCTTACCGGTGGAGTCAAATTCCACTACCCCATAGCGTTCTGGATCGCGCACAGGATACGCAAAAACGCATGCACCTGATTCTAGGTGAAGCGCCTCCCTCAGGAAGTCCAAGTTACCGTAGAAAATATTGTCGCCCAAAATCAGCGTGGTGCGGGTGGCGTCAGCGAGGAAATCTGCGGCGATCAAAAACGCTTGAGCGATGCCTTCGGGCTTAGGTTGAGGCGCGTAGGAAATGCGGATCCCGATTCGAGCGCCATCGCCAAGAAGTTCGCGGAAGCGTGGGAGATCGTGCGGAGTGGAAATGATCAGGATGTCCTGGATGCCCGCAAGCATGAGGGTGGAAAGCGGGTGATAGATCATCGGCTTGTCGTAAACTGGCAGCAGTTGTTTACAGACGAGTTGAGTGAGCGGATAGAGTCGGGTGCCAGCGCCGCCTGCGAGAATGATAGCCTTGTTCATCATGGTTAGAATCGGCGATGGAAGGCGTTCTGAAAACAGGAAATTCGCATCAAAGCGCAAACACTCCAACGCTGGGGAAGTAGGAAAGCGGCGTGACACCGCTACCCCATCTTTCGCATACTCTACACCTATATGCAAAAGTCTGACGGCATGAATTACGCTCCGGTTGGGAAGCCCTCTCCAGTGGTTAAATCTGGCGAGTTTGCATTCGCCGCCGTAGCCTTGGATCACGGGCACATTTACGGGATGTCGAGGGGATTAACGGAGGCAGGGGCTGAACTCCGCTACGTCTTCGACCCTGATCCTGCCAAGGTGGAAAAATTTTGCGCGACCTTCCCGGGCGTGCAACCGCTCCGGAGTATCGAGGAGGCCTTGGATAAAACGGACATTCACATGATCGCTTCGGCCGCCATTCCGTGCGATCGAGGGCCACTCGGCCTGCGCGTGCTTGCTTCCGGAAAAGACTACTTCACCGATAAGGCGCCATTCACGACGCTCGAGCAACTTGCCGCCGCGCGAGTGAAGGTCGCCGAGTCCGCTCGTAAGTACATGGTTTATTATGCGGAGCGGCTCCACGCAGAATGTGGCGTGCGTGCTGGTCAGTTAATCGCTGAAGGCGCTATTGGACGGGTCGTGCAGGTGCTCGGTCTTGGGCCGCATCGTTCCAATCCTGTTTCTCGGCCCGATTGGTTTTGGGATCCGGCAAAAAATGGTGGCATTTTGTGCGACATCGGTTCGCATCAGTTTGAGCAATTTCTATATTTTTCAGGATCGAAAGATCCAACCATAGTGCGTTCTGCTGTAGCAAATTATCACCACAAAGATCATCCGACGTTTGAGGACTGGGGGGAGGCGAATCTGGTGGCTGAGAACGGCGCGACCAATTACATCCGTTTGGACTGGCTCACTCCGTGGGGGTTGCGTGTTTGGGGCGACGGTCGCACCTTCATCCTTGGGACTGAAGGTTACATAGAGATCCGAAAGTATCTCAACGTTGCGGGTTCTGAGGAGGGCGATAATCTTTATTTGGTTGATCAAAAAGGGGAGCATCACTTGCGTTGTCACGGTGAGGTGGGCTACCCGTTTTTCGGTCAGTTGATTTTGGATTGTTTGAATCGGACTGAAAATGCGATGACCCAAGAGCACGCTTTCAAGGCTGCGGAGTTGTGCTTAAAGGCGCAGGCCATGGCGGTGCGTATCGAATAGCATCTGCATTCATAATTTCATGGACGCTTCTGAATTTCAGGCTCTTTGGGCCCCATGGCGCGTGCAGTATTTCAGCGCCCCGCGAAAGCCTGATTTTCTACTGGAAGCGGCCCAGACTACGGATGATCGAGCTCATCTAGTACTGGTGCGTCGGCGTTATTGTTTTTTAATAATGAACGCTTATCCGTACGCAGTTGGGCATTTGATGGCGGTGCCCTACCGAAAGACGGAGGATCTGGCGCAGCTGTGCGAGGGGGAATGGATGGAGTTGTGGGAGCTGACCACGCTTGCGCAGAGGGTGTTGCGCGAGGTAATAAAGGCTGAAGGGTTTAACGTGGGCCTCAACCTTGGTTCCTGTGCGGGAGCCAGTATGGCGACGCATTTACATTTGCACATTGTCCCGCGCTGGACTGGGGACAACAATTTTATGGCGGTACTGGATGGGACCCGTGTTTTGCCAGAAGCGTTGGACGCCATGTACGAGCGTCTAGCCGTCGCGTTTACTGAAGCTCAATCAACGGCGTAGGAAGCTTCACAGACTTCTGGGATCGACTTGACCTTCGAAGGTGAAATCGGCGGGGCCAAGCAGCGTGACATTCGTGAATCCCTCACCTTCTCGAGCGAAGGCTACCTGCAACGTATCGCCACCTTTTACTCGCACATTGATGGGCGAGGGCGCCCCGTGCAGCACATGGTGCAAAAGAGCTGAGGCAACCACTCCAGTCCCGCACGCGAGGGTTTCATCTTCGACGCCGCGCTCGTAAGTACGAATTGCGAGTTGTCCGGGCGCCTCGATCTGGAGGAAATTCGCATTGGTGCCCTTAGGGGCAAAGTGTTGGTGAAATCGGATTTCCGCGCCTAAATTACGCACGTTTGTGGCAGCAAGGTTTTCTTGGAAAACTACGGCATGGGGAACCCCAGTATTTAAAAAATGCACAGTCAGGGTCTCATTTGCAAGCTTCAGCGATGCGCCAAGTGACAAGCTATGTGGCTGGCTCATTGCAAGTTGGACGAGGTTTCCCTTTAGCTCAGCTCTTAGAGTGCCAGCTAGCGTTTCAAAAGTAAGAGCCTGATTCTCACCCAGTAAACGCGCTCCGAATCGCGAAAAACAGCGCGCCCCGTTGCCACACATTTCCGCCTCGCCACCGTCAGCGTTAAAGTAGCGCATCTTCAGCTGTGCATCGGCGGTTTCTGGCGGCTCGGCGGCGATGAGCCCGTCTCCTCCTATGCCTCGGTGTCTATCGCAAAGATGGGCAATGGTTCCGCGATCATACAAAAATTCGCCCAAACGATTGTCGAGCATAACAAAGTCGTTTCCTGCGCCGTTCATCTTGGTGAAGTTGAGCATCTGTGGACTTTAACACCGGCTTCACAGCGGACTCCAGTTCCAGTTGGAAATTTGATGGCGACTCGGCGAAGCTTCTGTCCATGAGTTCCCTTGGACAACTTCTTCTCACAGGGGTTCCCGGCTTACGCCTGGATCCTGAAACGGCTTCCATTTTTAAACGCATCCAGCCCGGAGGCTACATTTTATTTGGACGCAACATTCATTCAGCTAATCAGTTGCGCGCCTTGATTGATGAGCTGCGGGATCTGAGCGTCGTGGAGCCCATCATCACCATCGATCAGGAAGGGGGCCGTGTGTCGCGTCTGCGTTTGGTTGGTCACGAGCCGCCGAATGCCAACGCGTTGCGAGACCGAGGTGAGCCCGAACTGATTACTCGGCACGGTCGCATTACTGGGGAGCTGTTGCGCCTGTTTGGGTTCAATCTCGATCTTTGCCCGGTGTTGGATATTTCGTTTGATGACGAAGCCGACAACTCGTTGCGTGGTAGATGTTACGGAAACTCAGTCTCTCAGGTTATTGAGAATGCGGGACTGTTCAACGACGCACTCCGTGCCACGGGTATTCTCAGCTGCGGCAAACATTTTCCCGGTTACTCCCGCGCCCCCCTGGATGCGCATCATGAACTGCCGGAAATTCCACTGACACGGCAGGAGCTTGATCAGCATGAACTTGCTGTATTCGAGCATTTTATTCCGCATGTCGATTCCATGATGGTCGGCCACGGGCTTTATCCTGGGCTGGGAGAGGGAGCGCTTTGTTCCTCTCTTTCTAAAAAGATTGTGCAGGATTTGTTGCGACGGGATTTTGGCTTCCAAGGCCTGATCATGACCGACGATTTGGACATGGGCGCAATTTTAAATCATCACGGCTTGGAGGAGACCATTCGTCTGGCGATCACTGCCGGTAACGACCTCGCGATGATCTGCCACCGAGTGGAGTGCGTGGAGGAAGCCTTCAAGCATCTAGAGCGTGTGCCCTCGGAAGATCTTCAGCGCGCGCTCGCGCAAGTGGCTGGTTTCAAAGCTAAAATGACTCCACCAGATCCGTGGAGCGAAGCCGAATTCTTGCGCCGAGACGGAGCCGTGCGGCAGTTGCGAATTGATACGCTAGGAGCGGATGAGGCCGACAAGCAAAGCCCGGAAAATGGAAAGCGCTCTCCAGTGGAGGTGTATTAAATTTGAATGGGCGGCGAGGTTTAACTCCCAAATTCCTCCGTCGGGACTTGGTTCTCCCCAGCTATTGCCAGAGCTAAGTTTTGGGATCGGAGCTCGGTTCGCGCTTCGAACTGCCGTCAAAGAAAGTTGCTAGCATTAAACAACCTACTGCGATGCAGATGCAACTGTCCGCGACATTGAAGGCGGGCCATGGATTAAACGGAGGAAAACCGAAATCGAAGAATAGGAAATCCACAACGTAGCCGTGGAGAAGACGGTCGGTGAGATTTCCCAATATGCCAGCAAGCAACAGCAGCAATCCAGCGAGATTCAGAGCACCGGGAAAGATCGCCGCCTTCATTGCCCAGCCTAAGCCGATCAGTGCGGCGAGGGACAGTGCAACGAAGAACAGGTTGTTGTCCTGCAACATACCGAAGGCCGCGCCCGTGTTGCTGAAGTGCACCCATTCAAACCAACCGGTGCTGGTCAAAGGAATGTGGCCCCCGAGTGGCACGTGTTGAGGCAAGCTGGGCCAGCCCGCCAACCCCGCCGTCCAGAGCTTCGTGGCTTGGTCGAGCGCGTACAAGAACAGGACCGCCGTCGCTGCGATAAACCAACCAGCACTACAGCACGCCAGTACCGGCTTGTGAGCTTGGCCTGGAGCTTCTGGGACGTTCGATTCTAGCGAGGCAGACGGTTCACTCATACCGTTTCCCCTATCACTGCTTGGCAGTCTTCGCACAATTCAGGATGTACGACAAATCTTCCCACTGAGGGCTTGTGCCGCCAGCACCGACTACACTTTGCGTTCGGGTTTCTTGTGACGTGCGCCACGTTAAGAGTTCCCTTGCGTAGTTCGAGATGGCTTAAAATAAAGGCCTCCTCTAGTTCAGGTAGAAATTTCCCAGCCTCCTCGAGCAAGTTGGCATCCGCGATCTCGAGGACTACGACCGCCTCTTGTGCATTGCCCACTAATTTCTGCTGACGAGCTGGTTCCATAGCTTGAGCGATGACGCTCCGCAGTTCCAACCATTGTGCAAAGCGTTTTTCCGCGGCGTCGTCTTTGAGCTTTGGATTCGCCTCGGGAAACACTTCTAAATGAACCGAGCCCTTGTGTCCTGCATGTTCCCAGGCCTCGTCCGCGGTGAATGCCAAAATGGGTGCGAGCAGGCGGCACAGTGTCTCAAATGCGTTTGCCATGACCGTTTGCGAGGCACGACGTTTCCGAGAATTTGCGGCGTCGCAGTACAAGCGGTTCTTTGTCAGATCCACGTAAATCGCGGAAAGGTCGACCGTGCAGAACTGGTTTAGTGTCTGGAAAACTCGGCGGAAATCGTAGGCGTCGTACGCTTCCCGGCAGGTCGTGATGACGTCCTGAAGGCGGCTCAACATCCAGCGGTCGACCGTCGTTGCTCCGTCGAGGGAAGCCTCTTCGGGCGGCAGATCATGGATGTTTGCCAGTAGAATGCGCAATACGTTACGAAACTGACGGTAGGCGTCCGTGAGCAGGGCAAAGGATTCCTCCGAGAATGGAACCTCGTGCGTAAATTCCACGCTAGCAGCCCATAAGCGTACGACGTCGGCGCCGTATTTATCGACGAAATGCGCGGCGTCCATCGGTTTGACGTAGGTGCCTTGCGCGGATTTGGACACCTTCTTGCGCGTGTCTTTGTCCACCACAAAGCCGTGAGTGATGACGGTGCGATAAGGCGCCTGCCCTTCCAGAGCCACTGAAGTTAAAAGTGAGGACTGGAACCAACCACGATGTTGATCCGTGGCCTCAATGTAAACGTCCGCCGGAAAGTGCAGTTCCGGATGGCGGCGCAGCACTGCCTGATGCGAAACTCCAGAATCAATCCAGACGTCGAGAGTATCCATGCGCCGAACGGTGCCAGCGGGTAGGCCGAGTTCCGCACACCACCAAGCATCATCCTGTTCAAACCAAACGTTTGTGCCCCGCGTTTCGACAATATCCGCAATTTTCCCCGCCGTCTCGGCACTCAAAATTGGTAGCGCGTCTGCCCCATAAAATACGGGTACCGGTACGCCCCATGTGCGTTGGCGAGAGATGCACCAATCAGCGCGCGCCTCGACCGTCGAACTCATTCGGTTACGGCCCCAAAGTGGGAGCCAATTTACACTCGCTGCGGCGGCTAGTGCAGTCTCACGGATTGCATCAACGCGGATGAATAGTTGCTCCACGGCGCGGAAAATGATCGGTGTTTTCGAGCGCCAGCAATGAGGGTAAGAGTGTGTGTAGGGGTGCTCGCCCATTAAGAGTCCCAGTTCCTTGAGGTGGTCGATGACTCCGCGGTTTGCCTCAAATACGTTGCGTCCAACCCATTCCGCTACGCCGCAATCTTCCGTAAGTCTCCCGTGCGCATCCACAGGCGAGAGGACGGGCAAACCGTTCTGCATTCCGGCAAGGTAATCGTCCGTGCCGTGTCCCGGAGCCACATGAACTTGGCCGGTGCCGGAATCCATGGTGACAAAATCAGCGGTGATGAGCAGCGAGGTCCGCTTAAGGAACGGATGTTGCGCCATCATTCCCACAAAGTCCGCGCCACAGAAGGACTCGTGTTCACTGGCTTCGAGCATCTCGGTACTGGAGGCGATGGGCAAAAGATGAGCGCCGGTTTCTGCTATGAAGGAGTCGATCCGTTTTTCGGCGAGAACCAGCGATTTTTGAACCCCTCCTAAGAGAAAAGAGCGCACGACATAACGCTCCTTTTGGTGCAAGGCGATGGCGACATTTGCGGGAAGCGTCCAGGGTGTGGTGGTCCAGATCACCATCGAAGCGCGTCCCGCCAACTGTCCGGTCACCAGTGGGAACTCCACGAAAATGGCGGGATCTTCTCGGTCTGCGTATTCAACCTCAGCCTCGGCCAGAGCAGTTTGTGCCCCAGTGCTCCAAAAAACTGGCTTCTTACTTTGATACACCAGTCCCTTTTCCAGCAAGCCAGCAAAGGCGCGAATGATATCAGCCTCGTAGCCCGCGGACATCGTCAGGTAGGGCGCGGACCAGTCCCCCAAGACACCCAAACGCCGGAACTGCTTGCGTTGAATGTCCACGTACTTTTGCGCGTATTCAGCCGAGCGGCGGCGGATTTCTACCGGCGGTAGTCCCTTGGTTTCCTTGACGACTTTGAACTCAATCGGCAGCCCGTGGCAGTCCCAGCCCGGCACGAATGGCGCCCGAAATCCGGCCATGCTGCGGGATTTTACAATAAGATCCTTAAGCACCTTATTGAGTGCGGTGCCCATGTGGACATCGCCGTTGGCAAACGGTGGGCCGTCATGCAGCACAAAGGAAGGACAGGTCGCGCGTGACCTTAAAATTTCGTGGTAAAGATCGCTCGCATCCCAGCGCGCCAGTCTTTCGGGCTCGCGCTTGACCAAATCCGCTTTCATCGGAAAATCGGTCTTTGGTAATAAAAGAGTGTCTTTGTAGTTCTGGCTCATGGAGATGGACGCGGATCGCTGAAGTGAGCCGTGATGCGGCCCAAAGCCTGAAAGTATCGTTCATCCTTGAGTCGGTCAACTCAGGGACTAAGGGCCTCGCGTGAGCTCGGGCGGAGTCAGATCGGATTTTAGTGAGATTCGGAAATTGCCCCGACGCCTGATAATACTTGTTTGCCGATGGAAATACGCGGTAAGTCGAGGCTCATGGATTTTTTTGGCCTACCGCTCCCGAGTCTCGACGACTGTATTCAGGCGTTACCTGTGATTATTTCGCTGGTGATCATCGAGGGATTATTAAGCGTTGATAATGCGCTTGCGATTGCGGCTATGGCTCGGCATCTCCCCGAGGTACAGCGCATCAGGGCGTTGCGTCTCGGTATTCTTGGCGCGTATTTTTTTCGTGGAGTTTGCATGGCGCTCGCCGCGTGGATAATTGAGAATCCTTGGTTGAAAATAGGCGGATCTGCTTATCTTATCTGTCTGATGAGCAAGCATTTCACTGATTCCAAGAACTCTAATTCTGATGTGTTAAATTCGTCGTCTAGGGGCGTCGGTGGCTTTGTATCGACGGTTGTTTCCATCGAGATTATGGACCTTAGCCTGAGCGTGGACAACGTCGTAGCGGCCGTCGCGATGAGCCCAAAATTGTGGGTAGTTTGCACTGGGGTTTTCATTGGAATACTGGCGTTGCGGTTTGTTGCGGGAGCTTGCTTGAAGCTTATGGAAAAGCATCCGATCCTCGAAGAGGCGGCGTTTTTGCTCATTGGATATGTGGGTTTCATTCTGCTCATTGAAATACTAAGCGACCCGCAGGGCGGGTTTCAGCTTCTGCCCGGGCCAATACATATCAATGCGCCGCAGAAGTTTGTCGGAATCGTTGCGATATTGGCTTCGGCGCTCGTTTACGCGAAATCACTTGTCTTGCAAAAGGTTCTGATGCCCATCTTCAAAATTGTGCGCCTCCCGATGTTTCTGTTTAGCGGCGTGTTACGGGCGGTACAGGAGGTGCTGAGCTTTCCCTTTTACCTAGCCCGTCGCGCGTTTAAGCAAGGCTGAACTACGTTGTTAAATTAGCGCCAAAGCACGAAAGTTCGCCGCCCCATCCGCTCCACCTGTACTAAAACGCCAGTTCCTGCGCCTCGTCCAGTACCGGACCGAAGCGCGCTCATGCACTCTGCAACCGTATGGACCGAGCGTCCCTCTACTTCTGTAATAATGTCCTGCAGCTGCAAGTCGGCTTTGGCCGCCTGACTTCCTTCTGCGACGGCCTCGACCCGAACACCGCGCCCTTTGAGCTCCTTTAGCGTTAATCCAACCTTGTCTGGTACAGATTCTTGGGTGCGTTGGTTTCTTTCCGGCTCGTGGATTGTTTGTGGCGCTTCCGGCAACTGGGCAAGGGTGATTTTGAGAACCTTTCGAACGCCTTGTCTCCAAATATCGATCCTCACCGTCTGGCCAGTTTTGCGCTCGAAGAGGGCCCGTTGCAGCTCAAGTGCGGAATTCACCGGCGTGCCATCGAGCGCTTGAATCACATCCGCTGGGCGCAGGTCGGTTTTAAACGCCGGTCCATCCATTTCGATAGAGAGCACCACCACGCCCGATTGGGCCTCGGCGAGGCGTTCACGAAGTGCGACTGTCTCCCCAAGCGTTTCCGCACGAATCCCCAACCAAGGCCGAGTTACCTTACCCGTCTCCAAAATCTGGACCACGGTCTGTTGCAACAAATTGGAGGGCACAGCGAAAGCGAGACCGTGTTCCACGCGGGCAATGAGCGTATTCATGCCGAGGACATGGCCGGCGCCGTCTAAAAGTGGACCGCCGCTGTGGCCCGGATTAATCACCGCGTCGGTCTGTAAGTAATCTTCGTAGAGGGGTAAAAGACTTTTTGGCGCGAGCAGTCTGGAGCGCCCCTTTCCACTCAAGAGCCCTGAAGTGAAGGACCATTCCTGACCAAACGGAACGCCGATGGCGCACACAAATTGTCCCACAGCAGCGGTGTCGCTGTCAGCAAAGGGCAACGCGGCCAGGTTGGTGGCATCTACCTGTAACACAGCTATATCGGTTCGCTCGTCGCTGCCCAGAATGCGGGCATCAAGGCGTCGTCCATCTTTGAATCTCACCACAATGCGGCGAGCTTGTGCTACGACGTGCAGGTTAGTGACTAGTACGCCGTTGCTGCGCACGACAAAGCCAGAGCCCTGGCTGCGCAACGGTTCGACCTTGGCCGGTCGCTTGGGAACGGGGTCGGTTTCTACCTCAGGTTCTGTAGAATTTTGAGCCAATTCCACCTCGAGAATGACGACTGACGGTGCGGCGGCCCGGAAAATATTAATCCGAGCTTGCTCTACTAAGCGGAGAACATCAGTGGGTTGTAATGTGCCATCCGGAGCCGCAGGGAGACGGCCGGTGCATAAAAAAACCGCCGCTAGGATAAAGCCAAAAGGAAGTAGGGCACACCGAGGTTGCATGACAATGGGTAAAAGCTGGCATGAGCTGAGGCTTGGCGCCAGTCCTCTCAAAGTTAGTCGCATGCGTTGACTTCGCGTGGCAAGCTTCTAGCGTGGTCGCCACATCATGGCAGGTCTTATCATTCAACCACGCGCCCGGCTTTTTCATGGCCACGACTGGGTGTACTCCACCGAGGTTCTCAAAACCTTTGGAGATCCCCAAGATGGAGAGCTTGTTTCCTTAAAGGACGGACGTGACCGGATGTTGGGTACAGCGATTTACAACAGTCGTTCGCAAATCATAGCGCGTCGTTTTTCCCGTCAGCGTCAGGATCTCGACTTGGATTTTTTTAAACGCCGTCTGCAAATCGCCATGGAGTATCGCCGCCGTCATGGGCTGGCGGAGCGCCTAGGGCGTTTAATCTGGAGTGAAAGCGATGGTTTGCCGGGCGTTGTGGTGGATCGCTACGAAGATGATTTTGTGCTGCAAACACTTACTCTTGCGATGGATAAGAGAAAGCATTTGCTTGTTCAGGCGCTGGTGGATGCCTTTCAACCCCGATCCATCATCGAGCGCAACGATACGCCCATACGCAAAGCCGAGGGGATGGAACTTGTTTGTGGCGTGCTGCACGGTGAGGATCCAGGTTCCGGTACGATCACCACCGACGGGCTGAAGTTTGAAGTGAATTTGCTCACTGGTCAGAAGACGGGTTTTTATTTGGACCAACTTTCGAATTACCGCTCCGTCGCCCGCCATGCCAAGGGGCGCAGCGTGTTGGACTGTTTCACGAATCAGGGAGCGTTTGCACTAAGTTGCGCCAAGGCCGGAGCGAAGGATGTGACGGCGGTGGATATCAGCGCTGGCGCTGTCGAGTTGGCGCAGAAAAACGCCCTAGCTAACGGACTCGCCGTTCGAGCTGTCGAGGCGAACGTTTTCGATTTTCTGCACGAGCGGGAAAAGGCCGAGGCAACCTACGATTTAATCGTTTTAGATCCTCCTTCCTTTACTAAATCCAAGGGAAAAATTAGTGACGCGCTACGTGGATACAAAGAGATCCATCTGCGCTCGTTGAAGTTACTAAAACCCGATGGGCTTCTTGCGACGTTTTGTTGTTCTCACCACATGACTCACGACTTGTTTATGGGCGTGATTAACGAAGCCGCTGTGGACGCCAAGAAGACTTTGCGCTTGATGGAAACTTACTCTCAGGGCCTCGATCACCCCATTATTTCCACGATCCCTGAATCTGGTTATCTACGGGGCTTTCTGTTTGAACTGGTGCCGGGGAGGTAGAAAGCAGGGCGCTGTTTTTGCTTTCGTGCATCTCAAGACGTGAGGTTTTGGGGATTCGGGTCGCTAACCTCTAGTTTTGTTGGAAAAACGCTGGCGTCCAAAATGCGGCTGTGCGAACCATCATGCACACCTCTTTTTCACATGGCCGAACGCTCTCGCTCCAATCAAGAAAACTTCGAATTATCCGAAGACGAAGTTTCACCAGAACACCTTGATTCTCAGGTGCAGAAGGCACAGGAGCAGTTGATGTCGCTCAAGCGGCAGCAGGAGGTGATTGAGCGCCAGAAGCGGGAGTTGGAGGAAATGAGCCGCCGACAGGATCAGCTTCATGTGGGGCAGGCGGACATGGTTGAGAAGTTGACGCGCGCAATGGTCGTTATTGAGCGGGAAGAATTTGAGACTCAACGTCGAGCGGAAATGCTCCGTGGAGTGCGGGAAAGTTTCGGTCTGCACCTGCAGTATTTTGAAACTTTGGATCTCAAGGGATTTGAGGGGCAGGATTTGACCCGCGAACTCACTCGTGCGCTGAGCGCCTTGGATGATGCGCGTTCCGACTATACGCGGACGATTCCCCGAATTGGCTCGCCGGAAATGAGCAACGCCGATCTGGCGGAAGATCTGGGACAAACGGGCTACGGACACGGCGGACTGCCAAACGACTTCTTGTACTGGCTCAAGGCTGGTCTCGCGTTCACTTTGCCTTTGGTGATTATAGGTGCAATCATTTGTATCCTTCTAATTTCAAAAGCTTAATAGGTTACAATGCACTGATTTTGTTGCGCACATCTGTTCCACTCCAGTTGCTATGATTTTTCGATCCAGCAGGCCTGCACCCGCAAAAAAAACAAAATCCCCAGGAGTTGAAACTCCTTTTGAGGCGCGTCGGCGTGAGCTCGCCGAGCAGGAAAATTCCCTGAAGGCGGCAACCAAGCGGCACGAGCAATTCATCGAGAAGGCGCCGAAAATTGCGGAGAAGATTCAAAAAGAGCAACGCGAGCGCTTTATTCGCAACGCAGCCCAGATTGACTCGCGCGGCTCCCGTGGAGAGTTCCGTCTTCCCGACAACCGTTACCTTGAGGCAGACGGGATGGCTTTGCCACGCACGCGGCGCCGCAACAGGCAGCAGGGCAAGTGGCTGTTCTTTCTTTTGGTCGCCGGTCTGATAGCGGCGGCGTTTTGGGCTTGGCAGATGCTGGTGATGCCGACGTATTGAGCGTCGAGTTTCAGAATTTGTTTTGAAGCTGTCAGGTGTAGGTCAGTCTTTCATTTGGTCGGGTATGTTGGATTTCGGATTTGCCAGAAACGAAATGGTGCCATGATTACGTTATGTCCCGAATTCGTCTGCTGAGTGAGGAGGTTGCAAGTCAGGTCGCTGCCGGCGAGGTGGTCGAGCGTCCCGCTGCCGTAGTTAAAGAGTTGGTGGAAAATTCGATAGACGCGCATTCCACTCGTATCGAGGTTCTTACTCGAAGGGGAGGGATTTCCCTCATCCGCGTTACTGACAACGGTACTGGGATGGACAGGGACGACGCGCTGCTTTGTTTGGAGCGTCATGCCACCAGCAAAATACGGACTGGCGCGGATCTGGCACTCATTCACACGTTGGGATTTCGGGGAGAGGCGGTGCCGAGCATCGCGTCGGTCTCGCGGTTTAGACTCTCTACGCGGGAACATGGCGCGTTGGTGGGGACCGAGGTCTTGGTCAACGCAGGCAAGTTGGAAGCGGTTCGTGATGGTGGGGATGCTCCGGGAACGCAAATTGAGGTGCGGTCGTTGTTTTATAATTTGCCTGCAAGGCGAAAGTTTTTGCGCACTGAGGCGACGGAGGCGAGTCACGTCGAGCATCAGTTGCATTTGCTGGCTTTGGGGCATCCTAGCATCAGTTTTGTGCATCTCGTGGATGACCGAGTTGCGCTTCAACTTGCCCCAGCTCCGACGTTACTGGATCGGATTCGCGATCTTTCCGGTGCGGAGCTTGCGAGTGAATTGCTGGAGGTTCCTCTTATAGAGGAGAATGGAATCAAGATTTCAGGCTACGTCGGGCGCGCTGGCGTGAGCCGGTCTTCGCGTCAGCAGCAACTTTGCTTTCTCAATGGACGTGCGGTGGAAAACATTACGCTCTCCCAAGGACTGCGCGAGGGCTATCACACGGCGCTGATGAAGGGGCAACACCCCGTGACGTTTTTGTTTATTGAAATGGATCCCGGCGCTGTCGACGTGAACGTTCATCCTGCGAAACGTGAAGTGCGTTTTCGGACTCCATCGGAAGTTCGGGATACGGTGATCAAGGCAGTTCGCGCTGCGTTGGAGGGGGATAGAGCCCGTTGGTCTGGTGAATTTCGTGCCGCCCCGCTGGATAGCCATTTACGCCAACCAAATTCAGAGCAAGAGATACCTCATCCTGATTTGCCGCTGCCAGCTCCCGCGCCACGCCCGACACTCCAGATCCCGCCGCCCCGTTCCACTCCCTTAGCTACGCCGACGTCTGCTGGAGCGACGTCCGCGTCCTCGACGTCTGCGCTTCCTGTTGTCTCGGCAGCGTCCGGTCTTCCTAGTGAGTTGCCTCGGGAGGAGGAAGCAGAGCCCGCACCGGCACCTGTCCCCGAGACGTTCCGATTTTTAGGAGTGCTTGGGAAGTTATTCGTGCTCATGGAGAACGCTTCCGGCTTGGTATTGGTCGACCAGCACGCGGCGCACGAACGTATTTTATTCGAGGAAATGCAGCGCAGAATGGAGGCTCAAGGGGTTCCTTCCCAACGCTTACTGCTTCCATTGACGCTCCGTCTTGCGCCCAAGGATGGCGACTGGGTGGAGCGCAACATGGAGCTCCTGGATCGCGCTGGTATTACCATGGAGAGCTTCGGAGCCGGAACCTTCAAGGTGGACGCGCTACCTACGTTTCTAAAATCAGAAGACCCAGTGCAATTACTGCACGACATTATCGACGATTTGCGGGAGACAAACGCGCAGGGCGCACGGCTTCGCATGGGCCAAGACATGATCGCCAAGACGGTTTGTCGGCATGCCGTGAAAGCCAATGATACGCTCCGCGAACCGGAGTTGGTCAAATTGGTCGAAGACTTACTGCGATGCGATTTGCCGTATTGCTGTCCGCATGGGCGTCCCACGATGATTCAACTTAGCTATTTGGAGTTGGAGAAAAAGTTTGGTCGTAAAGCCTGATGTGGACAATCGGCTCAGGGAACCCGCACCAGCGACACTCGGCGCAGATCCATGACGGCGCCGCCTTTTTTCTCCACGGGCTTGACGGCGAGTATGGTTTTGCCGGCAGGCAACTCCACAATTCCGACGCGCCGAGGAACGAACCGTTGGAAATGACCGGTGTCCTCGACCGTAAAACGGACGCTGGAATCGCCGACGATAACGTCCACGATCGAGCCGCCTTTTACGCAACCTTGTAGGACCTCCACAGCGTAACGTCCTGCGCTTGGGATATTACAGTCCCACTGTGCAAAGTCCCGGGGATCCACCCAAAAGCCGAGTGTGTCCTTTTGCGGGGGCAGTTCGTAACGCAGCTTTTCGGCATGCACTTCCGCATCGCGAGCCTCCAGCATGACGAAGCCTGATGCAGTGGCGGGGTTCGGTGTAGCTGTCTCGTTTCTGTTGCGCGGGTTGGCGCCATCCATCGCTTTCCGCCACGGCTCCATTGGAGCGGCCGTTTCGAGCGCTGTGGCGCGCAGTTCCACACGAGAGGGGTCCGTGGTGCCATAGCAGGCGTCCCAAATGGCAGGGTCGAACGCGGGGTTTGCCTTGGGCATCGAGGCGTTCACGCTTCTGCGCCAGGCTTCCAATTTGCCACGCAGCGTAGCCACGCGAGCGGCTTCGGTGGCGGAGGCATCGACTTTTTCCGAGACGTCCGTTTTCAGATTAAACAACTCCAATCGCCCGTCTTCGTAATGCTCGATCAACTTCCAATCGCCCTCTAGCACGGCCCCTGAAGGGCGGCCTCCTTGGTTTGTGTAATTCGGCATATGCCAGAAAAGCGGTCTTTCCGCGAGGGTACCTGTGCCGAGAAGAAGGGGAGCGAGGTTCGAGTAATCACAAGGAAGGCACGGCTCTGCTCCTGTAAGCGCCGCAATGGTTGGAGCGAAGTCAGCCAACACCACCGGAGAGGACTCCAGCCCAGGCGCAATTTTTCCGGGCCAGCGCACGAGCAATGGCTCTCGTATGCCGCCTTCGTACAGAAACCCTTTTCCTGCGCGGTAAGGTGTATTGTGGGTGGCTGGAGGATCCTTGAGTTCAAGCACATGGAGGCCGCCATTATCGGAACAAAATACGACGATGGTGGATTCGCGCAGCCCTAAGGCGTCCAGCTTTTCGAGCACTTTTCCCACGGCGGAATCCAACGTTTCCACCATCGCCGCGTATACTGGGTTGAAGGATCCAGCCTTTGCCGCGACGCGCTCGGGCTGCGCCCCCAACGGGACGTGTGGACAATCAAAAGCGAGATACAAAAAGAATGGACGATCTTTATTGGTAGTCAGAAATTCGGCGGCTTGTTCTGCCTGACCAAACTCGCCCTTGCCGCCTTCCGTGGCGCTCGGTTTGGAGTTCGGCTGCCCAGCAAAGACGAAGTCGAAACCGCGTGAGGCGGGGTTAAGCGGAGCGCGAGTCCCAAGGTGCCATTTACCAATGCAAGCGGTTGCGTAGCCCACTTTCTTGAGCTTCTCAGCTATAGTCGGAGCATCAGTGGGAAGTCCGGAGGGCATTGCGGGTTGAAGCAGGCGGTGACCGGGCCAATCGGCGCGTCCTGGGAGGAAACTGGTGATTTGGAGGCGTGCGGGGGCTTGTCCGGTCATGATGGCGGCCCGTGTTGGCGAACAAACTGCTGCGGGGGCGTAGGCGTTGGTGAACCTTTTGCCTTCGGCCGCCAGCCGGTCGATGTTTGGGGTGTAATGTCCGGTGCGCCCGTACACGCCAAGGTCATTGATGCCGAGGTCGTCGGCCATAATGAAGACGATGTTGGGATGGGTTGGCTGCGTCGCGATGGGAGTTGCCAATACGTTGGGCACGGAGCACGCGCAGAAGATTAAAAAAAAGAGGGTTCTCATGGGGGACATAAATTTGATTTGAGTCGAACATCATCGGGTGGGTTCAAAGGTTCCAGCAATACATTCTGGTCCTTGGCTGGTGTCACTTGGGGGCGAGTGCAGATGGACGCCCGTTTCGAGCCTTGCACTATCTCTTGGCAGAATCCCGTTTCCGTTCCAAGCTTAGGAGTAATGTCTTTTCGAATTGGCGTCATAGGTACCGGTCATATTGGCCGGTTGCATTCCCGCATCCTTTCAGAGGTTGCGGGCGCGGAGTTCTGCTGTGTTTACGACCAAAACACTCAGGCGGCGAATGAAGTGGCCCGCGCGCATGGGGTCAGGGCTGCGGATTCGATGGAGGACTTCATCAACTCGGTAGATGCCGCCACAGTAGCCACTCCGACGCCATTTCACTTCAGTATTGGCAAGCGCTTGTTGGAGAGTGGGCGTCATGTGCTGATTGAAAAACCCATTACGGAAACCACCGCTGACGCTCAGGCATTGGTAGATCTTGCGAAGGCCAAAGGCTTGTCCCTGCAGGTCGGCCATGTGGAGCGATTTAATCCCGTTCTTTCTGCCCTTGAGGCGCGGTTACATCAGCCTCGTTTTATCGAAAGTCATCGGCTTTCTCCTTATCCCAATCGCAGCACTGAAATTGGTGTCGTGCTCGATCTTATGATTCACGATTTGGAAATTATTCTGCATCTCGTGCGTTCCCCTTTGCTTTCTGTGGACGCGGTTGGGGTGCCAGTTCTCAGTGCCAGTGAGGACATCGCCAATGCGCGGCTTCATTTCGAGAACGGCTGCATTGCTAATTTGACCGTCTCTCGTGTGAGTCCGGAGCGGTTACGAAAGATTCGAGTGTTTCAGGAGGATTGTTATCTCTCGCTGGATTACATGCGGCAGGAAGGTTTTGTGTATCGCATGGCTGAGGAACATCGGAGGGAGAGTTCGCTTTTAACCAAGCTTTTCGCCTCGGGCGATACGACTTTGGTCAGCGAATTTGCGGGCCGCAAAATCCTGCGGGAACCTGTGCCGATTGAAAAAGGGGAGCCGCTTAAGCGCGAGTTGCTGGACTTCGTGCGCTGCGCAAAAGCGGGAGCCGAACCGAAGGTCAGCGGTCGGGAAGCGACGGCTGCGTTGGCGCTAGCGCTGGACATTACTAACCGGATTCAAGCGCATGGAAAGGCGCATCCCTTCGTCTCCAAAAAGCTGTGAGCGACGAGCCTTTGCTATATGTAGTGGCTGGGGAAGCGAGCGGGGACACTCGCGGAGCGGAATTGCTTGCCGCGCTTACGGCGGAAATACCCAAGCTTCAGGTTTGCGGCGCGGGCGGTCCAAAAATGCGGCGCTTTGCAACCAGCTCCTTTAGCGAGTGGACGGAGGAGGCCGTCGTGGGGATTTGGGAGGTTGCGAAAAAGTGGGGCTATTTTAAGCGGGAGATGGCGCGAATGTTGGGAGAGATCGAATTGTTGCAGCCTAAGATGCTGCTCTTAATCGACTATCCTGGTTTTAATTTGCGGTTGGCGGAGGCTGCGAAGGCGAGGTGTCCGCAGCTCAAAACGGTGTTTTATATCAGCCCGCAAGTCTGGGCTTGGAACCGCGGGCGTATTCCTAAGATGGCGCGCTATCTGGATTTAATGCTGTGTATTTTCCCCTTCGAGAAGGCTCTGTACGAGGCCTCGGGGCTGCATACCGAGTTTGTGGGCCACCCAATGCTGGACAGCCTCGCTCCCCTCAAGACAAACCCACCGCGTAACGATCATCTTGTCGGCCTTTTTCCCGGAAGTCGCGACCGTGAAGTGCGCCGCTTATTCCCGGTTATGCTGGAGGCGGCTCGTCTGCTAAGCGCGAGTCAGCCGGGGATCCGTTTTGAGGCGGCGGCGGCCGACGTACGCCAGGCTGCGTGGATGCTTGAGCACCTGAGCGAGCGTCGCTTTGATCCGTCCTTTTGCAAGGTGGGACAGGATCGGTTTTACTCCCTCGCGCAGGAGGCGACGGCGGGTATGGTTTGTTCGGGGACCGCGACTTTGGAGGCGGCGTATTTTGGTTTGCCGATGATCATAACCTACAAGGTTGCGGCACTCACTTGGCTGGCGGGCAAGCTGCTGGTGCGCATTCCATTCATTGGCATGCCCAATGTGATTGCGGGGCGCCTCGTGGCTCCCGAACTTTTGCAGGGGCGGGCCACACCAAAGCGACTGGCTCGTGCGATGGGCGAACTGCTTGATAAGCAGAAGGAACGCAGTAACCAGCAGGAGGCGTTTATGGAGGTCATCAGCAAGTTGGGTGAGCCCGGTGCAGGTTCACGTGCGGCCTCTGCTGTGGCCCGTCTTTTGCGCGAATAGAAGCCAAAGGAGAGAGGCTACTCGACATTATCAACAGCTCCTGATCGCGGCTGTTTATGATGTCGTGAGGCCGAGCGCGGGATATCGTAGCCGTCCCGAGAAAACGGATTTTTTGCAAAAGGGCGGGTAAAACGGCATCTCATCCGCTAAAGAAACACACCATTGTGAAGACACCCCTCCTGAGCTTTACCGTTGCATTTTGTACCTCGACCCTCATTCCGTTGAGGGCGCAGGAACCTCCGCCATCCACGGCGCCCGTTGCCTCGAAGTCTTGGGCGATTAGACCTGCTGCAAACAATCACTTGGCCTTGGATAAGGCTGCATTAGGGCGCGAATTTTTGATTTCAGCCTCTGTTATTCCGCAAATGGTGGCCGCGACAAGCACCTCCCTCGCCGGTAGAATTGTTCGATTCGAGATCTTTCATGATGGAGTCGATATGTACGAATCGAGCGAGGGGTTGGTCGTTACGAAAGACCTGCCTACCAGACGTTTGCTTACCACGTTTCCAATCGTCTCGCAGGATGATTCGAGAGTTGTTTTCGACTTCAACGCGGGGATGCGCCGTGTCTTCAACGACATTTGGTATGCGGCCTCCGAGCCGTCCACTGCGATTCCCGGGCGCAGTCCCATTTCTCAAGCGCGATCTTTGGAGATTCCTCAAGGGCGAATCTTTGAGGTGCGTCCAGAGGGCGATCAGCTCGTGGTGCGTCAGAGCGCGCAGGTGCGCGACCGTCAAAACGACCCGAATAAGGAGGACCGCTTTGAGATTCGTTATTTCATTTCGGAATATCTCCCCAGTGATTTTAAGACCAAGGAGCAGGGGCCCTCGGTTTCTCGCTATGTGCGTTTTTTTGAGTCTTACCCACAAATTGAAAATGAAACGGGCCGGACTGCGAGTCACATCGCTCTTTTTGATATCCGCAAACCTGTGGTCATTTATTACAGTGCCAATACGCCTGCAGAATACGAGGGGGCTGTGAAGGATGGGATTTTGTATTGGAACCGAGCGTTTGGCCGAGAGGTGGTGCAAGCTGCAAAAGCGCCTGAGGGCGTGACGGCTCCCGATTCGCGGTTCAGTTTGGTGCAGTGGGTGCCTTGGGATAACGCGGGGTTCGCGTATGCCGACGTGATCGTGGATCCACGCTCGGGGGCGTCCCAGCGAGGGCAGGCGTTTATGACGAGTACGTTCTCGTTTACGGGACGTGCTCGCGCCCGCGCCTTATTGCGGAATATGCGTTCTGTCACCGCGAATCCGCCGGCACCTGCGCCGAAGAAGTTTGGAGAGCAAGCTGGGTCGGAACATGGTGCGTTTTTTTCGAACGCTCGGGCGTGCGAAACAGACGTCGTGGCTTTTGCGGAAAGTTTCGCTGCGGGGCTAGAGGCCGCGCTTGCGGATCCAAAGTTTAGTGACGCCGCAGCTAAACGCGTCGCCGGGGATTATGTTCGGGAAGTGGTCGCACATGAAGTGGGGCATGTGCTTGGGCTCCGTCACAATTTTGGCGCGAGTGTGAGTGCGACTTTGACGCAGAAGGAGCTTTCCGAGTGGTTCTCAGCTTATATCGCCGATGACGAAACTAAGCTCCATACCGACCGAGTGCCCGCGGCATCGGTGATGGATTACCTTGATTTGAAATCCGCTGCTTTTGTGGGCCGCAAGATTCGTAAGACGACAGAGATTTTGCCGTATGACAACGCGGCGATTCGCTGGGGCTATTTAGCGAGCACCGAAGTGGTGGACAAACGGATGCTGTTTGGAACGGATCAAGATGCGCAGACTTATGGGGATGTGGCTCCTTTTGATTATGGCAATGAGCCTTTGGTGGGGGCTTATGCCTCTATTGGAGAGGAGATTAAAAATCTGCCAAATAGCGTCATTGAGCAGTTCATTGCGGCAAAGGCTCCGCGCGATCCCCGAGATAAGCGCCCACTGGATCAGCTGGGTTTGAATCCTGAAGTGGCTGCGAAGCGGATAGCTGAAATCTACGGTCGGCTCTTATCTTGGTTCAAGGCAGGACAGCGTTCCCTGCGCGTGGAACGGAATTTTCCGTTTGTTGGACCGCTGAATCAAAAGGAGGTTTACCGCGCGCATTTCAAAGCGCTCAACGAGCAAGTGGAAAAACTCGGAGGTGTGGATCGCGCGGTATTTTCGTTCGTTCCCGTGGATTTGAAACTGGAGCTTAAAGGGGAGCCCGCAGGCGTAGAAGTTGTCGCGAAGGTCGATGCGAAGCAGCTCTCAGAGAGGTTGGAAAAGCTGCTAGAGTCCCCTGAATATACGCAGTTTACCGGTTTGGATGAGCAGCCGGCGTCGTTCTCAAAAGAGGACAAAGACCTGATTCTTCGTCGTGGGAAAATGTACTTCACGGCATTGGAAAAAGAGGTGCTAAAACTGTTATGCCAGAAATTGGAAAAGGCCCCGCGGGATATTGCAGTGCAGGGTTTTGAGGAGGTCGCAGAGGATGACGTCGTGGCTCGATTGGAGAAGCGTATCATCGACTTGGCGAAGGAAATCATTCTCAGTCGCAACGAAGAGAAACGGCACAAAGGCAAGGTGGACAAGTCCTTTGTTGAGGTCGCGGACTTTCGGTACGAGCTTGAAACGCGTTTAAGCGCAGCGCGTATGCTTGCCGACGGCGCGGGCTCGTTTCGAAGTTGGGCGACGGAGCCGCGGACAGATTTGGGCAAACAATTGAAGGAAGCTGTAGACGCTTCGCTAAACGCCCAGAACTTTCGCGAGTTTAAGGAATCCCAGCTTTCACGTCCGTTGCGCGACTGGTACCTCAACCAGCAGAACGTGCTCGGGGCCTTGGGGCACAAGCCGATGAATGGAATGCCCTCGGTGCCGGCACCAAAGCCACCGGCGCAGACTCCTTAATTGAATCACGCAGTAGCAGCTTTTTTAACGCGACATCCAACGTTCTAGATGAAGTATAAATTAACTGAGCTGACTCAACTTACGGCTGAGCGATTGCCTACTGGGTGGAGTTGTGACGGTAAGGTTTTGGAGCGTTGGTTTGAATTCAAAGAATTTCGGGATGCGCTAAATTTCGTAAATCGGTTGGGTGAATTGGCGGAGGCGATGGATCATCACCCCGAGATAGACATTCGATACCGGCGGGTGCGTTTGGAGTTGACGACGCATAGTGCTGGGGGAATCACGGAGCTGGACTTGGAGTTTGCCAAAAAGCTCAACGAGACGGGTTTCTGAAAACTCCGAGTCTTTTGCATCCTTCATTGGGAAGACGGCTCTGGCGACTCACGCGAGGTACTCCAAATTCGGTCTTACCGTGAACGGAAGATTCCGCTTGTTAGGCTCTCGGCCAGCAGCGTGCGCAAGCCGAGACCGTCTTTTTTCACCTTCTCAAGAAGATCATCAATCAGGAACTCATCCGAAGGTTCCATCAATCGTCCGGTTCCGTAGCTAAGAAATTCGCTGATGAGGTGCCGAGTAAAAAGGTCCTCACGCGTTTCACGGATAATTTTTTTGAAGCCTGTAAAGTCCTCGTAGGTTTCGCCGGATAGAAATTCACCAGAGGCATCCACTTTTGGAGCGGCCACTCCCTTTTTCGTCGGCTCTGGATATTTGCTTCGCCACCGTCCAATGGGATCGAAGCTCTCCAAGCTGAATCCGAGTGGGTCGATCTTGCGATGACACTCTGCGCAGATTTTGTCTGCCCTGTGTTTTTCTAGACGTTCGCGGAGGGAGGTTGCTCCGGAGATATCGGCCTCAATCGCGGGCACGTCGTTTGGTGGAGGAGGCGGCTGGATGCCGAGGATATTTTCGCTGACCCATACGCCTCGGGTGACGGGTGAGGTTTCGACTCCGTTCGCGCTCACCGTGAGTACGCCTGCCATCCCCAGTAGCCCACCGCGATGATGATTGCCTTGGAGGCTTACCTTTTTGAAGCCATCAGCGAGACGCAGACTCTTTTGCTCGGGTAACTCATAAAATTTAGCTAACTTCTTATCAACAAAAGTGTAATCGGCGTCGAGGAATTGTGTGACGGCGCCGTTATTCTTGAGCAGGTCTAGGAAGAATAGACGAGCTTCCGTTTTCATTGATGAGGGAAGATCTTCGGCGTAGTAAGAGCGGCTTGTCTCTCGTGGCGGCGGTTGGCTGCCGAGATCACGGAAATTCAGCCAACTGTCCAGAAAACCGTTCACGAATCCAGAAATGCGTTCATCGGAGATCATCCGTTGGATCTGTTTTTTAAGTTCGTCCTCCTTTGTGAGTTGGCCCGACTTTGCGGCTTGAAGCAAAACGCCATCTGGCGGAGCAGCCCACAGGGCATAAGAAAGCCGAGATGCGAGGGCGTACGATTTTAGCGTCGCCGAGCCTGTCTCGGTATTCTCGCTGAGATACAGAAAATTCGGGGAGCAGAGGATGAGTTTCAGCGCGTCAAGGGCGGCTTGGCGCGGAGTGGCTTTTTCCTCCAGTCGCTTTTCGAAAAGCCTGCGGATCGGCTCTAGATCGGTCTCTGTCAGCGGATGACGCCACGCCTTTTCCGCGAAGACTTGAAGTTGGTCCAAAGCGCGCTCTGCTTTAAAGCCGTCTTTACCGAAGACCGCAACTTCTTCGACGCTGCCGCCTGCCTCGACTGCCGGTCCTTGGATCCTGACGCTGCTAATGCGAATATGCGGCAACTTCCCTTCGCGCAAAATATGAGCGCGATCCACGGCACCCGGGTTCTTCGCTTTAAATTCATCTTTATAAAGCCTGTTGATGGTCATCACCGAGGCACGCGACTCGTAGGGACCATTCGGGAAGATGAACCGAGGCGTTTGTCCGGCTTCCAGCCAGACTCGAAATTTTAAGGACGTGAGTTTTTCGTCTGGAACAGTTTGGCTGGCGAGTAGTGGTTCGATCGGCTGCGGGTAATGAATGTGGCCCTTGGTAATATCGCCGGGAACAACGCCCAGAATAAAGGGCTCCGAGAAGTCGATGCCAAAGATGGTGGGATCGTAATGCGTGTCGCGATGCATCGCTTGTGCTTCGACTTCGATATCGTAGAGACCGGAGACTGGAACGCCCTGAAGGAAATCTTCGATGTGGGCGTAACCACCTTGGCGCGTGTCGGTATTGGGCTGCTCGTAGAGATTGAGGAAGCCGAAGTTGAAGACGTCTCTGTGGGCGCCATGAAGTTCTTCGTACTGGACGAAGTGACCGTTAAAACGCCATTGCTGAGGCTTCAGCGTGGGTTTTCCGAGTCGTGTTTCCACGAGACGATTCGCCGCTTGAAAGTATTGATCCACGAGGAAGCCGGACGTCACGAGCGTTCGTCCGATGGTGTCGATATGTTGAGTGGTTTTTTCCTTCGGAAAATCTGCGGTCAACCCGAGGGTGTCCACGCGCCGACCAAACAAAGTGGCGAGCGTGTTTTCGTATTCGCGGCTCGAAAGTCTTCGCATGGCGGCGTGCGATGGTTTGGCTTCGAGTTGGCTGCGGACTGCGGTCAAACTTTCTCGGAGGGCACGCACTACGGCCAGTCGCTGCTCATCGCTTGGCTGTTCAGCCTTTTTCGGCGGCATCTCTTTTAGCACGATCTGATTCATCATCTGCCTCGCCGAAGTCGCGTCTGGGAGCGACTTCAGTGGCAGCGTGAACGATTCGAAATTCCGTTTGCCCTTCTGGGTCCCGGAGTCGTGACAGTCCAGACAGTATTGCTCGATGAACTCTCGCGCCACTTTGGCGGACGGCGGGAGTTCCTCGGCGAGCGAGGAGTGGGACGACGCGGACGCGCTCAGGACAATGGCTAGGCAAAGCTGACGGATGCTTCTCATCACGGATGGCTCGAAGATGCCCTAGGCGAATCGTCCGGTGCTGTTGCCGAAATGATCGCTCTCAAGGCCCATTCTTTGAAGAATATCAACGAAGAGATTGCACAGTGGCGTCTTACGGTTGCCCTCGAGTGGAACCTTGCGGAATTCGCCGTGTCG
Organism: uncultured Spartobacteria bacterium; assembly: GCA_903919125.1. Classification (GTDB taxonomy): domain Bacteria; phylum Verrucomicrobiota; class Verrucomicrobiia; order Chthoniobacterales; family Chthoniobacteraceae; genus Chth-196. The sequence goes on along the minus strand of CAIXGS010000054.1, from coordinate 24,033 downwards.
GTAGCCGCCGCCGGCTAGGACGATGGGAAGATCCGAGTTTTTGTGAGAGTTCGCATCGCCCATACCGCTCCCAAAAAGCACCATCGTAGAATCGAGCAGTGAGCGGTCTCCGTCGTTCAGTTTCGAGAGGCGGGTGAGGAACTTGCCGAAGTGCATGATTTGATACTTCTCCAGCGCAATCAGGGACGCGATCGCTTCCGGCTCATTTCCGTGATGCGAAAGGCCATGGTAGTCCTTCTTAATACCGAGGTGTTGCGGCATGAAGTCGCCACCGATTTCGAGCGTGGCGATGCGGGTGGAATCGGTCTGCAAAGCGAGTGCGATCAGTTCGTAGAGTAGCGGGAGATCTTCAACCATACTGCGGTTGGATGGTTGGTCGAAGGGCGCTTTCGGCTTGGGCTGCGTGGCCCAGCGTTGGCGCAACTCCAGACGCTTTTCCACATCCCGTACTGAGCTTAGATATTCGTCCAGTTTGTCCTGATCTTCTCGATTCATCTGGCGGGAGAGGCGGTTGGCCTCTTCTCGGACCGAATCCAGAATCGAACCCTGAAGATGATTCTCCTGCACCCTGCGTGTTTGTCGTTCGGGGGAGTCGCTGACGAAAAGCTTTTCAAACAACTGCGCTGGACCGGTCACGGGCGGTACGCGCACGCCGGATTTCGTCCATGCGATTTGGCAGCCGCCGTGGATGCCCCCTTCCGAACCGATCGTGAGCGACGGGAACCGCGTCTGGAAGCCAACTGCATCGGCGAGGTACTGGTCAAGAGTTACATTGCTGTCTGGGCGATTTTGCGCCTCGGAATTCAGCACGCCGGACAGAAAAGAATGAACCGCGAAGTGTCCGCCCTTCACGCCGTGATCCAGTCCGCGATAAACGGTCATCTGACTCCGATTCTCCTCCAAGGGCTGTAGCAGCGCGGTGCTTTCGTATTCCTTGCCGGGTGTCGTCGGGAAAAACTGTTTCACTTGAAACCCGAGAAGATTCCCGATCGCGACAAAGCGAGGAACTCCGGAGCCGGCCCCAGTGATTTTCTGTACGGCAGAATTCGACTGTACCGAAGAGGCCATCAAAGACGGCAATTTCGGCAAGGCAAGCGTCGCACCAAGGGAACGCAGGATGAAGGAACGTCGATTCATGGAGATTTAGGCAATATCACATTGGGAGGGAAGAGGGGGAAACTTCTTAACGTGCGCCTTGATCTAGCGCCCCAATCGCGTGCTGGAAGCATCTAGCTTAACTGACTAGTTGCCCCCCTTGGCAAGCGCCTCGAGATAGTCCAAGAGCGCCGCAAAATCTTTCACTGCAAGATTTCCAATCAACCCCTCGGGCATCAGGGATTTTGGATCTGTGGCACGTGAGGCCACCTGATTCACGGCGATGGCAATTTCCTGACCGGCAATATTGCGCACCATGATTTTGTCTGCTCCCTCTTGCACGACAAAGCCCATTTGCACCGAACCATCCTTGAGGGTGAAGACGTTGGTCGCGAACCCTTGGGCAATGGTTTTGTTGGGGTACAAAATGGCTTCCGCCAATTCAGTCCGATTGTAAGTTTGCGCAATGGTTCCGAGGTAAGGTCCCTTGAGAGGCTGACCTTGAGCGACGGTGTGGCAGTTCACACAACCCTGCTGGGTAAAGAGTTGTTCGCCGCGACTGCGTTCTCCCTTCACGCTAACAATTTGGTGAATCACATCTTCTCCCTTGAGCGTACTAATTGGCGGGCCGGCGGGTTTTGAGGAGGCGAGAATTTTGTCCGTATTCAGCCTGAGCGCCTTCACTGCATCTGCGGCGGTTTTTTGCACGGCAACATCGGGATCGTTCAACGCCTCGACAATTTTAATCTCCAGCGAGTTCAGCGTGGTGCGCGCTGCCATCATCGCCGACATGATCTGACGGCGCCGTGCTGGACTCGCCATCCACCCGTCCTCGAGCGCTTTTTGCGACATGATCCGAGACTCCGGCGCGCCCGTGGAGCGCTTGGCCAGCTTAATGAGAACAACGTCCGCCTGCTTTGCTTTGTCTCCCTTTTCAGTCGCCGCCACTTCCTCGAAATGTTGATGGAAGTTTTCCAATTTTGGAGCGTTGTAGAACGCATTCTTGGCCTTGTCCAAATCAGAACCATTACCGCCGTTGGGGATGGTTGGAAGAATCTCGTATAGATCCATGAGCGCGTCAGTGCCGTCAGATTTTGCGAGGGCAATTCCAGCCATTGCGCGCGTGAACGTTGGCTGATCGTTGTCTCGTATGATTTTTAGAAGTAGTGGAATCGCCTGCGCAGGAACGCTATCCTCTTGGGACAATTGCCTTGCCAAGGTGGGTAGAACTGCGGTGTTGATCTCCGCCAGTTTTAACAGCTTCCCAATGGCGTCTCCCGGTTTGATGCGATGCCGGCCAAACTCCGAACTTAGTGCTGCGGCCTCTTCTGCGTCAGCTCGATTGAGCGCAGCCAGAAGCGCCTCGCCAATTCGGTCTGATTGAGCCCACTTTTCAGGCTGGTAGTAAGGCCCCCGTGTGTCGGGGCGCGTCGACCAAGAATCGCCCTTCCATTCGCCTTCGACAGAATACAAACGACTCAATGCGCGACACAGTCCCAAACGCCGTCCCTTATTTTCTTCATGCTCCAACCGCGCCACCAACGCGTCCACAACGGCTGGTTCATGAATCGCCTGTAGAACGCGCAAACCCCCATTGCGCAGCGCTTCCGTAGCATCCTGACGGTCTATGATCGCCAGCGTGGCTTTCATTGCCTTCAGACGAATGAGCGCCTGAACCGCGGTATGTGCGACCACCTCGTCCGCGTCTTCCATTAACGGCGCAATAGCTGATGCAAGATCCTCTTTCCCTATACGAGCCAGCGTGCCGGCCGCTTCGCGCCGCGTACGAGCGTCCGAGCTCTTAAGTCCGAGACGGGCAATCGGCTCGGTGGGGACATTTGCCACTTGATCCCAGCGGTCACCCAGCGCGCGAATGGCCCATGCTGCGATTGTTTGGTCTTCGCATAATCTAAGAAGGAACGGATGCGAGCTCTCGCCTCTTCCTTGTTTAAGGGCGAATACGGCTGCCACACGAGTTGCCAAAGGTTTCTGCAAATTCGCACTCAAAGCTTCAAGCGCGGCGATGCCGGGGGGGGTGAGCCCTCTGCGTAGCAATTCGCGCTGTGCTTCCAAGCGGCGGCGATGACTGTTTGTTTCAAGCAAGCGCAACAACTCCTCCTCGCCAGCCTTGGCGAAATCAGGAAGCGGCTCAGGGGTAAACCCTTTTGGGGTGACGCGTGTGATGAATCCGATGTCCGGCGTGCTGAACGCAAAGCCACCGTTGCGCCAACTGTTTACGTAAACGTGACTCATGCCGTCGACGTCGGCATCCGTCGACTTGGGGACTTTGACGAGGGAAACAGGCTTTTCAAGTTCCTCAAATGTAGCTCCTTTTGGACGCACCGTGTGCCGAAATAGCGGGCCGGGTCCCCAGTCACAGGTGTAGGGCAAGTTGTTCCAAGCCGTGGGAAAGCCCGGTTCATCAATCCAAACCGCGCCGCAACCGGAACCGCCACCGTAATCTGCTAAAGGCTTGACGTGCTCATCGGCAAAAAACTTGAAGAGTTTTGGATAGCCGTGGTCTTCAAGCCCAGTGAAGTGGTGGAAACGGATGTCCCAACCGTCGCCATCGTTGGTGTTGTCGCGGGTGAACCCGTCCAACAACGGGCTGATTGCAGCTTCCAAGATATTGCGGGTGCCATAGCTGAAAAGCTCAAGCCCAGTACCATCGGGACGCACGCGGATCACTCCGCCCCCGCGCAACTGAAGCTTTCGACCATCGGTTCCCTCAGCCTCCATGAACCCGAAATCGCCGCAAGCGATATAGAGCCAGCCGTCCACGCCGATGGAAAGCCCGTTGGTCGTGTGATCCGCAGGGCGGTCTTTGAAAGTGAAGGCGAGATTTTTAACCAACACTTTTTCCTCGTCGGCCACGCCATCTCCGTCCTTGTCGATGTACACGCTTAAATGCGGAGGATGCACCAGATAAAGACGATCCTTGTCCCAAACCAGTCCGCGCGGGGAATCTACATCTTTGACAAACTCTTTCACCTCGTCCGCCTGACCAGTGCCTTTGGTATCGCGCAGTCTCAGAACACGGCCCATGTTTGGCAGGCGCCCAAGGGAACCATTGCGGTCAGAGCTAACGTACAGCGTTCCATCGGGGGCCGCGGCAGAGAACACGGGGTAATTGGCCTGGGCTGGAGTGGCGAAAATAGTGGCCTCAAACCCATCGGCTACAGTGACATCCTTCAGCAGGTCAGCAGCCGTTACGGGGCCCTCATCAGACGCCCCAATCCCAGGCAGGGTGCAGAGGATTCCTAGGGCGACCAGCGTAATGTTGGATTTCATAAAGTAGTTCGGAGTGAGCCTCAAAGTATAGATGTGAGAGGATCCTGAAATTGCCGTTTTATTAGTGAGGGATCAACGACCCAGACCGCTGAAAGGTTGAGTCAGATTTGTGAGATATTGTGTGACTACGGAAAATGTCTGTCCACTGCGGCCGTTGCGGTCTTGGGTGCCCACTCATTGGTTCCACGCTCGCGAACAACTCGGGCATACCTAGTTATTAGACGGGCGGAAACGCACCGTTCGGCACCTCATGCAGTTGGTTGATATTGTTCACAGCCTACTCGACAACCCCAGCACTAGGACCCAGAAATGTCTCCTGACAAAATTCCCTTTTCTTTGCGTACCCCTTCTCCTCGCCCCATGAAACATGTTCGCATAGCCCCCGTCGATCTGAAGGCATCCAAGGAAATCAACGAAGTCTGGATTCATGACCGCATCGCTGAGGACCCATCCATCCTCGGCCTAGGCGATGTCGCCGTCCGCGATCGAGAACGCCTCCATCCTGGTGCCGGTCGCCTCGACATGCTTCTTCAGGATACGGAATCTGCGGCCCGCTACGAAGTCGAAATCCAGCTTGGCGCCACCGATCCATCCCACATCATCCGCACGCTTGAATATTGGGACATCGAGCGGAAGCGCTACCCGCAGTACGAGCACATAGCCGTTATCATTGCCGAGGACATCACTAGCCGTTTTCTGAATGTCATCGGTCTTTTCAACGGCTCGATTCCTATCATTGCTATCCAGATGCGGGCCGTTCAGATGCCTGAGGGCGTCGGACTAATTTTTACGAAGGTGCTCGATGCCACTCAACGTGGTTTGGAAGATGAGGATGAGGAGGCCTACACCCCAGCCGACCGCGCCTACTGGGAATCCCGTGCCACACCGACCGCTGTGAAAATGGCGGACCAGATCTTGGAGCTAGCGCGTAGTTTTGCGTCACCTGATATCCAGCTCACGTACAAAAAGCCCTATATCGGGTTTCAAGTTGGCGGAAAGTCCGTCCTTTTCGCGCTGTGTCTCCCTCGTAAAAACGTGATGACTTTGGAGATAATTCTTCCGCAATCGCCCGAAATTGACGAGCGGGTTGAAAAAAGTGGAATCACCCTCATTGACTACAACGCTCGTTACCGCAAATACCGGATTCGCCTGACCGCTCAGGAAATCACAAAACATCGCGATCTTCTGAAGGAAATGCTTCAGGCCGCCTACCGCCTTCGCAACAACGACTGACCCACATGTGAAAGCACTTGTCTGTAAGCGTTTCGGAGGATCGATAAATCGGAATCCACTGCGACGTGGGTGAAGCCAAGGTCGACGTGGGAATGAAGATCCGTCAACTCCCGCACCAGAATGCCAGCGGCTTTTCCCGCCGTCTGAGTCGCGGTAACAACGGAACGAAGACACGCTGCATAGTCCCAGTCGGCTGCGGGCTGGTGCTGGAGGTCGAACTGTAAGTCGGCAGGCCCAACAAAGAGCACGTCGACCCCTTCCACGCGGGCGATTTCAGCGGCGTGCGTCACGCCAACAACGCTTTCGATTTGGGCCATAAGGAGTGGCATCGGCATTTTGTCGCCTGGCGGGCGAAGTCCATAACCATAAGCGCGGACGGTCCGCGAAAATCCTCGATGCCCGCGCGGGGCGTAGTGGGCAGCCTGAACAATAGCCTCGGCTTCCGCGGCCGAATTCACGTGCGGCACCATGATGCCATCCGCGCCCCAGTCCAGCACGCGCGAAATCAGTTCCGCATGCGGTGCGCCAACTCGGACGATCGCCTTGGTGCGACTGCCCCGCAAAGCGCGCAGTTGATGTGGCAGGCTACCATCGGATTCGCAGCCGTGCTCCAGATCAATCAACACCCAGTCAAAACCAGACTCTGCTGCCAATTCAGCGATGGCTGGCGATCCGATGGAGAGGAATGTTCCAAGTTGCAATGCATTTGTATTCATAGAATTGAAAGTTCTGAATCTTTTTCGATACCCTCTAAAGCGAGGTGCAGTCGGGCTTGGGTGAATTTGCGCAAGGCTTCGCCGCCGCCATTACCGAGAAGAAAGAAATCCCCGGCACGATCGAAGTAACCGGCCCCGACACGAATTACCGCCTTCACGATCATGTTTCGCAACAGGTGCAACCAGAAGCGTCGTCTGTATTCTTCTGGCAACGGTCGTACGCTTTGGTAGCCATCGAATGCACGTTCGAGGAACGCAGCGCCGTGAAAACAGGCCAACAGCGAAAGATCGTCCATCGTGTCCCCGCTTATGGCGTCATCAAAGTCTATAAAGGCTTGGATTTCGGATTGGGTCCCAAGGATATTCCAAAGTGCGAGGTCTTTATGAACGAAGCACCCGTGTTCGATGCGAAGCAGCGAGGCGTGCTCGTTAATCACGGCTTCTATGGCACTCCGTTCGGGAGGCGTCAGCAAACCTCTTTGGACCAAGAATCCCAAATGTTGGTCGAGACGAAGGTGGTAATAGTCCTCGTACCTCGAATGAAAACCTTTGAGTGAGCCATCAAGCACGCCCATGCCCGGCAATGTGAGGGCCTGCCATTTCGCCACTTCGACACCGATTGCGAACGCAATGTTCGGCAACTCGAGCACGCCTTGCTTGTACCAATGGTTGAGGTCGGGAGCAGATATTTTTTCGAGGGCCTGCCACGCAAAGGGGACACGACTACGCGACGCATCACACCCATATACCTGCGGAGTCGAAACGCCCACTCCGCGCACAAGCTCCAAAACGGCGGATTCTACCGCGAGTTGACCGTCCATTTCCGGGCCGTTTTCGACGCGCACAAACATCTCCTTCCCGTCCACGCGGCCGACCCATGTGAGGTGGTTTCCTTGCCCACCGCCGGCACTCAGAACTACCGAGTCGCAATGGAAGTAACGCTGCAACTCCTCAACAAGTTGCGACTGCAGCGCTAGATCTGGTTCGCCACGCGTTTGGGTGCCGTGAAACGCGGAGGGACGGTCGCATTTCCAATAATAGATATCTTTGCGGCTCATTTAAGCGGCGGGAGCTTCGCCGAGTAATGCACTGCCCGGTGGCGGTTGTCATCGAAGGCGAAGTGGAGCCACTGTTTGTCGTCGCTCACGAAGCCATCGGGGTAATTCATTCTTCCCTTGGGGCCATCGACGGACTCCTGTTGCAGGACGCGCTGGTAGGGCCACGTCTTCATTCCGTCGAAGCTGATCCAAAGGGCCATCGGGCTGCGGTGTTTGCTGTTCGGGTTGTGCAAAATGGCGACGGTTTCACCCCCGAGATTATAGAGCGTCGTCTTGCTTCCAGGATTTGGTATCGGCGTGATGCTGGCGAATTCTGGCCATGTTTTACCACCGTCCTTGCTCTCTGCCTTGTAGAGCAAGCCGCCTAGACCGTCGGCCCTGATTGCCATAGTGATCCTGCCGTCCGGGTGCTCAAAGAGATCGTTCTCCGCCCAACCAAAATAACGATCGTTCGGCGTAAGGCGAATGTTGCCGTGTTCGGTCCACGTCTTGCCCTTGTCGCTACTGATGAGCACGCCGTTACGTGGGTTTGTGAATGCGCGATCCAGCGGCGCCTTGTCTTGCTCGGCATCGGGACCGATATAGTGCTGGAAAGGTATCATGAGGCGACCATCGCGGGTGACGATGTGTTTCCGAATGAAGGTACGCTCTTTTAAACGTCCCGGCACTTCTTGCGGAATGCTCCAAGTCTTAAAGGAATCGTCGCTAGTCAGAAACCACGAGCGCCAGTCATTCGCCCAGTGCTTCGAGTGCGTGGAGAAAAAGAGTGTGCTCTGTTGGCCCAGAATCATGAGTTCTGTTGGCCCTTGCCCCATTGTTTTTCCCTCGCGCGGAAACCCTACATTGAAGGGTTCCAGCGGTGTCCATGTCCGTCCTTTGTCGTTGCTTCGCGTAACTCCGGTGTAGTTCAGGGGCGATGGTTCGGTGTCGCCACCGGCGAGCATGAAGAGAATCCACGAGCCATCCGGCAACTGGCGTAGGGTGGTGTCACACACCATTTTGTTTGGTGTCACTCCGTCATACGGGACGCTATTGTAGTCCTCTTTCGCGTCTTGCTCCGCCTGCGCGGTCCATTTTGGATCGGGCACGATGGCGCGCGGCAACTGCGGCGCAAATGCTTTGTTTACAAGCATTCGCGACTTTGACCCTGGCGAGCTAAGCTTTCCGGAAACGATGTCTTCTTCACGAAACTTCGTAAGCAAAATCTCCGCGTCGGTGTGCCGGTTCCAATCGTAGAGAATATGGATCGTCCCATCCGGTGCTTGAAAGCCGTCGGGATACGAGACCTCGGAACGCTCATCCAAAAGCAGTCCCGTCCCCCAGGATTTGCCGTCATCCTGCGAAAGAAATGCAGTCAGATTGGATCGCCTGGAGAGCGCCACATCGATTGGTCCATGTTTCACCAAAAGCAGATTTCCAGATGCCAAGCGGCGGATAAAGATACGCGCACTCGGGTTGCGAATCGAGCTGGGTGTGGGTGCGCTCCACGTCCGACCTTGGTCTATGGACGTGCTTTCGCTCAAACCTTGGTTGGTTCGCCCGAGCATCCATAGCGAACCGTCCTTGCGTTCGATGATCATGTGTTCATCGAACTGGCTTTCGGGAAAAGCGACTCCGCCGCGCCGCGTCCAAGTCTCGCCCCTGTCGCTGGAGACATAGACATTCGCCATGCGGATCGAATCTAGATCCTTGTGCAAATCCTTGAACTTCTCGACCCGAGGAAAATTGCGTGCACCGCTCCAAGCCCCGATCCAGTTCCGCGTCCAGAGCGACACCGGCAGCAACCAATCACCGTTGGCCAGCACTGTTGGCTTATTAAGCGTGCAGCCATCGGCAAACCGCACAGGCTTTGTCCAGACGGGGTCCGCCGCATCAGGATCATCACACCGAATGTACCAATCGCCTGCGCGGCCATCAAAGTACCCAAGGCTTTGATCGAAGAAACACCAGAGGCGCCCCATTGGATCCGTCCATAAATTACCGACAAGGGAACGTCGGTTGGGTTGTCCTTCGGGATCGGTGGGATCAATGACGACCCGTGGTTTGGACCACGACTTCCCCTCGTCGTCGCTGGTGGCGAGCATGAAGAACCCGTTGGGACTATCGCCATTGCCGACCCACGCGGCCCAGAGACGCCCTTTTGGGGTGCGATCTATGCCGAGGATCATATTGCCTGGGCGAACGGCATCGGCGTATTCCGGCCCGGGCTGGGTGTTAATTACTGGCGGTTCCAGCGACAGATCGGGGTTAAAGGAACTCGCTAACGGCGCGTCTGCGGCATGAGCGAAACCAGACAAGAGCAACGAGAAAACGAACGAGCGGACTGGGGAGTTCATGAAGGGATGTGTTTTTGAGCTGGGATAGGCTTTAGCTTGTGGCGTTGATGCCCTCAAAAGATACTTCGTGGTATTGTAACATTTTTAGGTTACAAAAGAGCGCGTGGAGGATGCTGGAACGCATTCCTTTCTCAAAACCAACCGCACAAACTGAGATGAGCACCGGATCTGGGATGATTGGAGTGAGGGCGATTGCAGCTAAATCCGGCGCATCCGCAATGACGGTTTCGCGCGTGCTTCGTGGATCTCCGAAAGTGGCAGCTTCCACCCGGACGCGCGTACTGCAGGCGGCTGAGGAACTGGGTTATCAACCGGACCCGCACCTGAGCCGGATGATGCACTTGGTACGGGGCCGGAAGGCGAGCGGGACTCGGGCTACCCTTGCGGTGATTCGGGAGGTTGGTGCGCAGGACGAACTCCACGATGCAGCCTACCAATACGTTTCACTGGAGGATATTGCAGTGCGGGCGGGACAGCACGGCTACCAGATCGAAGAGTTCCATCTGGGGATCGATCGACTCACCCCTGCGCGGCTCACAAACATCCTGAAGGCTCGCGGCATAGAGGGCATGATTGTGTCACCGCAGTCTTCCGAAATGCGGTGCGGGCAGTTGGATTATACCGATTTCGCCGCGGCAACCTTCGGGTACGGATTAAAAACGCCGCTCCACCGTGCAGCAGGGAATATGACTTTGGGTATTCATCAGGCGGCTAGCGAACTCGCTGCACGCGGTTATAAAAGGATTGGTTTGGCGGTGACCAAGTGGGTTGACGACCGCAGCGAACACACGTACTCGGCATCCATGCTGCATTTTCAAAAGAGCCTGCCCCGTTCCCAGCGGGTCCCTCTTTTACTGCTGCCTCACAACAACCTCAGCCGATGTGGAGGCGCGTTCAGGGCATGGATGAAGGACAGCACTCCCGACGCGCTTATTTCATTCGATACTTACGTTCCGGAGTGGTTGGCGAAATTGGGGCTGAGGATTCCCGACGATATCGGGCTCGTTGTTCACGACTGGACCGCGCGCATGGCGGGATTTGCGGGCATCCATCAACGGCGAAACCACGTTGCCGCCGCCGCCATTAATCTTGTCGCGACTCAGCTGCAGCACAACGAGCGGGGGCTCCCCGAAGTGCCACGACAGATTCTCATTCCACCGGCATGGATCGATGGCGCCAGTATCCGGCCCTAATAAGCTGTGCGACATCGCTTGAATGGCGATGCCAATTCCCGAATCAGTACCCCGCACGGTCCCGTGGGATTTAATGCGCCGCACTTGACGGTCATCGAACTCTTACACCGCCGATTCGCTAGGGTTGGACTCAATCAGGGCAACACGGTTAAAACGCTGCTGAACACCGCTGGGCACGGCGACGGTTATTGCCCGATCACCTTAGCCGTCGCGATCCCCGCAAATATCATTTTGGCCTTGTCTGTTCAGACGCACATGAGTGCAGCCTGAACTTGTATTTGTTGGTGTTACCACAAAGAAAATTTGGAAACTTGCGATCGAGACGTTTCTCGAAAAGTGATTCGCCTGAATTTCCTCGTGGAAGCACAGAGAGGCGGTGGAGAAGAGACGATAAACGTCCGCCTCTGGCTTGAAAATGGTTTAGCTATGGGCCTATGGCTTGGGCGCGGTGTCAGCGAGATGATTCCGGTTGTTTCTCGACACGGGCTTCTCTGGGGCTTCCCAGCCTTTCGGGGCGCCCATCACAACGACGGCCCTGCCCGTGTTATCGTGGATGCGGAGGTTGTCGGCGATGACGCCATTCTTCGAGTGGCGCCAGCAGTGGATCGCGTTGCCGCCACTTTTGATCACGTTTCCGATCACCTCATAGCCATCGAGATTGAAGTTCGGTTCGATGGCAGTGACGGCGGTCTCCATGTAGTTGTAGTTGCATTTCACTTTGCGCAGATTGCCCCGGAACGAAGGGTGACCGAGTAGGTAAGCGGCTCCGTTGGGATTCAAAGTACGGGTGCGCTGAATGGTGATGTCTTCGGCGTCGAAGGATGTGCCGGGCGTCACAGCCCCGCCTGGCAGGAATTTGCCGCTATGTTCGCCGTAGCACATGACCGAGCGGTTGGTATCGGTCATCGTGATGTCCTCGACCACCACGCCGCGCACGCGCCCGTGAATGAGCACGCAGGCGTTGATATCCTTCACGAGAAAGCCAGGCTGCACATTGTGTGTAGCGTTCATATCGATGGTGCCTTTGCCGGTGATGCGCACGTTTTCGATGTAGTCGGACTGGCGACCGTAGCCGATTCGGATGCCGTAGGCCTCGGGCCCGTCGTAGGTAACAAACCAGCGGCTACCCTTGTTGTGGCCGGACTTGTGAGCGAAGCGGATCTTCACGCCGTTCGCAAGCTCCTGCCAGTCGCCGGTGATCGGGACGCCCCGGTGGGGCGTTTCTGCAAACTTGCTTTCGGAGGCTGCGAGCCGCCCGCTACCCTCGGGATTTTCCACATTGTGAAAGACCCCCCATGCAAACGTGTCTGTCTGTCCTTCAGGACCCTCGGAATCTGTGACGATCGTAAAGATGGAAGAACTGGTGAGGTCGAAAGCGCCGCCGACCTCCATATCGTCGAGCTTCTTGCCGGCATCTTGGTCGGTGGTGATTTCGGGGGTGGCCTCGAGCTTTGTGGCATTGTTCGCGAGCTTGAGTGTCGCCCCCTGCTTAAGTTCGATTTCGACGGATTTGTCCACGTATAGAAGCGCACGGTATTTGCCGGGTTGGTGTTCGTGCAGGCCGGGCTGAAACACGAGGCGGTCACCTGAGGCTGCGCGATCCAGAATTTCTTGGGGATGATTGCCGGGCTGGATTAAATGTTCCGCCGCATGAAGGAGCGGTGCGAAGGCGATGAGAAACAAAAGGGTACGCATAGTTTTGGCGTGGAGCTGCGCTGAGGTGCGGCCGGTGATCCAGCCGCGAGTCTCCACTTTTAGAAAGGCATCCGTGATGTCCGCGCCCTCTCCACTGGAAGCGCCGGTGGCGATGACGGTGAATGAGGACGTGTTTGTCATTTGGGAATAGTCTTGAAATGAAAAACCGGAGTGAAGGCTACCGAATGTACATTTGCAATATCAAACCTTGTTTTGTATATCAAACGCATGCCTAAAGCTCGGAAGCCTGCCGTCAACCCTCTCAGCCGCTACATGGTGCCCATCTTGGGGCGCACGCTAGATCTGCTGGAGCTGCTCTCGCGGCACCCGGAAGGCATGACGCTCACCACGATGACCGAAGCGCTGAAGATGCCGAAGAACTCGGTCTTCCGCATCGCCACCACGCTCACCCTTCGGAGCTACGTCGAGCGCGATGAAGACACGAAGACCTACCGCGCCAGCCGCAAGCTCCTCAGCCTCGGTCATGCGGCCGTAGGCGGCGAGCGCCTCACCCAAGCCGCCGCCCTCATCCTCATCGCCTTGCGCGATGCCACGGGCGAAACCGCGCTGCTGGGAACGCTGGCCGGCAATCACGGCGTAGTGCTTGATCAGGTGCCGTCGTCGCATCCGGTGAAGGTCATGGTTGAAATCGGTCATGCCTTCCCCCTGCACACTGCCGCGCCCGCAAAGGCCATGCTCGCGTGCTGGAGCCCCGAGGCACAGAAGGCATTCGTGCAGCAGATCAAGTTCACCAAACACACCCGCCACACGATCACCAGCGCCACTGCCTACCTGGCCGAACTCAGGAAGGTAAAAACGCAAGGCTTCGCCCTCGACCGTGGAGAAGAGAGCGAAACCTTTGCCTGCGTCGCCGCGCCTGTGTTCGATCATCGCGGCCATCCGCTCGCCTCGATCTGGATCAGCGGCCCCTCGGATCGCGTCACGGCGGGCGCTTTTGAAAAACTAGGACTCAAGGTGAAGCAGCTCGCCGATCAGCTTTCGCTTCATTTGGGTTACCGGCCGAATGCGCCGCATTTCGTCAGCGTTCCGCACGCTTGAGCGCCAGCCCACGTCAGTGGTTTCAAAAAGGAGGATCTCTCGGCTCTTGCGGTTGTACTCACTGAACGACTGCAAAGCCGTTATGGACTGCCTGTTCGCATCAGCGAACCGGTGAAATCTGGGGGCAATGTTTCCACTTGGAAGCTCACCATTGAGACCCGCTCGGGGCAGCGGCATCTGCCCGCGCAGCGCATTCATTTGGATATTTGCGCGATTCCCAGCCATGCCCCGCGTCCGATGATGTTGCGCAACCTGTACGGGATCGACCTCGGGACCTCGGGCCTTATCCTGCAAGCACAGAGCCGCGAGGAGATATTGGCCGACAAAATGGTCGCACTGGCTTTCCGCGCGAGCCGCATTAAAAACCGAGATCTATGGGACATAGCGTGGCTGGTGCAGCAGGGCGTTGAGTTGCCCGCAGAGCTTATCCCCGTAAAGATCCGAGACCATCGGCGCGAAGAGGACGAGTTTGTATCACTGCTGCAAAGGCGCTCCGTAGCTCTGAAAGATGAGCCGCAGTTGCGCGAAGATTTTCTAAAGGAAATGCGCCGCTTTCTCCCCGCCACTACGGTGCGGGACACGCTGGAAAATCCAGCCTGGTGGACTTACCTCACGCAGGTCATCGAAGAGCAAGTCAGGCTTGCATTGGCTCAACTCTGATTTCCTGACGGGGGGAATCCAGTGAACCGCCTTCCAATGGAGGCGCAATGGCAATTCTCTGGTGCCGTCGTCCAAATCCGTAAAATTCGTACATTTCCACTCTGCGATTTCATCAAGGGAAGACGCAGGGGACAGACACTCGGGTAAAGCCTTTTCCCCCTGCATCCGTAGCGAGAGATGTACTAGCGTGGAGCAGTAACTTCGGTTCTGACAACTTGACTGAGGGAGGGGGAAGTGTCTGTCCCCTCCATGGACGCCCGAAGCTCACGCGCCGTCCCGTCGCGGGGCGCGTTAAAGGATTGTGTCCTCATCCCGGAGTCCGCTCGCAGAGATTGCCGACCCTCGGAGGTTACCACAGAGTGGGCACGAGTTTACTTTCCATGATGTGATGATCTTTAGTGAGCAAAGTTAACTGCAGCTCGCTGGCCGTTGCCACGATGATCCTGTCAAACGGATCTCCGTGTGGGAGATTGAGGTCCATCGCAAGAGTTGCTATGTTGGGTGTGATTCGAACGGGAGGGTAGAGGAATTGGAGGCGTCTCAGATACTCCGAAGTCGAAATTTGAATTTGGATTTTACCCTTTTTCACCAGCATCGAGATTTCGAGGAGCGTGATATCCGAAATCAAAGCGTCGCCCGCAGCTGAGGCGAGGAGCGCGAGCTTCGCACGTTGGCCAAGCTTTGGATCCTCTTCAGCCGCCCAGATGGCGGCGTGTGTGTCTAGAAGATACTTCACAGAGACGGACTCCATTCGGTAGCTACGGTTGTTGGAGCGGCAAGGTCCTCCTGAGTTTGAACCAGGCCTCGGAGCGCGCCTACCCGTGGCTGGTCTTCTCCGTGGTCCAGAGTGAGGCGCATATTCCCCTCTCGGCTGCGGATGATGACGGTTTCTCCGGAGAGCACAGCCCTCCGAACCTTAGGAAATTCCCGCAACAGCTCGGTGACAGTCGTCTGCATTCTACAAATTTGTCTGATATTCTGTCTGATGTCAAGTGAAGCACGGGTTGGGAGGGACAGACACTTTTCGAGACACTCGCCCAGTGGCTGACGTCGCCCGAAAACAGCCTCTTCAGCCGCAACCTCGCCAACCGCGTCTGGGCGCAGCTCATGGGACGCGGCATCGTCCATCCCGTAGACGACGTGCGCGTCACCAATCCGCCCGTCAACGAGCCGCTTCTCGCCGACCTTGCCACGCATCTCGTCGCTTCAAACTTCAGCCTGCGAGCGCTGGTGCGCGACATCTGCAACTCGCGCACCTACCAGCTCAGCTCCACCCCCAATGCATCCAACCGAGGAGACACACGCCAATTTTCGCGCGCGTATTTGCGCAGACTGCGCGGCGACGTGTTCGTCGATAGTGTGATCGCCGTCACGGGAATGCCTCGCCGCTTCAGCGGCTTCCCTGACGGCGTGCGCGCCATCGATTATTATCCGCGCTCCTCCGGAGGCACGGAGGGTCCAAACTACGGCGACGATGTTTTCAAGTGCTTGGGACGCAGTCCGCGCGGAAGCGTCTCTTCAACGGAAACAAAATCCGCCCCGACCCTTTCACAGGCCCTGCACTTCTCCGTTGGAGACACCGTCAATCCGCGGCTCAGTTGCGGAGGTGCGCTGGAGGCTTACGTGAAGGACAAGGCGCAGCCTGCCATGGTGATTGACGAACTTTTCATCAAGTGCCTGAGCCGCAGTCCCTCAAGCGAAGAGCTCTCCGGTTTTCAGGAAATGATCCCCGCCCCACCCGTCAACGTCCGCCCGTATGAGGACGTAGTCTGGGCGCTTCTCAACTCCACGGAATTTATGTTCAACCACTAAAGGGGGCAAAAGTGTCTGTCCCTTCCGGCCCCTCAACACAGCAGCTCTGCCCTGCTCATCATCAAGGCCTGTCCGCGCAGCAGCACACGCTCGCCTTGCACACTTAGCTTCACGATGCCGCCGCGCTCGCTGGCTTGGTAGGCGGTGAAGTGCGCCTTGCCGAGTTTTGCCTGCCAATATGGACCTAGGGCACAATGGGCGGAACCGGTCACGGGATCTTCATTTACGCCCGCCGCCGGAGCAAAGAAACGGGAAAGGAAATCGTGCTCAAGCGATTCGCTCCGGCAGGTAACGATGACTCCGCGCACGGGCAGGAGCGAGAGTGCCGAGAAATTGGGCTTCAACCCTCGCAGCACCGTTTCGGTTGCCACCTCCACGAGATAATCCATGCCGTTGAGACCACAAGCGATGAGCTCGCAGCCCAAGGCTACGGCGAGACCAACGGGAGGCGCGCATGGGGCGCAGCTTTTCGCAGGAAAATCCATGGCAATCCAGTCGACTTCTCTCCAGCAGGTCAGCCACCCGCTTAGGGTGTGAAAGCGCGCTGCTTCATCGGGCTTCAACACGCCGGTCTCCCAGAGTGTGAAGGCGCTCGCCAGCGTAGCGTGGCCGCAGAGCTTCACTTCCACCGCTGGAGTCAGCCATCGCAGCGAGAAGCCTCCTTCGATTGGATAAAGGAATGCGGTCTCCGAAAGGTTCATCTCCCGCGCGACGAGTTTCATCCACTGTTCGTCAGCGGGGTGTTTGAGCAGACAAACGGCAGCGGGATTGCCGCCGAATGGTTTGTCGGTGAAAGCGTCGATGATGTGGATTGTCTGGCTCATATCATCACTCCATTCGGAGCGGTAAATTCATTGTCTACGACATTGCCCGAGGAGAAAGTATCTTTTCCCTGCGTGTCTCCAGCCTGCGAACCGGTGGCTTTCTTGTCGGACTTGCGCGCGACGTTGACGCCTTGAGCCGTCATGGGGGCGTAGCAACTCTCTCCTTTACCCGGCCTGACTTGAAGTCAGGCGTGGAATTTGCTTTTTGCTCCCCCAGCGCGATTTCTTCAGTGTGCTCTTGCGTGCATCGAGTTCCTGTACTTTGGACTTACGACGTTCTCCAGCACCGGCTTGCTCACTTCGTCTATTTCGGTAAGTGTAACGCTGATGAAACAATGGTCCCTCACTCTTCACGGCCCCAGTGGGATATTGAGCGCGGTTGACTCTGGGGAGACCCAGTTTGTGATCGGCACGGAAGAGGCGGCTGATGTGTTCACGATTGCCGGTGACGATGTAGCCGCCAGACACGCTTGGTTGTGGCTCGCGGGGGAGCGGATGCAGGTGGAAGACCTTGGTGGTGGGACGCTGGTGAACGGGCATCCGATCACGGAGCGTGTGGAGGTGGAGTATCCGGTGTCGGTACAGGTGGGCTCGATCACGTTGGTCGGGGTGGTGAGTGAGTGTCTGTCCCCCTCGTCTCGTTAAAGTCTTTCACAGGGGTGGGTGAGTACGGATCGTTCCTTTCAAAGACTCAAAATTTGAAGGCGAGCCTGGGATTGGTTCCACGCGATGATTTTTTTGTCCGCGGTAATCAAGGGAAGTCCGAGAGTAATTGCTGTGGCGACAATCAGTCGGTCGGCTGGATCTCCATGAAATTCCAGCAGGCGACAACTGGCGATGCAAATTGCCGGCGAGATTGGCTCCAATTCCACAGGGGCAGTGAGGTTGTTTGAAATCCAAACATCCAAGTCGGGGGCGAGTTCCAAGCGGCCTTTTTCAGCCAGCATCGAAACTTCCCAGACAGAAATGGCCGACACAATGCAGCGACCTCGGAAGGTGGCCGTTGCGACGGCCTCGGGAGCGCCAGCACTTATCCAAAGCCAAGCGTGCGTGTCGAGCACTGCCGCCCCGATGTTAGCAAGATTCTGCATTCCAAGTTTCCCCCGTGCTGGTGAGGTCTCCCAGAATCTTGGTCGTATGGGTAGCGCGCCCGAAGAGAGGCGTGCCTGTAGCGCCTGTGAATGGAATAACCTCGGCTGCGGCGCGTCCGTACCGGGTGATTACCACCCGCTCTTTTTTGTTTGCGATGTCCTCCACAATCGCGAGGCATTTCGCTTTGAACTCAGAAACGCTCATTTCCATAGTTTGACTATATAATGACCACTTTAGAAAGACGAACGGTTTTGCAAAGTCTTTTAGAAAGGCGAACCGAAATTCAGTGCATCGGATGGGAAACGTGGGACAAAGTGGGCTGCAAGGGAGAGACACTTTGGGATTCGCTGATCGATGCGTAACGAAGAGCTGTAAAACTGCTCCCGATCTTGCTCAAAGACCTAGAAGACCCCAGCGAAGTGGCGGTCCAGATTTTAGTCCACTGGCTTCCATCCTGAGCCCGGGCGCCAAACCATCAGTTCCAAATTCAACGGGGGAAAGAGCACGGGAGTGAGGAAAGCCCGGAGCCTGACGGCAACCTCTTTTAGTCCCCCCGCTGGGAGTTTGCTCTTCCTGAGAAATGCCTCCCACTGGGTCACCTTGCTGTGCTCGGATGAAAAGGTCTCGGTCAGGGCCACCGGAATCATCTCAGGCAAGGCCGTTCCTTTCGTCTCAAATGTCGCCCGGACCGCCGCGCAAAGCGTTGCTAGCTGAAACTCCATGTTGCAGCTCAGCCAATACAGATTAAAAAATCTTTCATCCGACTATTGCGGAGGCCCAACAGCACTGCGGCTTCGAGTTTTTCAGCGACAACTGTCTCGGGAGGATAAACCAGTAATTCTGCTGAAGGAAAACCCAGCAGGCCCTCCCAGACTGATTCTCTGGGATTAGGCGTAACGGCATCGCCAAATCCCACGTCCACCTGCAGCGGAATTCGCGCTCCGTCCAGTCTGGCCAGTAAGAGCACACGTACTCCTCCATAACCCATTTCATTACGGATTGATTCGGTTTTGACAGGCCCCCAGACAAGACCGTCTTCAAAATGCCCACCTGCTTCCAGAAGCTCTGTAAATCTACGAACAAACTAAGTCGCGTCAGAGTCTCCGTAGCCAAGCAGGTCTATGTCCCGAGTGGGCCTGTGCAGGTCACTACTCCAAAGCCGAAAGAGTTGAGCTCCCTTCAGAATGAACCGGCTTCGGTCTCGACTCTGACTGAGCCTCCACAAAAAACGCCCTATCGCGCACTGCTCCAAAACACCATTAAAGGGCAATCCGCTCAGCCGTGAAAGATTAAGAAGGCGCCCCCGGATCGAAGTGGCGGCATTTTTCATACCAACGCCTCCATGTAAGGCTGCATCACTTGGAATACGCGGTTCATCTGAGCGTGGCGGGTGAGTTCCGGCATGACATTACGGTCACTTCGCAGGACTTCTCGCAGTGCTTCCACACACGTATCAATGCCGACTTGAGTGCGGTGTTTGAAACAATCTGCAACTGTTCTAGCCGGCGTCGTTACGGGTACCTGGATCCCCTCCAGCTCGTGCAGAACAACTCCCTCGGTAAAGGCAGCTGCCGTTCGGGAGCGAATCACGCGAATCTGGGGCCAAGAAATAGCAGGAACGCGGTCTTTTGCCGGAATTTGAAGCCAAACCTCCCGTGGGGCCTGCGTCCCGACCTTATGAAAACGAAGCGCACTTAGAAGTGCCAAAACAGCATTCGTTTTTCTGGAGAAAATGACCTTGAGATCAAAGTGCTCGGTTAGGGGAGCATCAGGGCAGCGATAAATTCCGCGGCCTATCCGTTCAAGCATCCCCGAGGCCGTAAGCCGCGATACTTCCATATCCGCAAACCCTGCGGAGCGGAGTTCGGCAATACTCACCAATTCACGATCCTTCGCGAACTGGGTAATTTTTTGGGTTACAGAGAAGTCTCGCATACCGTTTGTTTGAAACTGTAGCACACAGCAGGCTATGTTCGACACTTATTAACGTTTCAGACTGGAATGCGGCAGGGTCGAAGTTGCCACAGCCCGAGCCCCCATCAAGCTCGGCCCAAAAAGGTAATCGTGCTTTACGCTCACTTCCTAACATCAGGCCAAATCTCAAACGGCTGGGTCGTTATCGCCACAAGACTCGTTCGCTCGTACGCCCAGCTTACCACCTCGAATAACACGGGTTTTAAGACTTTCTGAGTGCTCAAGAGAAAAGGCTTCTCTGCGGCGGAAATAAACCAACTTTGTGCCCTAAAACCGCAAAAAATCGCGAGCCTCCCGCACCGTTGTACTTCGCTCCGAATCGGGGGTGGTGGCGGGGGAGGCCAAGAAGAGCGTCGGGGACAGACACTCCCGGACACTCGTGTGCGCAACTCGCGCGTGCCGTTACCGCCGGGCGCGCTAAAATCATTTGCTGTTGTCAGGGTATTTAAAATTGGGGAATCTCGTTCCACGCCACAACCTCTTCAACCGAAAAATTATATGCCGGACATCAGGCCCCTGCTCTCCTTCATCCTGGTTCCTTTTCTCGCCTTGTCCGAAACTCCCCGGGATGCGCTTCCCCTCGCAGCGCCAGAGTGGCCGATGAATTACCGGCTGCATCTCGAAGGCAGCGCTCAAATTCGTATGGCCGATGATCTGGTCCTTTCTTTCGACGCGGGAGAATTTCACGACTTGGCAATCGAGCATCCAGTGAAAGGCCCACCTGTCCTGCGGGTGTGGACGGATGGCAAACTCGTGCGCGGCCCGGAAGAAGTCCCCGCCCTGTGCATCAACGGCGCACACGATTTCCCAGATGCCGGAGTCAATTTTGGAGCGGACTTCACGGCAATAGTCCAATTTGAATCAAAAGGCGAAGGAACCCTATTCTCGATGTGTGCGCCGGTTGGTAAATGGTCGCCGAATGCAAAAGCGCTTTTTATTCGCAACGGCAGGCTGGTTTACGACATCGGCTGGCGTGGTGCGATGCAGTCCGATGTTAGGGCCGATGACGGCAAGCCGCATTCAGCAGTCCTGTGCGTAAGCGGTGGGAACGCGCGCCTGTGGTTAGATGGCAAGCAGATCGCGGAGCGCGCAGACTTCAGCAAGCCGGATCAACAGGATCATGTTTTTAAAGTAGGCCGCGCCGCATCCAATTTTGCCGGTGACTTGGCCGACGGAAAAGTTTCCCTCGTCAAGGTTTGGAACCGTGCCCTGGCAGAGGGCGAGATCGCCTCGCTGTTTGAAGACGGCGGCGCCGGTGCCAATACTCCGGATTTCACCCACAGGCCGAGAGGCGCAAACAGGCCTGTGATTGAAGGGGGTAGCGGATGGGTGCAAGCGCTCGAACGCAGCGATCATGCAGAGGTCGTCCGTGGGTGGAACGAGAAGACGTTGGAAGAAGGCGCCGCGATTTACAAAGCGCTCTGCGCTGTCTGCCACGGCACGAAGGAGCAACCGGGCTCGCTGCCGACCGCACTGCGTTTTGCCGAGGGGCAGTTCAAAAATGGAAGCGACCCATTTTCAATGTATCTTACGCTCACCCGAGGTTTTGGACAAATGGTCGCTCAGCCTCAATACACAACCGCGCAGAAGTACGCGGTCATTCAGTACATCCGCGAAACCTTCCTCCGTCCCCACAATCCTTCGCAGCTCAAGGACGCGAATCTTTCGGATCTACCTTTTGGAATGGTGCGGGCAGAGGTCGAAAAGGCTGACACCTCCCAGCCACCCTACCGACGCATGGAGCTTGGGAACGCGTTGTTTTGGACGCTCGAGGTGTCGGCCGGCAATATTGCCCAAAAAGGCATCGCCATCCGCCTCGATGAAGGCGCCGGAGGCGTGACGAAGGGCCGCGCGTGGATGATTTACGACCACGACACAATGACGAGCGTCGCCGCCACGACCGGCGCCTTTGTGGACTGGAAAGGCATCGCCTTCGACGGCAGTCACGGGACGCACACGCACCTCGCTGGAGAACCGCAGTTTGTTTTGCCCGCAGAGCCGGGCTGGAGTTTGAACGGTCAGTTTGAAGACACGCGGGCTGTGGCCAAAGACGGGAAAAAGTACGGGCCGGTTTCGGGGTTGCGCTTCCTCGGTCTCTACAAACATCAGAGCAAGCAAATCTTCGCTGCAGAAATCCATGGAACGCGCGTCCTCGAATCGCCCGCGTGGATTGATTACGGTGCCACGCCGATTCTTGTACGCACCGTGGTTGTCGGCGAGGCGTCGCAGCCTCTTTTCCTCCGCGTGGCTCCCGAGGGCATGAATGTCGTTTTGAAGGGAAGCGGTGAGTTGAAACGGTTAAACGGCTTTTGGGTCGCTCGGCTGCCGTCGGGAGCACGCACGCGGGTTTTCCTGTCGCGCGCCGATCCTTCGTCTCTCGAGACGATGGCGCAAAACTTCGCCGAGCCGCTTGATCTTGCCGCCTACACCCACGGGGGGCCGGCCCAGTGGCCTCAGACCGTGACAACAACCTCCGTGGCTGGCAGGGAAGACGCGTCGTTTATCACCGATGATTTTCCGCTGCCCGTCGAGAATCCCTTCCACAGCTGGATGCGGCCAGGAGGCTTTGATTTCTCTCCGGACGGAAGGGCGGCTGTGGTCGCGATGTGGAATGGCGATGTGTGGCGCGTGGATGGCCTGATGGAAAAAGCGCCGGCAACGCTGACGTGGAAGCGGATTGCAAGCGGCCTGTTTCAGCCGCTCGGCGTCAAGTTTCGCAACGGTGAGCTTTTCGTGCTTTGCAGGGATCAGCTCGCGAAGCTGGTCGACCTTAATGGCGATGGAGAAACTGATTTCATCGAGTGCTTCAATAACGACGCTCAGGTTACCGAGCACTTCCATGAGTTTGCGATGGGGCTCCAAACCGATGATGCGGGCAATTTCTATTATGCAAAGTCTGGCCGGCACGGCGCGGATAGCGTGATTCCGCAGCACGGCACTTTACTCAAAATAAGCGCCGATGGCTCCAGAACGGAAATCCTCGCCACTGGCTTCCGTGCTGCAAACGGCACATGCCTCAACGACGACGGCACTTTTTTTGTAACCGATCAGGAAGGGTTTTGGACACCGAAGAACCGGATCAACCGTGTAAAAACAAGCGGCTTCTACGGTAACATGTACGGCTATACGAATGTGACGGACGAATCGGACACAGCCATGGAGCAACCGATGGTTTGGATCACCAACAACAAGGACCGCAGTCCGGCAGAGCTGATTTGGGTACCGAAAAACGCGTGGGGTAATCTCGGCGGATCCCTGCTCAACATAAGCTATGGAACGGGCCGAGTCTTTATTGTTCCGCATGAGGAGGTGAACGGCCAATGGCAAGGAGCGGTGTGCGAACTGCCCATGCCCGCCTCCTCCACTGGCATCATGCGGGGACGATTTGCCAACGATGGTGCGCTTTATACGTGCGGTCTTTTCGCTTGGGCTGGAAACGCTACGGCGCCCGGCGGTTTCTACCGTATTCGCCGCGGTGCGACACCTGCGCAGGTGCCGCTCGCTTTTCACGCGAAAAAAGGCGCTCTGAGTGTCAAGTTCAGTGATCCGGTGACAGACCCGAACAGCAGCATCAAAGTCTGGTCGCTGAAACGCAGCAAGAATTATGGTTCGAACCACTACGACGAGCATGAGCTTACGATCCGCAAGGTGGAATTAAGCGGAGACAAGCGCACCGTCACCTTGGACGTCCCCGACTTGGCCCCGACACAATGCTGTGAGGTGAAGATTGGCGACCGGGTGCTTCATGGAACGATTCATCAGCTTGCCAAACCGTAAAAAGGGATGCGGATAAATGGCATGAGGTTGTCAAGAGGCGCGAGATCCCGCGCTTCAAAAGAGATGGCAACCTTAAGTCATACCAAATCTTGAAGAAAACTGGTTCTTCTCTCCCGGGAACGCGGAGCCCTAGCTCCGCTTTGACGCCCCAAAAGCTCGGACAGGCATTGCGGAGCTGGGGCGTGCGCTGGGGAAGCTGGCGTCCACGTGGGTGAAAG
>CAIXGS010000053.1 GCA_903919125.1 uncultured Spartobacteria bacterium | reverse complement strand
GTTCTTCTCTCCCGGGAACGCGGAGCCCTAGCTCCGCTTTGACGCCCCAAAAGCTCGGACAGGCATTGCGGAGCTGGGGCTCCGCGCTCCCAGGTGCTGAGGTCTCTTGAATCATCCAGAAAACTTAAATAGGTGGTATCATAACACCATTGGTGTCCCTAACTCGGAGATCTGGCTGCGTTCCCTCAACGCCATCGGTGTTGATTCATCCAGCCTAGGGTTGGCGCGACGAAGGAGGGCCTACCCTGGGTTACCGCCCCAAAAGACGGTCAACCCTGAAAGGGTTGAATTAAACTGACAGGCAAGACTTCACCAACCCTTGCTGCGTATCAGGTCCGCACGCTGGGTAGTGAATGTGTGCAAGGGTGCAATCAAGGACGCCGCAGTCCAAATAAAAGGGTCAGATACTAAAGCAAATGCCCCATTTTGGATCGCTTAGTGTCGAGGTACTTCTCGTTGTGAGGGTTGGGGGTGGAGTTAATCGGAATACGCTCCACGATTTCCAAGCCGTACCCTTCCAGACCGATGACTTTTTTGGGGTTATTCGTCAGGAAGCGCATTTTGCGGATACCAAGATCCACTAAAATTTGAGCCCCCACGCCATATTCACGGAGTTCGGCGGGAAAACCTAAGCGAAGATTGGCCTCGACCGTATCCAAACCGGACTCCTGCAATTTGTAGGCATGGATTTTGGCGGGCAAGCCGATGCCCCGTCCCTCGTGACTGCGCATGTACAGGACAATGCCGCAACCTTCGGCCTCAATCATTTGCATGGCCTGTTGCAGTTGTGAGCCGCAATCACAACGACGCGAACCGAAAACGTCTCCTGTCAGGCATTCGCTGTGAACCCGTACCAAGGGAGCGTCGGCTTTTTCGGGGTGGCCTTTGACCAGAGCGAGGTGATGTTCGCCATCCACCGTGCTTCTGTAGAGGTGCAGTTCAAAGTCGCCGTAATCTGTGGGTAATTGAATAATTTGCTCGCGTTGCACCAACTTTTCTTTGGTGCGTCGGTAGGCGATGAGATCAGCAATGCTGCACATTTTCAGCTGGTGCCGCTCCTTGAATTCCACCAACTCAGGCAGCCGGGCCATGGTGCCATCGGCGCTTAGAATTTCGCACAGGACGCCCGTGGGGTTGAGCCCCGCCATGCGGGCTAAATCCACTGCCGCCTCGGTGTGTCCCGCACGGCGCAGGACTCCTCCAGCCTTTGCGCGTAGCGGAAAGATGTGGCCGGGCTGCACCAGCTGTTCCGGCTGCGCTTTGGGATCGGCTAGAATGGCAATGGTGGCAGAACGGTCGTGGGCGGAAATTCCAGTGGTGATCCCGTGAGTGGCATCGACGGAAACGGTGAAATCGGTGCGATGACTTTCGCGATTACGCGAGACCATGCGCTGCAACCCCAGTGCATCGGCACGCTCTTCGGTGACCGGAACACAGATCAAGCCGCGACCATGCGTGGCCATGAAATTGACCAATTCTGGGGTGACTTTGTCCGCCGCGAGAACGAGATCCCCTTCGTTTTCGCGGTCAGCGTCATCGGTGACCACGACGAGTTCGCCGGCGCGGATCGCATCAAGAACGGCCTCAATGGGATCAAATGGAGTCGGGTCGGATGGAGAAAGGGTGGCCATGGGGATAGCATCCGCGTTGCCGCCTCAAGGCTCAAGGGCGGACACGCTTTATTGCAGAAAAGCTTTGTGAACCTATTTGCGCACTGCAGCTGCGCGATACTCTAGGTACGCCTCGCGCATTCCGATGTACGGATCCAAAGCATCCTTCGTAGCGGCATCGTAAACGTCCAAACGATCTGGGTTTTCGACTACCGCCTGAGTCGCTTTGGTGGCTGCTTTCACGCCGGAAACAGGCACCCATTGGGCTGGGTGAAGGAAAGCGTCTCCAACTTTCCCTACCGCATCGCGAGCAGAACTCGGGCCGAGCACAGGAAGAACGAGATAAGGCCCTTGAGGAATGCCCCAGTTGCCGAAAGTCTGTCCCAGATCCTCGGGTGGAACGTTTTTCAAACTGTTCACCTGATCCGAAGGTTTCCACAACCCGCCCACGCCCAAAGTGGAGTTTAGCACTAGTTTACCCGTTTCTTGCGCGGCGCGCTTGGTCTTCGCCTGCAGTAGACAGGAGGTGATTCGCACGGGAGATTCGAGATTTTCCAGAGCTTGCCCAAGAGCGGTTAACACCGGAGCAGGGATAACAAAAGTGGTCGCCTTTGCGATGGGGCGGGCAACGAAGCGGTAAAATTGGTGGTTAAACTTAAAAGTCTGACGGTTTAGCCCCTCGCAGGCGTCGTTTGACGTTTTAGTGATTTCATCTGCGTAAGGATCATCTGCGGTCGACGTCGGGCCTTGCTTAGATGTCGCGTTCCGGACTCCATTTGATGAGTTAGGGGACGATTTTAATGGTTTTAAAATCGCATTCGATCCCGCTAACAAATTTGGCGTCGAAGCGTTTAGCACGATTAAACTGACAATCGAGGTGCCTGAGAGAGCGCGGCAAAGGAATGGTTTCATGAAAGAGAATCGTTTGTTGAGAGCATTCAATGCCTTTAGATACGTTGATTTACGTTAAGCAGATGCGAAGCGAGTTTATCAATATATCAACCTGCATTTCTCTCACTCCCTTACTTAATTTTATCTTCCATCGCATGAAGAACGGCCTCTGGGCCACCCTTTTGCCGAATCGCATCGAACTGTGCCCGATAGTTCGACGCCAAGCTCACGCCCTCGATCACCACGTCGTACACGCGCCATCCTTCCGGACCGATATTCTCCACTCGGTAAGCTAAGGCTACCGAATTGCCCTGATACCTTGCAGCGGCAGGCACCTCTTTCCGTCCGCTGCCGAGTTCGGTGGATTTGGAGAATTGAACGTCAACGTCGCTGTTCGGATCAAAGCGACTGGTGTAACTGCGGATAATCATTTCGGAAAACAGCTCCACGGCCCGCTTTTGCTGAGCGGGAGTGAACTCTTTCCAACCGGGCCCCAATGCTTTGCGAGTGAGACTTTCGAGATTAAAAAAGCGCTCGATGGTTGGGCGTACGCGGTGGGCCAGTTCTACAGGATCGTTATTGTTTTTGCTTCTGGCCAAACGCAGCAAGTCGGCGAGGCCTTTGGTCAGCGTAGCCTCAGGCGATGAGTCGGTCGCTGCAATTGCGACGCAGGGAGCGACGAGGCATACGAGCACAGCTGTATGCGGCAAATAACGGGATGGGAGGGGCATAAGTTTATTCTTTAACCGGCTGCTTTTTATCCGATTGAACGGAACCAAAGGCAAATCGACTCAACAATGATTCCAAGTCTACAGAAGACTCAGTGTCTGTAATGCGCGAACCGTTTGAAAGAAAATCATCCGCTGCTCCCGGGGTGATGGAAACGTATTTATCACCCAAAAGACCGTGGCCGCGAATGGATGCGGTTGAATCTGAAGGCAAATGAAACTCCTTTTGAAGGCGCATTTGCACCACGGCGGAAAAATCTTTGGCGAGCTTCATTCCTGTAACGCTTCCAATAGGAACCCCAGCCACCGCTACTTGCGAGCCGTCGATTAAGCCTGAAGCGTTACTGAAGCGCGCTTCCAGCGTATAAGTCTCCACGGCAACCAAATTGACCGAGCCCATCTTTAACGCAAAATAGCCGATCGATAGCATTCCGCCTAAGAGGAATAACCCGACGATTCGCTCAAGCTGTGGAGATTTCATAAATGAGATTGGATTAAAGGGTAGGGGAATGACTGGAGCGGGATTTTTGTAAAGTCGCTCGCAACGCTTCGATATTATCTCGGAATTCCCTCAACTCCGGTTCTTGCGAGGCTTCGAAACTCGCCGCCTCGCCGTTGAAACGCACGCGTCCTGCATCTAGCCATAAAATGCGGGAACTCACCACCAGAGCCTCCTGGACGTCGTGGGTCACGAGAATCGCCGTAAAACCGCGTTCGCGCTGTAGTTCGCACACCATACTGAACACCGCGTTGCGCCGTAATGGGTCCAGTCCGGCGGTGGGTTCGTCGAAAAAAACCAACTCCGGTTCGGTCACAAGCGCCCGTGCGACGGCAAGGCGCTTTTGCATTCCGCCAGAAAGTTCAGCGGGATAGCGCTCCGAAGATTCTTCCAGTTCGAGCCGCGCTAAAACTTTGCGCACCTTTACCTCCCATTCTTCCCGTGTGCCCTTGCCGCGTGCCCGAAGGGGCAGAAGGACGTTTTCAAAGACTGTGGCGGAGTCAAACAATGCGTTCTGTTGGAAAACGTAACTCGAAGACTGTCGGAGTCGACTGCGCACTTCGGGCAACTTCAGCGACTCACCCTTGTACAGGACGTGGCCCCCGTCGGTTTCCAAGAGACCAATAATGCACTTTAGAAGCACCGATTTTCCCGTCCCGCTGCGCCCCAAAATGGAGACCACCGCGCCTGTGGGCACGTCAAAATCAACATCCGCAAGGACTGTGCGATCTGCAAAGCTTTTGCGTAAGTGACGCACCTCCAAAATGGGAGGGTTATCGGAAGGGGGAGGCGTCACAGGAGAATGGCGGTGATGAGGTAATCGGCCACGAGGATGGCGATGCTAGAGAGAACGATTCCCCGCACGGTTGCCACGCCGACCGCGCGGGCACCGACTTCTCCAGAGCGGTGGGCGTAGAAGCCCTGATAGGCGCAGAGAGCCGTCGTCAGCAACCCAAAGACGCCGGCTTTCAGGAGGCATTCGAACACATCCCGTCCTTTGATCGCGGAATGTACGGCAGACCAGTACGCGTCAGGATCTTGTGGCATTAGCACGCACCCGGATAACCATCCCCCAGCGATACCCACAATGACAAATAATGACGTCAATGCGGGAAACACAAACAGTGAGCTTAACATGCGCGCCCCAGCCAAAAAACCCTCGGGACAAACGTCTAAGAGCTCAATCGCATCAATTTGCTCCGTGGACCGCTGAATGCCCAACTCCGCAGCCAGCGCGGTTCCAGCCTGCCCGGCAATCATGAGGGCGGCGAGCACCGGCCCCAATTCTCGGCACAGGCTTAAAGAAACAAGCGTCCCAAGCATCCCAGAAGCACCGAAACGGGACAGAACGTAGTGCCCCTGCAGACCAAGCACCAAACCGGCGAAGGCCGAGACAATCACAATCACTGGGACGCAGCGCACGCCTAATTCGAAAATAGCCCTCGCCAGCCTCGCCCCAAGTGCCCCTCCCGCACCCACATGCCTGATCGCACGCGTGCCGAACAGCGCCCAGCGCCCGGCGGCGTCGAGTTGTTGAAGGGCCAAATGGCCAACGCGCTCAGCAAACATAGAGCGCTAGTAGACAAAATGGCGGGTGAAATTGCCACAGTTTGTTTGCTTTGATTACTAACAACGCATGATGAATAGCTGCCCGGACTCTCACCGGAAGTGCCCCCTTTTTCCTCGCGCAACGCCCTCGGCACGGCAATTGCAGCACTCCAGCAAAGTTTAGGGATATCACGGCAACAAACTTTGCTAACGGCTCTTTTGTCAGCCCCGCGCTAGTCAACTGAGCAAAGCCTTTACCACTCCGCCGTGCACATCCGTGAGCCGAAAATCCCGCCCTTGAAAGCGGTAAGTCAGGCGTTCGTGGTCGAATCCTAGCAAGTGTAACATTGTTGCGTTGAGGTCGTGCACGTGCACTTTGTCCCGAATCGAACCGAATCCGAGTTCGTCGGTTTCCCCGTGGATGTACCCCGCCTTCACTCCGCCGCCAGCCAGCATGGTCGTAAAGCCGTCCACGTGATGATCCCGTCCGATGCTCCCACGCACTTCACCCATGGGGGTGCGGCCAAATTCGCCGCTCCAGATCACTAGCGTATCCTCGAGCAATCCTCGCCGTTTGAGGTCCGTGAGAAGCGCTGCCGTAGAGCGGTCCACTTCGGCGGCCACCTGTTCCAAAGCGCCTTCGAGGTTTTCGCCTCCGCCATGATGGTCCCAATTGGTGTGATACAATTGCACGAAGCGCACGCCGCGTTCGACCAAACGTCTGGCAAGGAGACAATTGTTTGCGAAGGAAGCTTTTCCGATTTTCGCGCCGTAGAGATCTAAGGTTTCCTGGCTTTCCTGGGAAAGATCCATGAGTTCAGGGGAACTGCTTTGCATTTGATAGGCCATTTCATACGCGTTAATGCGCGTCTGAATTTCGGGATCGCCTGTGGCCCCCAACCGTTCTTCGTTGAGCGCGCGCACAAAATCAAACATCGAGCGCTGATCGCTCTTCGAGATGCCTTGGGGGTTGTTTAAGTCTAAAATCGGATCGCCCTGACTGCGAAATGGGACTCCCTGAAAACTACTGGGAAGGAAACCATTAGACCATAAAGCAGCGCCAGATCGAGGGCCTCTCGGGCCGCTTTGAAGCACTACAAAACCCGGCAAGTTCTTCGCCGCTGAACCAAGGCCGTAAGTCGCCCAAGACCCGAAAGAAGGACGTCCGGGAGCTTGGAACCCAGTGTTCATAAAAAGCTTAGCAGGCCCGTGGTTGAAAACGTCGGTGGCCATACTGCGCACCCAGCAGGCTTCATCTGCTATTTTGGCCATGTTCGGCAGCAACTCGCTAAATTCCATTCCCACCTCGCCGTGCTTTTGAAATTTACGCCGAGAACCGAGCAGCTTTTCTGTTCCCTTCAAAAAGGCAAATCGCTTGCCCTCCATCAGGCTGGGAGGCGGCGCCTGACCGTCGAATTCACGAAGCTTGGGCTTGTCTGAAAAGAGCTCAAACTGGCTAGGGCCGCCGGCCATGAACAAGTAGATGACCCGTTTTGCTCGCGGATTAAAATGCGGCGGCTTCAACGCCATTGGGTTGCTGGCATCTTCGCTTCGAGAAGCCGCGTGGGGACTTGACGACTCAAGCGCTCCCTGACTTTGTTCGCTCAGCAGCTGCTGAAGGGCAAGCGCCCCGATCCCGAACCCAGCCTGCGCAAACAAATGGCGGCGGGTGCCTGCAAGAAGAAGTGATTGCTCAAGGTCCATGGCTA
Organism: uncultured Spartobacteria bacterium; assembly: GCA_903919125.1. Classification (GTDB taxonomy): domain Bacteria; phylum Verrucomicrobiota; class Verrucomicrobiia; order Chthoniobacterales; family Chthoniobacteraceae; genus Chth-196. Next base: position 3,362 of record CAIXGS010000053.1, on the reverse strand, counting down.
TTCGCGGGTGATGAATTCGTCTGTGTTCATTAAGCCGCGAGCGAGCGCTGTCCATGCGGCAGTCTCGATGGGCGATTGATTAGGGATTGCGAAAACAGGGTCTGGCGCGACTTCCTGGGCGGGGTCGGATTTTGCCTGGTGGCGGCACGCGTCTAAAAAGCGGAGGCATTTCTCCAACTCGGTCTGAGTGGCGTTCCTGCTGTAGAAGCGTTGAAAGGCATTGCGAACGCGGGTTACATCGGCTTGGTCACCCAGTTGGCTTTCATCTTTCCACAGTGCCAGCGCAGCGCCTTGGGCCATTTCATAAAAGGCCTCATCGTTCGCGAGCATAAGGGCTTGAAGCGGCGTGTTGGAACGTAAGCGCCTCGTGCAGCTGGTCGAAAAGTTCGGCGCGTCAAAGGTGCTCGTGAGAGGGTGTTGCGCACTCCTGTAAAATTGCGTGTACAGCGCCCGACGGTAACGTTCCGCTCCTTTGCTCGTGACCCACGGCTTGGAATTTTGGGTGAAGGCGTAAACCCCGTTGGGTTGGGGCGGGAACACCGGCGCACCGCCCAAAGTCCGATCGAGTAAACCGCAGGAGACCAGTGCCGCGTCGCGCACGATCTCGGCGTCCAAGCGAACACGATTCTGGCGTGCGAGTAAAAGATTTCGAGGGTCTCGTTCCGCCAAATCACTACGTGCGTCAGAGCTTTGTCGGTACGTAGCGCTGGTCACAATCAATTTGTGCAATTCCTTCATGGACCATTTTTTTCGGATGAACTCCGACGAAAGCCAATCCAACAACGCCGGATGCGTCGGAGAGGTACCCTGCGTCCCAAAGTCGTTCTCCGTTTCCACCAATCCCAGCCCGAAGTAGCGCATCCAGATGCGGTTCACCGTCACACGTGAAGGCAACGGGTTGTCCGCACGCACCAGCCAACGAGCCAGTTCGAGTCGCGACACTTTGCCGGTGCCTTTTTGCAAAGGCGGCAGAACTTCGGGTGTATCCGGTTGGAGTGCGCCCAGTTCTTTGTCGGGGCTCAGGAAGTCTCCGCGCATGTGGAGAAAGGTGGGGCGCGGTTCGGGCAGCTCCTTCATGACCATGAGGGTTGCAGGCTTGGCCGTCTTGCGAAGACGCTCTAGCGCGTTCTCGGCGCTCGTTTGGGCGAGGTCGATGAGGGCGAAGGCGTTTCGAAGGGCGCTTTGTTCCGCGCTTTGGCTGGGTTTTCCTGTGGCGACGGCTTGGAGTGCGGCGGCGGCGAGTTTTGGGTCTGCTGGGAGCAGTGGGATTGTCGGTGAGGCGGAGACTTGAAAGGCACCGTCAAAAACAACGGATCCCTCTTGGCGAATCCGGACGCTTAAAGCACGGCCGTTGGGCTGTATGGCCGCTTCGGGTGCAAACCAGATTTCGTAGGCACCGTCCTTGGCGCTGCTTGCTTCGGCAATCCATGTCGTGGTGGCGTTGCCGTCGATGGCGGCCTTTGGCGGATTTTTTGCAGATTCTGAAGCGCTCTGAGCGAGGACTAGGGTTTGGGGGACGCCATCAAGGAGCAGTTCAAATTCGCCCAATGTGAATGGTGCGATTTTACCCTTGGTCATCGCCGGGATTACGCGCAAGCGTACCGCTTCGACTTGCTCGAGGTTAGTACCGAAGGAGATGGTGAACACGTCCTTGGGCTTCCCTCCGTTTGAAAGTTGGATCACGCCTTCGGGCTGAAAGACATGGTCGCGACCACTCTCGGTGGCGAGATTCTCCAAACGGACGTTCTGCCATGGCGTGCCCGCATTGCCATTGGCTTTCAATTTTTCTAGCCATGCACTTTGGCGTTTGGGTGCCTCGCTTTGCACACGGGCCACGCGCACTTTCATGTCCTCCAGTTGGATCGGCGTTACTTTGGCATTTGCGGTTTTGAGGACTTCTCCAGGTAGGATTTCTAAAGTTTGTCCCTTGCTATTGATGTCCGTGGCGGAGTTAAAAAAAGCGAACAACTTGTAATACTCTTGATGCGAGATGGGGTCGTACTTGTGCGAATGGCATTGAGCACAACCCACGGTCAACCCCAGCCAGACTGCACCGGTCGTATTCGTTCGGTCGACCACTGTTTCATCGCGGAACTGCTCCGGATTGGAGCCGCCTTCCTGATTGATCATCGTGTTACGGTGGAAGGCAGAAGCCACTAATTGCAGCTTGTTCGCACCCGGCAAGAGGTCGCCTGCGATTTGTTCGATGGTGAATTGGTCAAACGGCATATCCTCGTTGAGGGCGCGAGTGACCCAGTCTCTGAAGGGCCACATGTCGCGCGCCGCATCGATCGAGTATCCGTCGGAGTCTGCGTAACGCGCCTGATCGAGCCAGTGCCGGCCCCAACGTTCGCCATAATGAGGCGATGCGAGAAGCCGCTCCACGGCGCGTTCATAGGCGTCTGGGCGGGTGTCGTTTTCAAAAGCCAGCGCCTCCTCCGGGGTGGGAGGCAGTCCCGTGAGGTCTAGCGCGACTCGACGCAGCAGGACGGGCTTTGGGGCTTCAGGGGAGGGGAGTAATGTCCGTTTTTCCAGTTCACTCAGGATAAACTGATCGATGGGATTTCGCACCCAAGTGCTTTTCGCGACGACCGGTGGCGGGTCTTGCGAGAGAGGTTGAAACGCCCAGTGCCCTTCGTACTGAGCGCCTTCGGTGATCCACTGGCGTAGCAGCGCGACTTCGTTGGGAGTGATGGGCGGCTTCTTGCTCTTGGGAGGCGGCATTATTTCGTCGCGGTCGTGAGAGAGAATGCGCTCAAGGAGAGCGCTCTTCTCGGGGGCGCCTGGTTTAATCGCGCTATAGCCGCCGAGATCGCGGGTGGCGCCATTAAAGGTATCCAGACGCAGCTCGGCCTCCCGCTTCTTTTCGTCCGGTCCGTGGCACTGAAAGCAATTATTGGAAAGAATCGGGCGAATGCTCTCATTGAAACGAAGCTTTCCAGTCTCCGCTGCGGCAGCGTGGTGGAGAGAAATAAGAGCAACCGAAGCCAATGTGGCGAAAGTACCGATCAAGAAACGGCGTCGAAAGAGGCGCTTGAGCATAAGCTTGAGGAGGAAAAAACGGGAAATCTCGCTACCAAATCCAAAGTTGAACAAATTTAAAGAGCGATAACAGAACAGATTCTTTGGGAGTTAGTCATATATTCCGGTGCCCTGAATGATATGTCCTTTTTACGTGTCAAAGAACTGTCCTGTCGACGAAGTCAGATTAAGGAATCGAGTTATACCAAATCTTGAAGAAAACTGGTTCTTCTCTCCCGGGAACGCGGAGCCCTAGCTCCGCTTTGACGCCCCAAAAGCTCGGACAGGCATTGCGGAGCTGGGGCTCCGCGCTCCCAGGTGCTGAGGTCTCTTGAATCATC
>CAIXGS010000052.1 GCA_903919125.1 uncultured Spartobacteria bacterium | reverse complement strand
TCGTAGTTCGCCCTGTGACAGGAGTGACCCGATGCCGGACTACGAAAACGTGTACACGGACTGAGTCCACCGCCTCAGCATTGGAGAGGTGGGCAGAACCGTTTGAAACGCTGAGGCCCCAAGCGAGAGTGCTCCATTGCCCAAATTGGCGATAAAACTGAGGCTAGGAACTGGTGCGCAAGTTGAACGGGACGAGCTTTGAACCAAAGCCGGTCTTTTGCCGGAAACCAAAGCCAAAGTCGCACATAATGGCCGGATTTCGCTGTACGCCACCCTTAGAATCGGGCAAAAGCAATTCTCCCTTAACGCTGCCGCGTCAAGGCTGAAGAAATCGTGCCGTGGGGGTGAAAAGCGAATTACTATCCTTTGAAGCGGCGGCGCTTGGAGATCGTTTCCAAATCTCCCATTTTGATTCCCAGATTTTGGTCGCGGCGAACCGACTGGGCTGTGAGCTCGTTTACTCTGAGGACCTCGGCCACGGGCAGAAGTACGGCGAAGCGCAGGTAGCCAACCCGTTTTTGTCACCATCGTAGCGCTCTCTACCTGTGCGCCGCAGCATGGAGGGTCTTCACTTTCAACGTGGCTTCCGCCACAGAAAAATCGATTCGCTTGCGCTTCGGAGATGGCGCTCTCGAAAGACTATCGCCACCGATCCAGTTTGGTGTTCTGGATTCGTATTGACCGGAAGGGCGAGCGGTCGTTACATGGAGACCAGCCCAATCGTGAGAGCATCTCTGCACAAACTTCTGATCCTTTGCTGCGCGCTGTATCTCAGCGGCGCACACTGGGTTGTTTTGCAGACAACTGCGTGGACTGGAATGCTCGTCTCGCGCTCCATCGCAACCTCGGTGTCTGACGCAATCGAGACCACCTTCGACGGCAAGCACCCTTGTCCCTTGTGCGCCGTCATCTCGGACGGGAAACAGGCGGAACAGCAGTCTGAACAGAGTTTTGATCTTTTGAAGAAAGTTGGGGACTTGAAGTTTCTTGGATTGCCCGTCGTGGAACTGGTTCACGGGGTTGTCGCGAGTAACGTCGTCTGGCCTGCCTCCGCTTTCACTGTTTTGACCCGTTCTGAGGCTCCTCCGACGCCTCCCCCTCTCGCCTAAACGGGGGCGAACTCTCTGCACAGCAGCGCATTTTCGGCGCTGGAAATTAGAACCACCCGACTCCGGGTTTTGGTTCTCTCAGGTTCGCCCTCCTTACCGCTGTTCGCCCGTTTGCACTAATCCCGGGCGAATCACAATATCCGTGGAGGGTGGTTGTTTGACCGCCTCGCGCGCCTAGGAAGCGCCCGCAACGGCAGAGGTCGTTTGTGATGTTTATAGCCCGAGCCGGCTTCTTTCACTCTCCACGGACCCTCCCTCCACGCAAGGCAGACATGCTCCGGGAGTTGTCCAGATTCAGCGGAGGGATGCCGTCACCCTGTCCTTGGTGTGTGGGATTCCGGGTGGCACGCGATCCCTCCGTTGAACTCCCCAATCAAATGCGTCCTTTGTGGCGCCCATCCCCAATCATGAAAAAGGTTCTACTCGCCCTTCTGTTTTTGACTGCATCTGTATTCGCGACGGCCCGGCTTCAACGCCTGGCCGAAGGTCCGGATCAAGACTTCCGTTGCAACCTCGCTGCAATCCGTTGTGACGCATGTCGTAACGAGATTACTACCGAACTCAAACACGAGTCTGGTATACGGGCAGTGCGTTTTGAAGGGCAGGATCGGAAGGATCTGGTTGTTACTCATGCCCCGAGTCGCAGCGAAGAGTCCCTCAGGCAATCGTTAAAACGTCTGGGCTACTCCTTGGATACTCCCGCAGGAAATCCTGCAAAGCCGGTTTCCACCGAGAACTGTGCGTGCCCTGTCGAACGAGCCAAGTCGGGCTACTTAAAATGAAGCCCAGACTCTCGCGATTACTCACAGCCCTCCTGCTCCTCGCATTCGCTGCCGTTCTGGAGAGAGCGCTGCCCTTATTCAAACCCGCGAAACCCGATCCGTACCAACAGTTGATCGGACGCGCAGTGCCGGATTTTTCCCTGACAGATCAAAATGGCACGTCCGTGACCCGCGAGTCCTTGAGGGGTAAAATCTGGGTGGCGAATCTCATGTTTGCGAGCTGCAGCACAGCGTGTTTGACCCTTGGTAAGCACCTGTCCGCTCTGGATGCGAAGATTCAGGCACTCCCGGAAGTGCGCATTGTATCGCTCTCAGTCACCCCGGAAGCGGACACGCCCGAGGTACTCAGGGCCTATGCCCAAAGGTGGAGCGCCTCACCGCAGTGGCTCTTTCTTACGGGAGAACGCGCCCAGATCCAACAACTCGCGACTGGGGGCTTCTGCCTTTCCGCCGGCACAGACGAGGTGCTGACCCACAGCGACAAACTGGTCGTGGTGGACCGCACAGGAACAGTGCGCGGCTACTTTGACGGCACGCATTCCGATGCATCGGAGGCCGTTCTACGACTGCTCAAAACGCTTTAGCGCGAACCCATTTCATTCTCCCCCCCCAAATACAAACCCAGACCCCATGAAAAAGAAAACCCGAACCAAACAACCACTCCACCTTGTTCTCCTCAGTGCCGCGACAATGTCTGCAAACGCTGCAGACGGACAGACTGCTTCCTCCCATACACTTCCGGTGACAGTGGTTCATGGAACCAAGTATGCACTGACCAGTCCTGCGATTGAGGCGATCCGCAAGGAAATCCAACAGACCCCGGGCGGTGTTTCCGTCGTGGATCCCGAGACCTACAAACGGGGAAAAGCCACCACCCTCAAGGACGTCCTTGATTATGCCCCCGGGGTGTTCGTCCAACCCCGCTTCGGCGCGGAGGAAGCGCGTATTTCCATTCGCGGCTCAGGCATCCAACGCACCTTCCACGGGCGCGGTCTCAAGCTCATGCAGGACGGTGCGCCGGTCAACATCGCGGACGGCGGGTTTGATTTCCAAGCCATCGAACCGCTCGTGGCAAAGGCCGTCGAAGTTTATCGGGGTGCGAACGCACTCCAGTTCGGTTCGACAACGCTTGGCGGCGCTATCAACTTTATCTCCCCCACCGGATACGACGCCTCACCCTTAACCGTGCGGGCGGAGTATGGGAGCTTCGGAACCGTACGTGGTCTCCTCTCCTCAGGCGGAGTCTCTGGCGCAAACGACTATTTCCTGAGTCTCTCTCATCTCTCGCAGGATGGCTTCCGCGACCACAGCCAGCAGAACAACCAGCGTTTGTTCACCAACGTGGGACACCGTTTCAGCGAGAATCTGGAAACTCGATTCTATCTTACCCTCGCCCTCACGGACTCCGAGCTGCCAGGAAACCTCACCAAGAGCCAACTGGAAACAAATCCGAGACAGGCGCAGAGAAACGGGTTTGTGAAGATTTTTGACTATGTAGACAGCAACTGGAAACGGGACTTCGACCTGTTCCGGCTCGCAAACAAAACAACGTGGCAGGATGACGACCAAAAACTGACCTTCACCTCTTTCTGGTCACGGAAGGATCTCCGACATCCCATCCTTTTTGTCATCGACCAGCTGACCTACGACTTTGGAGCAGGCGTCCGCTACGACAACACAGCAGAAGTGTTGGGACATGCGAACCGCCTCACCCTCGGCCTCACGCCGACTTGGGGCTCCATTGACGACGAACGCCATGACAATGTGCTCGGGCAAAGAGGCCCAAAGCGGGCGTCAATGCAGCAAACGGCGGTGAACTTCGATGTTTTCGGGGAGGACCAATTTTGGCTAGATAAAACCCTCGCTGTAACCTTGGGCGCGCAGCTCTCGTACGCGGAGCGTTCAAACCAAAACGCAGGCGTTGGCACGACGAACACGGCGTTCAACAACAACCAGAACTGGTGGGGATTCAGCCCCAAACTCGGACTGCTTTTCCAGCCCGATGCAGCCACCCAGGTTTTCGCAAACATCAGCAGAAGTTTCGAGCCACCGTCTTTCGGAGAACTGGTGGGATCGCAACTTGGATTTCAACCTCCTACCGGTCTTTTCCTCGCCGCCACACCGGCCGTTGCGTTGCAAGCCCAGACGGCGACAACTGCAGAAATCGGTTCACGTGGAACACGCGGTCCATTTCAATGGGATGCAGCATACTATTTCTCCTGGATCGAAAACGAACTGCTGGAGTTTCAAATTGCCCCAGGTGTCGGTCAGACTAAAAATGCAAACAAGACGACTCATCAGGGCGTTGAACTTGGCCTCGGATTCGATTTCCTCCATCCCTTCGGTGAAGGGAGTGATGCGTCTAAGCCCGCATCCAAAACCCGCGAGAAGCTGGTCCTCCAATCGCACTACCTTTGGAACAACTTCCGATACAGAAATGACCAGGCCTATGGCAACGGTCCGCTTGCTGGCATCCCCGAGCATTACTTGCGCACCGATCTGACCTATTCGACACCGAGCGGCTTCTATGTTGGCCCCAATATCGAATGTGTGCCCCAAGGATATCGAGTCGATGCCGCGGGTACTCTCTTCACCGACGCCTATTTTCTGATCGGTGCAAAAGCGGGAATCCGTCGCCCCAACGGATGGTCGCTCTATGTGGAGGCCCGCAATCTCGCAGACAAGCGCTATGCAGCCACAACAGGTGTGGTCAGTGATGCAACGGGAAGTCCTGCACAATTCCTCCCCGGAGACGGACGCTCGTTCTTCGCCGGCGTCGAATACCGCTGGTAGGGCGAAATCAATCAAGCGGGACTGGTACCTTCACACATTGGCCGGTCCCGCTTTTTTCTCCAAATAGCTTGTTAAAATGAACTTCAGCCATCCCACCGACCACCCATCCTGCTTTCCAGGACGATTTTATCCACTCTCCCGCTTATTCTCTGTGCTGGGGTTTGGGTTGCTTTTTGGCCCACTCACCGCCTGCCGCACGCCCTCCCCATCAACCAAGCTGCCCCCTGCAGATTATTCGCTCTCTCAGGGCGATGAGCGCAGTGTCGAGCAAACGCTCCACAAGGTTTTTGACCGTCCCGGCGCGCCCCTGACCGTGAAACCTGTCAGCATCGAGGGCGACATCGCAGTGGCTGGGTGGATGCAAAATGGAACCGGTGGGCGCACCCTTCTCAAGCGCCATCACGGGCTATGGGAAATTGCGCTCTGCGGCGATGCCGGACTCATTGAGCCTGCCAGCCTTCAAAAGGCGGGGCTGTCTTACTCCTCTGCTGTTGGATTGGCGTATAAAATCAAATCCGCCGAAACAGAGCTGACAGATCAAGAGAAGGCCCAAATCAACAGCTTTCGCGGCGTTGTGCACATCGGTGCGGGACAGCCACACCCGTCGCCCCAGTAACCCGTACCCGCGTTCTTGATCCCAAAATCCCATCCAATCATGAAACCCGCCACCCTCCGCCGGTTACACCGCTGGCTCGGCCTCGTGTTCAGTCTGAGCATCCTCATGTCCACGGTCAGTGGCGTGATGCACACCGTGATGACCCGGACCCAACCGCCTCCGCCCCAGGCCCGCCCAAGCGGTGGCGCTCTGGATCCATCGAGCATCACCTATTCAGTGGCTGAGGCCATCGCCACAATGGGAGCGGATGCTCGCGAGGTCCGGGCGGTGAACGTCCGGAGCATCGGCGGCGAGCCTTGGTATCAGATCTACACAGCCAAAGGCTCCGCTCGCTACCTCAGCGCGAGAGATGCCCATGAAGACCCCTCCAAAGACGTTATTTACGCCAGTGAAATTGCCTCCGCGTTTCTGGGAGGCGCTGTCGTTGAAAAAACGGATTACCTCAACACCTTCAATCGCGAGTACCTGAACATCTTCCGGATTCTCCCGGTTTACCGTTTTGATTCCGCCGACGGCAGAGGCACGCGGGTCTACGTCAGCACCACCACAGGTAGCGTGACCCGCCACACGGACAACCGGCGACAGTTCGAGGCAGATTTCTTCAGCAACTTCCACAAGCTGGCCTTCATTCCAAACAAAGTCGTGCGCGACTGTGTGCTGGTCGGATTGACCGCCGCAACCGCTCTGGTGGCTGTTGCGGGCGTGGCCTTGTTTTTTGCGACCCGCCCCCGCCGGGTGAGCATAAAAAAGAGATGACAATATTTTAGCGCGCCCTAAAGTCTGCCCGCCACCCCATGAAACCAACGTCACCCCAGGTTATTCTTTGCGGAAGTTTCGCGAGCCTCGCCCTGCTGGCTGTCGCCCAGGAACCGGACGCCGCATCGAAGGGAGAGGCCGCTCCCACCAAGATGGATGAGATTGTCGTCACGGGAAAACGTTCGGACCTCCTCGGGATCGCTCCCTCCGCCTCCGAGGGCACTGCAAGTGGCGCAGAATTGCGCGCCCGTCCCCTCATGCGCCGTGGCGAGGCGCTGGAGACCGTGCCGGGCATGGTCGTCACCCAACACGCCGGCGGGGGCAAGGCGAACCAGTACTTCCTGCGGGGCTTTAATCTCGATCACGGCACGGACTTCGCACTTTCCCTCGACGGGATGCCGCTCAACATGCGCACCCACGCGCACGGGCAGGGTTACGCCGACCTGAACCTGCTCCTTCCCGAACTCCTCGAACGCGTCGACTATTTCAAAGGCACCTACACCGCCCGGAACGGGGACCTTTCCAGCGCCGGCAGCGCCGACTTCCACCTCTACAACGTCCTCCCGAACAACTTCGTCACCGCTGAGTTTGGGGAGTATGGGTACTACCGCGCCGCTGCGGGAAACACCTTCAACACCGGCACCGGCCCGGATTCCGGAAAGCTGACGCTCGCGGGTGAATACAACCAGTACGACGGGCCCTGGGTTCTCCCGGAAAGATTCCAACGCTGGAATGGATTCTCACGGTATTTCAAAGGCGATTCCGACGACCACATCGCTCTGACGCTCATGGGGTACCATGGCAAATGGCAAAGCTCCGACCAAATCCCGCTCCGGGCGGTGGAGTCGGGCCTGGTGGATCGGTTCGGCAACCTCAACCCAACCAACGGTGGCACCAGCTCGCGTTACAGCCTCCAGCTTGATTTACAGCGCAGGGAGGCGGACACCACCACCAAACTCAACCTGTACGCGGTCCGCTACGCGTTGGATCTGTTTTCGGACTTCACGTATGCGGCCGACCCGGACAACGGAGACCAATTCGAGCAGACGGAGAAACGCTACATCGTGGGCGGAAGTGCTCTCCGTAAATGGGAAGGGCTGCACTGGTTTGGGAAGGACTCGGATTTCACCCTTGGGGTACAGGCACGCACGGACCTCATCGACGGGATCGGCCTTTACAACACTCAGAACCGCGTGCGTTGGAATACGGTGCGCGAGGACGACGTTCACCAGTCCAGCGTCGGCGTCTTTGCCGAAAACACGGTGCACTGGTTCCCTTGGTTGAAGACCATCACAGGGGTGCGTGCCGATGGGTTTCTCTTTGATGTCACCGCCAACCGTCCAGGCAATTCAGGGGGCGAAATGGCGGGCATCGTCAGTCCCAAATTCACAGCGGTTTTCGGGCCGTGGGACAACACGGAGTACTACGTAAACTTCGGAACCGGCTTTCACAGCAACGACGCCAGAGGGGTAAATACCACGATAGACCCTTCCTCTGGCGACCCGGTGTCCAGGGTGCCGGCGTTGGTTCGCACGGTTGGGGGGGAACTGGGTCTGCGCACGCAGGTGCTACCCAAGGTAACGGCGAGCTTGAGCCTGTGGTACCTCCAGAGCCGAAGCGAGTTGGTCTACGTGGGGGATGCGGGGACAAACGAGGCGGGGCCCGGTTCCCGCCGTTACGGGGTGGAGGCCACTGCCTATTGGAACCCTGCCGACTGGCTGCTCGTGGATGCAGAGCTTTCGCTTGCCCGTGCCCGCTTCACCGACAGCCCTGGGCAGAGCCTCATCCCGTGCAGCGTGCCATGGATGTTTAGCGGTGGGTTCGTGCTGGGGGCGCAGGGGCAGAAGCCGGGATGGTTCGCTGGCACCCGGGCTCGGGTGTTTGGCAGTCGGCCCCTCATCGAGGATGGGTCGGTCAAGGGGCGGCAGACGTTCACGCTAAACGCCAATGTGGGTTACCGGACCCCCCGCTGGGAGGGTGTCCTGGAGTGCCTCAACGTGCTCGACCGCAAAGACCGGGACATCGAGTATTTTTATGAAAGCCGGATGCGGAACGAAACCGACCCTGTCAACGACATTCACTTCCATCCGGCAGAGCCCAGAATGTTTCGCGCAAGGGTGACCTACAAATTTTGAGTCAACAAAGGGGCCTTTGCCGCAGGCGCTCCCCCAGCATCGGCCAGTACCCACTTGAGTGACGAGCACCCAGGGGCTTCGCCTCGATTGAGGCCCTCGCATTCCGGGAAACGGTCTGTTTCTCGGAATGCCCTTTTCGTGGAGCGGACCTGACTCCGACGCACTCCACAACTTGGCATCTGCGCCCGCTGAATGCTCATCCTCCGCATCGCCCACGTCCACAGGTCCCATTTGCCGCCGCACCTCGAAAGACGAGCGTTGTTGCAATTCGCTTGCAACAAGCGTGGGCGTATGCTTTTCATGGCCTTCCCATGACAAAGCTACCCGTTACCGTTCTTTCTGGCTTTCTCGGCGCGGGAAAGACCACCCTGCTCAATCACATCCTAAACAATCGAAGCGGTTTGCGTGTCGCCGTGATTGTCAACGACATGAGCGAGGTCAACATCGACTCGGCGCTCCTGTCGAACGGCGGTGCAGGGTTGTCACGAACGGAGGAGAAACTGGTGGAAATGAGCAACGGCTGTATCTGTTGCACGCTGAGGGAAGACCTGTTGCACGAGGTCAGGAAGCTCGCGGAAGCCGGACGTTTTGATTATCTTCTCATCGAGAGCACCGGCATTTCAGAGCCGTTGCCGGTAGCGGAGACGTTCGAATTCGAGGAAGAGGACGGCACCTCTTTGGCTCACATCACGCGACTCGACACAATGGTCACGGTTGTGGATGCGTTTAATTTTGCGCGGGACTTTGCGGACGCCGACTTCCTCAACGACAGGGGAGTCGGCCTCGGCGACGAGGACGAGCGCACGGTGGTGGATTTACTCACTGACCAGATTGAGTTTGCGGATGTCATCGTCCTCAACAAGTGCGATCTCGCGGAACCCGAGGCGCTGGAATTCGCCGCCGGGGCGATTCGCAAGCTGAATCCCATGGCGAGGGTGATCCACGCCACTCGCGCCGAGGTGCCATTGGATGAGGTGCTCAACACCGCGCGCTTTGACTTCGAGGAAGCCCGCAAGTCACCCGGATGGATGAAGGTACTTCGAGGCAACGAAATAAGTGAGGCGGACGAGTATGGCTTTTCCTCCTTTGTCTACAGGGCTCGGCGCCCCTTCCACCCGGAGCGCTTCTTTGAAACCATTCAGCGCGAGTGGACTGGCGTGGTACGTTCCAAAGGATTTAACGCTCCTGCATCCAGGCTGAAGAAATCGTGCCGGGGGGCAAAAAGCAAATGCCTATCCGTTTTTCCCGGAAACCAAAGCCAAAGTCGCACATAATGGCCGGATTTCGCTGTACGCCACGCTGGGAATCGGGCAAAAGCAATTCTCCCTTAACGCTCCCGCGTCCAGGCTGAAGAATTCGTGCCGGGGGGCAAAAAGCAAATGCCTATCCGTGACACCAACCTGCGCGCCATTTCGCACAAATACAGCGCCGCCATCGAGCTGAGCATCGAGGGCGAGCTGGCCGGCACCGACTGGATCGAAGACGTGCGCATCGAGGACAACACCATCCTGCGCCCCGGCGGCAGCGCCATCGCCATCCACGGCGCGCGCGGCGTGCGCATCACGGGCAACACCTTCGAAGAATGCGGCAACCTCCCGTGGCACGGACTCGGCCGGCAGGCAGAAAAATACGGCATCCCCGTGGCCGTGTATGCCGGCGAGAAGATCGAGCAAAAGGACAACAAAGCCGTGCGCACCGGGCCGTATTCGCTGGAGCAGTGATTCGACTTCCTCTGCATCCAATTCCCAAACATCCACACCAACTCACCATGATTCCAACCATGAAACTCTCCGCCGTATCCATCGTCATTGCCGCAGCGCTCAGCGCGCTCCACCCATTGTCCGCTCAAACGCCTGCCGCCGATGCAAAGGCATTGGCCGACAAAATCGTCGCCAGTCACGGCGGCGCGGATAAGCTGCTGAGCACCTTCACGTTCACCGAAGTCTATCTGCTCGCGGGCAAGGACAAAGGCACCGAGCGCACGTCCACGCTGCAACCGCCGAACCTGTGGTATGTCGGCAAGACCGAACGCGTGTCGGAGCAAAACAAAGGCGGCGTATGCCATGACGTGTGGATGTGGACGCTCGCGCCTCTCCTCGATCCGAAGACGAAATTGGAACCGCTGCCCGACGTCAGCATCGAAGGCAAAGCGGCCCACGCATTGAAAGTGAGCGGCAGCATCGAGCCACCCATGAATGCGTTCTTCGATGCAGCCACCGATGACCTCGTGAAGATCGAGTGGAAGGGCGAGCAGTTTTTCTTCAGTGCGCCGATGGAAGTGGATGGCACCCGGGTGCCGTCGAAGTGCGTGTTGATTGGCAAGACCGGCAAGGAGCGCATGAGGACGGAGCTGAAGACGATCGAGCGCCTGCCGGCGCTGCCTGCCGACTTGCCCAGGCTGGAGGGTAAGTAAGCAAAAGATCCCCCGCATTGCCCCATGAAGCCCTCCATCCTCACCGCCCTGCTGCTGGCACTGCTCGCCCCGCTGCACGCCGCCGATGACATCCAATGGCTGCTTTCCTTCGACGGCTCCGCTCCGCCATCCGCGCCTTGGACGGCGGTGGGCAAGCCGGAGGCACGAGTGGAAGACGGTGCGCTGCATCTCGCGGATTCTTCGAAGGACGACTTCGGATTTTTCCGCGCCGCGTGGAAGGCGGAGTTGGACACCGAACTGGTGGTCGAGGCCACGGTGCGCGTGGGCGAGACGACGGGCGTGGTCAACAAACCTGGATCGAGCACGCTTTGGCCGTGGAAGGATGGCGCGCCGGTGAGCCTGCTCGTGAGCGACGGGCAGCATCAGGAAGGGCTCGTCTTTTACACCGACCGCGCCACGACGTGGACTGATCGCTTCGTGCTCACGGATACGGCGGACGGCTTCCACACTTACCGGCTCGTCATCCGCGGCACGGACATGAGCATCGCCGTGGATGGCAAGGTGAAGGTGCGCGGTCAGAATGCATTCTGGAAGCCGGCGGATGGCACGGAGCCGTTCATCCAGTTTGGCTCGACGTGCAAAAACGCGACGGGCAGCGCGGAGTGGCGCTCGGTGCGGCTCGGTGTGCGCAAAGTCTCCTCGCCCGTGGCTGCCGCGCCGGTGAAAATCACGATGAGCGAGCCGTGGCCCATCCTGCGGCCTGGGCTGAAATACAAGCCGACGCGGCCTTACGTTTATTCGCTCGGCGGCGGACGCGTCATCATGAGCGTCGCGCAAGGGCCGGACGCGAGCTACGAGCCCTATGGCGTGATGCTCTCGGAAGACGAGGGCCGCACATGGAGCGTGGTGAAGGACTGGGATCAAACCGAGAAGGCACCGCTGCCGATGCTGCGTTTGAAAAGCGGCGAGGTGCTCGGCCAATCGCGCTGGACTTGGCCGCAGGAGGACGGCAGCGATCTCGTGAGCGCGGTGCGCTGGAGCGCGGACTTTGCGACGTTCAGGACGTTCGAGAGCCGCATCCATTTGCCAGCGGAGTTTCGGCCCAGGACCGTGCCCTTCACCGTCGAGCGGCACATCTTTGAAAATGCCGATGGCTCGCTATTCATGGCGGGCTACTCGAAAACGGGACCCTCCACGCCGGAGGGCTTGCGCGCAGGCAAGCGCTACTCGCATCTGCTGCGCTCGACCGACGGTGGCGCGACGTGGAACCACTTCGCCACCGTTGGCGCTGGCGGCGAACCTGCGATTGCGCGGCTCGGCGAGGGGCGCATGACCGCGCTGCTGCGCACCGGTCCGTTCAAACCGTTTCACCAGACCTTTTCCAATGACGACGGCAAGACCTGGAGTGCGCCCGTGTTGATCGAGGAAGGCAGCGTTTGCCCCGACCTCGTGATGATGAGCAATGGTCTCCTCGCTTGCAGCTACGGGCGACCGGCGAGTTGTCTGATGTTCAGCGCCGATGGCGGACGCACATGGAGTTCGCATCACGTCATCAGCGACAAGACCGGCTTCAACTACTCCGGCATCGTCGAGGTGAGCCCTGGCCGCCTGCTCTATGTCCACGACGGTGGCGGGCTCCAGGCGATGCACATCGACGTGGAGCGCACGCAGATTGGCAACGCGCCAGCCACTCCCAGCGCCGCGCAGCAGGGCAAGCCCGAGCCACCGGCACCCAAGAGCGCCACCACGCCCGCGAAGGTCGTCACCGATTACGCGCTACGCACCGCGAAGGAACTCAAACCCTCGCGCGTGCTGATCTACAAAACGCTGCCGCGCCGCAAACTCGAGATGCATCTCTTTGAGCCCGATCAATTGAAGCCCTCGGACAAGCGCCCGTGCTTCCTCGCCATTCACGGCGGCGGCTGGGTCGCGGGCACGCCGGATGTGATGTATTGCGTCGCCCAGCACTTCGCGCAACGCGGTTGGTTGAGCGTGAGCTTGCAATATCGCATCGCCCGCGCGGATCGCGGCACCACGGTCTTCGATTGCGTTCGCGATGCGCGTTCCGCCATGCGCTACCTCCGCGCTCATGCCGCGGAGCTGGGCATTGATCCCAATCAAATCGTCGTCGGTGGCCGCTCCGCTGGCGGACACCTCGCAGCCGCGACGGCGTTGTTTGAATTCGAGGAGCCCGGCGAGGACACGACCATTTCCTGCGTGCCCAACGCACTCGCGCTTTACTCCGCCGTGCTCGACACCTCGGAAAATGGCTACGGCAAGGACACCATCGGCGACCGCTGGGCCGAACTGTCGCCGCTGCTGCATGTCCGCGCCGCTCTGCCGCCGACGCTTGTCCTCCACGGCATCCGCGATACGACCGCTCCAGTCGCCGGCGCGAAAGACTTTTCCCAGGCGCTACAAAAGGTCGGCAACACCTGCGAGCTGATCCTCAACGAGCGCGGCGGACACAGCTACATGATGCGCACCGAACCGCTCTTTGAGGAAGCGATGAAGCAGACACGCGAATTTCTCGCCCGCGCGGGCATTCACAACCCAATCAAACCATGAAGCACGCCCTCACACTTGTCACTGGCCTGCTACTCACGCCGCTGGCCCCGCTGCTCGCCGCCGAGCAAAAGCCAGTGAAGGCCGATGACGGTTTGGAAAACCGCCTGCGTCTCGATTTGCAACGTCCCGTTGATCCACGGCTCGCGAAGATCGAAGCGGGCGACATCGCGCAGTGCGACCTGTTTCGCGGAAAGGCTCACATCGTCCGCACCCCGAGCGAAGTAAGTCGTCTCTCCGGCCAACTCGCGGCTGGTGACCAACTCGTGCTCGCGGCAGGTTTGTGGAAGGATGCGCGATTCACCTTCGAAGGCCACGCCACGGCGGACGCGCCGATCTTGATCCGGCCAGAGAAGCCGGGCGGCATCGTCTTCACGGGCGAATCGTCCGTGCGTTTCCACGGTGAACATCTCATCGTGCATGACCTCGCCTTTCGCGAAGTCACCATCTCGCGGAACAACGCGGTCATCTTCGGCGTCGGCAATGGTGAGGCCAAGCCGGCCAATGACTGCATCTTCAACCGCATCCACATCGCAGACTGCGGTTTGAGCAATCCGGCGGAACGCGCGAAGAACCGCCTCTGGCTCATGAGCATGCGAGGCAGCAGGAACACCGTGGCCAATAGCACCTTTCGCGGCCTCAAAAACATCGGCCAGATGCTCGGGGCAGCCGAACTGCCCGTCGAGGGCCTACAGCAGCTCCATGTGCTCAATAACCACTTCATCGACCGCCCCTATCTCGACCAGCAAAACGGCTACGAGGTCATGCAAATCGGCTGGAGCGGAGTGCGGGCAGCACCCGCCGGATCCCTCATCCAAGGCAACACCTTCGAGCGCTGTGATGGCGAGAACGAACTCATCACGCTGAAAGCCTCCGACATCGTCGTGCGCGACAATCGCTTCCTCGCCAGCCAGGGCGTGCTCTGCCTGCGCACCGCGCGTCGAGTGCTCGTGAAGGACAACCTCTTTAACGCTCCCGCGTCCAGGCTGAAGAATTCGTGCCGGGGGGCAAAAAGCGAATTCGTATCCTTTTTCCTTTTCTTTCCTTCTCAAGAAAGCCTTGAGGTAATCTCGTGATTGAATTTACGATGCTGAATCATGCAGAAGAAATCGCACTTTCGGTCATGGAAAACTGCACTGAGCGCCCTTTTCGCTTGTTTTTTGGCTGTTTTTTGCGCGCGAGCCGAGGAGATGCGGACCATCGAAGGGCAAGTTTTCATCCGAACAAAAGGCGCTGAAACGATCAAGCTTTCACTGGTTGATGTCATGATTTTTGACGAAAAGCTCGTTAGCGAGCACCTCGACAAGAAACGCACCCAAGCTAAGCCTTTCGAGGATTATCTCCGCCCGATTGAAAAAGCAGCTTGTGATGCATTTCAAAAAGCTGAGAGTAGTGCGAATTCTGCTCAAAGTAACTTGTTCAGAGACACCTCGAACAATATACTTTTGGGAGCCTTTTGGGTGCGGGAAAATCAGGCCAAGATTGCAAAGGAAAGATGGGACGAGCTGCGGCGGATGTTTGTTTTCCTGCACTCGTCATTTTTCCTGTTTCAAGGACTACCGGATCCGCTGCAAACGACCAAAACGGACGCCGACGGAAAATTCACTTTCAAAGTTCCAAATGGTTCTTACGTGTTTGTAGCAAAGTCCAGTCGGAATGCTGGCGCGGACATTATCGGCGGGCGGTCGTTCCCAAAAACTGAGTTCTACAAGTGGCTGGTAAGAGTTAAAGTTGCCGCCGACATGAAAGTGATGCTGGCCAATGACAATCTTTCTTCCAGTGGTTCTGTCGACTCACTGATCAGCACTGAGGACAGCGAGGAGCTGGTACGCTATGAAGGGTTTAACATCGATGCTGTTGCGGCTTTTGTCGAAAACGATAACCGCGTGCGCGTCGCCGTCGAAAACGCGAAACAAGAAGCAGCACGCCAAGCGCAGATTGCTTGGACTGCTAAGGTCGAAATGGCGCGCAAAGCAAAAATAGAAGATGAACGGGAAGCCCAACTTCAAATCTTTTGGAAGAACCCGAAGGCAGCGCAGCAAAAGGCAATTGAGCTTTTTCCGGATGTCGGCATGGCTGGTTCTCTTCTGAACAAAGAATTCGTCGTGCGAGTGAAGCGTTACCAGACGGAAAAAAAGGAATTCTTTGCGGAACCCGATTGGCCGGTGCGGCTCGCCAAGGAATGCAGTGAGGCGTTGGCCGCCAAGCCAGAGGCAAAATAAATCCAGCGCTGCTACGGAGGTAGTAATTAGGAATATGGCCTCTTATACGTTGCCAGTGGTAGGGGGGATTGCTGATAAATGGCTCCAGTATGGAGCTACACAATTTGCAGGCGTTTAAGGCGGCTTGTTGTGTCGATGTTGGTGGAAGGCGGGTTCGTGGCCAGAGAGAGCCCTTTCCGTGCGAATGCGAGCTGGTTCTTGAGTCTCTGGTGGTAGACATGACGAAGGAGGTTGATCGACGTTTGCCGTTCAACCCCCTTTTTTCATCCAGACACTGTTGAAGCTCTGGTTAGATAAGCCCCCGAGCGCTATTTCTTTTTCCTCATCGGAATACCAGACTTGAAGAGCTTCTGCTTGCCCTGACCGCCTCCATCGCCACATTGCAGTTCCACAAGAGTGTGGAGCGCGTTGATCGTGGATTTGTTGAAGCTCACAGGGTCAGTCAACGCGAATTCCCGATCGTACACGCTAGCGAGGCTGTGAGCCCGCATCATGTAGTAAAGGTAGTTTTTTAAGTCAGCCCAGTTCGTCCTCGGATTGTCGAGGTATTTGATCAACTCACCAGCCTCAGTGAACTCGTCGATGAAGCTCGCATCACTTTCAGCATCCACCCAGATCACAGCGTGGGAATGTGGGTTAAAGGTTTGCTCAAGGATAGAAAGGCAGGTGATTTCGTGACTCAGGAAAAAAGCTCGGATTTTGCCTAAACGCTTCCAGTCCATGAGCGACTGTCGATTTTTGCTAAAGAACGCATCGTAGTTAGCTCGCTGATGTGCAGGGTTGTGACCAACACTGCGAAGTTCCTCGGTGGATTCAAAGAGCAGTAGATAAGCATGGTTACGAGGAAATAGCGCTTCCGGAGCAAAGAGCTTTTTGAACTTGTGAATTTGACCACGGGCAGCCCTTGGAGAAATGAACCGGCGCTTGCATCCCTTTGGAGAGTAGTTGCCGTCCTTGTTAATCAGATTCGACTCAATGATGGTGTAGGCGTTGGGAACGATGTGCCACGCCTCGGATGCAATGAGCAGTAGGAGAGCTTGGGATAATTTTCCATTGGTCGACTTGAGTCCATTTTCGAGCCAAGAGGCACTGTCCCATTTGCTTTTCACGAACATGCGCAGAAGATCCTGGGCACGACGATCCAGACAGTCCTTGTTGGCGAGAAGTTCTGCGACGTTAAGCCAGTTTAGGGAATACCTGTCGCGAGCCCCCTTTACCGAGATCGGTTTAAGGATCTCTTCAGCATTAAACCTGAGATGGTCATGGTCAGCATGGGTCGGTTCCCCGTCCAGGGATGTGGTGGCTTTATCGGTCTCGCCCTTGATGACGTAATCGAGGATTTTGCGTTTGCCGATTGAGGCGTTAGCGATTGGTTTATCTTCGACTGTATCGTGATTGTCGGTAGACGGAGAGAGGTCTTTGTTCTTTGGGGATGAGCTAGAGGGAGGAGGGGTATCTAGGAGGGTTCTATAATAATATAGCAACTGAGCGGAATCGGTGGGGGAGGCTGGGTCGTTGAGGCAATCGGAATGGTGGGTGGAGTTGTCCATAATAGGGTCGCCCTGCTGCGTTAACATGATCCTCCTAGGGCGATCAGAGGCGTCGGTTTAAAGCTGGCGGTTCGTTGTCGGTACTTCTTGGCGTCTAGCGACCCTAGTTTTGCGCCTTACTTTCCCCTTGGGCGCTGACACGGTATCGGCCAAGCGCCTTCACGCACTGGCTCTGATCGTACCGAATCAGTCCCTTGCCCAGCTTGTAAAACGGGAGGATTTTTTTGGCTCTTAGCCGTCTGGCTGTGCGTGGTGATACAGCAATAGCTTCCGCTAACTGCTTTTCCGTCAATAGTTTTAGGGGTAGTGGTTCATGCGCCATAGGCTTTTTTCGTTGTAGAGACCGTGAAGCGGGGTTCATTTTTATAGACCACAAGTCTCTGCATTGAAGATCTAGGAGAGCGAGGATTCTTAGTAAATTAGTTCACAAATTTTGTTCACGCATCTTGCGGCGGGTCTCCCTTCTGTGTAGAAAGCGTCCATGACCAGTAAAAAAAGCACCCCGATCGCCGTGCTGCGGTACACCCTTGGACCCCATGATGGGCAAGAGGAGATCTTTGCAGCCACCGTGCAATGCTCGTTGTCTTGGGTAAAAAAAGCATCTGCTGGACAGCGCTTTGTAACCCCCAAGACAGCCCACAAAGTCTCAATGGCTACGGGCGTTTCTGAGGAATGGTTGGTTTCGGGTGATCCTAAGGCGCCCATCATTGAGCGTGATAACGTGACGCCCTACACATGGGATTCCTATGCACGCTGGCGCCAAGAAACAATTGCCCCAGTGCACGGTATCGACCCACGGGTCGTAGCTGCGTTTGCCTCCGAAATCACTAAGTCCCTATTTGCAGCTGATGAAGCCGGCCGCATGAATACGGCGATCAATGACCTCTGGAAGTATTCAAAGGCGATGAAGAGCCGGTATGGAGCCCCAAACGAGATTGGTATGTCCGTTCAGCTCACTCGGGAGGTGGGACGGGAGATAGTGGAGCTGTCCAATATCGAGTTGCGGAATGCGACGTTGCGCAATGACAGTTAGAAGTGTCAGTGGGGGCAATACCCAGTTTTTTGGGCAGTGCGTATGATTTGAGGTGGCAACACCGACGAAAATTACCGGATGGTGGGCTCGTAGGCGC
Source organism: uncultured Spartobacteria bacterium (assembly GCA_903919125.1). Taxonomy (GTDB): domain Bacteria; phylum Verrucomicrobiota; class Verrucomicrobiia; order Chthoniobacterales; family Chthoniobacteraceae; genus Chth-196. The sequence goes on along the minus strand of CAIXGS010000052.1, from coordinate 137,450 downwards.
ACGAGAGGCTGCCTTTGACCTGACGGGGCCACACAGAGGCTCTCCGAAGTTTGCGGTAGACCCGATGATTGGCGTCACCAAAATGTTGGGCACAACAGCTCCACGCGGTCTCAAGCTCCAGAAAATAGTGTCACTTATTTGTCCCTCACAAAGTGACCACTGCTGCGAATCTTTCATAAGTCCCTCTGGGAGAGGGAGCCGGCAATCGGGCTCGAACCGATGACCTGCTGATTACAAATCAGCTGCTCTACCAACTGAGCTATGCCGGCATTTGTCGCACACTGTACCTTACTTTAATTTCCGAGGGCATTCTTGCAAGCTTCCCTCGCAGACTAAACAAACTATTCGGGACTAAACTATAAACTGAAAATCCACCCCACTCAACACCCCTCCCGAAACTTAGACGAAAACCCTGTAGATCCGGCTCGCCCCTTGTGAGGCGCTGTCCAAATCATTGATGGCTTGTCGCTTAAGTGGCGACCCTAACGGGATTCGAACCCGTGTTACTCCCGTGAAAGGGGAGTGTCCTAGGCCACTGGACGATAGGGTCTCTTGCGAGGGACGGGAAGATTAGCGAACGGGCCAGCGTTGGCGAGCCCTTTTTTAACTTATTTATCGCTTCAGCAATCCAACCTTCAAAGACTATGGAATGTAGTCCAACAGAGAAAGTTTTAACATCTGCGCACCTGCTTGCATGGCCGCTTGGTAGGCCGTTCTTGCGCGCGTGAGGTTGACCGTGGTCTGCGCTAGATCAACATCGGCATCCTTAGAAATGAGCGAACCCAAATTGTCGAAGCGACTCGATGCCTGAGTTTTGACTGCTTCAATGCGGGTCTGCATTGCAGCGTTGTCGGCCAGAATTCCGATAATATCATTTTCGGAAGTCAGAAGATTTGTCCGCGCTGCCGCGATCGCAGCAGTGCCTCCATCTACGGCACCTGCGGTGTTGTTGAGACCGTCGCGCAAGGCAATCAGGCGAGTGACGAAATCCGCAATCTTCGCATTGCTAGTCCCCGAGGTGAAAGGGGAGATGCTTAACGAATTAGACACAGCGATGGAAGCGCCATCATAAGCTGCAGCAAGCGCGACGGTTCCACTGGCCGTCGCATTACTGCTGAGCGTGATGGTGGGAGGGACTGCGGTCGAATCCGTGGAAAGGATCGTTGAGTTCGCAGGGATGCCCGTGCCTGTGACAGTCTGTCCCACCGCGAGTCCGGTGAGGGAGGGAACCGTGATGGTTGCGCTGCCACTGGTGACCGTGGTACCAGCGACTGTGACCGAAGGACTGGTAACCAACGCTGCCGGAGTGGCGGCGCCGTCATCAGCGAAGGGTTGGACGGAGGAGTTTGCCCCGTTAAAGAGGTATTCGCCCTGGAAAGTAGAATTACCAGCGTCGATTGAGGACTTGATAAGCTGATTGAGCTCAACGGCGTAAGCCTTACGTTCAGCAGCGGAAACGGTGCCGCTATTGGAAAGGGCTGCCAATTCGCCGGCACGCGAGGAGATCGACTGGAGCTGGTCAAGCGCGGCGAAGGAAGCTTGGGCGACACCGAGGACGCGATCGGCGTTTTTGGTGTAGACTTGAAGATTGGACTGCTCGGAGCGCATGCTCATGATGCGGCTGGCGGCTTCTGGGTCCTCGCTGGCGAGGCTGATGCGCTGCCCAGAGGCGAGCTGATCGTTGAACTGGGTCTGCTTGACGTTCAGCGTGTTGAGACGCAAAACAAGAGCATCAGACATCGTCAAATTTGGAATACGCATAATCTTTAGTCTTTAGCTTGGAGCTAACCTTAACGGTTGGAAATGGGTTGGGAAAAGTTTAGTGAGCAGCTGCGCTTAGCGAATCATGGAGATCAGCGAAGTTAACATGTCATCGATAACTGTAATAACCTTCGCATTGGCCTGATACGCCTTCTGGAAACGCAACAAATCCGCTGTTTCTTCATCAAGCGAGACGCCACTAATGGAATCACGCTGATTTTTAACAGCGGTAGCGACCACATCAGCCTCGTCGGAACGGGTGGAGACAGACTGAATCGTTTGCGCCAAGCTGGTGATCACGTTGCGGTTGTAATCGCCGAACTTGGCAGTAAATGCCGCGCCACCCGAAATTGGCGAGTTCCAAGTGAAACTAGCGTCGCGAAGTGCAGCGATTTTGGAAACGATGGCGTTGGCGCCAGCGGCCGTGGTGGCTGAGGTCGAAAGCGTGGAGGCGGTGAGGTCACCGCGCACGGCGAGTAGGTCGCGAGAGGCCGCTAGGGTGCTGCTGGAGGCTGTGCTGGTGGCAGGAATCGAGAGGGTGAAGCGACTGCCATCAAGCACCTTGGCAACAGTGGCGCCGGAGGGAATGCCAGTGCCCGAGACGTGCATGCCCACCGAAACTCCAGTCGTGTCGCTCACTGTCACATTACGGCTGCCTGCAACTGTGGCCCCGCCGGAGAGGGAAACGTCCGTATTTTGGAAGAAGTCTGTGCTGGAAGCGCCAGTTGGATTGTATATGGTATTGACCTGCGCCCTGAGTTGGGCGGAAAGGTCGGTAATCTGAGCGCGCAGACCCTGAGCCGTCATGTAAGTCGCGGTCGGGTTACCGAAAATCGCCTGATAGCGTCCAGCGACGGAACCACCCGTGGGCACAATGGTGTAACCCACCGTGTTGCTCAAGGTGACGATCTTACTTCCGTCATTGATGAAGCCCATGCGTGAATCGCTCACGCCGTTCACTGTCAAACTGACGTACCCGTTGTAGCCGGTGGAACTTACGCTCTTACTTAACTGGATCGACGAACCATCGAGCTTCGCTGTCACCGTGGTACCCGAGGGGATGCCCGTACCGGAAATTGAATCCCCGATACTTAGCATCGAAGCGCCACCATTGGAGACTGCGGTGGGGGTAAAGGTGCCTGCAGGATCGTAGTCACCGACTTCAAATCCCTGAGTGCGAGCTCCTAAGGTCCCAGCTGAACTAAGGGTCGCAGCACTTGCTTGAGTGAGATAACCGATTTGGTGGACTAACTGGCCCTGCGCCACCAACTGGATGCCGGAAATACTGAGGTTGGTCTCATTGGGATTAGCGGAATCCCTAGTGATGTCGACCTTGATGAGAGTCGCCAACTGTTCCAGCTTTGCTTGGCGCTGGTCAATGAGATCAGACGCTCCGCCGTTACCGTCGTCGACTTTGCGGATTTCCCCGTTCAGCTGGGCGATGTCGGTGAGTAGATTGTTAGCGGTTTTGACGTCCGCTACGATTTGCTGCTCTTGATCGATCTGGCTGGTGGCCAAGTTTTGATCCACCTGATTGAGGCGGTCTGCAAGAGTTTGGGCAGCGACAAGGGCGGCGCTACGGGAAGGGATGTCGGAAGGATTTGCCGCGAGAGCTGCAAAGGAGTTGAAAAAATTATCTAGGGCAGTCCCGATGCCCGTGGCGGAATTCACCGTATCGGTGACAGAGGAGGGACTGGACGCAGAGCTGAGTTGGCCCCCGAGGACGAGTTCTAGATTGGAGAGGATCGCTTTTTGAGCTGCGAGGGAGCCGGTGTCCGAGGACTGGCGGATGACCTGAGAGTCGAGAAAGGCATCGCGTAACTGTTGAACTTGAAGGACTTCAACGCCGCTGCCCTGGGGTCCCGTGGGGGTCTGTTCGACATACCTGTCGCCCATGATCGCGCGCTGACGAGCGTAGAGCGGGTTGTTGACGTTGGCCAAGTTGCGGCCCGTGATCTGAATGGCCACCTGATTGGCCATGAGCGCTTTGCTCGCTTGATTAAGATTTCCAAATAGTCCGCCCATAAAATGTTCTAAAGTAGAGTAGCAAAGATTGTTCCTGAAAGTGACAGGAAGAGAAAAGAATGATTAATAAAGAACGATTGCGAAGAAAGAAAAGTCAGGAGCGGTAGACGGCAGTGGTGCCGGATAAAGATATTTTGACGCGACCATCATTTTCGTAAGTTCGCGCAGAGTTGGTGGGAGTCAATTCTTCGAGCAGATCTCGAATGACTTCAATGGAGCGCGCTAGCAGAACTTGATTTTGATTGGCCTTGCGGCGGACGTGGTCGGAGATGCGCAGTAATTCTTCAACTAAAGAGCGCAGCAAAGGTTGCAAGGCTGGAGGAAAACGTTTCACCAGTTCGGAGAGGGAGGTGGTGCGCGTGACCTTTGAACGGGGCGCGATCTGAGCCATGAGCATCTCGCGGTACTGACGCGCTTTTTGGACGGAATCTACTTGGCGCTGAACGGCATCGAGCAACATCATCACGCGTTCGGATTCGCGCTGCATGATGGCTTTTTGTTGGTCTGAGAAAAGCGCCAAGAGAGAGCCGTGCTCTTGAATTTCCATGCGTAGGCACGAAACCACTTGCTCCTGAATGGAGCCCGAACTGCGGGGCCCAACTGGCCTCCTGATCGGGGATGGTGTCGGCATGGGAACTGGCTGGAATTTAAACTAGCGAATCAAGGGGAAAATTAACGCAAAAACTAGTTTCAAAAGTCTGGTTATTGAGACCGGTCTTTATTGCTTTTTGTAGCTATTTGTCACCGCAGTCTTTTTCGAAGACTTCACTGCTGTCTCCTGCGAAGAATCTAAAGCGGCGGCTTGGTCGTTCTTTACAGGATCCATACGCTGACGCAGTTGAGTCTCCAATATAGATCGGAGTCCCATGCCTCCACCTTTAGTGATTCCGTCAGCTAAAGTGTCTTCGAGAAAATAGCCATAGACTTGGCCGCCTTCTCCGTGCTCCATCATGCTCTTCATGCTCTCGGAGAGAATTTGTTTAACAAGCACTGCTTCAAACTGGCGCGCTACTTCCGATGGATCCTTGGACTTTCCGGGAACTCTGCGGGTATTGCCACCCTCAAACTGAGCTAATTCCGAATGCAAAGGGGAAAGCCCAGCGAGGGAGACTGCTGCTGCAGTGGGAATGGAAGGGCTGATGTTCATTAGTTGAGAATCAGTTCGGCTTGCAGCGCACCGGCGCGTTTCATGGTCTGGAAGATCGACATCATTTCGCGAGTAGTGAGTCCCAAGGCATTCAAAGCGGAGGCGACTTGCTGGATGGTCGGGTTGTCTTCAAGTACCCCGAATTTGCCGGGCTTCTCAACAATATCAGTCTGTGTGCTGGCAACCACGGCGGTGTTTCCACGGGATAAAGGGTTGGGCTGGCTGACCCCGAGGGTGGAGGCGATGGAGATAGTCAAGGCGCCATGACTGATGGCGACCGTGGAGACGCGTACGTTGGAAGTCGCCACGATGGTTCCCGTGCGCTCGTTGATCACCACACGTGCTGGAACGTCTGGATCCACTTCGATGGAGCCGATTCGGGAAATAAAGTTCACTTCGTAGCCCTTGAAGTCATCGGGAACCGCAATGTTCACCGTGGAGGCATTCTTCGCCATGGCGCTTTGCGGGAATTCTTGGTTGATGGCCTGCGCCATGCGAGCGGCCGAGGTGTAATCGGGGTTAAGCAACATCAGTTCCACGTTATTGTCATGGACGAAAGAGGCTGGGATTTCGCGTTCCACAAGCGCCCCGCCGCTAATGATCCCCACAGTGGGATGATTTTTTTGAACCGACGCGCCGCCTGGGCCGCCTTCGCCACCAAGGAAACCGCCGACGGCAATGGCACCCTGAGCGACTGCGTAAACCGTTTCGTCTGCACCGAGCAGGGGAGTCTGAAGTAAGATGCCGCCTTGGATAGTTTTGGCATCAGCAATGGAGCCAACGGTGACGTCGATGCGGGTGCCGGCTCTTGCGTAGGCGGGGATGTCGGCGGTGACCATTACGGCGGCAACGTTGTCGGATTTGAGCTGCGCGCCTTGCAAATTGATGCCAAAGCGTTGCATCGAATTCGCTACGGTACGCACGATTTGGTCAGATTTGCTGTCCCCTTTATTTGCCAATCCAACTACCAAACCGTAGCCAACCAATTGGTTGTCGCGACCGCCTTCGATCAGTGTAATGTCCTTCACGCGCGCTGCTTGCGCCGGAGTGGCGGAGGCGGCGAGCCAAGTGAGGCTCAGAAGAGTCAGGAATAATTGACGCATGGCAGGAATTTCAAAAAGCCGATGAGATACGTGGGACGTTAAACTGGGGTATCCGAAAAGCGGGTAGGAGGAGTTTAATAAGGGCTGATTTTTTCGTCCAAGCGCAGCAACCAGCCCTTTTTCTGGGCCTCGGTGACGCTGCCTTCGGAAACCACGTCGATTCGAGCATCAGCGATCGCGGCAGAGGAGACTGTGTTGGCCGCGCTGACATCAGCTGGGCGGATGATGCCGCGCAGCGACATGAACTGACGTTCTTTGGAGAATGCGACTTGGCGTATGCCCTCGATGACGAGGTTGCCATTTGGAAGGACGTCGATGACTTGGACGGCCATTTCGGAAGTCAGCACCTGTTTATTTTCCAGAGTACCCTTGCCTGAATAGACGGAAGTGCCATCGGGCGAGATGATTAACGGAGCTGCTCCAGTTGGCTTGGGAAGCAAGTTGGTGGGGAACTTTCGACGATCACCGGCGGCTACGGCGGACTGTTGGTTGGCGCCCGCATTGATCAACTGATTGATCAGGTTGGTGGCCATTCCCGGGCCGCCAGTGGCGGACCGTGCTTTGGTGAGCAACTCAGAATTTGTGGCAGTGGTGGTTTCGCTAATAATAATAGTGACGATGTCGCCGAGCCGGTGGGCCCGTTTGTCAGCAAACATACCGCGTTCATCGGTGACGGCTTCACGCCATAAGGAGCCTGCCCAACTAGTGAATGGGGCGGCTGAGAATAGGAGCGAGGCGAGGGTGGCGGCGCCACACGCTGCGTTAGAAGCGGACTTGAACTTGGTTTTCATTGATCACCTGAGCAAAAAATACTTTTTGACTGTCGAGATTGCGCACGCGGATGACTGCACCCGCAGGTCCGGCTTCCATTGCCTGCGCCCGCATCCGGATGTTGAGGCCGCCTTCGTTGGCGACGGCATCCACGAATTGTCCTTTACGAACCAGCGAACGTTCGACGAGATCTCTACGGGAAATGGGCTTGCCGGCCTGAACTGCCTGGGCGAGCTCGAAACCCGAGAGGTCTTGGTCTGCGGCGATGGGAGGATTAAATTCTTTTAGGATATCGACGGTTCTGGCCGTCAACAGGCTGGGCTGGAGCATCTGTCCACGGTCCATGCGCTGCGGAGCCAGCCAGACTTCCCTCCAGACTTCCGCTCGCACTTGGAGGGGCCACTCGCCAATGATTTTCCCACCACTAACACCGCGCACAGTCAACTGCATGACGCTGGCTAGACCACCGGGTGGTAGCTGTACGCACTCGGCAAAAAATTCCGGAGCGGGAAGCGGAATTCCAGTCCAAGGTCTCGTGAGGGTGATGCGGAGTTCTCCTTCGATGACGAAGCGTTTGGGCAAGTCGGCTTGGATTGCGGTGAGCAACTCGTTCTCTGTTAAGAGAGCCTGCGCATCCGCAGCCGGGGGTTGTAGTTTGAGTAATTGTCCGCCAACGGGAGAGGGTTTGGCGACGGGAGCAGGTGGCGAGGACAACGAATTGCGCCCGACTGTGGCTCCCGGAACTGGCGAAAGGAGCGCGTTGAAATCGGCACACGTCGTCGCTGCCGTTCCGAGAACGGAAAGGAAAGCGACGATCAATGGCCGAATATCGCGCATTAGCGTTTCAGCTGGGAGAGTTGCCCGAGCATTTCGTCCGAGGTCGTAATGGCCTTGGAATTAATTTCGTACGCACGCTGGGCTTGGATCATGGCGACCATTTCTTCCACGATATTGACGTTGGAAGACTCTAGGAAGCGTTGTATCACAGAGCCCATGCCTGCGACTCCTGGTGAACCGCTCAACGCGGTGCCGCTGGAGTCATTTTCGGCATAAATGTTGCCACCAAGACTGCGAAGACCGCTTGGGTTGGGGAAACGGTAGAGCTGCAATGAGCCAGCCTTCACTGTTTTGCCATCTTTGTCAGTGTAACTGACTTCACCCGTAGGCATTACGTTGACAGAGCGTGCATCAGAAAGAACAGGCAAACCTACGAGCGGTAAACCGTCGCTGGTCACCAAACGGCCGGTAGCGTCCAACTTAAGGGTGCCATCACGGGTGTAGCCGTCTGTGCCGTCGACGCGGAGCACTTTGAAGAAACCGTCTCCATCAATGGCCATGTCCAGCTCGTTGCCTGTCTGAGTCAACTGGCCTTGCGTAAACATTTTGGCGGTAGCGACTACGCGGGTGCCGCTTCCGAGTTCTGAACCAGTGGGCAAAAGATTCCCGTTGCCCGCGTCAGCACCAGCGGTACGGGGTTTCTGGTACAGCAGATCTTGAAACTCGATTTTGCTGCGCTTGAAACCGGTGGTGTTGGCGTTCGCGAGATTGTTCGCGATGACGTTGAGGTTTAATTGCTGCGCTTCCATGCCGGAGGCTCCGGCGTACAAGGATTGGATCATAAGTTAAAAGAGTGAAGAGTGGTTCCGAAGGGTGGTGGATGTCAGAGTAGAAACAAGTAAAGACAATGACTAGGATGCTAGGCTGCTATTCGAACGGGAGCGTTGCAGGTGTTTGCGGAAGATGCTGAGGACGATATGGGGAATGGACAAAGATAGCAGCAGGAAGACGTCAGCGCTTCAGCAAATGTTAGCCTTGATTACCCAAGTACTGGATCGCTTTGCCTGCAGAATCATCGCTGATATCCAAAACTTTTTTCGCGGCGTCATAAGCACGCCCCAGAGTGATCATGTGAATCATCTCTTCCATGGGGCGCACATTGCTGCCTTCCAACGACATGTGGTTGATTGAGGGGCGCTCCACCACGATAGCAGCATTACCCTCGCCGGGCTGAAGTAGTCCTTCTCCAACGCGACGTAATTTTTCGGCATCGTTGAAACGAAATAACGCAAGTTTGGAGACTTGCTGTTTACCTTGGATCAGAAGGCCGTCGGCATTGATATAAATCGCGCCACCTTCCTGCCGGAAAGTGATTGGGCCATTTTCACCTTCCACTAGGTTGCCACTTTGGGTCACCAGATTGTAGGCGTTATCCAAACGAAAGTTTCCGTCCCGCGTGTAGCCTACGGAACCGTCTTGGCGGCGGATACGAAAGAAACCGTCGCCCTCAACTGCAAAATTGGTTTCTACGCCGGTGTACTCTAAAACACCGGGTACCATGTTGATGCTGCGGTGGGCGGAGGGCATCACCCCAGGCATGGACTGGGTGACTTGGTCGCCCTTTTTGATCTTAGCGACGTCGGCAAGCACGCCCGAGAAGCTGGATTCATTGCGTCGATAGCCCGGAACGGCCGCCGAGGCCAAATTCTGAGCAATCGTCTCCTGCCAAGACTCGTAAGCGGTTAGAGCCGCAGCTCCTTTGTACATGCCGACATTCATACAAAGATTCCTCGAAGCACAGTCCGTGCCATTTCGACGCTGCATTCCCTTCTCGACCTCCAAAGTCGCCTGTTCAGGTGCAAAACCTGTGTTTTGATAGAGGGCGGGGCCTACAAGACCACTCGGATTTCCTGTGATGGATGATTCGAAGACCCCAGCACTTGGGAACGCGGAGCCACCCGCCCCGCAATGACTGTCTGAGCGTTTGGAGCGTCAAAGCGGAGCTGGGAGAGAAGGACCGTCTATTTACAACATAAATTGTAACTGATCGTTTTCGGAGAGCGCCCACGCCTCGATTCCTCGGGCCCGCAGATCAGCCGCGAATGCACTCGCGAAACCGTGTAACGTCAGCACGCGGCGCGGTTGAACCCACTCAACATAGCGCAGCAGGTCTGGGTAATCAGCGTGGTCGCTCAGGGGGAACGCCGCGTCGCATCGGTGGCGGTACTTGGCTCCCGGATCCATGGCCCAACCGGTGAGAATGGCGGTGCGGCGCGGATGCACTTCTTTTAGCGCCGCCCACGTTTTGCGACCCGGCGGCATCACCAACACTCCGTTGCTGGGGCGGGGATGGCTCAACGGCAAGAAGCCCATTGGGAAGCTGGGTTGTAATTCGGCGCACAGCGAGGTCATGCGATAGGTCGAGGGCGGCAAAATTGGAATCAAGCCGTTTTCCAGCAGTACCCAGCTGATTTCTTGCGCTTTGCCCAACGCGTACGCGAAAAGGACTGGCGTGGCACCTTCGGCGAGGGTTTCCTGACAGAATGCGACGATGGCAGCTAGCGTTTCCTCGGTGGGTGGAAGACAATACTTCGGCAGGCCAAAGGTCGTTTCCATGATCAACGTCTCCGCTTTGCGCCATTGACAGGGCTGCGTCGAGCGGCTGTCGCGCAGTTTGAAGTCGCCCGTGTAAAGGAGCGAGCCCGCCTCGGATTCGAGGAAAATTTGAGCGGAGCCGGTGATGTGTCCGGCGCTCAGCAGTGTGAGGCGGAAGTGGTTCATGTCGATTCGGTGGCCGTAGGGCACTTGATGCATCACTCGTTTTCCGCCTAAACGGGCGCGCATTAAGACGGCGGTGGCGGGGGTCAGGACGACTTCCGCGTGTCTGCCGAGATGGTCAGCGTGGGCGTGAGAGACAAATGCAAGCTGCTTAGCATCATGTGGATCCAGCCAAATCTTGCAGTCTGGCAACTCCACTCCGTTTCGATAGCGCACCTCCACCATGAAGCCACGATGGCTTTGAACCTGCCGTTAATCCAGTCTCAGCGGCCGGATTTGCAGCAGGCCCGCTCGTCAATGGCGAGTTTCCGCTGAATGAGCGGGAGCGGAAGGGAGGCAGCCGTCTCCCAGTTTGCGATGGAAGAGTTCTAAGGCGAGCTGCATGGATTGCTGCGCGAGTACCGGATTGTACCGGGGCCCTTCATCTCGCAGAAATGCGTGGGCACCATTGAACTCGATCCACTGGTAATTTGTGCCGGACTCTTCAATCGCTTTGTGAATCTGCATACGCCCTTCAAAAGGAACGTGAGGATCCTGCCTTCCCCAGATCAGCAGAAGCTCTGCTTGCACAGCTCCTTCACGTGCACGTTGCAGTGAATCGTCCGCCATTCCCAAGCCCAAACCGCGGGGATGGGAATCCAGCTTGTGAATGTCCGTTGCGTAAAAGCAGACCCCTGCGAGGATTTCGGGGTTGAAGGCGCAGCGGAAGCTCAGGTGACCACCGATACAAATGCCGAGCGTCCCTAATTTGCCTGTGCAATGGGGATGTTTTTGGAGAAATGCAATGACAGCACGGGCATCTGCGTCGTACGCGGCGAGCGGTTTGTTAATCTTGCACCAGTTTCCCCGCTCCGTCCCCTCTGTGTCGTAGGCCAGTACTGTCCCCAAAGGCTCGAATTCGTGGAAGACTTCGGGCACTGCGACCACAAAACCGTGGGCGGCAAGAAACGATGCGGTGCGTCGAATGGGGCCGGTGACGTGGAAGATCTCGGAAAACAGGACGATACCCGGGTAGCTTCCGGGTGCAGCCGGACGGAAAACATGAGTGCGCATGAGGCCACTGGGCGTTTCGAGATCGGAGAATTCGGGTTCTTGTAAAGTCATTTGGAATGACTCTACAGAGTAGGTGGAGCGTAATCGAGTGCTTAGATTACAGAGAATCGCGTGTGAAATCGCGACCGCCGCTTGTCAATTGGTCGGCTGGCACTCGGAGTGCTATGGCATAGGGGAGAGGAATAGTTGACTATGCAATCGAGCACAGAAGTGCATTCTAACTCTGCCGCTGTTTTTTCGGACTCCAACGAAGTTCAGGCGCTCCCTCCTGTAGCGGCGCCGACGACGGTGGAGCGGAAGTTTTTGGTAGGGGATCTCCCGAAAGTATTGGGATTAAACGATGGCAAACAGATTTCTCAAGGCTACCTTGCCGTGGAAACTGGTGGTTCGGAGGTGCGCATCCGCCAGTCGCCCGACGGTGGAGCGCTTTGCGTGCGCTCGGGTTCGGGAAAAAACCAAGTGGAGATTGAGGTGCCTTTGACCAAGGAACAACTCGACGTTCTTTGGCCTCTGACCGAAGGGCGACGGATGAGTAAAGTCACCTACCAGATCGGCATCGCTGAAACTCCAGTATCCTTGGATATTTACGAGGGGCAACTCAACTGGCTGCGCATTGCGGAAGCCGAATTCAAAAACCTCGCTACTGCGGAAGCGTTTACTCCGCCACCATGGTTCCGGCGGGAAGTTACGGATTTACCAGCGTACCGGCACAGTAATTTAGCGAGAGAATAAGGGAGAGCGTACGGGGCCAAATTTCTGGCCGAGATTCGGTGCGTTGAACCTTGGTGATTTCAGTGATGGAATCAGCAATAGGATCAGCTGCTAAATTATCTATTAAAAGCGGCCGTGAGAGTTGTTGACGCGCTTTACAGGCTCTAAGATGTCAAGTGCAACTGGCTTTTCTTTGGGCAATGCGCTGGCAGAACTTAGGTTTTTATTGGGTTCTTTTTTCAGGGAACGTTTGTTCCCCGGTGCTGAGTGCACTGAGTCCGGAGCTTCCTCCTTTGTTTCAAGAATTCTGCTTTGATTGCCACGGGGACGGCTCAAAAAAAGGGGGCGTAAGCTTCGACCACACTGCCTTTACCTCGCCCGAGGATCAGCGCAAATTCTGGTTCGATGTCTGGCGCAACCTTGACGCCGAGTTGATGCCACCTTCGGACAAGCCCCGTCCCACCACAGAGCAGCGGGCAACTCTCCAGGCATGGGTGGAGGCTAACCCCCTGCATCTAAACTCCGCTCAACCCGATCCAGGCCGCGTTACTATTCGGCGCCTAAATCGTGAGGAATACCGTAACACCATTCGTGACCTTACGGGCGTAGATTATCCTGTCCAAGAACACTTTCCTCCAGACGACACAGGCTACGGTTTTGACACCATTGGCGACGTGTTGAACTTGTCGCCTATTCACCTCGAAAAATATTTGGCCGCAGCAAAGGAAATTGTGGCCGGCGCTCTGACTCCAGCGAACAGTCTGCGCGTGCATTTGGTGCCCGAAGGTCCGCCGCCGCTGGATCCGAAGGAAAGGGCGGCCTACACGGAGAGCATCATTCGTTCATTTGCGCAAAAGGCGCTGCGGCGGCCGGTGGATGCCGTCACCTTGAGTCGCCTTTGTGCACTGGCGGACGGGGATTTTGATCAGGGGTTGCGCGATGCCTTCGCCGCAGTGCTGGCCTCGCCCCGGTTTTTGTTTCGCGCAGAAGTGCAAACCGCGGAGGACAAGCCTGGCGAAAACGCGCAGGTAGACGAATTTGCGCTAGCTTCGCGGCTGTCTTATTTTTTGTGGAGTTCGATGCCTGATATGGAGTTGTGGAATTTGGCGCAGAAGGGTCAGTTGCGCAGTCAGTGGGAGGCGCAGTTGAAGCGGATGCTTGCGGATCCAAAGATTGAGCGTTTCAGCCGGAATTTTGTCGGGCAATGGTTGCAGACACGGGACACAGAAGCGGTTCCGATCCAAGTGAATGCAATTCTTGGAGTGAAGAAAAGGGAAGAGCAGGATAAGATTTTTCCATTTAAATTGCGTCATGCCATGCGCTTGGAGACCGAGATGCTTTTCTCTTACGTGCTGCGCCAGGGACTTCCCTCGGAGGAATTACTGACTGCGCGCTACTCGTTTTTGACGTCGGGTTTGGCGAAGTTTTACGGGCTTGCGGGTGTAACTGGGTCTGAGGTAAGGAAGGTGCAGTTGCCAGAAGGCAGCCACCGGCAGGGGATTCTCGGACACGGAAGTTTCCTTTTATTGACGTCCAACCCGACGCGCACCTCGCCCGTGAAGCGGGGTTTGTTTTTGCTGGAGAACGTGTTAGGCACGCCAGCGCCTCCGCCACCACCGAACATTCCGCCGCTGGAGGGAGTCGCCGAGGGAAAGAAGCTGGGCATGCGTGAAATGATGGTGCTACATCGTAGCGAGGCTCTTTGCGCATCGTGTCATGCAAGGATGGATCCATTGGGGCTCGCCCTGGAAAACTTCAACGCGATTGGGCAGTATCACGAACCAGCCGCGGATAAGCCGTTGGATCTTTCTGGCCAACTTGTGACTGGCGAGAAGTTCCAGACTCTGCCCGAGTTGGTGACGATTTTGGCCACCTCGAGGAGGCACGATTTTTACCGCTGCCTTTCGGAGAAAATGCTCACTTACGCTCTGGGACGCGGTCTGGACGCTACCGACATTCCCCACATCAAACGCTTGGTGGAAGCCCAAGAAAAACCCGGTGGGAATCTGATGGCGCTGGTTAAAGCGGTTACAGAATCGGTTCCATTTCAGTTCACTCGGCCTATGCAAAGTGCAATCGCCAACGCCCCAGCGCCTCGTTAAACTCAATCTCTCGCGATCCAAAAATCGCTCTCTTCTATGAACGCCGAATATCTTTCCAGACGCAGTTTTCTCCGGAGCGCGGGTTTTTTATTGGGACTTCCGGCTTTTGAGTCTTTGGCGCGAGTGAAGGCAAGTGCGGCTGCGACGCTTTCTGCGGGGGTGACGGCGAGTGGTGACCCGTTGCGTCTCGCGCTGCTCTATGTGCCCAACGGCGTGAATGTCGAGCGCTGGACTCCGCGCGGGCAAGGTGCTGATTTCTCGCTCAACGAGACGATGCTGCCGCTGGGTGAGTTTCAGCGTGATGTGCAGGTTGTGTCTGGGCTTGAGCATCACCACGGTTGGGCGAACGGCGACGGGGGTGGCGATCATGCGCGTGCGAGTGCGACGATTTTTACTGGAGCTCGTCCTAAGAAGACGGCTGGAACGGACATTCGCGCTGGGATATCGGTAGACCAAGTGGCTGCGAGGCAGTTGGAAGGACGCACACGTTTTGCCTCGCTGGAACTTTCTTGCGACGGCGTCCGGCAGGCGGGGAATTGTGATTCAGGTTATTCCTGCGCGTATCAATTCAACGTCTCATGGCGTTCTGAAACGCAGCCTGTGGCACCGGAGTCTAATCCACGCCTTGTGTTTGAACGTTTGTTTGGTCGGGGCACAGGTGGCGCGCGGGACGTAGCGGTGGAGCGTAGTAATGCGCGGGAGCGATCCTTGTTGGACTTTCTTATGGAGGATGCGTCGACGCTCCAGAAGCAGTTGGGGCGAAACGATCAACGTAAGTTGGATGAATATCTCACGGGGGTTCGTGAACTGGAGCGGCGCATTCAGCAGGCGGAAAAGTTCGGCCTTCCCAAGGCGCCTTCCCACGCCGCGCCGTCTGGTATTCCGGAAAGCTATTCCGAACATGTTCGCCTCATGTTGGACATGATGACGCTCGCATTTCAAACCGACTCCACGCGGGTGGCGACCTTCATGCTAGCTCACGATGGCAGTAACCGTAATTTCAGTGAGATCGGAGTCACCTCTGGGCACCACGAATTGTCGCACCATCAAAACGACGCTGGAAAACTCGAGCAGATTGGGCGCATCGATAGGGTGTACATGGATCATTTCGCGTACTTCCTCAAACGTCTGCGCGACACGAAGGAAGCTAACGGAAAGTCGCTTCTGGAAAACTCGATGGTTGTTTATTGCAGCGGCTTGTCTGATGCCAACCGTCATGCGCACAACAATTTGCCTGTCATTTTGGCGGGACACGGCGGCGGTGCGCTGCAGCCCGGGAAACACCTTGCCCTGAGCAGTCCGTTGCCGATGACGAACTTGTACATGAGCTTATTGGGGCGTATGGGCATCGAAGCGGAGCGTTTGGGGGACTCCACCGGTGCGCTCCAGGGGGTGTAAAGGATTCAAAATTCTCAGGAAGCGTCCTTTTGAATTCCGCGCCGTAGCAGAGGAGGTTCGCAGAAAATCACGCCATTGCGGCGGCGTACATGCGAACCACCCGGTAAGTTGTGTTTGGCTGGTTGCCGCCGCGTCAGCAAACTCAGCGCGGCGTCCACCAGCTCAAAGCTGAGCTCAGGAATGCCTCGCTCCGAGAGCCACCGAAACATGCGACGCCGTTGCAGGGCCAGCGGCAGAGCTCGCATCGCCTCCACCTCGAGTTGTTCGGGAAGCGGTCCAAGTGCCGATTCAGCCGCCTCTACAAACTCTGCTTCCGCACGAAGCAGTTCCGCAGCGTGCGCTAACTGGCTCCTTACAGGACGTTGCATCACTTGCGCTAAAAATGGAATGAGCTCGTGGCGAATGCGATTCCTCGTCCACTGGGAATCGGTGTTGGAGGAATCCTCCCGAAATTCTATGCCAACGGCCGCCACGCATCGGTCGATTTCTTCGCGCCATATGTGAAGCATGGGCCGTAGAACCTCGAGGGTAAAATCGCCCTCCCTGCGCTCGCTGCGCATCGTCATTCCTCGCAAACCGTTTGAGCCCGCGCCCCGCAGCAGCCGGAACAAGAACGTCTCCACCTGATCATCGGCATGGTGCGCTAACAGCACACGCCCGCAATTTAGTGTCTGACCGATTCTAGCGAAAAAGGCGTATCGCGCTTCTCTCCCAGCTTCTTCCACTCCGCAGCTATTTTTCTTGGCCAACTCTCGGACATCCAGACGCTCCACGATGGTCTTTAGATTGCGCTCTGCACCAAATTGTTGCACCCAAGCTGAGTCCGCTGCGCTGTCCGCTCGCAGGCCGTGATCCAAGTGAACCAGCGTTAGTGCGGAGAAGCTCGCCTCTCTTAGTAATTCGGTGAGGAACACCGAGTCGCGCCCCCCTGAACAGGCGAGAAGCAGCGGGGTATCGGTGTGAACACTGACCTCTGCGAGATGATCTCGAACCGAACGTGCAAGTTTTTGGAACAACACAAAAGCGTGGCGGCCATTTTTACTGGATGCGCTCGGAACCAAAGTACGGCCAAAGAACCTCGGGCAGCAGCACCGTGCCGTCTTGCTGTTGGTAAGTTTCCAGCAATGCGACCATCAAACGAGGCAGGGCGGTGCCGGAACCGTTGAGCGTGTGACAGAAGCGATTTTTACCTTCCGAATCCTTGAATCGCAAGTTCATGCGGCGCGCTTGAAAGTCTCCAAAGTGCGAACAGCTCGATACTTCCAGATAACCGTTTTGGCCGGGCGCCCAAACTTCGATGTCGTAAGTGCGTGTCGAACTGAAGCTGATATCGCCAGTGCAAAGCTCGATCGTGCGGTAATGGAGTCCGAGGATTTGCAGTACGCGTTCTGCGTGGGACGTGAGGATTTCGAGCTCGGCGGCGGCTGTCTCCGGGGTGGTGATTTTAACAAGCTCGACCTTGTCGAACTGGTGCATCCGAATAAGGCCGCGCGTTCCAAGTCCGGCAGAACCCGCCTCCCGCCGGAAGCATGGGGTGTACGCAGCGTAGCAAATCGGTAGCTGTTCGAGAGGCAAGATTTCTTCCCGATGCAGGTTGGTCACAGGCACTTCTGCCGTGGGCGTGAGATATAGGTCGTCCCGTTCGCAGCGGTAAAGCTGCTCTTCAAACTTGGGCAGTTGCGAAGTGCCGACCAGCGCCTCAGGCCGCACCACCACCGGTGGGCTGACCTCGGTGTACCCGTGCTCCCTCGTGTGCAGGTCTAATAAAAAGTTGAGCAGCGCTCGCTCCAAACGCGCGCCCGCTCCGGTGAAAACCACGAATGCGCTCCCGCTGATTTTTGCAGCGCGCTCGAAATCAAACAAGCCAAGCGCCTCACCTAGTTCGACATGACTCTTTGGCGAAAAACCGAACGCAGGCGCCTCGCCCCACACCCGCACCTCGGGATTGGCTGCGGCATCCGGGCCGATTGGGCAGCCTTCGTGCGGGAGGTTTGGTAGGTGCAGGAGCAGTTCGCGTTGGCGTTCGTCGAGCGCGGCGCTTTCTTCGTTTAAATTTGTAATCTGCTCGCCCATGCCTCGCACATCCGCCTCCACTGCGGCTGTGTCTTCGCCCTTAGACTTTCGCGCGCCAATTTCCTTGCTCATCCGTTTGCGTTCGGATTGAAGCGTTTGCAACTGGGTTTCAGCTGCGCGTCGGTCGCGGTCGCATTCTAAAATGCGGTCGATTTGTAGGTGGGAATCGCCGCCGCGCGCACTGAGGCGAGCTTTAACTTGGTCGGCGTGTTCACGAATCAGGCGGATGTCGAGCATGGGAGCGGGGTGATTTAGGTTGGTCGCAAAGGGCTTTTACACGGCGTTGGCGCGGCGTTCTTGAATTGCGGAGAGGATGTCGGCGATGACGTCTCCACGCGGCTTTGCGCCGAGATTACCCTTTCCGTGGACGCGTACGCTAAGGTTGCCTTCCTCCAAATCACGTTTGCCTAAAACCAACATGGTGTGCACCTTGGCCTCTTCAGCGCGGAGCACCTTGCCGTTGATTTTGTTCGAGCTCGCGTCAACTTCCGTCCGCACCCCGTGGCTGCGGAGTTCAGCGCGCAACGCCATAGCGGCATCTACCAGCACGTCCTCATCGCCGATTGGCAGAATGCGAACCTGTTCGGGCGCGAGCCACAGCGGGAAGTTTCCGGCGTAATGCTCGACCAAAAAACCAATGAAGCGCTCGTGCGTGCCCAGCGGTGCACGGTGAATGCAAAGCGGCGTTTTGTCCGTGTTATCGCGATCCTTGTACGCCAGCCCGAAGCGCGCGGGGACTGCAAAGTCGACTTGGTTTGTTGCGATGGTGAATTCTTTGCCAATCGCGCTCCAGACTTGGACGTCGATTTTCGGACCGTAAAACGCGGCTTCGTTGGGGACTTCCACGAAGTTAATCCCAGACTTCACGAGGACGCCTCGCACCATGTCCTCGGTCTGTTTCCAGAGGACGGGATCGTCGACGAACTTTTCACCCAGACGCGCTGGATCGTGAGTCGAGAAGCGCATCAGATAATTGGTGAGGCCGAACACTTTGAAGTACTTAAGGTACATCTCGTTCACCGCCATGAACTCAGACTCGAACTGTTCCGTGGTGCAATAAATGTGAGCGTCATTCATCTGCATGGAACGCACTCGCATGAGTCCGAGGAGTTCGCCGGACTGCTCGTAGCGGTAGCACGTTCCATACTCAGCGAGGCGCAGCGGCAGGTCTCGGTAACTACGCGGAACGGCTTTGAAAATCTTGTGGTGATGCGGGCAATTCATCGCCTTTAGGTAGTACCGGTCGGAGATCTCTGCGACGGTGCCATCGGCGTTTTTCTCCGCGAGTTCCATGGGCGGGAACATGCTTTCCTCGTAGTAAGGAAGGTGGCCGCTGGTGAGGTACATGTTCTCGCGGGCGAGATGCGGGGTTCTGACGCGGTGGTAATCGGCGGCAAACTCGCTCTCCTTTGCGAGCTTTTCCAGTTCCTCGATGAGCACGGTACCGTTGGGCAACCACAGTGGCAAACCGGGGCCGACGTCCTCGTCGAAAGTGAAGAGCTCCATCTCTTTGCCGAGCTTACGATGGTCTCGGCGTTTGGCCTCCTCGAGCATCGCGAAGTGCGCTTCCATCTCGGTTTTGTTTTTAAACGCCGTCCCGTAAATGCGCTGCAATTGGGGATTGCGCTCGTCGCCTTTGTAATAAGCGCTGGCCACATGGGTGAGCTTGAATGCGCCGATGTTTCCGGTGCGCATGACGTGCGGGCCGGCGCAAAGGTCGGTGAACTCGCCGTTAACGTAGAGTGAAATTTCCTCGCCTTCAGGGATGTTGGTGAGGATGTCCAATTTGAATTTGCTCACCACCTCGCGTTCACCCAGCGCACCCAAACGTCCCTGCTGCGCCATGAGTAGCGCTTGCTCGCGAGCGACCACTCTTCGTTCAAAGACGTTATTCGCCTTGGTCTCCTTGCGCATCTCCTCCTCAATCCGCGCAAAGTCCTCGGGAGAAATGCGATGCGAAAGCTCCACATCGTAGTAGAAACCAGTGTCCACAGGCGGTCCTGCGGCGAACTGCGCATCTGGCCAGATTCTGGAAATGGCTGTGGCAAGCACGTGCGCTGCAGAGTGGCGGATCCGCTCGAGGTCGGACATTTGAATGGGAGCTTTCATCGGAAGGTGTTTTCTAAGGGAGGGATTGGCTGCTGGCAACACACAGACGGAGGCACGGAGCAGAAAAAGACGACTCATAGAGCCAAACGGCCGGCGTCTCGCAAGGCTGTGGCGTGCGATGCTTCGAGTGAGGCTTCTCCAATGCAACCCGTCCATCACTTCCCACTGTTCCAATCCATCAAAACGCTTGCTTCCTCTATCCGCAACCGGATGGTTCGCAGCAACACGCCTGAGTTCACACCGGAGATCGCTAAAGCCCCCGCGATGGATGTTTTGAATGATGAGACACAACTGCTTCTGGTGGAAAGATCTAAAGGTGAAGTCGAATACAACTTCTGTGACCTTCGCTTGCAATGCGTCAAATTATTTCAGGTCGAACAATTACTCACCGTGGCCGAGGCCGCTTCTCAGCTTGGGCAGACGCTCTCTTTAATGGAGGCCCTTTTTCTAGACCTGCGCGCCGCCCGAATCATCGAGCTGGGCGGCACTCGAAAAGTTGGCAATCGGATAAAGGCACTGTTTCGTTTAAACCCGAGGCATCCCGGTTTGGAGTGCGCCCTTGCACCGGGTCCATTTGGGCTTTGTTCTCCAGAAGGTTATTTTGACGCATACGCTACTTGAGTCTGGCGGGGGATATGCCAAAACGCTGGGGAGGCAGCTCTCCCCAATGAAAACTACGATCTCTCTATTGTGTTTGTTTGTAACCGGCGGTCTTCACTCTTTGCAGGCGGCGGACTGGCCGCGCTGGAGAGGTGCCGACTTCGATGACGTCTCCAAGGAAACCGGACTGCTAAAGTCTTGGCCTCAAACTGGACCGAGCAAGCTGTGGATGAGCGATCAGGCTGGACTCGGGTATTCTGGATTTTCAATCGTTGCTGGAACTCTATACACGCAAGGCCTTAAGGATGACACAGAGCATCTTCTCGCCTTTGATGCTGCCACTGGAAAGCAAAAGTGGGCGACGCCCGTGGGCCCGATGCTTGTGAATAAATGGGGAGACGGACCGCGTGGAACTCCCACCGTGGACGGGAATCGTGTTTACGCTCTAAGCGGCCAGGGTTTTCTGATCTGCGCCAATGTACTGGATGGTAAAACTTTGTGGACGACTTCTATGAAGGATTTCGGAGGCAAGACTCCGGGCTGGGGCTACACGGAGAGCGTGCTCGTGGATGGCGACAAAGTGGTTTGTATGCCCGGGGGCGCTCAGGGAGCGATGATCGCCTTGGACAAGCTGACAGGAAAGCGGTTGTGGCAGACTGCAGAATGGACGGATGGCGCGCAATACGCGTCCATTATTGCGACAACCTACAACGGTGCACGACAGTACATTGGGCTGACGATGCAGCATTTTGCGGGCATCGACGCAAAGGACGGGCACAAGCTTTGGATGGTCGAATGGAATGGTCGTACGGCCGTGATTCCGACCCCAATTTTTTCCAAGGGCGACGTGTACGTGAGTAGCGGCTATGGAGTGGGTTGCAAGCTGGTTCATATCGGTGCGGGCAACGCGGTCTCGGATGGTTGGACGAATACTAATATGGTTAACCACCACGGCGGTGTGTTGTTACACGGAGGTTTTCTGTACGGTTACTCGGACAAAGGCGGCTGGACTTGTCAGGATTGGGCCACGGGCGATGTGAAGTGGGTTTCAAAAAATTTGGGTAAGGGAGCGGTTCACTGCGCTGACGGAATGCTTTATTTGCTGGAGGAAAGTACTGGAAATGTGGTTCTTGCGGATGCATCTCCGGACGGGTGGAAGGAGCATTCGCGCTTCAAATTAGATCCTCAAACAACTCAGCGCAAACCAGATGGTCGGATTTGGACGCATCCGGTGGTAGCGGACGGACGACTTTATTTGCGCGATCAGGAGTTGCTCTTTTGCTTCGACGTGAAAGATCCAGCGGCGTCCTCGGCGAAATCTACTTCGGTCGATGCCGGACGGTTCCAAGATCCGAAACAAGCAGAACAAGCTGCATTAAAACAGTTTCCGGATCTAGCGGTGGCGGGGTCTGCGTTTAATCAGGCCTTTGTTGAGCGCGTCCGAGCGGCGCGTCAGACCCGGCCTGAACTGTTTAAAGATCCAAATTGGCCGCTGATCCTCGCCGCAGAAACGGCAAAAGAATCGGCTCGGTAGCCGCACTATCGCGCTTGGGGATGAACTCCAAATTCCGCGAGTTGGAGCGCCAGCGCTTCCATGGGAAGCCCGACCACATTGCTAAACGAGCCTTCGTAACCCGCGATCAGTGCGCCGTCGTCGTCTTGGGCAGCATAAGCGCCTGCTTTATCTAGCGGTTTAATCCGAGAGAGATACGCCGCCTGTTCAGCTCGGGTCAGCGTGCGGAATCGTACCGTTGTACTCACCACAAACACGCGTTCCTCCAGCGTTTCTGTCGCCAGCAGACACACTCCCGAATGTACGACGTGCGCGCGACCGTTCAACTCAGCGAGCATCGCGGCAGCGTCCTGCATGTCCGCTGGCTTCCCGAAAATACGCTCATCCAGCGCGACGACAGTGTCCGCCGCAAGAATTACGCCGTCAGAGTGCAGGTGCTTGATGGAATGGGCTTTGAGGCGGGCATTTTCACGCACCAAACGCTCCGGCCCTAGAGCTGGATCCGCAATTTCCTCCACCGCAACGCTGCTCACCGTGAAGGCGTACCCGTGGGCGCTCAGGAGGTCTTTGCGCCTTGGCGAGGTGGACGCCAGAAAGAGGCGCGTGCCTGTGGCGGACATTTGCTGGGGCAGGGGCTTACAGTTGACCAAGCAGCTCGCTGTACTCTTCGGGCGTCTTCAGCGAGGAAGGGCTGCTCGTAGAATCTAGGCGCAGCTTGAAAATCCAACCGTTACCGTAAGGATCCGTGTTGACGAGTGCTGGATCGCTGACAAGTGCTTCATTAACGGCTTCGACGGTCCCCGCTGCTGGAGAATAGATGTCGCTTGCCGCCTTAACAGATTCTACCACACAGATTTGTGCGCCAGCTTCAAAGTGCGCCCCAACTGCGGGAAGTTCCACGTAGACGACATCCGTGAGCTCATGTTGGGCATGATCGGTGATTCCGACCGTAGCGTGGTCAGCCTCGTGGCGGAGCCATTCGTGTGATGCGGCGTACAATAAGTCATTTGGAACGTTCATATGATGATTGGGTTGGAAGGGTTGGAGCAGGCGTCTAGGAGCGGCGGTATAGTGGCCGAGGGGCGACGATGGCAGGGAATGGACGGCCTCGGATTTCCACGGCGAGTTCCGTTCCTGGCACGGAGAGGTCGGTTGGTAAATAGGCGAGTGCGATTCCCAGTCCTAACGTCGGGGACAGTGTGCCGCTGGTAGTTTCTGCGACGAGCTTTCCTTCGTGGAGGACTGGGTGATGTGGGCGCGGCGGCGGTGTTTTGCCCTGCATAAGCAGCGCTGAAAGCTTCTTTTTGACTCCCTCAGTGCGCTGAGTTTCCAAAGCCGCACGTCCGGCGAAGTCGCCCTTTTCAAATTTTACGAATTGCGCCAATCCTGCCTCCAAAGGCGTGAGTGTCGGCGACAAATCCGAGCCGTTGAGCGGATAACACGCCTCTAGGCGCAGCGTGTCCCTTGCCCCAAGCCCGCAAGGCGTTACGCCTAAGTCGCGGCCCGCTTCTAAAATTCGCTCCCACCAAAATGTTGCGACCTGCGCAGGACAAAACCACTCGAAGCCATCCTCGCCCGTGTAGCCGGTCCGAGCGAGAAGCGCCGGTCCATTAGCGATCTGCAATTCGATCAAATGGTTGCGGCTTGGCAACAGACACTCCGCACCGAGCATTTGCTGAAGCAGTTCTGCGGCGCGCGGCCCCTGAAGCGCTAATCCTGCCCAATGCCCGCTCTGGTTTTCCAACGTCACATCTGCCGGAAGCCGACTCTGCATCCACGCGAAGTCTTCCTCGATCTTGGATGCGTTCACGATGAGGAAAAAGCTCCCGTCCTCACGCTTGTATAAAATCAGGTCGTCAATCACCCCACCGTTATCGTTGAGCATCAGGGAATATTGGCCCTTACCCGGGGAGAGCAAACGGACGTCGTTGGTGAAAAGTCCGTTCAAGTAAGCCTCCGCACCGAGGCCGCTGACCACTAATTCCCCCATGTGGGAGATGTCAAAAAGCCCTGCGGCCGTGCGCACTGCCTTGTGTTCTTCCAAAATCCCCGAGTACTGCACGGGCATCCACCAGCCCCCGAACTCCATCATTCGAGCGCCGAGGTTTTCGTGAACCGTAGCGAGTGGCGTGCGTTTGAGTTGGGTCTCCATGACCGAGAAAAGCTAAGTTGCGCAGTGGCGCTGTCAATGCGGTGTGCAATTTTGGGGGCGTTGGCGGGTTTGACTTCACAGCCTCCCTTTGTCGCATGAGAGTTATCTGTATGAGTTTGATTGATTCTCTCGAACGCCGGTTTGGGCACTTCGCTATTCCGCATCTCTTGCGGTACGTGGCGGCGCTCAATGGACTGGCTTTTGTGCTCTGTCAGATTAGGCCGGGGTTTGAAAACGTTTTAAACCTAGACCCACAGGCGGTTATGGCCGGGCAGGTCTGGCGGCTTTTGTCCCATGTGTTTGTGCCAGTGGTAGGTGGCGTTTTTCTTTCATGGTTGAGCGCCGCCTTTTATGTGTTGTTTTTAATCTGGCTGGGCGACGGCTTGGAACGGGCCATGGGTGCCTTCAAGCTCAACCTTTACTACGCGCTCGGAATGCTGGGTACCACCACGGCGGCGTTCCTCACCGGTCACGACATAGGCGGCATCTTGCTAAACAACTCGCTCGTATTCGCTTTCGCTTGTTTTTACCCAGACCTGCGCATCCTATTTTTCTTTGTCATCCCCATGAAGATTAAGTGGCTTGCGTGGTTGGATGCCTTTCTTCTGCTGCCGTCTCTCCTCTTTTCAGACTGGGGCTATCGCATCGGGGTTCTCGCTGCGTTAGCAAACTTTGGTGTCTTCTTTGGCCCTGCCTTGTTGCGCGCCAGACGTGAACGCAAAGACCAGATCCTTAGGCAAACCGCCTTCCTTGATCCCGAAGACCAGCAGACTCTTCATTGCTGTCACATTTGTGGGCGCACGGAGGTGAGCGCCCCGCACTTGGAGTTCCGTGTGGCTCGGGACGGCAATGAGTACTGCGTGGAGCACATCCGGAGCGCAGTGGGGCGGTGACGACGTAAATTTTTTTGGAATAGAAGTTTGCGATTTGCCGTTTGCCTCGCTTGTGAAAAATTTCACAATCTCACTTGATTCCCCAATCCGGCGCGCCTTAAATCGTCCTGCTCCTCGCCACAGGCTGTATGTCGCACCACTTTGTTCGTTCATTTTAACGCTTAGAACCTTCTCGTCGCATGGCGAATATTTTTCCACGTTGGAGTAACTGGCTCCCTCTCAAAATCATCTTTTGCTTACTTACCCTCGGAGGGGGAGTGAGTGCGGGGGTGTGGTACTATTTGAACCCCGAGTACATGCGTGTGGGTTACCAACCTGCACAGCCCGTTCCTTTTTCGCACAAAATCCACGCAGGGCAGCTCAACATGGATTGCCGCTACTGCCATTCCTATGTGGAGACGTCGGCTTATTCTAACATCCCGACAACCCAAGTGTGCATGAACTGCCACTCGCAGATCCAGGGCACTAGTCCAAAGTTGCAGGTGGTGCGGGATTCTTGGCAGACCGGCAAGCCAGTAGAGTGGGTGCAGATTCACAAGACTCCTGAGCACGCTTATTTCCATCACTCGGTGCACGTGAACCGTGGGGTGAGTTGCGTGAGCTGTCACGGGAAGGTCAACGAAATGGACGTGGTTTACCATGCGGAGTCGCACTCCATGGCTTGGTGTTTGGACTGTCACCGCAATCCAGCTGATTATTTGCGCCCAGTTGCCGAGGTGACAAATTTGGACTGGAAGCCTGAGGGCGACAAGACGCAGCGCGAAATCGGCGCGGCATTAGTCAAAGATTGGCACGTTAACCCTCCGGTGAAGAATTGTGCCGGTTGCCACCGTTAATCAAAAATGAGCAAGCGCGTTTTTCAACACCCAGCGGAAGCTCAGACCGGCAAGCGTTATTGGCGCTCGCTAGGCCAGCTACAGGATACGACCGAATTTCGGAGTTGGTTGCATCGTGAATTTCCCCAAGGAGCTTCCGAAGTGGAGGGAAATGAGGTTTCTCGCCGTGGTTTTCTCCAATTCATGGGCGCCTCGGTTGCCCTAGCGGGCCTGAGCCTCTCGGCTTGTCGCCGTCCGATGAAGTATTTAGTCCCCTTCACCAAAGGGGTCGAGTGGTCTGTTCCGGGTAAAGCGTTGTTCTTTACATCCGCCATGCCGTCCCGCACGGGGGCGATGCCTCTTGTGGTGACGACCTTTGATGGACGTCCGACCAAGGTCGAAGGTAACCCGATGCACCCTGTAAACAAAGGGGCTACGGACATCTGGGCGCAGTCTTCCGTTCTCGATCTTTACGATCCGCAACGTTCTCAGTCTGTGCTTTCGAGCGGGAAAAAGTCCGATCTCGCAGCCTTCCATGCCGAACTTGCGGCCCTTTTGAAATCCGCTGGGGATGGAGCCGATCTTGCTTTCCTCACGGACGGTGCGGTCTCGCCCACCGCCGAGCGTCTGCGTCATCTGATTCTCGCGAAATACCCAAAAGCCGTTTGGGCTTCCTACGAACCAAATGGCCATGAACTGGAAAACGCCGCTGTCGCCGCCGCTTTCGGTCCGGATCTTGAGGCGGTACCGCGTTTGGACCGTGCGGACATTGTTTTGACGGTGGATCGCGATATTTTGGGTGTCGAAGGCGAAATTGCTTCGGTTCGCGGTTTCGCGGCTAAGCGCAAAGTGGACGGCCCGAAGTCGAAGATGAACCGTCTGTACGTGGTGGAAAACCGCTACACGCTTACCGGCGGGATGTCGGACCACAGGCTGCGTTTGCCGGCCAGTCGTGCGGGTGCTTTCCTAAAGGCTTTGGCGACGGAATTGGCCAAGCTTTCCGGAGACGCGGGTCTTGCATCCTTGGCGAGCAGCTTCAAGGCGCCGGAAACCAAGTTCAAGGACAAGTGGGTCGAGGAAACGGCCGCGGATCTATGGGCGCACAAGGGCGGGGCTCTGGTTTTGGCCGGGCGTCGTCAACCGGTCGCAGTTCAGGCGCTTGCTTTTGCGATAAACGCGGCGTTGGGGGCTGTTGGAAAGACGCTCGAATTGCGCAAATCCGCCACCGCCCCAACGGTGGGCATCGCTGCACTCGCTGAGACGCTCAAAAAAGGGCAGACCAACGCGCTGTTCATTTTGGGCGCCAATCCTGTTTTCAACGCTCCGGCCGACATCCGTTGGTCTGAGGCTCAAGCTGCGGCCAAGAACGTCATTCATCTCGGGATGGAAGTGAACGAGACCGCCGCAAAATCGCATTGGCATGTTCCCGCAGCTCATTATCTCGAACAGTGGGATGATGCTAGAGCTTCTGATGGCAGTTACATGGTGGTTCAGCCTGTCATTCTTCCGCTTTACAATGGGGTAAGCGTCAATGAGTTGTTGGCGAAGATCGCAGGTCTCGAGGCCGATCCTATGGATCTGGTGCGTGACACCTTCCTCGCCTCATCCCCTAAAAAGGGTGATATCACCGCGGATTGGGTGGATACTTTGAAATCTGGGTTCAGGAAAGGCTCTGCGCCCAAGCCTGTGGCTGCCACTCTACAGACAGCTTCTGTTGCAAAGGCGCTGGCCGAGGCTCCGGTTCTCACAGGCGCTGACAAAGATTTTGAACTCGTTTTCATCACCGATTCCAAGGTGGACGATGGCCGTTACGCTAACAACGGATGGCTCCAAGAACTGCCAGATCCCGTGACGAAGCTCACTTGGGACAACGCTGCGCTCATTAGCCTAGCCGCCGCAAAGAAGCTTGGTGTTCACACTGGCGACGTTCTCAAGTTGACCGTTGGCGACAAATCTTTGGAAATCGCCGCGCTGATTCTTCCCGGCCATGCTGACGCTTCTATCTCCGTCGCGGTTGGCTACGGTCGAACCGAGGTGGGCAGTCTCGGCCGCAATGTCGGTGTCGACGTTTTCCCATTGCTGACTTCGACCGAAAGCCGGTTCCGCGTGGGTGTGACCGCCGTCAAGACTGGCCGCAAGTATGCGCTGGCTGTGACTCAGGAACACGGCGCACTCGAAGGGCGTGGCGCTGATCTCACCCGCCAGGCTACCGTAGCCGAATGGACTGAAAAGGCAGATGACAAGACGTTCTTCAAGAAAATGGGCATCGACGCCCATGCCCCTGAAAACTTCTCGCTCTACGCGCATCCTCCTTTGGATGACATTCACGCTTGGGGAATGACGGTCGATTTGAATAGCTGCATCGGATGTGCGGCTTGTATGACGGCGTGTCAGGCGGAAAATAATATTCCAATTGTCGGCAAGGAGCAGGTGATTAATGGCCGTGAAATGCATTGGATGCGTACGGATCGATATTTCGCGAGCGAAGGCGGCGACGTCGATGAACCAGAAATGGTTAGTCAGCCCTTGATGTGCCAGCAATGCGAGAACGCACCTTGCGAAACGGTATGTCCTGTAAATGCCACGGTTCACTCAGAGGACGGCCTCAACGTGATGGCGTACAACCGTTGTATCGGGACCCGTTATTGCGCCAACAACTGTCCGTTCAAGGTCCGGCGCTTTAATTTCTTTGATTACAACGAGCGTTCCATCACCAGCCTCTACCGCTGGAATTTGATCACTGAAAAGGGAATGGCTGATTCTCTGCAAATGCAGAAAAATCCGAACGTCACGGTGCGTATGCGTGGGGTGATGGAGAAATGTACCTTCTGCGTGCAACGCATCCAGGAAGCGAAGATCACAGCGAAAGTGCACGCCAGTGACTCTCAGGGTCAGACTGCTCAGCCACGCGTCCCGGCAGACGCTTTCACTTCGGCTTGCGCTCAGGTTTGTCCCACCGACGCCATCACTTTTGGAGATATCCGTAATCCGGAGAGCAAAATCTCAAAACTTAAAGATGACCAACGCGGCTATCGCTTGCTGGAATACCTAAACACTGAAAATCGCGTCTGGTACCTAGCCCGCATTCGCAATCCCAATCCCAAGATGCCCGATGCAGCGCGCGCAGGTTCCGCTTCGAAAGGCGGTCACGGCCACTCTGAGAAGCATGAATCGGCTCAAACGCCAACCGGAGGACACGCGTAATGTCTAAAAACGCTCTATCACTCGAAACGCCGGCGGACTTAAAGCGCCCGGCGCTGGTGTCGCACGATCGTTCGATCAGTTGGGTGTCGCACAACGTGTGCGACATCGTGGAGGCACCCACTCCCAAGTGGTGGTGGCTTGCCATGTGCATCACTTCACCCATCGCCCTCATGGGCTTGATCTGTATCATTTACCAGATCTCAAACGGGGTCGGTGTCTGGGGTGAAAACCATCCCAATGGATGGGCGTGGGACATCACAAACTTCGTGTTTTGGATCGGCATCGGTCACGCCGGCACGCTCATTTCCGCCGTTTTGTTCCTTACGCGCCAAAAGTGGCGGACCTCGATCAACCGGGCGGCCGAGGCGATGACGTTGTTTGCGGTAGTGTGCGCGGGGATTTTCCCTGCGATCCACGTGGGACGAGTCTGGTACGCTTGGTTCTTGGCCCCGATTCCCAACACAAACGCAATCTGGCCCAATTTTCGTTCGCCGCTACTCTGGGACGTCTTCGCCGTTTCCACTTATTTCTCCGTCTCCGTACTCTTCTGGTTTGTCGGTTTGATCCCCGACTTGGCCACCCTGCGGGATCGCTCGAAGTCCAAGCTCGCCCGTACCCTGTACGGAATAGGCGCACTCGGATGGCGTGGAGGGAACCGTCAGTGGCGGCACTACGAGATGGCCTACTTATTGTTGGCTGGATTATCCACCCCTTTGGTGTTGTCCGTTCACTCGATTGTATCGTTTGACTTCGCAACTTCGATCATGCCTGGGTGGCACACTACCATTTTCCCGCCCTACTTCGTCGCGGGCGCAATTTTCGGCGGTTTCGCGATGGTTCTGACCATCATGTTACCTGCGGCGAAAATCTTCCCTCAATTAAACGACATGATTACGGAAAATCACGTCGATAAGATGGCAAAGATTATTTTGCTCACGGGTTCAATCGTTGGATACGCTTATTTGATGGAGTTGTTCGTGGCTTGGTATGGGGCGAATAAGTTCGAAAGCTTCACATTCTTTACTGCAAGAGCCAATGTGAATGGCGAAGGATGGTATCAGTGGGCCTACTGGATTATGATGTTTTGTAACGTCATTTCTCCCCAGATTTTCTGGTTCAAGAAGATGCGAACCAATTATATCGTGGTCTTTATTGTCTGTCAGTTTGTGAACGTGGGGATGTGGTTCGAACGCTTCACCATTATCGTCACTTCTTTGGCGCAGGACTTCCTTCCGAGTTCTTGGGGGCATTACGCGCCGTCGACTACAGAAATTCTAACCTTTGTGGGTACGTTCGGGATATTCCTGAGTCTGTTCCTTCTCTTCATGCGCTTCCTTCCGATGATAGCCATCTCTGAAGTCAAGGGCGTCCTTCCCGAGGCTGATCCTCATCACCATCACCCTAAACACTAGTCGCTCATGTCGCAGTCACGCAAAGTGTACGGTCTGGGAGCTGAATTTGAGAGCGCAGGGGCGCTTTTGAGTGCAGCCGAAAAAATTCGCGAACAAGGCTTCTCTCATTGGGATGTTCACACTCCATTTCCAGTTCATGGGATGGATGCTGCGATGGGATTGGGGAAATCAAAGCTGAGCGCGGTGGTCTTTGTGGGGGGACTACTGGGTTTGCTCATAGGCGTAGCACTTGTTTCAATTCCTTCTTTTGTTCTGTATCCTATCATCGTGAACGGCAAACCGTATGATTGGCGAACGGGACCCGCCTTCTTCCCAATCATTTTTGAATTGACGGTGCTTTTTTCCGCATTCACAGCCGTTGGGACGATGTTTCTGTTCAATAACCTTTTTCGCTTCCATCACCCAGTGTTTAACTGGGATCGCTTTTCTCGTTTCACAGACGACGGTTTTATGATGGTCATCGAGGCGCGGGATGCAAAGTTTTCCGAAACTCGCACAAAGGCTCTTTTAGAAGAGATCGGCGGGAAACACGTCACCCTCATTCACGACTAACGTTATGGTGCGTACCTTTCTCTTTCTGTTTTTGACTGTTGCTTTGGCGGTTGTCGCTATGGCGGGCTTCCGCGGGCAAAAGTTTTCCAACACGCCGCTTCAGATTACGCCTGACATGAAGCACCAGCCCAAGGTGATCACTCAGCATAGCTCAACCTTCTTTGCCGATGGGCGCGCAGATCATGTGCCTGTGAAGGGAACTATCCCTGTGGGTTACAATCTGTCTGGCCGCTACTATCAGACTGGCGTGAACAATCTCACTAAAGATTCAGCCTTCACCAGTCGGCCTGATTACAAGGATACGGGGGCTATGGGAGACGTTTATGGAAGCGGGATTCCGTTTACTGTGAACGAAGCTTTTCTGGATCGGGGACGCCAGCGGTATGAAATTTTCTGCTCCGTTTGCCACGATCGCACTGGGAATGGTAACGGGATTGCCAAGGCTTACGGGTTGGTAACCATCGCCACATTAATGGATGATCGAATCAAGGGGCAGCCCGATGGCCAGATATTTTCTACCATCACGAACGGTAAAAACACGATGGGTGCTTACGGTTCCAGCATCGCTGTCGAGGACCGTTGGGCGATCATCGCTCACATCCGCGCACTGCAAGCCAGCCAGTCTGGGAAAGTTCAGTAACTCGTATCACCAAGGCCTGAGTTTATATTTCCGATGAGCCACCCGACGGATTCTTCTACTTTAATCGCTGAAAATTTCGAGCCGACCATCGGCAAAAAATGGTCCTCGATTTGCTTCGGTTTGTCTGCGCTCGGAATTTTGGTGAGCGCTATTGGACTTCTCAACTCTCGCGAGCAGTTTGCCTTCTCGTGGCTTTTCGGTTTTTTCGTGATCTTCGCGATAAGCGTTGGAGCTTTATTTTGGACCATCCTTCATCACGCGACGGATTCTGAGTGGAGCGTGTTAGTCCGGCGCCAAATGGAGAACATCGCGGGTGGGATTCCAATGCTTTCTCTGTTCTTTCTGCCATTACTGGTGTTCTGCGCACCGATATTATGGAAGTGGTGGAATATGGCACCCGGAGTTGACCCTTTATTGGATTCAAAGACACCCTTTTTGAACCACACCTTTTTTATCATTCGCTATGTGATTTACTTCGCTGGCTTGGGAGGTGTGGCGCTTGTGCTGAGAAACCGCTCCATCGCACAAGATACAGACGGCGCCAGTTCGCACACTCATGCGATGCGTACGGCCGCGATTGCCGGTCTCCCAATTTTAGGAGTGTGTCTCACATTCGCCGCCGTCGATTGGCTCATGGGGCTGGATTACCATTGGTTTTCCACCATGTGGGGTGTTTATATTTTCGCTGGAGCGCTGGGCAGTTCAATGGCGCTTTTGGTACTGGTGATTACCGGTCTTAAAAACGCAGGTTATCTGAAAGCAGTGAACTCAGAACATTACCATATTATGGGTAAGTTCATGTTAACCTTCACCGTTTTCTGGGCGTACATTGGCTACAGTCAGTACATGCTAATCTGGTACGCGAACATCCCAGAAGAGACCATTTATTTTAAAGTTAGAAACACTGAAAGCTGGCATTTCTTAAGCACCATACTGGTAATAGGGCGCTTTTTTATACCGTTTGCACTTCTCTTGTTCCAATTCGTAAAAAAGAATCCTCGGATCATTTGTGCAGTAGCTGGATGGATGATCTTAATGGAGATTCTCGATATCTACGTGATCGTTTTGCCTTCGCTACATCAAACTGGAATTTCTCCGAGCATCTACGATTTAGCCTCTCTGGTGGCCGTGGGAGGCGCCGCGGGCGGTCTCTATTTCCGGAGGCTCGTCTCTTCTAACACCTTTCCCACCCGTGACCCGCGTCTGGTAGGATCCGTGAACCTTCATAACTAACATGTCCCAGTCTCAAGCTCCTTCCGGATTTTCTCCAGGTAATCTCCTTTGGGCCCTCCTTGCCTTGGGGGCGGTGCTCGTTATTGGTTTTGTTTCAACTGTACCTGTTCACCCTGAGACTGACGTCGACGCCAAGCGCGGAGCCCTCCGGAGTGAGACCCGCAAGAAAATCCAAGCCGAAGAAAGTTCGAAATTGGATTCGGTGAAATTTAGTGAACGCAAAGCGGAGTTTGTGACCTTACTCGGAAGCACAAAGCCAGCGCCCTCTTCCATCAAGGTAGAGCCGGCACTCCCGCTTCCCGCTGGCGATGCGCCGAGCCTCCCGTCCGCGCCATCCGGTGCCATGAACGTTACCTTCCCAAAGTTGGTTACGCCCACGCCCCCAGCCCCAGCACCCGAACCTCCCGCCGCCGCTCCAGCAGCTCCAGCTCCAGTGGCACCCCCTCCAGTACCCCCTCCAGTCCCGGTTCCCGCACCGACGCCCGGACAGTAGTCTCTTCACTCAATTTTCACGCAACGAGAAGCCATAATATACCATGACTGAAGCCGCCGCCCTAGAGGCAACCCCTTCTCATTCGCCACTCGATGCCGCAGCAGCAAGCGTGCTGGCTCCCTCGCGTTCCGCTATCGACGCCTCGGTGCGGCCAGTGGTGATTGGTCTTTTCCTCACGGCCACGGTTTGGTTGCTGGTGTCCACCATTCTCGGCGCTTTGGCTGCCGTTAAATTACATCATCCTGATTTCCTCAATTTTTCGTTTCTTACTTACGGACGTCTCGCTCCGGCGGCTGAAAATACGTTCGTCTTCGGGTGGTGTGGCGCCGCTGCTTTGGGAGTGGGCGCGTGGATCATTGCGCGTACATCAGGGCGCGTTTCGCCAGGACACACCTTGGCGGCTTTTGGAGCGGTTCTTTGGAACGGTGGAGTATTGGTGGGGCTTGTGGCAACCCTCGGCGGATGGATGCGTCCCTTAAATGGCTTGGAGTCACCAATCGCGTCGTATCTGATGTTCTTCGCAGGCTTGGCACTGTTTTCGATGTGGGTGCTTCTCACATTTCACGATGACGAACATCATTCTTTAGCGGCTATGTTTATCATCGCGGCTTTTGTGTGGCTGGGATTGAGTTTGCTCACGGGTAATCTTTTGATTGTCACCAACAGTGTCACTGGCGTGGTTCAGCAGATCGTGGCCGCCTGGACCGCTGGGGCTGTTACCCGTCTCTTTCTTGTGCCATTGGCTCTTGGTGCGGCCTGCTACGTAGTTCCAAAAGTGACCGGTGCTCCAATTATAGCGGGCTCTTTCGCGAGGGTGATGTTCTGGATGTACTTTTTCTGCGCGGGCCTGTCTTTGGCTGCAAAAGTACCCGGGGATCTGCTTCCCTTGTGGTTGGGGGCCACCGCTGCAAGTGCCTCCATTCTCATTGTCGTTCCAGTGGCAGCCTTGGTCTACATTCTGCTTGCCTCTGCGGGTGCTAGCCACCACGGGGCTGGTTCTCCATCGCTGCGGTTTACAATTTTCGGCTGCGGTGGACTGGTCTTATCGTCACTGCTGATCGCCCTTGCCTCGCTGCGTTCCGTGGATTCGGTTGTGCGATTCACCCTATTTGATGCTGGTATTCAGAGTCTTCTGGTTCATGTGTCAGTCACGATGGTGCTTTTTGGAGCAATCTATTACATGATGCCTAGGCTATCTGAATGTGAATGGCTCTCATCTAGCCTGATTAGTTTTCACTTCCTAGGTGCCGCTTACGGATCTTCCATGGCGGTGGGAATGTTGCTGCTGAGCGGTCTGGCCGCTGGTGAGGCGATATCCGAGGGAGCGTCTTCTTTCCAACAGGTCATGGAAGTGGGTTCCTCTTACTTCTGGGGAAATTCCATTTCGTTTGTCTTTGTCTTGGCCGCTCACGCCGCCTTTGGACTCCATTTTCTTTTAATGGCTCTCAAAATTGGCCAGCCAGCTGGGGAGCCCACTTTGCTACGCGCTGGAAGCGAACACTGAGGTTAATTCAATTTCTATGAGTCATTCTGGAATCATTTTTCCCGGTATAATTGCCTGCTTTGCTGTCTCTCTTACGGCCACGGTGATTGTTCCCAACGCGCAGCTGGGAAGTCTTTCTCCTGAATTTAAGGAGGAGGACGGACGCGTCGTGGACTCGTATCCTGTTGCCGATGTGAGTTTGGCAGCCCGTGGAAAGGAAGTCTACGTCTCTCAAGGCTGTCAGTCGTGTCACACTCAGGTTGTCCGCGGAAGCGATACAGCCGATGTCGAGAGAGGTTGGGGTGCTAGAAAAACGGTCCCGCGGGACTATATTTTTGAGAATCCACCCGTCATCGGGGCCGGACGTCTCGGCCCAGACCTAGCAAATATCGGATCCAAGTCTTGGCGCAATGAGCCAGCCGATGACCCGTATAAGCCGGAAAAAAGGGACGCTGATTGGCAGATGCTCCATCTTTACCACCCCACGGCCGTATCGAAGCTCTCAAACATGCCTTCTTATTCGTTCCTGTTTAAGACGCATCGTATTGCCGGTTCGGGTGATAAAGACGCTCTGAAAGGTCTCCCAAAATCGCTTCTCCCCCAAGAGGGTTTTGAGATTATTCCAAGTGCCGATGCGAAAGCTTTGGTGGCCTACCTTCTCTCCCTTGATCGTTCTCATTCGCTAAAGGAAGCTCCTGCGGTCGCCGCCACTGCGCCGGCCGGCAAGTAGACATTTGCCTTAGCCAAACAACGTACGCCGATGTCAAACCACTTAGAGCCCAAAAACTCCGGGGACTCCGATGACTCATTGAAGGTCACGGCAGCCACTAAGCGAGAGTTTCCTGATCCCGTTGAGGAGAACCACCCTTTGCCCTCCTTCGTTTTGATTCTCGTAGGAGCCGTTCTCTCCTTTGGATTAGTGTATTTTCAAATGTATCAAGATGGTGCAAATGCCGGCACCAAGGGAAGCGGTACGGCGTCTGTTGAGCAGGCTCCCGCCGAGCCGACTTTGGCGGAGTTGGGAAAAAGTGTTTATGCGAACTGTCAACCTTGCCACCAAGCGAGCGGCTTGGGCATCGCGGGTCAGTTTCCAACGCTTGTGGGCGCTGAATGGGTTTCAGGATCTGAAAAACGTCTGATTGCCATCTTGCTAAAGGGACTTAGTGGGCCGGTCAAGGTTGCTGGAGTTACTTACAACGGAGCGATGCCTGGGTGGGAGAAAACACTCTCAAACAAAAAGATCGCCGCCGTTTTAACCTATATTCGATCTAATTGGGGGAATACTTACCCAGAAATCACCGAAGACAAGATTGCCGCTGTAAAGGCCGAATTCGCCGCTAAGGCGGACGCTTGGAATGAGGCTGATTTGCTTGCCATCCCAGAGAATGCCACCATTGCAGCGGCGGTAACTCCAACTACTCAAGGCGCAGCACCCACCGTAGCCGTCGATTTAGAGGCGGGAAAAGCCCAGTACCAGGCCATTTGTATCGCTTGTCATCAACCTACCGGCCTAGGTCTCTTTCCAGTTTTTCCTCCGTTGGTGAATTCTGATTATGTGAAAGGGAATCCAGAACGGTTGATCGCGATCGTTCTAAACGGAGTGATTGGCCCAATAACAGTTGATGGGAAGGCTTACACAAACATGATGCCAGCACAGGGAGCTGTTTTGACCGACGTGAAGATATCTCAAGTCACCTCTTACGTGAGAAAAGCGTTCGGTGAAGGCGCGTCGCCCATCACGCCTGAGCAGGTGGCCGAGGCCCGTAAAAAGTACGGCACGCGCGCCACAAGTTGGTCCGAAGCTGAATTGCTTGCCTTTCCTGCAGCAAACTAAAATCCCATGAAAACTCGTCTCTTACACTGCGCATTTGTTCTTCTTTCGGCTGTCAGCGCTACACCTCTGCTTGCCGATGAGCAACTGGACCTTGGGAAAACGGTTTATATGACTTTGTGCGTGGCGTGTCATCAACCCACTGGCGCGGGGTTGCCTCCGGTATTTCCAACTTTGGTCCAAACTGAGTACGTGAGTGGTTCTACAGAGCGTTTTGCCGCAATGATTCTCAAAGGTGTCATGGGCCCGATCACTGTGAAGGATATGGTCTTTAACAATATGATGCCGCCTCAGGAAGCCTTGCTCACAGACGAAAAAATCGCGGCGGCTATCACCTACGTGCGCGCGAGTTTTGGCAATACCTATCCCGCTGTGCCTGCGGCGGTTGTCACTTCGGCTCGCTCCAAGTTTGCAGACCGCAAGACGTCTTGGACGGAGGCGGAACTTAAGGCTTGGCCAGATGCACAGGCCTCTAAGTAAAGGTCAAAATTTCACCAGACTTTCGGGTGATTTAATCATACAGTTAAGACGCTCAGTACTCGTTACTTCTCAGTTCGTCACTCATAGAATTTAGTCGAAAGTCGCAATTAACAACTGGCAAACTATTTATGTCTACTATCGCTACCGCAGACACCGGCCATCACGACGCCACTAAAGAGCATGGGCACGGCGAGCATCATCACCCAGAGCTTGGGTTCCTTCAGCGGTGGGTCTTCTCTACGGACCATAAGGTCATCGGGCTGCAGTACGCTGTGACAGGACTGAGTTTTCTGTTCTTCGGCTTTCTCCTGATGTTGGTGATGCGCTGGCAGTTGGCGAGCCCGGGACAGCCCGTACCGATGGTAGGTGCCTTTCTGCGTTCGGTGTTTGGTCAAACCGTGATGACCGACGCAGGAGCCCTCACCGCTGCGGGTTACAACGTCTTTGGTGCCATGCACGGAACCATCATGGTTTTCTTTGGAATTGTGCCGGTGGCGGTTGCGGGCTTCGGAAATTTCGTGGTGCCTCTACAAATCGGGGCTCCGGACATGGCGTTCCCCAAGTTAAACATGGCCAGCTTTTGGTGCTTTTTTACGAGCTGCGTCATTATGACCGGTAGCTTTTTTGTTCCGGGTAGCGCTGCGAAGTCCGGCTGGACTGCATATCCTCCGCTGGCTGGAATTGCGGATCTTGAAGGCGGGAATATTTGGCTGAATGGGCAGACGATTTGGTTGATTGCGATGGTGTTTAACATCACCGGTTCGCTGTTGGGATCCATTAACTTCATTACCACGATCATTCAGTTGCGAGCCCCAGGACTTACTTGGATGCGACTTCCTTTCTTTGTTTGGGCTCAGTTTGTGACCGCGTTCCTCCTCGTGCTTGCCTTTCCTCCGCTTGAAGCCGCCGGCTTTATGCAGCTGACGGACCGAGTACTTGGCACTAGTTTCTTCATGCCCACAGGCTTGATGATCGGCCAAAGTGTCGCTCAGACCTGGTCCGGCGGAGGTAGTCCAATCCTTTGGCAGCATTTGTTCTGGTTCTTGGCGCATCCCGAAGTCTATGTGTTGATTTTACCAGCTATCGGGATCGTCTCCGAGGTCGTCGCGAACAACACTCGCAAGCCGTTGCACGGGTACAAGGCAATGGTTTACTCAGTGTTTGTGCTGGGTTTCCTGTCCTTCATCGTTTGGGCCCACCACATGTATATGACAGGAATGGGCGCCAAGGTCGCAGCTTTCTTCCAAGTGACTACCATCATGATCTCGGTTCCATCCGTGATTTTGCTGACCTCCTTATTGATGTCGCTTTGGGGCGGCTCCATTCGGTTTAACACGCCAATGTTGTTTGCAACCGCGTTCCTGCCGATGTTCGGCTTGGGAGGTCTGACGGGTATTCCTCTAGCGTTCAACGCTGTCGATCTTTTTCTGCACGATACTTATTACGTGATCGGCCATTTTCACTACGTGGTCGCTCCCGGAACCATTTTCGGCCTCTTTGCGGGGGTGTATTTCTGGTATCCTAAGGTGACTGGTCGTAAGATGAGCGAGTTCCTGGGGCACGTTCACTTCTGGGGATCGCTGATCACAATCAATGGAATATTTTTCCCGATGTTCTTGCAGGGTATGGCGGGCGTTCACCGTCGCTGGTATGATGGCGGCGTTACTTACGAACAACTTGCTGGTCCCGTGCTGCACTGGAACATGGTGATGACTGTTTCGGCCGGCCTGCTTGCGCTGTTTCAGCTTGTCTTCATTTGGAACTTCTTCACCAGCTGGAAGCTTGGTCAAAAAGTGGGACGCAATCCATGGGATGCTACCACTTTAGATTGGGACACACCGACCCCGCCCCCGCACGGAAACTTTGATAAGCCCTTGATGGTGTATCGTGGCCCTTACGAGTATAGTGTTCCGGGGCATCCGACAGACTTTATTCCGCAGACGGAAAAGGTGTAGAGAGTTTTAGCCACGAGGTGCAGCGTCGAGAGTTTGGGGTTGAGCCTGTTTTAAGAGATTATATGTCGAATCTGATTTCCAAATACTTCCCGCTTTTTACGGACAAAGAGGTTCCGCACACCGTGCAGGCTCGTCCGGATACTGGATTGTATAGTGCAAAGTTAGGGATTTGGTTGTTTCTCGCTTCCGAAGTGATGTTGTTCGGTGGTTTGTTTTCCGCCTACATTTTCCTACGGATTGGCGCGGAGCCAGGTTATTGGCCTTCTGGTTTATTGAATGTTCCAGTGGGAACCATGAACACGGCGATATTGATTATATCATCAGTGACCGTAGTTTTCGCGTGGGCTGCATTAAAGATGAGGCAGCTAGGAAAGTATCGTTTGTACATGTTGATAACGATTTTGTGCGGAGCGATCTTTTTGACGGTCAAACTCAGTTACGAGTGGCCAGCGAAGTTCAATCATTTTGGTGTGTTTATTAAGAAGGAATCAGCCTCAAAATATGAAGCTTTCCTAGGGAACAAGCATCTTGAAGTAACAGGCCAAAATCCACGCTGGGAGATCACGGGACATCTTCTCGACGCTCCTAAGGGTTCGTCTTACGCCCATCAGGCGGAACACAATGCCGAACATTTCGCCCACGAAACGGGCCGGCATGATGCAGTGACCCCAGCCGAAGATGATTACGTAATTCAAGTGGATGCAGTGAATGCCAATCCTTCAGACAAGGATAATGATCGGCCCCACTTCTGGCCTCGTGAGACCAGCACCACCCTCGCCGTGATCAATGCAAAAGACGTCGAGTCCGCCAGCGTGTTCGCTCCAAGACACAGTACTTACTTTGCCACGTATTTCCTCATCACCGGTCTGCACGGATTACACGTTCTGGGTGGAATCCTTGTGTTTCTTTATCTTTGGCTTCCGTTTCCAGGGGGAACTGGACTTTACAAGACCAACCCAGAACATCTGGCCAACCGCGTGGAAATCGCGGGTCTCTTCTGGCATTTCGTGGATCTTGTCTGGATCTTTGTGTTTCCAATCTTCTATCTCCTTTAATAATTCCTCTAGCGATGAGCGCACCACACACAGATCATAGTTCTCAACCCGTTCTGGATTCCTCTTCTATCCATGATGTGCCGGCTAATGCGGCCGAGATTGCTTCGCACGCTGTTGAGTATTTAAAGGTAGGCGCCGCTTTATTGGTGCTGACTGGCGTCACTGTGGGGCTGTCTTATGTGGATTTCGGTTCCCGAAACATGAATATCGTGGTGGGTATGATTGTGGCGACCATCAAAGCCGGCCTAGTCGCTGCTATTTTCATGCATTTAAAGGGAGAGAAAATCACGATCTGGCGGTTCCTCGTGATGACTGGTATCTTCGCGGCAGGACTATTTTTCCTGACTTACTTGGCGCATAGCGATCCGATTAGTGGAACGTTTCACGCCACGCATTAATGCCGGGTGCAGCTCGCCCTTAGCCGTCTTGAATTAGCGTTTTTGCCGAATTTTACAGACTGAGTTTATTTGAGTACCCACTCCGAATTATGTCTCTTAAAGCCTTCCACATCTTCTTTATCTTAGTTTCGATTTTGTTCTGCGGTGCAATGTCCGCTTGGGCGTTCGTCACTGGGGCATCTGATGGGTTGGGCTGGGGCTGTGCGGCGGCTTCTCTCGCGATGTTGATTTACGGGATCGGATTTATTCGCAAAGCGAGGTCTATCATTATATGAAACACTCCACTCTAAGTCTTGGGATTTTGAGCATTACGCTCTTGCAATCTTTGGATCAGGCCGCAGCAGCCTGCACGGTGTGTATGGGCGCTAATGGACCGCTCGGAGAGGCCGCGAATGGAGCGATCTTTGTCATGCTCGGAGTCCTTTTTCTTGTGCTCGGGTTGATTTCTTTAGTCGGCTATTCCTTGGTTAAGAAAGGACAGGCGCCGCTTCCTGCACATGCGGAATTTGGCAGTGGAATTTCCACCCCTAACGTAAGCTAATTATATGTTAAACAAATGGATGGGAATTGTTCCCAACGCCTCTGAGCATGGTAGGTCTGTCGAGCATATGCTCGAAGTGTGCCACTGGTTTATGTTGCTGTTGTTTGTATGTTGGGGGACCTTTTTTCTGATCTCTGTTTACAAATTCCGCAAATCTCGGCATCCCAAGGCTGATTATCACGGCGTGCGCGGCAGCGCTTCGTCCCACGCGGAAGTAGCGGTGATCTTGATTGAGGCAACGCTGCTTCTAGGTTTTGCGGTTCCGCTTTGGAATAAACGCGTCGTCGATGTGCCTGATCAATCAGAGGCGATGCGAATCCGCGCCATTGGCGAACAGTACGCTTGGAATTTTCATTATGCGGGGCCTGACGGTGTGTTCGGTCGCCAAAACGCAATTTTTGTTACTCCGAGCAATCCTCTTGGACTGGATCCAACTGACCCAGCTGGCGGTGACGATATTGTGTCCAAGAATGAGTTGCACGTCATTAACCAGCGTCCTGTGGTTTTGGAGGTTAGCTCAAAGGACGTGATTCACGCAGTCTCGATTCCCCACATGCGCGTCGCGCAGGATGCGATTCCTGGGACTCGTGTTCCCCTTTGGTTCCGTCCGATTCGGGTCGGGAAGTTTGAGATTGTGTGCGCTCAGTTGTGCGGCGCAGGTCACTTTGCGATGCGCTCGTTAATTTTAGTGGAAAAACAAGAAGCATTCGACGCGTTCCAAAAGGAAACCATGTCTATGCAGCATCCTGCGACTGCTTCTGTGAATTGAGGCGGTTCGCCGTTTGAGAATCTGGGGCGTTGCTTGTTCAGTTTGTGATAAATTAAAAAGCACTCGTTCTCGTGTAAAGATATCGAAAAGCATGAACGGAACTTTAATTGTCAGAGTGTCCGTTGTCCTGATTCCAGTTGGACTGTAAGCGGAGTGCTTGAGAGGTGTTGTTAAATTAGCTTTGAATATTAAACAAATTAGTTGGACCGCCAGATTAGTGGTGACGCTTGTATTTGGTTTAATTTTCGTAGGGGGGCTTGTAACCAGTTGGCAAGCGGGGATGGCGGTGCCGGACTGGCCACTAAGTTTTGGAAGTCTGAATCCAGAGGGGTGGTGGGCGAATTTTCCGGTGCGCTTGGAGCATGGTCATCGTCTTTTGGCGGCCTTGGTCGGACTGGGCGTCGGGGTGCTTTGTGCGATGGTTTGGGGTAATCTTCGGGCGCTGTGGGTGGCGGCGATCGTGTCGGCTGTCGCGGGTGGGTTGGGTTCTTGGCTTGCGCTGGAACCGTCTATACGCGCGCACCTTGGTGTTTGGCCAGCGGCAGTCGCTTTCGCCGTCGCTCTAGCGATGGGAGCGCGATCGAAGCTTTCTGTGGGCGGTATCGGCCGCACGGAACGGTTGCTGGCGTTCGCAGCCTTTGTGTTGGTGTGCTCTCAGGCGACATTGGGCGGATTGCGCGTCACTCAGGAAACCGCTGGGCTCGTAGATCTGGCGGTGCGCTTGCGAATTATCCACGGGTGCGTGGCGCAAACGTTTTTGGTAGTGCTCGCGGCCCTAGCTGTGCGGCTTTCCCTACTAGTCAAACCCAGACCTCTTTACGAACCGCGTTTTGATACTAATCCGATCCCTTTGGTGTGGTTTGCCTTGGCTGTGGTGTTCGGACAGCTGATTCTCGGCGCGACGATGCGGCATTTGGGAGCTGGGCTCGCAATCCCGACGTTTCCTGCAGCGAATCCCCAAGGAGGGTGGCTGCCGTCGGTTCACAATCTTTACACAGACCTCAATTTTGGGCACACGCGGATCGGGGCTCTGTTTGTGCTCTGCGTGGTTTTGTACGCGGATTTTCGAGCCATGCGCGCCTCAAAACCGGGCCGGCCCATTTGGTTGGTGGCGTGGCGCACTTCGTTTTTTGTCGTCTGTCAGGCGGCGCTGGGAATTTTTGTCGTTATACATCAAAAGCCGAAGACGTTGGCGACGCTTCACGTGGTGTTGGGGGCGGGCCTTCTGGCTAGTCTGAGCTCGTTGCTTGTGCATTTGCATACGCGTTTTAGCTTGGCGAAGCACACGCAGCAGGCGGAGGTTGTTCAATGAACCCGCGCCTGGATGGCGCTGGCAAGGGCGGGGGAGCGATTGCCACAAAAGAGGGGCCGCGGCTATTGGCGGATCTTTCGACCCTTACCAAGGCGCGTCTTAGCCTACTCGTGGTGTTTACCACTGCGGTGGGTTACTGCGTTGGCAACCACAATGGCCCCGCACAGTTTGCGTTACTTTTCGCCGTTTTAGGAACCTCACTTGTCGCGGCATCAGCCGGTGCACTCAATCAGTGGATGGAGGCAGACGTAGACGGCCTCATGGAGCGCACGCGGAGTCGGCCACTCCCAGTTGGTCGCTGGCGCCGTCCCAGTGTGTTGGCTCTCGGGCTTTTCCTCGGGTTCGGGGGAGTTGTACTTTTGTGGGCGACTTTGCCTCCTTTAACCGCCTTGCTCGCCGTGGCCACTCTCTTTGTTTACTTACTGGTTTACACGCCGCTCAAGCGGCGCAGTTCTTTTTGCGTGCTGGTGGGGGCTGTTTCGGGGGCGCTGCCTCCGGTGATCGGTTGGGCTGCTTCCGGCTCTCAGGAAGCGTGGGCTGCGTGGGTTCCTTTTGGCATCTTGTTTTGTTGGCAAATGCCCCATTTCCTCGCGATTGCGTGGATGTATCGAGACGAATATCGGGACGCGGGTTTTGTGATGTTGCCTCCGAACGATGAAGAAGGGCTTCTCACTGCATCTCAGGCGTTGATCTTTGCCATACTACTTTCAGCGGTCACTTTTGCGCCCGTTTGGTTGGGTAAAGTGGGGGTTCTTTATA
This sequence comes from uncultured Spartobacteria bacterium, assembly GCA_903919125.1. Taxonomy (GTDB): domain Bacteria; phylum Verrucomicrobiota; class Verrucomicrobiia; order Chthoniobacterales; family Chthoniobacteraceae; genus Chth-196. The sequence goes on along the minus strand of CAIXGS010000052.1, from coordinate 93,552 downwards.
AAGTCATCGCCACTCTTTTGAATATTTGTTTTAGCGGTGCAGCACTGGTGTTTTTAATGGAGCGCTCGAGAGTCAGCGCCAGACGTCTGTTTTTCATGTCAATTATTTACCTTCCACTGATGCTGGGTCTTTTGGCATTTTCCCGTTTCTAAAATTTGAAGGAATATGAAGTCTCCGTTTCATGGTTTTCATTGGATCGCCGCATTGTTTTTAATCCTAGCGGGATGCAAGCCTTCGCCTTCCTCTACTGCTGCGATTGTGGCTCCTCTGGAACCTTCAAATGGTACTCTTCAAAAGTATTGGCAGGTTCCCGCGTTTGAATTGACGGACCAAGACGGAAAGTCGTTTAACTCTGGTGGGATGTTGGGGAAAGTGTGGGTGGTCGATTTCTTTTACACCACTTGTCCGGGCCCGTGTCCCGCGCTTACCAGTCGCTTGAGTGATTTACACAAGGCTTTCGTTGGTGAAAGTCGAGTGGCTTTTCTCTCCATTTCCAGCGATCCAGAAAAAGATAAACCTGAGGTGCTTCAGAAGTATGCTCAAAAGTTTGGTGCTGATAAACGCTGGTCTTTCTTGACTGGTCCTGTGAATTCGGTGTTTTCGCTGGCCAATCACGGTTTCAAACTCTCTCTGACACGCTCGGAAAATCCTGCGGAACCTGTCACACACAGTACGCGTCTGGTTCTCGTGGATGCTCAGGGGTGGGTGCGTGGTTTTTTTGAAGGCGTGGGAGAAGAAAGCGCCGAAGCTGGAAAACGTTTGGAGGAAGCGATCCGTTCGTTGTTAAAAGAATAATCCGTAATGAATGTCCAAGGCTTACCCATTGTTAATGCCACACTAAATTCTGCCGCTACAATTTTGATTGTGAGTGGTTTAATTGCAATTAAGGCAGGATACAAAAGCTTGCACCGAGTTTTAATGATGGGCGCACTCGCTGTCTCTGCTGCGTTTCTCGCCTGTTATTTGGTTTACCATTTTAATGTGGTCGCGGTAACCAAGTTTACGTATCCAGGGTGGCCCAAGATAATTTATTTTGCGATCCTGCTCACTCACGTGCCTCTTGCTATATTGGTTTTGCCGCTCGTAGTGCTCACGGTGATTCCTGCCATAAAGGGGCGTTATGATGTCCACAAGCGGTGGGCGAGAATTACCGCTCCGGTTTGGTTGTATGTATCGGTAACCGGTGTTTTAGTGTATTTAATGCTGTATGTGTGGTACCCGCCTGTTCCTGTAGTGTGAAAGGAACCACTTTAATTGAGCGACCTGAATTGAACCGGCTAATGCCTATTGTGAGATGAACGATTCGTCAGAGCCTTTATACCCAATTTCAACCGTTGACGGTGTTGTGCCTTCTTCCTCCGGTCATGAGGCACGCCGTCCGCGCGTTCTGGTGGGAATGAGTGGTGGGGTGGATTCTTCTGTGGCGGTTTGGTTGCTCAAAGAGCAGGGGTACGAAGTCGTGGGTGTGACCATGAAGGTCTGGCCGCAGGACTGCATGTCGCGGGCTGAGGACAAGTGTTGCGGCCCGCAGGCGATCGCGGATGCGCGTGGAGTGGCGCATGCTTTGGGAGTGGCCCATTATGTGGTCGACGAGGCGGAGGCTTTTGAGAGGCAGGTCATTGACTATTTCACCGCTGAATATCAGGCGGGACGTACGCCTAACCCGTGTGTTATGTGCAATGAGAAGGTCAAGTTTGGCAATCTTTGGACCAAGGCAAAGGCCATTGGAGCCGAGTACATTGCCACAGGTCATTACGCGATTGTAGACCATCACCCAGACCGCTCCGTACTGCGCAAAGGAAAGGATCCCCGTAAGGATCAAAGTTACTTTCTGTTTAGTCTCCGTCAGGAGCAGTTGAGTCGCTCCTTATTTCCGCTGGGCGGGATGGAAAAGCATGAAATTCGTGCTATTGCGCGCAAACTCGGGCTCAAGACGGCGGATAAAGTCGACAGCCAGGAAATCTGTTTTGTCCCCGGCAATGATTATAAGGCTTTTCTAAAAAGTCATTTAGGAGATGTGCAGTTTCAGTCTGGCGGAATCTTTGATAAGGCGGGCAACCGACTGGCCGACCATGAGGGGATTGAAATGTTCACTATTGGCCAGCGCAAGGGATTGCCAGGTGGCTCGCCTAAACCGATGTACGTTATAGACATCGATCCCGAAAGCCGGAGTGTGATTGTCGGGGAGGCGGAAGACTTGGTGGTTGAATCGTTCGAGATGGATCACTGCCACTGGAACACGCCGCTCGCTGAAGGCGGTGCTCCGTTCGAGTGCAGCGTCAAAATACGCTACGCGCACCCTGCTTCCGAGGCGACGATTCATCCCCAGTCAAACGGCTGCGCAACTGTGCGCCTCAGGATTCCGCAGCGCGCAGTCACTCCGGGGCAGGCAGCCGTGTGCTACGCGGGTGACGCTGTTCTCGGTGGTGGTTGGATCGCGCGCAGTAATGCTGCAAAGCAGGTTGCTTCGTCTAGCTTTGCGACGGCGCTCGGGTAGGTGGTTGGACAGCGGCAAAAACTGAGCCGTATGCGCTACCGGTGCAAAAGCGGGTAGATGACGAGGGTCGCCTCCAGCACGAGGATGACAATGACCACCAACTCCAAGATAAGAAGCCAGCGGTTGAACTGATCGTGTTTCAACGTCTGGTAGAGGTCATCCAGCGTCTTCAATTTGTCGTCCACTACGCGTTGCCAGTCGCTCAAGTGGAAGCGGGAAGAGGCTGCCTCGTATACGCGAGCCAAATGCCAATCACCCAGAAATTTACCTGCGTGGGTCAGTTCATCTGAAAGCCGCGAGAGGTCGATTCGCAGCTCTCCTAATTTCCGCAACAAAGCTCCGTTTCGCTGTCGCCGGCGACTTAAGTCCGTGTAGGACCGCTCCATCGCCGAGTCGAGAAGGCGATCGTACGCTTCCAACTCGCACAACTGGAGGTTGGCGAGCTCCAGCACATGTAGAATTTCTCTGGCTGGGCCAGGTCGATCCAGCAAAAGGGCCGCGTCCCAGTCCACCACGAGGAGGTCGTCCTTGTAGTAACCTAAATATCGAGAAGTGGTTTCTGCAACCTCCTCGGCACAGAGTCGCTCCGCATCTAACTCCTGCGTCAGCAGAGCGGCAACTTCGCGGCGGTGCTGCGCGAGCCAGGCCATCGCGTCCTGATCGCACGGAGGATCAAGACGGAACACGGTATAGGCCTCCGTTTCTTCTGGAAAATCAATGGGTTGAATGAGGTGTTCGCGAATATCTTGCACCACCATTTGCGCTAAATTGCGCATCGCGGACGCCGCTGCCAATGAGGGCGGTTCGTGCCATGGGACAAGTTGGCTCAAAGAATCCACGCACACCGGCGCAGTGATCGCGAGAGACAAACCGCCGACCGGGAGTATTTTGAGCGTGCGCTCCAAGTTGCCGCTGCCGCCCCCTGGCAAGGCGCTTTCCAAAGGCGGGAGTCTTATGGTTTGGGGGCGGTGGAAGAAAGACTGGCGAGGCACGCGATGGTCGGTGGCCAGCAACCACGGTTCGACTGGGCGTCCAAGAACCGTTTTTAGGGGCTCACGTCGCATGTCGTGGGCGATATCGAAGGCGTAAAGCCATGTGACATGACCAGTGAGCATGAGGTTTTAAAAGGGGAACGCTGTGCAAGTTCATCCCAGCAATTCCATCGAGAAATCAATTGCACGGGCCGAATGCGTCAGCGCTCCGACTGAAATAAAATCGACTCCCGTCTCTGCAATGGCGGCAACCGTCTCCAATGACACCCCGCCGGAAGCCTCCAGCAGCACGTGCGGCGAGCGTTTTGCGGTCATGTCCACCGCCGTGCGCATGACCTCTGGCGGCATGTTGTCCAGTAGGATGACGTCCACGCCGCGCAGTTCCAAAAACTGGGCAACCTGTGCAAGGGTGTCTGCCTCCAACTCGACGCGCACGCCGGGACGTTCGCTGCGTAATCGGCCGATCGCTGCTTGCAATTGTTGCGGAGTCGTCCCTGCCGCGAGGTGGTTATCTTTAACCATGGCCATGTCGTAAAGACCCATCCGGTGGTTCGTTCCTCCTCCGGAAAGGACGGCGGCTTTTTCTAGTAAACGTAGGCATGGAACCGTCTTGCGTGTATCCAAAATACGCGCCTTTGTTCCGGAAACGGCAGCGACGAAACGAGCGGTAAGCGTCGCGATGCCGGAGAGGTGCTGGAGAAAGTTCAGCGCCACGCGTTCGGCGGAGAGCAGCGAGGGAAGGGAACCCTCGATTTCCAGCACGGTGTCACCCGTTTTAAGGCGACTGCCGCTCGGGCGTATGATGTTCGACCTTGTGGTGGCATCGACGCGGCAAAAAACTTCTGCTGCTGTTTCGACTCCCGCCGCGATGGCGTTTTCTTTCGCGAAAAGCCGTGCTTTGCCTGGGCGCTTTTCGACAAAAAACGCTGCGGTGACGTCTCCGCTGCCGAGGTCTTCGGCGAGGGCGAGGGCGATTGGATCGTGCATCTGAAGTGAGGCTAGAGATTAAGGGGCGACGGGCTGAAGTGCTTTTGCTGCGGCTTCAGCGGCGGAACGGTGGGCGGGGTCGGATGATTTAAGCAGCGTCTGGATAACCTTTTTCAGAGCAATTGCAGCGGTGGGATGAGAGAAATTCGGCAGTGATTTGAGGAGTTGTAGCTGCACCAGCGCCGAGCGGTCGTGGTTGAGGGCAATGAGCCGTAATTCAAGCTCTGTGTCTCCGTTTACAAGGCCTTCTCCCACGCGCAAAGCTGCCGCACGAAGGGCAGGCGCGGTATCGCAAAGGGAACGGGAAATCTGCTTGGAATCCAGCGCTCCTGTTTTTTCAAGCAACACAAATGCTTCTAAACGAGCGGCTTCAGATAAATCCGTATTCAGCGTCTTTAGAGTAGCTTGTCGCGTAGGCTCTGACTGTTGCCCAAAAGCAGACGGTGATTGGAAAACGCAAAATATGAAGAGAAGCGATAGAAAAAGGAAACGTGCCACGGACGGAGCATGCCACATTCCACACACTTTGAAACTACGGACCCTTGGTTTCGTAGCTACTGAGCGCCCCTCATGTACGGACTTTCTGGTTGGAACTCTTACTGTGAGGCATTCCGTTTGCAGCGCGGCGGTTGATTTCCCCGGCCGAGTCGGTAGCATCATCGCGCATGTCCTGTTCGAAGATTGATCCCGCACTGCATCAAACCCGTAAGCCGGATTGGATCCGTGTGCGCTTGCCCTCGAATCCCGTGTTTTTTTCGACCAAAGCGTTGGTGTCAGATTTGAAGCTGCACACGGTTTGCGAAGAGGCGCAGTGCCCCAACCGCTGGGAATGTTGGAGCCAAGGAACCGCGACATTTATGATTGCGGGCGATCGCTGCACGCGGGCCTGCGGCTTTTGCGCGGTCACAACAGCGAAACCGTTTGCGCTGGAAGTCGATGAACCCGAACGGGTCGCGGAAGCCGTCAGGCGTATGAAGTTGAAGCACGTCGTGGTGACTGCTGTCGCGCGCGACGACCTGAAGGATGGCGGAGCGCTGCACTTTGCCCATACGATCACTGCTATTCGCAGCGTCAACGCGGGGATTACCATCGAGGTGCTCACCCCGGATTTTCATGCGAAGGAAGAATGCCTGCGTTTGGTGGTGGATGCCGCACCCGAAATCTTTAATCACAATCTCGAAACGGTCGAACGTCTGACCCCGTTGGTGCGTTCCAGAGCTAAATACAAACGCTCACTGGAAGTGCTTGCGCTTGTGAAGAAGATGGCGCCTTCTATGGTGACCAAGAGCGGCCTGATGCTCGGCTTGGGTGAGACGGAGTTGGAGCTCTTTCAGGCGATGGACGATCTGCGCGAAGCCGGTGTTCAGGTCCTCACGCTAGGCCAGTATCTTCGGCCCAGTCCGCAGCATCTTCCGGTGGTGGAATACATTCGCCCAGAGGTCTTTGAGCAGCACAAGGAAACGGCATATCGCAAAGGTTTTGAGTACGTGGCTTCGGGCCCGCTAGTACGAAGTTCCTACCATGCTGCTGATTACAAGCCGCACGAACTCGGTGCTGGTCGCAAGTCGTAGGAACAATCCGTAGGTGTTGTCCTTTCAATTTCAGAACGCCGTCAGTCGATCACGGCTTTCGAGGCGTATTTTATTTCCTCACTGATGGGGCGCGTTCTTTCTCACGACGATCCGAGGCGCGACCCAAGTCGTCCAATCGTAACTGGGATCTTTCAAAGCATCCACAAGCCAGCAGACCGTCACATTCTGTCCCCGCCAGGCGTTGAGTGAAATTTCCGCAGGCACTTTTTCGAGAGCCTTCAGACTCTTGGCGAAAACCTCTTTTCCTTCGACTTCGACGGAGAAAGCCGCTCCTGAACTTTTTTCGTGATTCAGTAAGGCATCGAATAAGAGCAAACAATCCCCGTCTTTTTCGGCAGGGAGTTCGACGTTGAAAGAAAGACGCCCGAGGCCTTTCGGCGTCGGATGCTCTAACAATCCGGGGCGCTGGATTTCGTCCTCAGGTCCAACCATTTTTTTAGCGACATTTTGAACATTCTCTTTCAGCGCGGATTGGCGTTTTTGTACAAAATCATAAACGACGTTTTCAGCTTCGTGAAACGGCGTCCTTGGCGGCTCAAACTTCGAGGAGATCAAGTTGCTCCAATCCGCGCGTCCCACAATTGGAAGAGCAAAAGCAAACGCGGCGTCCTCCCCCTCCGTTCCTGCACTTTGGAACACGCTCCAAATCGCGCGTTTCTTTCCGATGCCGTTCACGTTGCTGCTGCCATCGTGTGCACGCAACCCCAAGAGTAGACCGCCTTCTCCGGGGTGATCCACGTGTCGGTGATAAAGGAAGGATTCGATCGAGGGGATTGCCTGAATCTTTTTCCAGGCAAGTGCAAATGCCGCTGCCTGTTGTGCTTCTCCGTTCTCTCCTGCGTCACAGTGAAATCCCTGTTCTGTAAGTGCGATCGTCCGAACCTTTCCCTCGAAGAGAAATTCGGGTTGTCCGAGAAATGCGGGGAGCACCTCAAGATTGTGAAAAGTTATCCGAGGTGCATCAAACCGCAGAGGAGCCGAGCGGTCGTTCCAGAATTCAGATTTAAATAGATTTTGCGGATAGGGATGAAAAGCGAGCAACCACGGAAAATTTCCACCCTCCGTCGAGATTCTTTGAATTCCTGAGATCGCCTCCAGACCCGAAAAACCCTTTGTTGGATCTTCGGAAGCGGACATTTTCCAGTGGTGTTCGAGTGACACGTAGATACTAAAATGCTCGTGCATCGAACGAGTCGCCAAATCCGCAATTCTAAGGGCCGCTGAATACTCGCGGATTACGATCCTTTGATCCACATTGCCAAGGTGGTACCAGGACCAGTGACTCTGCATTTCATTTCCGATGACCAACCCGCTGAGCATTCCGAAGGCGGCATCTTCCCGAGTGTAGCGTTCCACCAACCAGTGAATAATTGCGCGGTAAAGAAGAACTCCGTCTTCTGTTGCTGTGTTAAACGCGCTAGGACCGATTGGAACGCGCGAGGGATCGGTAAGCGGATGCACTAAAGGCGACGAAGCCGGCGTGTTAGCGCGCACGTTATTGAGAAGAATTCCGGTGACGCGTTGTCCGTTTTCATGTGCGACTTTTAAGTGTTTGTCCAAAAGCGCCACGCTCGCCGGACGCAGCCCGATGGACCTGCCCTCATAAATAAAATGAGCTTTGGGAGCTGGGCTTTGAAGATCCAGCAGTCCAGCAATATCGATATTCTCATTCACTTGGGCACATCCAAGCGCCACTCCATCGGCTTCATCGAGAAGACAAGTAATCCCCTTTTTTGAAACGCCCGCGCCCAGAGCGTTTTTCCGGCGCGGTAGAGTGCTGAAGTCCGTGACGTACTGGGGGGAGCCGATAGTTTCTTTTCCGTTGACTGATCCCATCTGGTATCTCGCAAAGAGTCGGTCACTCGCACCTTCGAACCGTGGAATACTCGCGCGACGTTGAGAAGCCTCACCACGCCATACCACGACGCTGTCCGAGTATGGCGCCTCCGCGGCATTTGTTGTCATCTGGTTTGTGGCGAGAGGAAGGCGTGTGATGGAGACTGTCCCGCGAACCTCGGCCGCCCAGCGGAATTGAATCTCATCCGGCGTCACAGCAACGCTTAACTGGTTTGAGGCCGCACGCAGATCTGCGCCGTGCCCAACGCCGAGAAGAAGACAAAAAAACAGAAGAGCGCAACTAATGGTCAACCGCAATCGGTTGACATGAGAATTTGGGAAGAGGGTCGCTGTTGCCACTATTATTTTTCGTTGTATGGTTTACTGAATTTCGGTTTCACGAACCAAAGCTGTTTGGATTGAGATTTGGGTGCCAAAACTCTGCCGGTCTTTAGGCGTCTTTTCGAAGCAATGCGCTTGTCTCTAAACGCACTCGCTTGCGAACAATCAATGGAAACGGAGCTGAGAAATTCGTACGCGTTTCCAGCGCACTCGCGTTTATGTGGGGAAGCGTATCTAACGCGCCGTTATCGCTTTTTCGGCTCGTACGTCAACCGGCCAGGTGTATTGACGGGAATCGTCCAGAGTGTCCCACCCGCTGTGATGTAAAGGGTCTTGAAATCATCTCCACCGAAGGCGCAGTTGGTCACCTCATCGTTGGGGATCGGAATGAAGTCGAGAAGCCGTCCCTCAATTGAAAGTACGTACACGCCTCCAGAATAAGGTTTTACCGTCTCGTGAGGGAGATTGGCTTGGCTCCTGCCTGCAGTGACAAACAGCCGGTTCTGCGTATCCATTTTAAGTCCGTCGGGCCCGCGACTGGTCTTCCAGTCAAAAATCAGTTTGCGGCTTCCAGCGTCGGCAGAACCGTCCGGGCGCAGGTCGAAGCGCCATAATTTGCGGGCTCCACCCACGGTGCTGTTGTTGTCCGCGACGAAAAGGAATTTGTCGTCTCGGGAGACCAGTAACCCGTTGGGACGGTCTACGGAATCACGGCCCAAGATTTGGGTGATTTTACCAGACACATCGATCCGGTAAACGCCCTCGACGAGCTCACCTTTGGTGTCGCGAATTTCCATGGTATCCCGCGGGCCGTAACGTGGGTCGGTGAAGTAGATGCGGTCTTGCGAGTCGATGCTCAAGTCATTTGGGGAGTTAAATTTTTTCCCCTCGAAGGTACCGGCAAGGAAAGTCACGGTGCCCTTAGTGTCCGTCCGAGTAACGCGTCGATTGCCCGCTTCACAGGCCAGCAGACGCCCTTGGCGGTCAATTAAAAGGCCATTGGCGCCTGCCACTGGATTGCGAAAATCCCGCGAGGCATGGCCGTCGACCATCTTGGAGATGCGGTCGTCGCCGACATAATAAAGGGTGCGGGTTGCCGCATTCCAGGCCGGGCCTTCTCCAGCGTGCTTCGCCGAGGGCACGAGCTGCGGCTTGGTGCCAATCGTAATCGGGGAGTTTGGATGCGAGGCGCAACCAACGGCAAAAATAGTGACCGCCGAAGTGCAAATGAGTCGGTAAACGGGAACGTTCATGAGGGTGCCTTTGGATAAACGGTTCGCCATGCTGTGGCACGTCAAAAAGCTAGCGGCCCGAGCCCGCATTGAACTTCGGCTGAGACGAACGCGCGATGAGCCATTCAGTCCCGCCGGCTAATCATTCCAAAACCGCTGCAACTAATTATCCAAAAATGTGGGAACTTCGCTATAAACTGAAGGCCTATGCCCGCTCAGCTTCCGCCTGATCCGACTTTGCCCCCCATCGAACAGCTCCGCGCCGTGGTAGCCGCCCTTCGCGCGCCGGACGGTTGCCCGTGGGATCGTGAACAAAGCCACCTCACTCTTCGGGGCGGTCTGTTGGAAGAGGCTTACGAAGTGGTCGCGGCAATCGATGCTTCGGATGACGTTAACCTTTGTGAAGAACTTGGCGACTTGCTGCTCCAAGTCGTTTTCCATGGTCAGATTGCCACGGAGCAGGGCCGCTTTAATTTTGATCAAATCGCGCTTGGGATTGCGGAGAAACTCGTGCGCCGACATCCTCACGTGTTTGGGTCGGAGAACGTCGAGGATTCCGCTGCTGTGCTCGTGCGGTGGGAGGAAATCAAGCGGCAAGAAAAAGGGGGTGTGCCCACGGAATCGGCTCTGGATGGCATTTCAGAAGGTATGCCGGCTTTGCAGTACGCGGCTAAAGTGCAAAAACGGGCGGCGAAGATCGGCTTTGACTGGGCGGAAGCGGCGCCGGTTTTGGCGAAGATTAGGGAGGAACTTGCCGAGGTGGAGGGCGCGATGTACGAGGGCGAACTCCGGTTGGAGGAAGAACTGGGCGACTTGTTGTTTTCGGTGGTGAATTTGACGCGTAAACTCAAGTTGGATCCCGAGGTTGCACTGAGTGGCGCGACGCGGAAGTTTGCGCGGCGTTTTCGAGGAGTCGAGGACCTGATGCGCCGTCGGGAGTTTTCTGGCGATGGAATGTCTTTGGAGGCGTTGGATCTGCTGTGGGACGAGGTTAAGGCGATGGAGCGTGCCGGTAAGGTTTAGTCCAAACAGAGGCTTAAGAAATAATCCCCGAATGAAGCTGCTCTTTTTAACTCCAGGCACAGGTAGTTATTATTGTGGAGTTTGTATGCGCGATAATGCGCTTGCCAAACAGCTTTGTGCGATGGGGCACGATGCCATTTTGTTGCCGCTCTATCTTCCGCTGACTTTGGATGAAAGTGCGGCATCACCCAAGGCACCTGTTTTCTTTGGCGGACTGAACGTGTATCTGCAACAGAAGTTCTCGTGGTTTCGGCACGCCCCGCGTTGGTTAGACCGGTGGTTGGATCATCCCGTGATTCTGAAATGGCTGGGTCGTTTTTCTGGGATGACCCAGGGCGCCGATACCGGCCAGATCACGCTCTCGATGCTTCAGGGAGAGCAGGGAGCGCAAAATCGCGAGCTCGATAAGTTGATCGAATGGATTCGTCAGATCGACCGTCCGGACGTGATCTGGCTTTCCACGGGGTTGCTTGCAGGCGTGGCAAGGCGGATTCGGCGTGAGACGGGCGTGCCGGTGTTTGCCTCGCTCCAGGGAGAAGACAGTTTTTTAGACGGTTTGCCGGAGCCATGGAGCGCGCGCTCTTGGAAAGAGATGGGAGCGCGGCTTGGAGAGTTGGATGGGGTTATAGCGCCCAGTCGTTTTTTTGGGGAGTTGATGGAACGGCGCCTTGGATTGGCTGTGGGCAGTATTGAAGTAATTCCGAATGGACTTGGTTTGGAGGGGTTTGTAGCTGCGAAAGAGGCTCCGGAGAACCCGACGGTGGGTTTCCTCGCGCGGTTGATTCCTGGCAAAGGGCTTGGTCTTGTAGTGGAAGCATTTATCGAACTACATCGGCGCGGGCGTGTGCCAACGGCGCGTCTGCATTGCGCAGGGACGCTGATCGAGGGTGACGTGGCGTTTGTGGAGGCACAAAAGGCGCGTCTTAAGGCGGCGGGTTTGGCGGGGGCTTCGGAGTTTTCAACGAATATCACCCGCGAAGAAAAGGAGCGTTTTTTACGGGGACTGAGCCTGCTCTCGGTGCCTGCGACATACGGCGAGGCGTTTGGGTTATACTTGTTGGAGGCGATGGCATGCGGCGTGCCGGTGGTGCAGCCGCGTACGGCGGCGTTTCCAGAAATTGTCGAGGCAACGGGTGGAGGAGTCTTGGTCGAAGCGGGCTCGGCATCGGCTCTGGCTTTGGCGTGGGAAGCGCTGCTTTTGGAACCGGAGCGCGCGCGGTCACTGGGCCTCGCTGGGATGCAAAAAGTCCAAGAAGCATTTTCCATGGAGCGAATGGCCGAGCGGTTTTTGGAGGTTTCTCAACGTTCGCTTTATAAACAAGTTTGACCCTTAGCCCAGAGTAGAGTTGATCCGTGTATGAGCTTTGAATTTGTGCAGCAACGGCGCGTCGAATTTGCTGAAACCGACATGGCTGGGATCGTTCATTTCGCTAATTTTTTCCGCTGGATGGAATCCGCCGAGCACGCGTTTCTGCGCTCCATCGGATTTTCCGTACACACTGCGACCGCGGGGCAAGCCACGGGTTGGCCGAGATTGAAGGTCGGTTGCGAGTATCAGAAGCCGTTGCGCTTCGAGGAGTTGGTGGACGTCGTGTTGGTGGTCCGTGAAGTACGGAATCGTTCCGTTCGTTATGGCTTTGAGTTTCGCAGGGCGGAGTCGCATGAAGTTGTGGCCACAGGTGAGGCCGTGGCCGTTCACGCTGCGCTGGATCCTTCCGCAGGAAGGTTGGAGGCGGCACCGATTCCAGAGGAGTTGCGCAGTTTACTGTTGGCGCGTTTACCGGCGTAGCATCCCACTCGCGAATCGCAGTTAAGCGTAGTAGCGCCAGTTCAGATTTGGGAAAATATTGTCCCTAAATTCGCAGTGTGCCAGAAACGGTTCTTCAATCGCGTCGCTGGAGATTTGCTCGAACAATCGTGTGAATCGGTGCAGGTGGGTTTCCGTGCGGGCAGTGGCGTATTCGCGCGCGGTGCCGGTTTTCATCAGGAAGGCCCAATCGCTGGACTGTGCGAGAAGGAGTTCGCGGGCAGCTTGGGCAAGGGCGCGCAGGAGGAGCGGGGAGTCTGTTGAAATGTGTTTGCGCGCGAGCTCTGTCATCCGGCGGGCGGCGGCGTGAAGGTGTGGGTAGATCCACGCATTGGATTCTTCCAGCCACACTTCCCAGTAACCTTTGTGCCCCCAACTGGACGCCGCTGGAGCGACCATTTGGTGCGTCGCATTTTCCGCGAGGTAACGCGTCGGCGTGGTGAGCTGGAAATCGTTTTGGTCGTAGGCGGCTTTACGCAGAAAACTATTCAGCCACTCGGGTCCTTCAAACCACCAATGCCCAAAGAGTTCTGCATCAAACGGGCTGAGCACCACGGGAGCAGTGTTCATATGTTCGCGCAGCTTCGCGATTTGCGAACGGCGGGCTTCTAGAAAATGCGCCGCATGATGATCCGCTGCGCCCAGCGCCCAATCCCTTTGGTAGAGTTCTTTGTCGCTAGTATTACCCGTGATCCGGTGGTACTTCAGCCCAGTGAAGCGGCGCTGTTGATCTCCAAAAAAAGACTTAAGATGTTCGATGGGTGCATCGTAACCAATGTCTCTGTAGAAATCCCGGTACGCTGGATCCCCTGGGTAGCCTTCCTCTGCACTCCACACTTGTCGGCTCGAATCCCTGTCCCGTCCGAATGCTGCTGGTCCCGAGGGAGTGAAACACGGCGAATAAATGGCGTACCTAGGGCGCGGACTGCCAAACATCAGACCGTGTGAGTCGATGACGAACCAGCGCAAATTCGCTTCCTTTAAAATGGGATCAAGCGCTGGCACATAGGCGCATTCGGGCAACCATATTCCGGCTGGGGCGCGGCCGAAGGTTTCCTGGTAATGGTCTCGGCCGATGAGCACTTGCGCCCGCATCGCCTCGGGACAGACTTCCATCAGCGGTAGAAAACCGTGCGTCGCAGCGCACGTAATTATCTCCAGAACCCCACGCTCGGAAAACGAGTTAAAGGCAGAGACGAGATCCTGTTTCCAGCGATCATTCCAGTCGCTTTGGGCGTGCTCTAGACGGGCGAGATAGAAGCGGGCGATCTGGTTGAGTTGTCCGTCTTTTGCGGTGCGTTCGACTTCACTGCGGGTAAGGTCCACCAAGCGATTGAGGTGGGCGCCGTAACGCTGTGTCAAAAGGGGATCCCTCAGCATGTGGCAGAGAGTCGGTGTGAGAGTGAGACTAAAACACGCGGGAACGGAGTCGCGCACCAAGCCGTCAAGAAGCGTTAGCAGCGGGATATAGGTCTCTGTAATTGCCTCATATAGCCAGTCTTCCTCCAAAAAATGAGGATGCTCCGGATGCCGCACGTAGGGCAGGTGCGCGTGTAAAACCAGCGCTAGATATCCGTTGGGAGCCATTCAGGAGTGGAAGGATGCGACGCTAAAATTTCTTTTCCGGGCCCGCTTATTGTAACACGCATTGCTCGGGGCGTACCGCTATGCCGTGGCTGGCAAGGTGGCGTTTAGCATCACTCACGGTGTATTCTCCAAAATGAAAAATGCTCGCCGCCAGCACCGCGTCCGCTTTCCCCGCGAGCAGGACTTCGGCGAGGTGCTCAAGCTTTCCCGCCCCGCCACTGGCCACTACGGGAACCCCCACAGACTCGCTGATGCGTCGTGTGATCTCGCAGTCGAAGCCCGTCTTGGTGCCGTCGGCGTCTATCGAGTTAAGCACGATTTCTCCCGCTCCAAGTTCCCAAGCGCGGACGGCCCACGCCACAGCGTCCCAGCCAGTTTCCTTGCGGCCTCCGTGAGAATGTACCTCCCAAAAATCCAGTCCTGTTTTTTTGGCATCGATGGACACTACAATGCATTGGGAGCCGAAGCGCGCGGCACCTTGGGAGATCAGTTCTGGAGTGGAAATTGCGCTGGAGTTGATGCTGATTTTGTCGGCCCCAGCTTGAAGCATGGCTCGCATATCCTCAACGGTTCGAATTCCCCCTCCCACGGTAAGCGGCATGAAGCATTTCGCGGCGGTGCGTTCGATCACTCCAATCATGGATTCTCGGCCGTGGGCGCTGGCGGTGATATCGAAAAAGACCATTTCGTCCGCGCCTTGGGCGTTATATCGCAAAGCCAGTTCCACCGGATCGCCGACGTTGCGCAGCCCGCCCTCTTCGGCGCGGCCGAATTGCACGCCGCGGGTAACTTTGCCGTCATGGACGTCGAGACAGGGAATAACGCGCTTGGTGAGCATGAGTCCTCGGAAAATGAGGCGCGAAAGGGCCTCTTGGGGAGCAAATTCTTTGAAGTTGCCTTTTTAAGCCTCTTTTTCTTACGTTGACCGCGTGTAGCCCCCCATTTCGCAGCCAAAATGCAATTTCGCTTTAATTCCTGAGTTCTAGTAGGGCCAATGCCTACTCTCAAAACGAAGACGGGTATTGAAACTTATGGGCAACCCACTCGCTAATCTCCAGATTCCTTTATCAACCTCGTCGAAAAAACCCGTGCGTAAAGCGGCCAAATTTAAGGTGTCTCAAGAACCCGTGATGGAAGCCGCCGTGGTGGTAGATAATGATGGAAGCTTCTCAGATGGAGGTGGAAATGGCACTCATTCCAACCGTGTCGCGGAAATCGCATCTTCAGCCTCGGGCTCTTCTTTTCCTGCGGGCGGGCGACTCACTCACCTTTCAGGGCTCGCTGATTCGTTGCCTACTTATCACGAAAGCTTCGGGACTCTGCCCGCCACCTATCACGAAGACACCCTGTTTTTAATCGCGCGCGATCCACGCTGGTTGTTTTCTTATTGGGACTTCAATTGGTCGCGTGTACCGGAGTCTGAAATGAGAGATGCGCGGCGAGCTTACTACTTGCGCGTGTTGCGTTTATCGGGAGAAGTAGAAACGCTGGTGGAAATTCATCCTGGAGCTAAAAATTGGTATGTTCCTGTAAGAGATGCTAATACGTCTTACGTTGCGGAGTTGGGTCACTTCGGTCGCCGTGGTGCATGGCATTCGCTGGTGCGATCCAAAGAGGCGAGGACTCCTGCGGATGCGTTGGCTGCGGAAGCGCACAACGAAGTCTTTGCAACCGTGCCCCAAACGCTTACCTTTGAGAGGCTTCAAACGCTTGTGCAGCAACACATGGAAGGTGGGGAATCGCTTTTAGAAGCCATCTCGCGTATTACTGGCGAGGGCCACATTCATTTGCGTGCGGGGTCTCCGCCTTCTTGGACTGAGGAGCAGAAGCGCTTGCTGGCAATGTTGTTAGGTGAATCCCTGATAGATATTGTAGGTCTGGGCTCTGATGAAATTGACCGTCTTCTGCGTCGGGCTTTACAAGAGAAGCTTCACAGTGAAGCCGCAAGTGGCCTGACCGCCCGACTCGCAGCGGCCTTCGGGCCGGCCAGTTCTAGTTTGTTCAGCCCGATGGGAGCCAGTTGGAGCGCTCAGCCCTTCGGCGTGGCCCAACAGCGCGGCTTCTTCATGCATCTTAACGCCGAGATTATCTTCTACGGCGGCACCCATCCTGAGGCTTCCGTGAGCGTCAACGGCACGCCGATTAAACTCCAACCGGACGGCTCGTTTCAGTATCATTTTACGTTGCAAGATGGCGAATTCGAAATCCCCGTGGTGGCCATTTCGCCTGATGGCAAAGAGGAGCGTTCGGGGACGCTGAGTTTTCGCCGGCAAACACAACGTGTGGGATTGGTCGACGCCACGGCTCAACCAGTTCATTTGGAGCCTTTAATGGGGCGGCGCCACGCGTAATTATGCTGCATGGGGGTAGTTAGATTTGCCTGCCCTTTTAGGACATAAAAAGCCGCTCCTCCGCCAGCAAGTGACGCATTGTGGCGATTTCCAAAAGTGGTGAAAAGCAACCCGCCTCATTGCGCTGAATGGTGAGCGAACGGGTCACCACATTTGGAAGTTCTTTGAGGGCGAGTGTGAGAACGCGCTGACAGCCATCCTGACCAATACGGATTAATTTCAGCGCAGCAGTGCAGGCCCCAGCGAGACTCTGATACCCATACCACAAAAGGGCGGCTTGCAGTGGGATGTGTTGCAAACGAGATTGCAGTGCACAGGCGATCAGGTGATGGCCAAAGGTATGTCCCTCCCGGAGGTTGCTGAGGAAATCGCTGGTCAACTCGCTTGGCCAATTCTTGTGCAGCGCAGCAAGGCGTCGGTTGCCTGTTTGAATACTTGCCAGACGTGCTTCTGAAGCCAGTTTCCAAGCGTGAATCTCTCGGTCTAGCTCTGATAAGGTGGCAACATCAGGAGTGCAGGTGAGTCCAAAGCGAAGATAGGGTAGCTCGAGCTTTTCCATCCCTGGAAGCAGCTGCCTGCAGAGGAAGTCTGCGAGGGAATTCTCGTCGTGAACTACTCCGAGTCGCACCAATTCCTCCAGTCCAAAGGAGTGCGCGTAGGATCCTGTTGGGAAAAGTGGATCGGCGCATTGCAGCAAAGTTGGCAGCCAGTCGAGCGTAGGTAGAGAGTCAGTTTCCATGTGAATGCGCTCCTGCCAACGGCTGGAATAAGGCTTCTGAGAGGTGATGTGGAATACCCTCGCGAAGAAGCATTTGACGGATGGCTGGGTCGTCGCTTACCCGCACTATGGTGGGTAGTATTTCCACAGGAAAATGCAGGTTGCCTAACAGCCAACCCAGACGAGTCGAGTCCCCGGGCGCTGTGGGTAGTGTGAACTCAATGACCGGCTCAGGTAATTGTACGACTTGATAAAGAGCCGCATCGGTTTGAAAAAAGAAGGCTCCATGACGCATCGGTTTTTCAAGAACGAACCCGAATTCGCTACCATCTTCAGCGGTGCCACGCCATCTGCTTTTCGCGAGACGGAGGCGGTCGGTGTGCAAAAAAATGAGGGAGCGGGAACCGAGGAGTTCGTGGGCAGGGAGCGGGGCGTGAATGAGCCGCATCGCATTCAAATTAGAAAAGGAAATAACGCTGTGCCATGGGCAAAGTCGCCGCAGGTTCGCAACGCAATTCGCGGCCATCGGCCTTCACCACGTAAGTTTCGGGATCCACCTCGATATGCGGTAACGCATTGTTCCACAGAAGGTCCCGCTTGGTGATGTGGCGTGTGTTTCGGACGGCTGAGAGACGCTTTTGTAATTGAAGGGGAGCGAGAGTCCCTTCACGCAGCGCGACCTCACTCACGAATGTGAGAGACGTGGAAAATCGGGCCCGTCCAAACGAGGCAAATTGAGGACGGTAAAAAGTCGGCTGCGGAGTGGGGATACTCGCGTTAGGGTCGCCCATGTTCGCCAAGGCGGTGAGGCCACCTTTAAAAACAAGCTCGGGCTTCACGCCGAAAAACGCGGGACTCCAAACCACCATGTCGGCGAGCTTTCCTGGTTCCAAGGAGCCGACTTCGTGGGCTATCCCATGCGTGAGCGCTGGATTGATCGTGTACTTCGCGATGTAGCGCATCGCGCGAAAATTATCAGCGGCGGCGTGAGCTTGGAGCGGGGAGTCCAGCTTGCCAAATTGTGCCCGCATTTTGTGGGCGGTCTGCCAGGTGCGCAGAATGACTTCACCCACGCGACCCATGGCCTGTGAATCGCTGGACATCATCGAGAAGGCGCCAAGGTCGTGCAGAAGATCCTCGGCTGCAATGGTCTCTGGGCGAATGCGTGACTCAGCAAAAGCCACGTCTTCCGGGATTCGTGAATCAAGGTGGTGGCAAACCATCAGCATATCGAGGTGCTCCTCGATTGTGTTGACCGTGTAGGGACGCGTGGGGTTTGTGGACGAGGGCAGAACGTTGGCCTCTCCACAAACGCGGATGATGTCTGGCGCGTGACCGCCTCCCGCGCCTTCTGAATGGTAGGTGTGAATTGTCCTCCCCTTGAAGGCGCGCAGAGTGTCCTCCAAGTAACCAGATTCATTGAGCGTGTCAGTGTGAATCGCGACCTGCACGTCCAGTTCATCTGCGACGCCAAGGCAGCAGTCGATGGCGGCGGGCGTGGTGCCCCAATCCTCGTGCAACTTTAGTCCCATGGCGCCAGCGAGGATTTGCTCGCGCAACGGTTCGGGAGTGGAGCAGTTGCCCTTTCCGAGAAAGCCGAGGTTCATCGGGAACGCGTCGGCTGCTTCCAACATGCGGTGTATATTCCACTGCCCTGGGGTGCAGGTTGTTGCATTAGTCCCAGTCGCTGGGCCTGTGCCTCCACCAATCATCGTGGTGATACCGCTCGCCAGCGCATGGTCGATTTGCTGCGGACAAATAAAGTGAATGTGAGTGTCCACTCCGCCTGCCGTCACAATTTTTCCTTCGCCCGCAAGAACTTCGGTTGCCGCCCCGATGGTCATGGAGTGGCGCT
This sequence comes from uncultured Spartobacteria bacterium, assembly GCA_903919125.1. Classification (GTDB taxonomy): domain Bacteria; phylum Verrucomicrobiota; class Verrucomicrobiia; order Chthoniobacterales; family Chthoniobacteraceae; genus Chth-196. The sequence continues at coordinate 74,733 of CAIXGS010000052.1, read as the reverse complement.
TTCCAGTAGTCGCATCGACGAATGCGGATCCTAGTCCTGATTGAATCCCAGGGTTCCCCGCGTGCCCAATTCCCACGATTCTCCCATGCTTGATTCCGATGTCCGCCTTGATAATTCCAAGCACAGGATCAATCAGCAGCGCGTTGGTGATTACTAAATCGAGACAATCAGCGTCCAGCGCGAGGGAGCATTGACCCATGCCGTCGCGGATGACTTTGCCCCCGCCGAACTTCACCTCGTTGCCGTAACCTCCGCCTTCGGCGATGAGATCGCGCTCCACTTCGACGAAAAGCTCGGTATCGGCGAGGCGTACGCGATCGCCAACCGTTGGGCCGAACATGTCTGCGTATTGTGAACGGGAGAGGTGCAGCGCCATACAGTTATTAGGTTAACAAAGGTAATGGGCCGTTCACTTTGCCGTTGAGTCCGTAGACGGTTCGGGTGCCGGCGAGCGCAACGATCTCTACGTCGCGCGTGTCGCCCGGCTCGAAGCGAATTGCGGTACCCGCAGGGATGTTGAGGCGAAATCCAAGGGCCGCCTGACGCTCAAAGTTCAAAAACGTATTGACCTCGAAGAAGTGAAAATGACTCCCGATTTGGATGGGCCTATCTCCTGTGTTTGCGACACGCAAAGTCCGGGTGAGCAGACCTGTGTTCGCCTCAATGGGGCCGCTTTGAGACAGGATGTATTCTCCGGGGATCATCGGATCGGGTGATGGACGGTGACTAGTTTTGTCCCGTCTGGGAATGTGCCTTCCACTTGGACGTCGTGGATCATTTCAGGGACGCCCTCCATGACGTCGTTTCGTGATAAGATGGTGGTCCCGTAGCTCATCAAATCCGAAACGGAACGTCCATCACGCGCGCCCTCAAGAATCTCGTAGGTGAGGATGGCGACGGACTCTGGGTGATTGAGCTTGAGGCCACGAGACTGCCTCCGGCGGGCAAGGTCAGCCGCGACGACGACGAGTAGCTTTTCTTGTTCGCGAGGAGTGAGGTGCACTTTAAAATTAGCGACGTTTGAAGGTGCGCATAGCGTGGAAAACCAGACCTAGGACGAGCGCGGCGAAGGTCAAGCGCAAGTCGAGCGCGTTCTGAGGAGCAGGAACTCCGATGTGCAGGTGTAACGCATTAAGGTCGTGCCCCGGATGCGCAAAGGTGGCGATGGGAGCGAGGGCGAGTGTGGAGAAAAAAAGTGAGCGGAGTTTCATTCGAACTATAGATTGAGAAAATGCGGGCGGCGGAGCAAGCGGGATGGTGTGGCGATTGTATGAAAATAATTTGATGGGAAGCTCGGTGCCACAGCGACGCGACTTACATGACAAGGTGCCGCTGTATGATCGATTCCGAGAGCTCCTCAATGGTCCCGCTTGAGACGATGGTTCCGCGGTCCATGATGCAGAAGCGATCTGCCAGTTCCTTCGCGAAATCCAAATATTGTTCCACTAAAAGGATGCTCATGGCGCCCTCCTTCCTGAGCAGACGGATAGTGTCGCCGATTTGGTCGATGACGTTGGGTTGAATGCCCTCGGTAGGTTCGTCGAGTATTAGCAACTTAGGGTTTGTGAGGAGCGCCCGACCAATCGCCAACTGCTGCTGCTGACCGCCAGAGAGCATTCCACCCTTTCGTGGTAGGAACTCCTTAAGAATCGGGAAAAGCGCAAAGACCCGCTCCAAGCCGGTTGCCGCGGACTTGCCCCTTGCAACGCAGCCGATGTGCAGATTTTCCTCCACACTCAAGTGAGGGAAGATCTCGCGGCCCTGTGGCACGTAGCCAATTCCGGCGCGGGCCCGCTCTTCTGGTGGGAGTTTGGAGATGTTGACTCCATCCAGCAGCACGTTGCCTCGCGAGTGTTTTAACAACCCGGTGATGGTTCGCAGCGTCGTTGTTTTACCCACGCCATTGCGCCCCATTAAACATGTGACACTGCCGGGCGGGACGTGGAAGCTCACGCCCCTGAGAATCTGCGAACCACCAATGGAGACTTCAATGTGTTCGAGTGAGAGCATAGGTCAGCGGACGTGTTTGCGCCCGAGGTAGACTTCGATGACTTTGGGATCGGCCTGCACGCGGTCCACGGGCCCCTCGCAAAGAACAGAACCCTGGTGCAGCACGGTGACTTTTCGATCCTTGGAAATTTGACGCACGAACACCATGTCATGTTCGATGACGACGATGGTGTGTTTGCCAGCGAGGCTCAGCAGTAATTCTGCGGTACGTGCGGTTTCCTCATCCGTCATTCCAGCGGCTGGTTCGTCGACGAGTAGGAGCTTTGCTTCCTGCGCGAGAAGCATGCCGATCTCAAGCCACTGTTTTTGGCCGTGCGCCAAGGTTCCCGCTTTTCGATCCCGATGTTCGGTGAGGTTGATAGTGGTAAGAATTTCTTCAGTGCGTTCGCGCTGTGAGCGATTTAGTTTGAAGAACAGAGAACGCCATACGCTGCGACTACCGGCGAGGCTGAGAACAAGATTTTCAAGGACTGTGTGGTCCGTGTAAACCGTCGGGGTTTGGAATTTGCGTCCTATGCCGAGGCGGTAAATCTCGTGCTCCGAGAGGGCGCTCAGGTCGTGTTTTCCTTCGAATTCGATTTTGCCGGAGTCGGGCTGGGTCCGGCCTGTGATGAGATCCAGAAAGGTTGTTTTGCCTGCGCCGTTGGGCCCAATGACGGTGCGAAGTTCTCCGGCCTCCAGATAGAAGTTGAGATCGTTGATCGCTTTAAATCCGTCGAAGGATTTGCTGACGCCTTCTGCCGCCAACTGAAACAGGTGCTGACTCATAGAGCGGAGGAAGTTGTGACAGGCGTTGGCTCAGCAGGCTCTGGGCGTTTGATGCGCCGCTTGTAAAAATCAAGCAGCACTGAAGGGATGCTGATGATCCCTTTTGGAAGGAAGAGGACCACAACCAGAAAGAGGCTGCCCAACAGAATCAGCCATAAATCTGGAATTGCGTGCGTTGCCCAACTCTTGAGCGCGTTAACGAGCACGGCTCCCACGATCGGGCCGACGAGCGTGCCCCGCCCGCCGACTGCGACCCAAACGACTGCCTCCAGAGACTTGTCTGGTGTCATTTCACTTGGGTTTATGATCCCGACCTGAGCCACGTAAAGCGCGCCTCCCACTGCGGCGATGGCAGCGGAAATCACGAACACAAACAGCTTGTACTGCACGGCGGAATAGCCCGAAAAAAGCACGCGTGTTTCGCTGTCGCGTATGGCTCTCTGGACGAGACCGAACTTTGTCCGAGTCAGCCAGCGGCAGCCAAAGTAAACCCCAAGCAGCACGATTCCCGTGAAGATGTAGAGGACGCGCTGTGTTGCGGCGGAGCGCAGGTCGGAGCCCAACATGAATTTGAAGTCGGTGAAGCCATTGTTACCACCCATGAGCATGTCGTTACGAAAGAACATCAAAGATGCCCCGTAAGTGAGCGCCTGGGTCAAGATGGAGAAGTAGACGCCTTTGATTCTCGAGCGGAACGCGAGCAGGCCGAAGACGGCGCTGATGGTCATTGGCAGCAGGAAGACCATCACGGCGGCGAAGGTGAGGCTGTAGAATGGCCTCCAGAAGGCGGGTAAATACGTGTGACCCAAAAATACAAGAAAGTCGGGGAGGTCGGATTTGTATTGGCCGAGCTTTCCGATCATGAGCATGAGGTGCATCCCTAGCATGTAGCCCCCGAGGCTGAAGAAAAGCGCCTGACCAAGGCTGAGCAAGCCCGTGTATCCCCAAAGCAAGTCCACCGAGATGGCAAGAATCCCGTACGCGAGGTACTTGCCCCACACGTTAATGGTGAAGTTGCTGATGAAGAAAAACGAGCTTTCCGGCACCCATGCGTTGAGGGCCGGCATCACGCCGAGCAGCACGAGAGCCACGGTTGCTGCGATCCAGATTTCACGGCGGGATTGGGCGCTCATTAGTTTTCAAGACTGCGGCTGCGCGTGACGAAGAGTCCAGCCGGGCGCCATTGTAGAAACAGGATGATCCCCGCGAGCACGAGGATTTTTCCGAGGACGGGATTGCCCAGAACTTGCTGCAGGGTCTGGTCGAGCATGCCGATGCCCAGCGCGGAAAAAATTGTCCCGAAAATGCTGCCGACCCCGCCCACTACGACAGTCATGAAAGCGTCCACGATGTAACTCTGTCCGAGGCTCGGGCCGACATTCCCGATCTGACTCAGGAAAGCGCCTGCTAGCCCTGCCAGGCCGCTTCCAAGGCCGAAGGTGAGTAGGTTGACTCGCTCTGTGCGCACGCCCATGCAGGCCGCCATGGCGCGGTTTTGCATCACTGCCCGCATGAGCAGTCCCAACGGCGTGCGCGCTAAGAGCTGGAATATTCCCACGACGATCACCGCCGCAAAGCCAATGACAAACAATCGGTTCCAACCAATCCCAACATCGTGAATCGTCCAATTTCCGCTCAGCCAAGAAGGCGAGGCGACCTGCACATTGTTTGCCCCGAAGGTCAGCCGGAATAGTTGCTGCACCACCAGGGAAACGCCCCACGTGGCTAGCAGCGACTCCAATGGGCGCCGATACAAAAAGCGGATCACCGTTCGCTCCAATAAGATTCCCGCCAGCGCAGCCGTTATAAAAGCTAAGGGAATGGCCACGACAAAATAACAGTCGTACAGCCAGCCGGTGGCTTTGAGGCTCGGAAGGGCGATGTGCAGCCCAAATGGCGACAGTTCCAACCCCGGTCCAAACACGCATTGCACCACGTAGGTCGTGTAGGCGCCGACCGCAATCATTTCGCCGTGGGCCATGTTGATCACCCCCATCAGACCAAAAGTCACCGCCAGTCCAAGTGCTGCCACCAATAAAACCGACCCCAACGAGAGCCCTCGAAAAAGCGTTCCCCAGAAGTTCACGTTGACCAGATGCCGCTCAATTTTTTGGAGTGCCTCCACTGCGGCTTTGACTTGCGGGCCGGATTCTTTGGTCAGAAGGCGCAGCGCATCTTGGCTACGGATGGAACCAAGCTCGCCCAAGGCACGGCAGGCGGCGACCACAGTTTCGGGTTCCGCTGATTTCAGCTCCGTGAGGGCTATTGCTTCTAAAAGAGCATGCTTCACTTCAGCATCGAGTTCGCTTGAGGTTCTCTCTTTGAGCGCGGGCAGCTTCGCGAGATCCTGTTCCATACCAACGATTTCAATTGCACGAAGCCGCGATTTCGCGTCCGGAGCGGCGAGGCCGGCGAGATCGAGGATGGACTTCATCGCGGAGCGCAACTCGGAGTCAGTCTCTGCTGCGCTGAGATCGGAAGCCAAAAGGCGTAGAGGCTTGCCGTCGGCATCTGCGTAAGGTTTTCCGGATTGGAGGAGAAGGGCGGCTTGTTTTCCATCAGCGTCCTTGGCCTCTTCCAGGAGAACGGGGAGTTTGGATTTGTCGGGCAAATCTACCAGAAAGATGCCGCCCTCTTTCCAGAGCGTGAGCAGGGAAAGGAGCTCGGGCGACGGCGCAAGAGATTTGATGAGCGCGATCTGTTCGTCGGTTTTGTCCTCGAGGGCAACTGCCTTGGCGACGACCTCTGCAGGGGTTTCTGCGCGCAATCCTGGCAGAGCCACTGTGCAGAGAAAGCCGAGGAATACGAGTAGGCGGCGCATGCGTAGGGAGGGATGGAAAAGATCCACTGAGCAAAAAAGTGGGCGGGTCCAACTGCCGGACCCGCCCGAACTGCATTACACACCAAATCCGGATTTACTTGGCCTTGAAGGTGCCCTTAAGCCAAGGCTCGCCGAATACATCTTTGTATTCTTTGAGGATCTTGAATTGGCCATCTGCCTTGGTTTCCCCGATGAACACGTTCTTGGTCAAGTGCATGTTCTTCTGAGTGGTGACCTTCCCGCCGGGGCCGTCGAAGGAGAGGCCGCTCTGGAGAGCGGTGCGCACCTTATCGACATCAAATGAACCCGCCTTTTCGACGGCCTGTTTCCAGAGGTACACTCCGTCGTAGGAAAGCACCATTGGGGAGCAGGTTACACGTCCTTCTTTTTTCACGCCATCAACCTTGGTGTCCTTAAGCCACTTTTGGAATCCAGAGATGAATGCCTTGTTTGCGTCGGACTTGACGGTTTGGAAGTACGTCCAGCACCCCAACTGGCCCACTAACTGCTTGGCGGGTAGAGCGCGAAACTCGTCTTCGGAGATGGAGAAGCTCACTACTGGGCAGGTCTCAGCTGTCAGACCGGCCGCAGCATATTCCTTGAAGAAAGGAACGTTAGTGTCGCCGTTGAGCGTGTTGATGACACACGCTTTTCCACCTGCGGTGAACTGTTTGATTTCCGCCACGATTTGTTGGTAATCGGTGTGACCGAAGGGAGTGTACTTCCCAGCGGAAATGATTTTACCAGAGCCATCTTTTTTGAAGCCGCCACCGATGTTCTCGAGCGGAACGCCTTTGCTCAGAAGATATTCGAGCAAAACGAGATTGGTGGTTTGCGGATAAACGTAGTCGCTCCCGATGAGGTAGAACTTTTCCTTCTTCTTATCGAGCATGTAGTCGACTGCGGGCGTGGCCTGTTGGTTGACGGCTTCGGCGGTGTAGAAAACGTTCTTGGATTCTTCTTCGCCCTCGTACTGGACGGGATAGAAGAGCAGACCGTTGTTTTTCTCGAACACGGGCAGCACAGATTTACGGGATACTGAAGTCCAGCAACCGAACACCACGGAGCACTTATCCTTTTCCAGGAGCTCCTTTGCCTTTTCCGCGAAGAGCGGCCAGTTCGAGGCGCCATCGACGACGACGGGCTCGATTTTCTTGCCCATGACGCCGCCCTTGGCGTTGATTTCGTCAAAGGTGTAGAGGAGCACGTCGCGCAAGGACGTCTCGGAGATTGCCATGGTGCCCGAAAGCGAGTGGAGCACGCCAACTTTGACGGTGTCGGCAGCGATGGCGGTGTGGGTGAAGACCATGCCGGTGAGGGCGAGCAGGGCTTTGGCGGATTGGTTGACCATTTTCATAAAGATGAAGGAGAAGACGGATCGCGGGTTACGGAAGTTTGCTGCTTGGAGGTGCGGGCGTAAGTCCGGCACCGGTTAAATCCGGGGCAAGCGGTGGCGCTGCGGATCTGCTGAGAAAGGGGTCTGACAAATATTTGTTGAGATTTGAGAGAGAGGCGCCCCCCCGAACGCCTCTCTCTCTACTATGACCCAAATTTTAGACCACGGTCTGAATTAGAATGGGATGCTCAAGCCTGTGGTGTAGGTGAGGAAAGACTTCGCAGGGTTTGACGGTGCACCATCCTTCACAAAGAGTCTGTTGTTCGTGGTATACCCAGTGACGCCGACTGAAAACGATGCGCCCTTAGAGATAAACTCCACGGGCACTGAGCCAGTAAGGCCCAAGGAACCATAACCGAACCCGGCTTTCGTCCCGCCGTGGTAGCCACTGCTTTCGACCTCTACTGCTGCAGGAACGGAAAAGCTGACTGGACCAGCCTTGAAGTCGTAAGAGGCGCCCAAAATCGCGACGGTTCCATCATTGTAATCAGTAGCCAAGCGCTCATGGATGAGGACGTAGGGCTTCAGGAATGTGTCAACCGCAAGCTTTAGCTCAACAGCTTGCTCGTGTAGGTTGGCGTACATCCACTGCTGGTACATGACCGTTGTGGTGAGAATACCAGTGGTGTAAGCACCACCAAACCACACATCTACTTCTTGAACACGATCCCCAATGCTGGAGGTGTTTTGGTCGTTGACGTCCCACCAAGTGCCCAAGATGAGCTTGAAGTTGTCTGTTACGGCCTTGTTTAACTCTAGGCTGGGGTGAAAGAGGATGTGTCTCATGCTATCACCACCGCCCCAAGTATCCGCACCGAAGGAAATAAAGTGGGAGTCTAGATTCAGGCTGAGGTTGCCCGTGATTGATGGCTTTTCCACAGGTGCAACTGCTTCAGGTGCGGAGGTTGTACCCGCCCAAGAGAGGGTGGGGAGGGCGATGAGCGTGGCGAGGGCCAGCGTGGATTTTAGGTAGGAGTGTGTCATGGTGTGCTTGTTTTTGGTTAAGCGTTGAAAGCCGCAATCACGGCTGTGAGAAACCCTTAAGCAACGGCCATGCCAGCACTCAAAAATGAGTCTTATTAACGTTCATTGCAGATGTGTAACTATATAATAATGAGTTATATAAAAAATTGTAACTTTTTAAAGAATGCCTACTTGCAGCATGCTTTTCACCCCGTCTAAATAAAGACAGATCGCGAGTTCACTGCTTAAAAAACGACAGACACAGCCCGTGGCAAACGTTTGTCGACACGGTTTTCCGTCAAGGGAACCGCGCCTCTTTGAAGTGGAGAGAAGGGGAGCGCGCCGCACTAAATACGAGAGCTAGCGCGCAGGCGCACGTCGTTCGCACCAGCGGCCTCCCAGTAGGAAACGCTACTCCCTTTCCTGCGGACGCCGTGGCCCGGAGCCGATGCGCGGCACCCCTTGCGGTTCCCTCTTCTTCGGTGCACGGGCGGCCTTTAAGTCAGCGATATCCTTGGGAGAGAGCATTCTCCACATCCCTGCGCGTAATTTTTCGATTCGCAACGTCCCGATGCGGGTTCTCTTCAGCGACTCCACCTCGTAGCCGCAATCGTAAAGCATGAGGCGGATTTGACGCTTGATGCCTTGCGTAAGGACGACGCGAAGCTTATTCGCTCCGAGCTGAGTGAGTTCTTCCATCTTGGCCCGGCCACCTTCTATGTAAAAGCCGCGCAGTAGCTTTTGCGCATGGGCTGGGTCGAAAGACTTGTCCAAAACCACCTCGTACTCCTTTTCGAGTTTGTTGCGCGGATGAGCGATAGATTCAGAAAGATCGCCATCATTGGTGACAATGAGCAGGCCTTCGCTCTCCATATCGAGACGTCCCACATGGTAAACTCTGGGCCAGTCCGTGGGGAGCAGGTCGAAGATGGTACGGCGGCTGAGTTCGTCTGAGGCGGTGCATAGGAAGCCGGCCGGCTTGTATAAAACGGCTTGTACAATTTCCTGCGGAGCAACGGTTTTGCTGCCAACCTTCACGACGTCTCCGGGCGCCACGAGGGTTGCCATGGTTTCGACGGGTCTACCGTTAATCTTGACGCGGCCTTCCAGAATGAGGGTCTCCACACTGCGCCTTGAGCCCAGGCCGGCTGCTGCTAGATAACGGTTAATACGCATGGAAAATCAAATCAGTTAGCGCTCAACTATCATTCAGTTAGGTTCAGGGAGCAATAGGATGCTCTTATGCGCTTGTAAGTTTACGCATTCGCACCTTGAGGTTCTGGAGGTAGGTTCTGGTTCTGGGGGTGGAGGTTTCAAGCCTTAACCGCCTCAGCCCCCTCTCAGAGCTCCCCAAACAAAATGTTCCCCAATCCGCCTGCCCCCCAGCCCAGTATGAACAGAGGTGTAATCCCCCGTAAGACCGTATACCGACTCTCGCTTTATTGCCGTGTTCTACAGCGACTTCAAGCCAACAAGATACAGACTGTGTCTTCCGCCACTCTCGCGAACGTGACTGGGGTGAAGCCAGCGCAGTTGCGCAAAGATCTTGCGTATCTCGGGCACTTTGGAACCCGCGGCTTGGGATACGGGGTTGACGCCTTGGTGGCTAAGTTGTTGCAGGTAATGGGTGTGGCAAGTTTGCAGCCGGTTATTCTGGTGGGCGTCGGACAGCTCGGAAGCGCACTTCTGGGGTATGACGGTTTTCAGCGCGAGGGGTTTGAAATTGTGGGTGCCTTTGATGCGGACCCTGAGCGCAGTCGTTCTGGGGCGTTGAATCTCCCGATTCAGCCAATGGAAGCGCTCGCTGGGTTTGTGCAGGAGCGCGGGATTAAAATCGCGATTTTAAGTGTTCCGGGACACGTCGCGCAGGAAGTCGCTAATAATCTTGTTTCAAGTGGGATACAGGCGATTTTAAACTTTGCGCCGGCGGTCTTGCAGGTCTCGGAGCGCGCCGTGGTGAGTTCGGTGAATTTGGCGGCTGAATTGGAGAATTTAAGTTATTTCATTCGCTAAGAAACTGGAGATTTTGATGAAGCTCGTTTCGCTTGGGAGGCCGCTGCTAGATCTAGAATTGACGTTGAATAGTGGTCAGACTTTCCACTGGGTGCGCGAGGGCGAGGGCTGGATGGGGGCGATTGGAACGCAGGCCACGTATTTGGAGCAGCGCGACGGGGAGTTGTTTGTCAACGCAGGGGCGGCATCGGCGGCTACGAATTATCTAGCTTTGGATCATCCACTTGAGGAAATCTGCGGCACGTTTCCGAGTGATGCGGTTAGCCAATCGGCGCTAGAGTTTTGCCGAGGGATGCGCATTTTAAGGCAACCGAAGTGGGAGGCCGTTGGAACCTTCATCACCTCGTCGATGAAACAGGTGGCTCACATCGCCCAGATTTCTCACACTTTGCGCCGGAAGTTTGGAGAAGCGTTAGAGTGGAGTTCTAAGGCTGTTTATGCGTACCCGACGCCTACTGCTTTTGCTGGTTTGGAGGAGGCGGATTTGCGGGCTTGTGCGCTGGGTTACCGCGCAAAGAACCTTCTCGCGGCGGCCCGTTTGGTTGCCGCTGGGGAAGTCGATCTCGAGGGAGTTGCGCGGCTGGAGGATTGTGAAGCGCAAAAAGAATTGATGCGCCTGCCCGGTGTGGGCGAAAAAGTTGCCAACTGTGCGCTGTTGTTTGGATTCGAGCGGCTCCGTGCATTTCCGGTGGATGTTTGGATAGAGCGGGTGATTCGGGAGAAGTATTTTGAAGGTTCAGCAAAAGTCACAAAAAACTCGATCCGTGAGTTTTGCGCGAGCGCATTTGGGCCTTATGGAGGATATATGCAGCAATACCTGTTTCATCACGCGCGTTTGACATGGAAGAAGGGCTAGCGCAGTGCATTGTACGGGGCGGATTTTAACTTTATAAATTTCAGACTCATCTAGCTGACCACCCCATGAAGATAGACGTTTTGTTGCAGCCTTGTGCCATCGCGGCTTTCGCCCAAAGCGAGAGTGCGGGGGCGCTGTGCGTTGTTTTCGATGTGTTGCGGGCGACCTCGAGCATGCTGGCGGGGCTGGCTTGGGGAGTGAGCGAGTTTTATCCAGTGGCCACGATTGAGGCGGCGCTGCAGCTGCGGGCACAGCGCCCTTCGGCATTGTTGGGCGGGGAGCGGGGAGGCGAGCGCATCGAGGGGTTTGATTTGGGGAACTCGCCATTCGAGTATCAGGATCAGAAGGGGAAGAGCATTATTACGACGACGACGAACGGGACTGTGGCATTGCAGGCTTGCGCGGGCGCTTCCCAAGTTTTGGTTGGGGCGGTGGTGAATTTGGCTGCCTTGGCGGGAGCGGTGGAAGCCCTGCGACCGGAGCGCCTCGTGGTGGTCTGCGCGGGGACGGGGAATGGCCTTGCGCTGGAGGACGTTTGGGCGGCGGGCGCGCTGGTGAAACATTTTGCGGGAGCGAGTTGGAGTGACGCGGCCCGCACGGCAGTCGCGGTGTATGGCGCGTGGTCTGATGCTGGGGCGGCGTTGCGCGAATCGGAAAACGGGCGCGCTCTTTTGAGGAATGGTCGCGAGGCCGACGTAGAATGGTGTGCGATGCGGGACCGTTTGGAAACGGTCGGCTGCATGGAGGCGGGAGTGGTGCGCAAGTGGCACGTTGCTAGGTTGTGCGCATGAACTGGGAATGGCCTCCAACTGTAAGGCGCGCGATCAATGCGTTGCCCGATATGAGCGGGCAGCCTGAGGGCGTGCAATGGAGCGTCTCGGTGCTTTGCTCGCTGGCGGTGCATTTCCTGCTCTTTATTTTGTGGCTAGTCTTTCAGAATGCGTGGTTTCCGAAGTTGACGCAGGCCTTGTCCTCGCGCCAGCCGACCATCGAAATAGTGATCCAGACCGCGCCGGAACCCAGTCCGCGCATCATTGCTCCGCTGGATCAGCTTCAAGAAAAGCAACGCGTGGATTCCGATGGAATGCGGGAGGCGAAGAAGCCTCAGTCGCCTCAGGACGTACAATCCGATCGGGACTTGGAGGCGGGCAGCAAAGAGCGGCCCAAGGGGAGTGCGCCGCTACCACAATCCAATGGGCGGCAGTCGAGCGTGGATAAATCTGCTGTGCAACGTGAAGCGCGAGTGGGCACGCAGGGTTCGAAAGCGGCATCGTCTGAGCCGCAGGTGAGCCGCATGGGGGCGAAGAGTGCGAACTCCAAGGCGAGTGTGCCTGCGAAGAAGAAGACACCACAACCGCAGCCCGGTGCCGAGGTGGAGCGCATTGATGAAATTGAAGATCTGGGTGGAGAGATGGTGTTCCGGAAAGTGGCCTCCAGTGTGTCTGCGCCGGTGAAAGTGAGTGAGAAGGTGGGCACGGGCAAACGGCAGAAAAACGTCGAGGACGTGCCGGACGAGGTGCCTCAGGAGGGAAAGCAGCAGAGCAAGATTAACGGCGGCTTGGCCGAGAACGGTAAACCTGGGGTGAATGCGTCCCGCGCGCCGATGGCCGTGTACATGAAGTCGGTGAGCCGTGCCATTGGCGCGCGCTGGAACATGCTTGTGAAATCTCGGATGGACGCGCTGGATACGGGCTCAGCCAAAGTGCGGTTCCGAGTTGCCCTTGATGGCACGGTGAGACAAGTCGTGCTTGAAAACTGCACCGCTAACGCCGAGTTTGCCGACCTCTGTCTGGAAGTCGTCCGCCAAGCAGACCTCGATCCACCCCCGCCAGAGGCTATTCCCTTGATGAAAGACGAGCTTTTGGAAATTCCCTTCACTTTTTCTTTATACTAATTTTATGGAACTTAACCCACAGGGAATGAGCTGGTTGCTGCAATTTTTTAACAAGGGCGGCATTTTCATGTACGTCCTCGCCTTGTGCTCGGTCATCGGCGTGGCCGTCATCGTGCTTCGACTGCTTGGTTTGCGCCGAGATCTTGCCGTGCCGCCGTCGTTGCGTTCCGAGATCGAGCGCATGCAGCCCGAAGGAACCAATCCGTTAGGGCCGCTTGCCGCTTTGTTGATGGGGGATCGCTCCCCCTTGGGGCGTATCGTTCGAGTGGCTTTGAAGCACATGGACGTCGTGCGCTCAGAAAATCAGGACGCTGTCCAAGCCGCAGCGCGCAGGGAAGTGGTGCGGTTGGAGCAGGGGCTTTTCATCTTGGAGATCATGGTGGGGATTTCTCCCTTGTTGGGGCTGTTGGGGGCGGTGTCCGGATTGGTAAAGGTTTTCGGCGCATTCGGAGATGCGGCTGGGCAGAGTGATCCGCACACGATTGCGGCTGGGATTTCGGAGGCGCTGAGTACCACGGTGGTGGGGCTGGCGATTGCGATACCGTGTCTGGTGGCGTATTCCTGTTTTGTGCGAAAAGTGGAGACGATAGCGTCTGAGCTGGAGTCGCTGGTGTCGCTTTTGTTGACAAAGTGCTACCAGCACAAGCAGATCCGCCAAAACGAAGCGGCCGCCCGCCAGTAGGCTCCCGCCCTTAATTGTCCTCCCTAGCTATAAAGAGGCTGTTCCATGAATTTCTATCCCAAGCGCCGCCGCATGCCGCAGGTGATGATCGTTTCGCTCATCGACATCTTCGCCATCCTTCTGATTTTTGTGATCGTTTCTACCCAGTTCCGAAAGGAGCAGCCTGCGGTGACGATCCGGTTGCCGGAATCGAAACGGGCAACGACTGCGGCGCCCAAGCGTGAGCCCATAGTGCTTACCATTTCAAAAGAGTCCCAATTGTTTTGGGACAACAACCCAGTGGACATCGAGCGCCTTGCGCCGCTTCTCAAGCAACTCGTGTTGCAGGATCCCGCGACCTTCTTTGCGCTCAACGCCGATCGCGACGCTCCGTTTGGAATGGTCATGCGCGTGCTCGACGGCTTGAAAGAAGCGGGCGTTAAGGGCAGTCTCACGGCTTTTATGGAGCGTCCCAAATGATTCGACCGATCGTTTATTTTGCAGATCCGGTGTTGCGCACTGTTGGCGCGAAAATCACAACCGTTACCGAGGAGGTGATGCGTCTTGCGGCAGACATGTTGGACACGATGCAGGCCGCTGAAGGCGTAGGTCTTGCTGCTCAGCAGGTTGGCGTGGCGTCGCAACTCGCCGTTGTCGATATTCGGGAGGTCGAAGAGCGCCCGAGCAGGATGTGGGTGAACGGCGAGGAGGTGGATCCCCTTCCATTTATGCCCATGGTGCTGCTCAATCCTGAACTGGTTCTGGGCAAGGAGCGGGAGCTCGGCAAAGAAGGATGTCTTTCCTTTCCCAAAATGACTTCTGAGATTTTGCGTTCCGTCCGGGTTCATTGCCGCGCGCAGAAGCTCGACGGAACAGAATACGACTTTGAGGCAGAGGGTTTTCTTGCACGGGCGCTTCAGCACGAGGTGGATCATCTCAACGGCGTCCTTTTCATCGACAGGATGAGTTCTGCGGCGAAGGCGAGTCTGGCGGGGAAACTCAAGCGTTTGATGCGCCGCTGAAGTTCAGGAGGGGCTGCCCGTCTTTTTTTAACTTTGCTATCGTTGCCCAAGCCGTTGGGCTCTGTTAGACCTTCGCACACTTTTGCCCATGCCACGCGACACCTCTATTCATAAGATTCTTCTCATAGGCTCCGGACCGATTATTATCGGGCAGGGATGCGAGTTTGATTATTCGGGCGTTCAAGCCTGTAAAGCCTTGAAGGAAGAGGGTTACGAGGTGGTGTTGGTGAACTCCAATCCGGCCACCATTATGACGGATCCTGAGTTTGCGCACAGGACGTACATCGAGCCAATCACGCCCGAGGTGGTGGAGAAGATTATCGAGCGGGAAAAGCCTGACGCCCTGTTGCCGACCTTGGGCGGTCAAACGGCGCTCAACTGCGCGATGGCCTTGGTGAAGGCCGGCGTTTTGGAAAAGCATGGCGTGCGCATGATCGGCGCCAATGCGGAGGCCATCCACAAAGGAGAAGATCGTCAGGCGTTCAAGGAGGCGATGCATAAGATCGGTTTAGAGGTGGCCCGTTCGGGGACTGCGCACACGATGGACGATGCGCGCAAAGCCGCTGCGGAAATCGGCGGGTTTCCTCTGGTCATCCGGCCTGCTTTCACCTTAGGCGGGATGGGTGGCGGAATCGCGTACAACCGTGAGGAATTTGAGGAAATCGTAGCGCGCGGTCTGGACTTGTCTCCTGTGAGTGAGGTTCTGATCGAAGAAAGCCTCCTTGGGTGGAAGGAGTTCGAGATGGAGGTGATGCGCGACAAGGCCGACAATTGCGTGATCGTATGCTCCATTGAGAACCTCGATCCGATGGGCGTCCATACTGGGGATTCCATTACCGTCGCTCCTATCCAGACACTTACCGACAGAGAGTATCAATCGATGCGCGACGCTTCGTTCGCCGTGATCCGCGAGATCGGCGTGGAAACGGGTGGATCCAATATTCAGTTTTGCGTCCACCCGGAAACGGGGCGGATGATCGTTATTGAGATGAATCCGCGTGTGTCGCGCTCCTCAGCGCTGGCGTCAAAGGCGACGGGTTTTCCGATTGCAAAAATCGCGGCCCGTCTGGCGGTGGGGTACACTTTGGATGAGATCAAAAACGACATCACGCGAGAGACTCCGGCGAGTTTTGAGCCGTCGATTGATTACGTGGTGGTCAAGATTCCGCGCTTCACGTTCGAGAAATTTCCGCTCGCCGACGCCACTCTGACCACTCAGATGAAAAGCATCGGCGAGGCCATGGCCATAGGACGCACTTTTAAAGAGGCGATGCAGAAGGCGTTGCGCAGTCTGGAAATCAAGCGCTTCGGTCTCATCGGTGACGGTGCAGAAAAACCTGTGTCGGCCGAGGACTTGCGCAAGCGCCTCGTCATTCCAAATGTAGACCGGATCTTTTATCTTGGTCAGGCGTTTTCTGACGGAATGAGTGTGGAGGAGATTTTTGAACTCACCAAAATAGACCGTTGGTTTCTGGAACAGTTGCGCGGGATTGTGGAAGAGGCGCGCCATCTCAAGGACGCGGAGGGCTCTGCGGAAAAGATTCGGCGCGCGAAGAAGTTCGGATTTTCAGACCGGCAACTTGGCGTGGCTTGGGGGAAGACGGAGAAGGAAGCGCGGGCAATTCGCCTCGCAGCGGGCGTGGAACCTTATTATCGGCTTGTGGATACGTGCGCGGCGGAGTTCGAGGCGTACACGCCTTATTATTATTCGGGCTACGGCGATGAGAATGAGCGGCGCGAAAGTGGAAAGCGCAAAATCATCATTTTAGGCGGCGGTCCAAACCGGATTGGCCAGGGCATCGAGTTCGATTATTGCTGTGTGCACGCGGCCTTCGCGTTGCGAGAGTTGGGGTTTGAGACCATCATGGTAAACTCCAACCCGGAGACGGTTTCCACGGATTACGACACCAGCGACAAGCTGTATTTCGAGCCTCTGACTCTGGAGGATACGCTCAACATTTGTGAACAGGAAAAACCGTGGGGCGTGATTGTCCAGTTTGGCGGCCAGACCCCGCTGAACCTCGCCAAGGGTCTTTTCGATGCGGGAGTTCCCATTATCGGGACATCCCCCAAGAGCATTGAGCGCGCGGAGGATCGCAAGCAATTCTCTGCGATGTTGGACGAGTTGGGCATCAAGCAGACGCCGGGTGCCACGGCGGTTAACGAGGTAGAGGCGATTGAGGTTGCTCGGCGTGTCGGGTATCCGGTGTTGGTGCGTCCGTCGTTTGTCCTGGGCGGTCGAGCGATGGAGTGTGTTCATAACGAAGAAGATCTGCGTCGCTATATGCGTACTGCAGTGGAAGCGAGCCCGGATCATCCAGTGCTCGTGGATCATTTTTTGGAGGACGCGACCGAGGTCGACGTAGACTGTATCTCCGACGGCGAGACAGTCGTGATTGGTGCAATTATGGAGCACATCGAGGAGGCTGGGATCCATTCCGGCGATTCGGCGTGCGTGATTCCTCCGTTCAGTTTGAGTGAGCCGGTGAAACGTGAGATCGCCGAGGCGACCAAGCGGATGGCACTTGCGCTGGAAGTTAGGGGACTCATGAACGTGCAGTTCGCAGTCAAGGACGAGACGGTTTACGTTTTGGAGGTCAACCCCCGCGCCTCTCGTACGGCGCCGTTTGTGTCCAAGGCAATAGGGGTACCGTTGGCAAAGCTTGCGGCCAAGATCATGGCGGGCATGACGTTAAAGGAACTGGGATTCACCAAGGAAATTGTTCCCAGCCATTTTTCGGTGAAGGAAGCGGTTTTCCCGTTCATCAAGTTTCCAGGTGTGGACATCGTTTTAGGGCCGGAAATGCGTAGCACTGGGGAGGTTATGGGGATTGACCAGAGTATCGGGCTGGCGTTTGCAAAGGCGCAGATGGCGGCGCAACCGGCTCTGCCGCAGTCTGGTAACGTTTTTATTTCGGTGCCTGAGCGGGACAAACCCAAGGCGATAGAATTGGCGCGTGGATTTGAAGAGCTTGGTTTTAAGTTGTTTGCGACGCAAGGGACTGCGGCTGCGCTGAAGGCAGCGGGTATTTCTGCGAAGCTGTTGCACAAGATAGGCGAAGGGCGTCCCAACGCGTTGGACATGGTCAAAAACGGGGAGTTGGCGCTGATCATCAACACGCCTACGGGCAAGATCGCCCGCGCAGATGAGGTGCGCATCCGTTCCACGGCTAACAGCGCACGCATTTCGGTGGTGACGACTTTGCGTGCGGCGAAGGCCAGCTTGGACGGCATTCGGGCGATGCGCGAACACGGAATCACAGTGCGGACCTTGCAAGAGTTTCACGGCCTTTGAGTTGCGATTGGGGCTCTGAGGTGTGCCCCGAGCGCTTGCTGCGCCTTGGAGTTTGGTGCACTCACGTGCAGTAATCATTTTTGGCTGACTTGGCCTGCCGTGTTGGAGCACCTATGCGTGCCGATGAGTCCATCCCTCCAGACTTATGCCTCGGCGTGGCTCGATTCCGGTGGTCAGGACGCCGCGACTCATCTTGTGGATATGCTTTATCCGCAGGTGCTTCGGATTGTAAAAAATCATCTGCCGCGTAATCGGGATGCCGAGGATCTGGCGCAGGAAGTATTCAGCTTGATGCGCTTGCCCCCCAGGAACGCATGATCCTCACTCTGCTGCATTTGGAGGAGAGACTCACCAGCCGACATGCGGGGCGAGATTTTCGACTCACGGACACCAAGGGAAATAGTCATCCGTGATATTCTGGCGTAACGGCGCCGCGAAACCCCGAGATTGACCTTTGCACCATTCGCCGCGATTCAGTGGCGTCACACATGGAACCCATTTTCGACAGGTTTACAGGAGGTTTGTTTGAAACAAACTGTTACTACTTGGTGCAGAGTAAGATTCTCATAGACGCGCCGGAGGGAGCTGCTGAGTGGCTGAGGGATTCGGGGCACGAGGTGGCCATTTTGTTGCTCACCCACGGACATGTGGACCACGTGTGGGACGCCGCCCAAATCCAGCGCGAACACGGATGCGAAGTGTATTATCACCCGGAAACCGAGCCGATGGTGAGAGACCCTGATTTTTACAAGCGGTTTGGATTTCCGTGGACGGTGGCACCGATTCAACCGGGCCTTTTCTTGTCAGCCAGCGCCGCCGTGGAGTTGGGCGGGCAGAGGTTTGAAGTGTTGGAGGTGCCTGGGCATTGTCCGGGGTCGCTGTGTTTTTTGATCAAGGAAGCGAATTTGCTGTTTGGCGGAGACGTTTTGTTTGCAGGAGCCGTGGGGCGTTGGGATTTGCCGGGTGGAAGCAAGGAACTGTTGTTGAGCGGCATTCGGGAAAAGTTGCTGCCTTTGGGAGACACGGTTCAGGTGCTTTCAGGCCACGGACCGGATACGACGATTGGGGAGGAGCGACGGCATAATCCGTATGTAAACGGACTGGAGTAGTGCGGGAGGGTTAAAAAGGTGCTGCTTTGACGCTCCAAAAACTAAGACAACCTTTGCGGAGTTTGGACTCCGCGATCTCGGGTGCTGCGGTCTTTGAATCATCCATCAACCTAAAAGAGATGGTATGAGTAGCGGTTCGAGTGAGCCATTCTTGCCCTTGCTTAGGAGCGCGGGATGGACGAAGTTTATGAAGAAAGGTGCCGTCATGGGTCTTTCGCCCTTTCGTTTTTCAACCAGAAGGCGTTCTGAGCTGGAATCGCCTTGCTTCGGTTTGTTTAAACCATGCAAACTTCGCAGCTCGCTCACCATCCCATGCAGCAGCCCAACACGCAGCAAACTCAACCTCAACAGTCCAAGTCTATTGGGATCGGCCTCGCCGGTCTTGGAAACGTGGGTGCTGGGGTGTTTAAGCATCTCCAAAGCAAACGGACTTTGCTGCGCGAAAGGCTCGGACTGGACTTGGAGGTTCGTAAAGTCGCGGTTCGGGATCGTGTGCGGCGGGCCGCGGAAGGTTTCCCAGAGGCAATTTTAACCGAACGCTGGCAGGATCTTGTGGAAGATCCAGAAGTGCGCATCATCGTGGAAGTGATGGGCCGCAAGGAGGAAAGTCTGGCGCTTATTTTGGAGGCCATTGCGCGTAAAAAGATCGTGGTGACGGCCAATAAGGCGTTGCTCGCGGAATATGGGAGGGAAATTTTTGAAGCGGCGACGCTCCACGGGGTGCCGGTCTTCTATGAAGCGGCGGTGGGTGGTGGCATTCCGATCATCAAGGCGCTTCGCGAGGCGCTGGTGGGCAATCATATCGTGTCGATCCATGGGATCATCAACGGCACATCAAACTACATTTTAACGAGAATGCAGGAAGCTGGGCTGAGTTTCCCGCAGGCGCTGGAAGAAGCTCAGGCGCTTGGCTATGCGGAGCCGGATCCGGCGGCAGACGTCAATGGGTGGGATGCCGCGCACAAGGCCATTATCTTGGCCTCCCTAGCGTACGGGTTCTGGATTCCAGCGGACAAAATTTATGTGGAGGGGATCGAGTCATTGACCGCGTCGGACTTCCGTTTTGCGCGGGAATTAGGGTACGGGATCAAGCTGCTGGGGATTATTAAGGCGGCGAGTGATACGCAGGGGGCGGCGATTGAGGTGCGTGTTCATCCGACGCTTGTGCCCGAGAAGCACGTGTTGGCCTCTGTGAACGGGGTTTTCAACGCGGTCGCCGTGAAGGGCAACGTGGTGGGCGACACGCTGTTTTACGGCCGCGGCGCGGGGCAGGATCCGACCTCGAGTGCGATTTTGAGCGATATCGCCGAGGCGGCAGAAGCGTTGCAGTATCCGCGGCGCAATCTGGGATTTATGCCGCACGGGCTTTATGGTTCGTGCAAGCCGTTGGACGAGATTCTTTCGGAGTATTTCCTCCAATTATGCGTGGAGGACAGGCCGGGCGTGATTGCGCAAGTGGCTGGTATTTTAGGCGAACTGAATGTGGGGATTTCTTCGATATTCCAGCCTGAAGCGGACACCGAAGCGGCGACGGTGCCTCTGGTGATGATGATTCACACGGCGAGTCACGCGCAGATGCGCATGGCATTGGATCGCATTGGCGCGCTGGAGTGTGTGCGCAAGACGCCGCGAATGATTCGGGTGGAGCATTTCTCATGAGCTTTCGCACTCTTCACGACCGAGGCGTCATTGCCCGCTACAGCGACTATTTGCCCGTAACCGAGGCGACGCCGGTGGTTTCCTTAAACGAGGGCTCCACGCCTTTGATACATTCGCCCAAATTAAGTGCCAAGGTGGGGCGTGGTTGCGAGGTGTACATCAAGTACGAGGGATTGAATCCGACGGGTTCCTTCAAGGATCGTGGAATGACGGTGGCCCTCTCCAAGGCTTTGGAGGATGGGGCGCGCGCCGTGATTTGCGCCTCGACGGGTAACACCAGCGCGGCGGCTGCGGCTTACGCGGCCCGTGCAAACATGACGTGTATCGTGCTGCTTCCCGCAGGCAAAATCTCGTTTGGAAAACTGGTTCAGGCCTTTATGTATGGGGCGAAAGTGGTGGCTATCGATGGCAACTTTGACGACGCTCTGAGGTTGGTACGCGAAATCGGCGAGACGGAACCTATCGCGGTGGTTAATTCCATTAATCCACACCGGTTGCAGGGCCAGAAAACGGCAAGTTTCGAGATTATTGAAGAACTCGGGGACGCCCCGGATGTGCATATTCTTCCCGTTGGAAATGCGGGTAATATCAGCGCTTACTGGCTGGGTTATCAGGAGTTTTATGCACTGAAAAAGTCTACCCGAATGCCTGTGATGCTTGGTTTTCAGGCCGCAGGATCCGCCCCCATTTTTCATCAGAAAGTCATCGAGCGCCCTGAAACCGTGGCCACCGCCATTCGAATTGGGAATCCGGCAAGTTGGGATAAGGCCAACGACGCTATCGCTCAGAGCGGAGGCGCGGTGGATATCGTTACGGATGAAGAAATTCTCGCAGCTCAGTTCTGGTTGGCGTCGAACGAGGGCATTTTTGTCGAACCCGCGAGCGCTTCGAGTATCGCTGGTTTGTTGAAGTCGCTGGATCCGAAGAGCGCTCGTGCTTACGATGCAGCTCAGTTTCCTGAAGGATCAAAAATTGTTTGTGTGGTCACCGGGCACGGGTTGAAGGACCCTGATGTCGGCAAAGAACAGTGCGAAAAGGTGATCTCAGCGCGTGCGGAGCGCAGCGAAATCTTGCGTTTGATTGGGTAAACAGTTGGCCGCCACGCGGAACTTGCGGGTTATTACCGCACGATTTCGGTGCCAATGCCGGCATCGGTGAAGATCTCTTGGAGCAGGGCGTGGGGCTGGCGACCGTCGATAAAGTGCACCTTGCGCACCCCGCGTTGTAGGGCATTCAATGCGGAGTGCACCTTGGGCAGCATCCCTCCAGCGATGATGCCTTGGGAGACGAGTTGCTCGATTTGGGCGCGATTGACCGAAGCGATTAGCGTGCTCGGGTCAAGATGGTCGCGCATGATGCCGGGGACGTCCGAGAGGTAGATCATCTTGGCTGCGCGCAAGCCGCCTGCGACAGTGCCAGCGGCGATGTCGGCGTTAATGTTGAGCGAGGCACCGGAGGCGTCTTGAGCCAGCGGCGAAATCACTGGGACGGCTTCTGCCGCGATGGCGCGCTCGATTTCGTCGAGGCGCACGTCGACGACTTCGCCGACGAAGCCGAGGTCCACCAATTCGCCGCGGTCTTCCTGCGGTGCGAGCTTTTTTCCCAGAAGCACCCGTTTGCCGGGGATGCCCACGGCGCGCCCGCCGTTGGCGTTGAGGTGGCTGACGATGCTTGGATTGATAACGGTATCAAGAACGTTTTCAACGATTTGCACCGCTTCAGCGCTGGTGACTCGCAGGCCGTTGACGAAGCGCGCCGCTAGACCCGCCTCTGTCATGCGATGGGTGATCGCCTTGCCGCCTCCATGGATTAAAACGGGGTTGATGCCCACCGCCTCTAAAAACACCACGTCCTGCAACATGCTGGCTACGATGGCCTCATCTTCCATGGCGCTGCCGCCATATTTGATGACAAATATCTGGCCTCGATACTTTTGAAGATAAGGAAGCGCCTCGATGAGGGCCTCCATGCGGGAGTGGGTGGGCGATGGCATAACGAAACCTCATCAACTGAGCCGAGCCAACGGCGGGTGGAAACTCAAAAGTATTTGAAAATTTCGATACCCTGCACGAGTGTGAGGATGCGGGCGCGTCGCCACCCCTGTCGACGCGCCCGCGGAAACACACCCATGTAATGTTGCGGTTTCCACCCTATCTATCGCGGGTTCCAGCTGCCTCGGTTGTGTGACCTGAGGAAAATAAGATCAGAATTCAGAAATAATCTAAATTTTTGGAGAATTCGGGAAAATGTGGGGCGATCTGGGTAACCTCCGTCTAAGGACGGTTTGAGATTGCCTTGCTACGGACGTCCACTCACCCCGCCACGGACGTCCACAGTTGCCAGAGCTCATTTGCCTGCTAAGCCTATAAGTAAGGAAGATCTGGGATTATAAAAATATGGGAACACCACCCGTACTCTTGCGACTTTTCAAAACGTGGGCCCTCTTGTTGCTTTTGCTTCAAGGGGCTTGGCAACCGGCTTTTTCCCACGGAGTGCACGCTGAAGGGTTGCAGGAAGGGTTGCGGACGACATCATACAAAGGAGCGGAAGCGCACGCGGTGGTCGAGGCTCCCGACAAAAAGGAGACTGATTTTGGAGCTTCTGTCGCGCAGTGGAATCTAGACTCCCTGGGGGCCCGAGGTGGCGTGGGTGGTTTTCACGCTCAGGGTCATTGCGACGGGAGGGTACGTGAGATCACTCGGCCTGCGCTCTCTTGTTGTGCTGTGCTTGCTCTTGAGGAGGCGAGGCCAGTTTTGAGTGAGTGCGGTTTGTCGTGTTGTCGCCGTCAACCAGAAGCCCGCGAAGCTTTTGAAGGGGCTTTGCAACGCATCGAAGGGATTGGCGTAATGTCGGAGGTGGGGCTTCAAGGGGAAAGTGCCGCTTGCTGTTGTGTCATAAAAGTGGATTTACCAACATTGGAACCCGTTGTGCCGCCTGCTTCGGCGCCTTCAGGCGGGATGGTGCCTGAACTTTCTTGGACGACCTTTCGGATGGAACCGGGATTCACGCGGCGCTGCTGGGATCCGCAGTTGGTCGGCGAAGCCCGAATCTTGGCGAGTGTGCGAGCCCAAAGGGGAGCGTACCGTGTGGTTCATCGGGTCGTGGGGGAGGCGGTTGAGGTGTTGCATTGCAGTTTTTTACTCTGAGTTGATCTCGCTCAGAGACGACTTGTGTCCCGCCCACTGATCTGGCGGTGACGAATTGCCTTCATTGGCACCCCCTAGGCGCATTGGCGCAATGTGGAGAGCGGCCCATTCAGCAGATGTTTGCGCGTTTTATCAACGCGCGCCTTTTTCAACCCATTTTTCAATGAACTACTTCTTTTTCACCCATTCTCTAACAGGCTTCCTGTTCAGTTTAATGCTGTTCAGTTCCTTAACCGTCTCTGGACTAGCGCACGAACCTGCTGCGATGTCCGCGAAGTCGGAGCGTCGCAATTCCGCTGATTCGCACACCCCCGCCCCGACTGGCCGCCGAGCATTGCAGGCGACTGGTCGCGTGGTGGAATACGACCTCGAGGTTGCGGAGCAGGTGCTCTCCCCCGCAGGCAAGTCGGTGCGCGTTCTCACAATCAACGGCGAATTTCCCGGCCCCACCCTGCGGTTTAACGAAGGTGATGTGGCGCGCATTCGCCTTCACAACAGTCTGACGCACGATGAGACGTCCCTCCACTGGCACGGGCTGCTCCTCCCCAACGATCAGGACGGAGTGCCGCATTTGACCACGCCTCCTGTGCCGCCTGGAGGAACGTTTACTTACGAGTTCCCGGTGCGGCAAAGTGGAACGTACTGGTACCATTCCCATACCGGGATGCAGGAACAACGCGGGGTTTTGGGCTCCATCGTCGTGCTGCCTCGCAAACCGGATACCTTCCACTCAGACCGCGATCAGGTGGTGGTGTTGAATGATTGGACTAATGAAAGTCCGGAGGAGGTGCTGCGCACTTTGAAGCGCGGATCGAACTGGTATTCGATCCAAAAAGGGGCGCCCCAGTCGCTGCTTGGAGCAGTCCGCGCGGGCTTTTTGGGACAGTATGTGAAGCGGGAAGGTGCGCGCCTTCCCCCAATGGATGTGGCGGACGTAGCTTACGACGCATTCCTGGTCAATGGTCAGCGCCGCTTTCACGTGGAGGGAAAACCGGGGGAGACGATCCGGCTGCGTGTCATCAACGCCTCCGCCTCCAGCTACTTTTATGTGGAATCCGCGACAGGCCCCTTAACGATTGTTGCCGCAGATGGCCTTGCAGTGGAGCCGATTGGCGTTAAGCGCCTGCTGATCGGGATAGCGGAAACGTACGATGTTTTGGTGAAAGTCCCGCCTACTGGAAGCTGGGAGATTAGGGCGACGGCGCACGACGGGACGGGCTCCGCGTCTGCTTTGGTGGGAAGCGGTCCTTTGCATGAGGCGCCTGCCGTGCCGCGCCCAAATCTGTATGACATGGACGAGGTGTTGATGCCGGCTTTGGAGGAGGGCGACCTTGCGCAACCGCTTGAAGAAAAGTCGGCTAGCTCGGGTGCGCACTCAAGAGGGGCGGGCGGACAGGCCGGGATTTGTAAGACGTGTATGGAGCGGCCACTTCCGCCCTATCGCCAACTGCGTGCTTTGCAGTCTACCGCGGTGGCAGAGTCACTGCCTCGGCGCACGCTGGCGCTGCATCTGACTGGCGATATGCAGCGATACGTTTGGTCCTTGAACCAGAAAACGATGAGCGAGGAGAGCACTATCCCGGTTAAACGCGGTGAGGTGCTTCGCTTGGAGTTAATTAACGACACCATGATGCACCACCCGATGCATCTTCACGGGCACTTCTTCCGGTTGCTAAATGGGCAGGGCGATTACTCGCCGCTCAAGCACACTGTAGACGTGCCGCCCATGAGTCGTCGGGTGATTGAATTTGAGGCCAACGAGGAGGGCGACTGGTTGTTTCATTGCCATGTGCTGTATCACATGATGGAGGGGATGGGGTGCGTTATGCATTATGGTCCGGCGAGTGAGAAGCCGATGATGGGCGAACACGGGATGGACATGCGCTATGCGTTTGCAGATTTCAACGCGCTTTCTAATATGTCCAGTGGGCAGGCGCGGATTCAGCAGGGGCGCAACAGCTTGCTGGTGCCATG
The DNA here is from genome assembly GCA_903919125.1 of uncultured Spartobacteria bacterium. GTDB lineage: Bacteria > Verrucomicrobiota > Verrucomicrobiia > Chthoniobacterales > Chthoniobacteraceae > Chth-196. The sequence goes on along the minus strand of CAIXGS010000052.1, from coordinate 49,146 downwards.
GGAGCTGGGCTGGCGGCACACCGACGGACTCACTGAGTATGAAGTGGATGCGCTGGGGGAACACGTGCTCAGCAGCAATCTTGGTGTAGTGGGTGGGATGCGTTTGAGTAATATGCATCCCGGCGGCAATCGGCCTTTGGCTGGCGGGTGGTATCGTCTCCCCTATTTGGTAATGGGGATGGCCACGGTGGATGCCAAGGGGGCGGTCCGTATCATGCTCAGTAAAGATTTTCAGCTAACCTCCCGATTGAGCGTCCAGGTGCGAGGCCAGTACGACACTCGCCAGCGTTGGCAGGAGGCCGTCCGTGCCGACTACACCCTCTCTAAAGCGGTCGCTCTGAGCGCCGCGTTCCACACTGACTACGGCTTTGGCGCCGGTTTGTCCTTTCGATTTTGAGTCCTCAAAAAATCCTACTCCGCAGTTAATTGCATTAAACCAACTTAAAGTATGAACCTGATCACGAATCCCAAGCTCTCCACTCAACCTTCTCTACACAGACTCACCCGTTGCTTGGGTGTAACCTGCCTCACGCTGCTTTTAGGAGCCTGTGCCACATCGAAAACTACCTCTAGCGTAACACCCTATCCACTCAAAGTTTGCTTGGTGACTGGAAATGATTTGGACTCCATGGGAGACACCCGTGTGGAGGTCTACAACGGACAGGAATTGCGCTTTTGCTGCGGGCCCTGCGTGCGAAAATTTCACGCGAATCCGGAGAAATATTTGGCAAAGCTCAGAAAATGAATTTTGAGAGGGACCATTGAGGCCGCGGAGCATTTTCGAGAATTGACCCTGCGGTTCAAGTTGCTACTCTGAGAGGTATGAGCCGATCTCTCCCCTCCGCTGCATTGCTTTTAGTCAGCCCGCTGCTGCTGGTGTTTAGCGGTTGCGACACGATTTACTCGAATAATTACTCCTACCAGAAGACGAAGTTCATGGTGGTGAAAGATTCCGCTGGGAATAACCAGATTAAATCTAGCTATACATTTCAACCCTATGAGCAGCAGGCTCTTGCGCGTGCAGAGGTGGATAGGCAGCGAGGCGAGGCCGAGAGGCTGAGTTTGGCGGCGAGGAATTCAGAAAAGGTGAATGCCGATCGTATGGCCACGGATTCCCCAGCGTTGAAATTAGATTCAGGATTGGGCGGGCTTCCTCCGGTAGGTGCAGGCGGTATGGGCGGGTCGTCGTCAATACCTGGACTCGATTCGATGTCTTCTGGGGCCTCATCCATGTCCTCGGGGAGCATCCCTGGTTTGGATTCGAGCATGTCGGGTAGTTCGATGTCAGGCAGTTCAATGTCTGGGGCAGCTCCCGCGCCAGCCTCGACGATGAGCGGTGGCATGATGGGTGCGTCCATGGACGGAGGTATGTCTTCAGGAGCGGCTCCCGCTCCCGCTTCCGCTCCGAAGCCGGCCGCACCCGCAATGCTTCCGGGCCTTTAGAACAGCGCTGTCGCAAGCAAAAGTTTCAGGCGTTCCAAGGCTTGGAATCTTATTTTCTCGCGTGACGGGGTTTTTCTATTTTTTCCAAACAAAGTTTCACAAAGTGCGGGGTTTCAGTACGACGTGGGTTGGCTGTGATTTTTAGCTGAACCAACTACGGGTTTGACTTACAGATAAGGAGCGAGAGCAGGCCCATGACAAAATCTCCTCCTTCTTCAAAACCGGCAACATGGATGTCGGCGTCTTCAGGGGTGGGGCCGACGACGCAACTTTTCGGAGAGACTTTTGTTAAGGCGGAGATCCATGTCTTTGTGGGGGCGGAACCCGTAGCGATTTATTCCATTCAACCCGGGATTTACTTGTTGGGCCGGGATGACAGTTGCCATTTACCCATTCATGCAGAGCGAGTTGCGGGGATGCATTTGCGGCTTTCCTTTCACGGGCATCGTCTGTTGGTGGAGGATTTGGAGAATACAGGTGGAGTTTTTATTGGCGGTGCGCAGATTCGTTTGCCCACGCCGATTTACCAAAAAACTGAGGTTCATTTGGGAGCTGCGCGTTTCTACTTTGAGTTTGATGAGGAGAGTCGCGTCCAGATCGCAGCGGAGCTTTCCGATCCGACTTTAGGGCTGGAGGGCATTCGCAGTGAATTGCTGCAGGAACCGCATCAGGTGACGAATACATTGGGGCAAGGAGGGATGGGGCTTGTCCTCGCTGCTAGAGATTTACGGATTCACCGGTCTGTGGCGATGAAGGTGTTGCGTCCTGGGAATGAGTTTTCGGCGGACAAACTGTTGCGATTTGTAAGTGAGGCGCAACTCACTGGGCAGCTGGAGCATCCTAATATTATTCCAGTGTATCAGCTTGGGGTTGGGGCTGATGCACAAGTGTTTTACACGATGAAGCATGTCCGTGGCCGGACGCTGGAGGAGGTGCTGGAGGGGCTGAAGGCGGGGGATGCCCAGATGTGTGCTCAGTATCCTTTGCCTGCGCTGCTGACGGTTTTCATGAAGGTCGCCGATGCCATTGCTTTTGCGCATGCCCAAGGAGTGGTGCACCGGGACTTGAAACCGGCAAACATTATGATTGGCGCTTTCGGGGAAGTATTGGTGATGGACTGGGGGCTGGCGCGGCGCATTGCGGAGGGACCTGAGGCGGTGGGTGCGGAGGAGAGGAGTTTGCCCAAAATTATCCTGCCATCAGAGGGCCGGTTTGAGACCCTCGACGGTGCGGTGGTTGGCACGCCTCCTTTTTTGTCACCGGAGCAGGCCGCAGGGAATGCGCCCCTAGACGTGCGCTCGGACGTCTTCGTGATGGGGGTGATATTGTATAACATTATCTCATTAAGATTGCCGCTGGAGTTGCATGATTTGGATGCGGTACTGCAGAAAATCTGTGCGGGGCGTTGGGTTCCCTTGGAGGAAAGGGTGCGGCAACTTGGGAAAAATGGGGCATCTGCGCCGGCTCTGCTGCATTGTCCTGGAGGCAAGCCGCCAGAGGGATTGGTGGCAATTGTGGAAAAGGCAATGCAGTACAACGTGCAAAATCGCTACCAAACCATGGATGCCTTTCAGAGGGATCTTCTGGCGTACCAAAACGGCTTTGCGCCTTCGGCGGAGAAGGCTGGTTTTTTTCGGCAATTACAGTTGCTTCTAGGGCGCAGGCGCAGGGAGGCCGTGGTTGCGGTGTGTTTTTTAGTGTTTTCGCAAGTGTTGCTGACTTATTTTTTAGGGCGTATCTCTGCAGATCGGAGGGCGTTGCGAAGAAATGAGTCGGAATTAGCCAGTGCCAACCAAGATTTGAAGCGGAAGAATCAGCAACTGGAGCAAATTGTATTTCAGTTGCGGGCCACTTCCCTGCGCAACTTTGAGGACGCTTTGGCGCAGCTCAAACAGAAGCGTGGCGGTCAGGCTCTTTCCCAGATTAACCTAGCGCTGGTGGGGGTTAATGATTCACCTAAAGTTCAAGCTAGATATCTTATCATAAGGGGCTTGGCGAACACGCAGCTAGGCTTTTATTCCGAAGCTCTTACAGACTTTAGACTCGCCGCTACCGCCGACCCAGGTTGTATCCCGCTAGAACAAATGGAGTCTGATCTTGAGCTTGGTTTGGAGAATGGCAGTCATCCTCAAGACGGCTGGGCTTGGGAGAAGCGTGAATTATCAGCCGCTGTGCAGTTTGCATCATCGATCAAGCGAAAGCATATCAATACGCCTCCAAATATCCTCCCGAATCCAGATGACAATCGGATAAAACTTCGTCCTTAACGAAGTTTCGGTGTAGCGCAACGGCTCTATTTATATTCTGATAGTGAAGGTGCCATATTCGGCGCCAACGCTTTTCTCTCCGTTTCCTCCGTCCCGTCACCCTTCCTGCATTCTCATGAGCGATCTGCTCTCATCTCTTGATCTAAAATTTCTGCCTGATTGGTTGAAGGAATCACCCGCGCCGAACCGCTATGCTGGCTTCGAGGGGGACTCCTCAGAGCGTCGTCAGGAGGGGCGTGAACGTTTTGGTCGTGGCCAAGGTGGTGGCGGTGGACGGGGAGGTCCAGGTGGTGCAGGCGGCGGTCGTGGTGGCGGAGGTAGCGGTGGTGGTCCAGGGCGCCGCGATGGAGGTGGCGGTGGCGCGCGCTCCGGTCGCTCGGACGGTCGTTCCCAAGGTGGCGGTCGCAGTGGGCCGGGGGGACAGCGGCGGGAGCATCACACTCAAGACGCTAGCCGAGGAAATGAGGCGCGTCGTGAGTCTGCTGGAGGGGATAAGATTCCCGCTCAGGTGCGCATTCAGTTTTTGCCTGAACCTATTGCTGCGGAGAATATTGCCAAACAAATTCGCCAGAGTGGCCGGGCCTATCCGCTATTTGGAACCGCTAGGATGTTTCTGGAAAAGCCTGAGCGCCACGTGGTGCGCATTACCAGTAGTGATGCGGCGCATCCGCTGCATCAATTGGAGGATGGGGCGATTGGGTTTGACGCCGAAATTCTGGAACGGGGTGCCTTTCGTGCTTTGTGGGATCGATTTTATCGCGAAGAGGTGGTTGAGACGGAACCACCCAAGGGAAATTACACCAGCGTCGCCCGTTGCCGCGCCAACGGCCAGATTCTTGGGCCGACAAGTTATCATGGTTATCAGGTGGCGCTGCGCAAACTTTACGAAGAGCGCTTCAGCCGACGGATGAGTTTTCTCGAATTTCAACGCGAGGAAATTGAGATCCTTGCTGGCGAGCAAGCCGTGGCAGATTGGAAAGCTTTGGCGAGTCGTCAGACGGTTTATCACACCAAGGATGAAGCTGCGCCCATTCAGTTTAAGTCCATTGAGGAAACTGAGGCGCATTTCCGTAAAGTGTGTCTGCCGACGCTGCGCAAATCTGCGACGACGCTCTCGTGTTCAGGACGGTCTTCTCGCGAGCTTCCGGAACGTGGTTTGGTGAATGCCGCGCGCGATGCATTCGAGCGAGAACTCGCTTATCCAGCGGGGATGGTGCACGGGTTGCGCGCATTTTTTGACGAACAGGGGCTGCAGGTTTTTAAGCACAAAAAGCGTGTGCTTTACGTCTCCGCGATCCGTCCGAAGCGCGCTGTCGTTGCCGGTTTCGCCGAGGGGCCAGCCTCGCTTTTACGCTTGGTGGAAGCCTCGCCTCGCATTACCAAGCGCGACGCTGCCATCAAACTGTTGGGCGTTGCGAACACTGAAGACCTTGAGTCGCCTGAAGTTGCAGCACGGAAGTCGCAGCTCGCCGCAGATTTGTATTACCTCATTCACGCTGGGCACATTGTGGAATTTGCCGATGGCCGTTTGGATTTGCCTCTTTCGCCACAAGGATCCGGTACTCGGGAGAGTGCCGAAGAGTTGGAAGACGCCGCTGGGGAAGACGACGGTTCGCAAGCCGTTGCTGATTCAGCTCCTGAGGATGTCGTCACTGTGGCGGCTGTTTCCGCTGAAGATGTCGTTGCTTCGCCACACGAGCCGGCCGTTGAAGAAGCGGTCGTTTTACATGCCGACGAACCTGAGGTCGCTGCCACGATGCCCGAAGTTGTGCCGCACGATCATGCGGCTGTGACGGAGTCCGTCGAGGAAGCCATTACAAACATCGAGCACTCATCTGAACACGTTGAGACTGCTGATGCAGCGCCTTTAAGCGCATTGCATCCCACTGAGGACGCTCTTCCTGCGCACTCAAATTTAGAACACGAAGTTCCCTTGACTCCGGATAATCAAATTAATCCGGCTTAACTCAGTCGCCTCAGCGGCTTAAGTATTCAACTCAGATTGAAGCGTCTTGCGAAAGAGGCTTCTGGGTTACAGTTTTGGTAGGCCAACGAGGGCGCGCCTTGATTCGCCATGATGCAGCGCGCCTAACTCCGATGGTCAATGCGTTTATCGGCTCCTGCCTCCGAATCGGGAACTGCTGTTGGTCGAAAACCGTCGTCCGCCACCTCCGCCACCGCCGCCATTACGACGGCCCCGTTCCTCGTCTCTGGGTTGGTTGAGAGGCTCGGGTTCTGCGTAGTTGAAGTCCTTGGCCAGCTTGCGTACTAGCCCGCGGCCAATGAAGCGCTCTAAAGCACGCAAATTACTGTGGTCGTCCTGACAAATAAAGCTGATGGCGTCCCCAATCGCCTTGGCCCGGCCGGTACGCCCGATACGGTGTACATAGTCCTCCACCTGAGGAGGAAAGTCTAAGTTGACCACGTGTGAAATCCCGTCCACATCGATGCCGCGTGCCGCGATATCTGTGGCGATCAGCACTCGGACGGCCCCAGAGCGGAAGTCATCCAAGGCGCGGAGTCGTTGGTTCTGAGAGCGGTTGGAATGAAGTGTCGCTGTTTTAATTGAAAGCGATTCCAGCTTACGAGCTACGCGATCTGCGCCGTGCTTGGTCCGAGTGAAGACGAGTACCATGTTCATGGTGGGGTCGGTGAGCAAGTGGCACAGTAGCGAGGCTTTGAGATGCCTAGGAACTTCGTAAACCAGTTGGGTTACTGTCTCCGCCGGATTGGAGCGGCGTCCGATTTGGACGACCTTTGGGCTACGCTGAAATTCGTGGGTAAGCGACTCGATTTCCTTAGAAAGCGTCGCCGAAAACATGAGGGTTTGCCGCTTTTTGGGTAGCGCATTCACCACACGCCGGATGGCTGGGAGGAAGCCCATGTCCAACATGCGATCCGCCTCGTCAAGAACGAGATGCTCCAGCGCGGAGAAGTCGGCGCAGCGCTGGCTCATGAGGTCTAAGAGACGGCCTGGGGTTGCGATGACCATTTGTGCTCCGGAGCGAAGTGCTTGGATTTGAGGGCGCTCTGAGACGCCACCGAAGACTTTTGTGATGCTGATGGGGAGATGTTTAGCGTAAGCTTGGACGTTCTCCTCGATTTGCACTACGAGCTCGCGGGTCGGGGCAAGGATAAGGGTGCGGGTCGCGTTTTGTCGTGCTGGCGCTACGCTGTGAAGGCGATGCAACAGTGGCAGCGTAAATGCTGCGGTCTTGCCCGTGCCTGTTTGGGCGATGCCTATGAGATCGTTGCCCTTGAGAATTTCGGGAATGGCAGCTCCTTGGATGGGGGTCGGTTCTGTGTAACCTGTTTCTTGGATGGCTTGCAGAATGAGTGGATGAAGACCGAGCGCTTGGAATGGCATGGGAACGTTTATTCGGAACTAACTGCGCGGATGCGCTTTGTTACGCCCCGCCGAAGGGCTAAAGTTATTTAATAAACTCAAATCCCTGCACGCATAGCATTTACCGATAACGAATATTCTGCAATCGTTTTCCGTTTTTGTCGTAAGATGTTAACAAATATTTGCTAACTGTTTTGCGAGATCTTCGGGAATGAGCTTGGTTCACTCAACCGTGTGTAACCGTTCCGTAAAGAATTTTTCGGAATTCCTGTAGGTGTGGGAAACTACGGTTTGCCAAGCAAGTCGCCAGATCACTCGCCAAGTAGCATTCAGGAAAGATTCCGTGCTATTACTGATGCGAGCAATCTTCGACGTAACTCTACCGCGGATAAGCCGCTAAAGCGAACGACCTTGTCTCGTGTTTTTGCCCCAGAAACGAGTTCGGCACTCCCGCTCTCTCCCACCGTCTGCTCGACAAACGCCAGCACCGCAGCGTTGGCTTTTCCTTCCAACGCCGGACTGGCCACTTTTAGTTTGACCGCTTCCCCGTGCATGCCAACCACGGCTGTTCTTTTGGCGTTGGGGACAACTCGCAGCGCCACGCCACTTTCCTCAAACGCTTGCCGCGTGGATGGCGACTGTTTCACTGCCGAGGTTTGACGTAAACGCCAATTAGCGGGCGAGGAGAGGGTTTTGCGGAAATAAAGTCACTCACAAAGCCTTCTTTTAAACGCAGTTCGACGTGGCCCGCGCCGGAGCCTCCGTACACTAGCACAGATCCGGGAGGTGCTTTGTAAGGGTCGGATACTGCAATTTTGCGAAAACCGAAGGAGTTTTGTAACTCGATTCCAGCTTCCTTGGCGTAACGCGTTTTTGGGTAGGAGTCTATGATGTGCGCTTGGAGCAGCGCTGTTTTCACGTAGCGCCAGCAGCTCATTCGGGAAGAACTTGCGGCGCGTTGGGCTGCGAGCTCGGCCGCCTCCACCATACGGCTATCGTAACGAAAACTATTGGAGCGCGGGCCGAAAAACCGCCGTGCTTCTGGTGAGGGAGACTTGACCTGATCGGGAGTGTAGAGGAAGGAGCTCGCCTTTGCCGAGGTGGGTGGTACGCAAATTGCGCACAGGATTGTGCACAGAAATAATCGCAAGGCACTAAAGTAAAAGGTGTTGTTGTGTCGCATGATGAGCGCCGGAGAATGGCGTGATAACTGATCTGAACTAACCGGAACCAATCGAAACAGGCCGGAGTTACCCGAAAACTAGCTGAATCGAGGGTACATCGCTTGAGAGGGAGGATCCGGCGATATGTTCATTAATACACCGCCAAGCCTTGGTGCGCAAGCTAATATGCGATGGAGTAATGTCAATCGCCTTTGTTGCTTGGAATTAGCTCTGGAAGCGTCCTCGCCAAAGCAGCCTCAAGCTATTCAACACCACTACTAACGTGCTGCCCTCGTGGCCCATGACGCCAAGGGTCAGGGGAATGCGCCCCGCCAGTGCAAAGCCCACAAGCACCAGAATGACGGCCAGTGATAGGATCATGTTCTGCCGGATAATGCGCCCCGCCGCTGCGCTCAGGTCGAACGCCTCCAAAAAGCCCTCCAAACGGTCATGCATCAACACCACGTCGGCTTGCTCCAGTGCCGCGTCCGACCCGCGCGCCCCCATGGCCACCCCCACGTGTGCCGCCGCCAGACTTGGCGCGTCGTTAATGCCGTCCCCGATCATCGCCGTCTTTCGTCCGCTGCGCGCCGTCTCCAAGATAAATTCCAGCTTTTGCTCCGGGCGCAACCCCGAACGAATCTCCTGCACTGCAATGATTTCCTGCAGGTGCGCCGCTGCCTCTGGCCGGTCCCCGGTGAGTACCACGGTGCGCAAACCCCGCTTGTGCAGCGCCTCCACCACCGCGCGCGCTTGCGGCCGAATATCGTCACGCAGGGTCAGTCGTCCCGACACTCCGCCGCAGGAGACCCACACTTCCGAGACTCCTAGCGCTGCCTGCATCTCTACCTGCTGCGGAGCGGTCGCGCCTTCCAAAACCCACTCCCGTTTTCCCAAACGCACTTTCCTCCCCTCATCCTCCGCCTCCAATCCAAAGCCCGTTACCGAGTTGAACTTGAGCACCACACGCTCGCGGCTTTTGAGCAGGCGCGCGTGTTTCGTGATTGCCCGAGCCAAAGGATGGGTCGAAAGCCGCTCTAGCGCGTATGCCCATTCGAGTACTTCGGTTTCGTGTCCGGAGGGAAAACTTTCGACGCTTTCCACCCGCAATTCTCCAGTGGTGAGGGTGCCGGTTTTGTCCATCGCTACCACGCGAACCTGGGCCAGTTGTTCTACGGCAACTCCGCCGCGAAACAGAATTCCGTGGCGCGCCCCAGCGGCGATCGCTGCGAGAATTGCGGATGGCACAGAAAGAACTAGAGCGCATGGAGATGCGACAACGAGAAGAGTCATCGCAAGGTAAAAGGCGCTGGGTTGGCCGGAGACGGTTTCAAATGGAGCTTTACCTTGGAAAAGCCACCAAAAGAGGAACATGCCCCCGGTCAAGGAGAGGATTGCGAAGGTGTAATTGCTTCCGAAGCGGTCCGTGAATCGCTGGGAGGGCGCTTTTTGCCGTTGTGCCTCCTGGATGAGGCGAATAATACGCTGCAACGCGCTTTCGGCAGCCAGCTTGGTGACATGAACGTCTACCGCTCCCCAAAGATTGAGTGTGCCTGCCATCACGGAGTCGCCCGGTTTCTTTTCCACGGGAGTCGCCTCACCGGTAAGGGTCGCTTCGTCCACGGCCGTTTCGCCGGCTGCCAACTCGCCGTCCAAAGGAAAGAGCGCGCCCGGGAGGATTCGCAACGTGTGCCCTGGACGCACCTGATCCACGGGCACCTCGTGCTCCGAGCCGTTGGCCGTGACCAGTGTGGCGGTTTTCGGCGCAGTATCGATGAGCGCACGAATTTCTCGCTGAGTGCGTTCCATTGCAAAATGTTCGAGCGCGCCCGCGAAGGAGAAGAGGAAAAGGAGCGTGACTCCCTCATTCCATTCGCCGATGGAAGCGGCACCCACCGCGACGGCGAGCATGAGAAAATGCACGTCGATTTCGCGTTTGAGGAGTAACTCCCACGTGTCTTTCATGGCGAACCAGCCGCCGGCAATGTACCCCGCAAGGTGGAGTCCGAGAGCCAAGGCGCTGCCCTCCGGTGCCAGCCAGCCGCCAACACCAAAGGCTGCGCACATCCCTGCGGCCCCCAATTGCCAGCGCCATTCGCCGGAATGCTCCGCATCGACCTCGATTCGGCGTTGTGTCACGCGTAGCAAACAGGTCCGGCACTCGGGTGGTTCCACGACTGTTACAGTTGGGATCATCGCTCCATTTTGCCTTTCGCGCTCGAAAACCCAAATCCCTTTTTGCTAGGATGCTTTCTGAAATGTTATAGCTCCATTTCGACTTTGTCGAAGGGCCACCCTCGTTTCCTTTTACCCCTTTATTCTTGTGTCCGCTTTGGCTTCCGATTCCTCTCATCTTGCTCCGCACTCCGACCGTCCACCCCGCCCTCGGCGGCCGATCAGGCGTCTGCTGCTGTCTGTGGTGGTGTTGTTGGTTTTTCTGAGTGTGCCACCCGTGTTTCGTGGAATGGTGAGGCTGGTATGCCAAGAGGAGGTTCGGCGCCAAGGTGGCGAGCTGCACATCGGGGCCCTTACCGGATCGCTTTGGGAGCCATTGGTCCTTTCCGAGGTGACGCTCAGCCTTCCGGGCTTTCGGGGTGGGTATTTTCAACTTTCTGCGGATCAAGTTCGTATTCAGTGCCGCTGGGCCGCGTTGCTGGAGCGCGTTGGGACACGGCCGTTTTTGCAAAAATGCACACTTTTAGGTGGCCATGTGCTTTGGGAACCTGGCCAGCGCAGGGGTGAAGTTTCTACTCCATCTTTTTTGGGTTGGGGGGCGCCACTTCCGCTTCCAATGCCAGAACAACTCGATCTCCAATTGCAAGAAGGCACGTTGCGTTTTGGTGATTCCCAGCTTCTTCTCGAAGACGCCATTCTCACTCTTAGCGATGTGGCGCCGGGCGAGTTCAAAGCCGCTCGCATGGAGGTGCGCTCCCAAAGCTGGAGTAAGTCTTTTCGGGATTTGCAGGGGAAAACCGCTCGGCAAGATGGTCGCCTGCAGTTGGGTGAACTCACTCTTCTGGATGGGCTTAAGATTATTTCATTCACCTCTAACTTTTCCGCTCTCGCTGAAGGTCGAGCGGATTTTGAGCTTCAAACCGAAATATTCGGCGGTGAACTTCGCGTTCTGGCCCAATTTAATTCGGCCTCCCAAGATTCCCCGTTAGAGGCTAGTGGCACTTTTTCCAAACTCGGCGTGGCGCAGCTTGCCTCTTTTCTGAACGTAACCGAAGCCGCTGGGGGTTCGCTGGAAACGGGCAAGTTCAGCTTTCGCGGGCGCCCTTCACAATTAGAACGCGGTACGGCCAGTCTCCGTTTGGAGGCGCGTAATTTTCAGTGGGAATCCCGGCAATGGGACGCTCTGGTGCTTGGTGCGACACTTTTAGATCATCATATTCAAGTGCCGGAGTTTTCCTTGCGGCAAGGTCATAACCAGCTGGTTTTAAACGGTGATATGCAATGGCCCGGCGGAGATACTTCTTGGTGGAAGGCTGATTTTGGAGTGAATCTTACCGCAAAGATCGACAATCTCACGGAGTTGTCGGCCTTGGTGTTGCCAGAGTTTAAGTACGCGGCAGGCGGCCTAACCGTGGATGGTGCTATTCGCAGTCAAGCTGGGGTGCTGGGCGGCGCTCTGATTGTCTCCGGTGCTCATTTGACTTGGAGAAACGCGCCGATTGATGAACTGCACGCCGCAGTGAAGTTGCAGGGGAGCGAAGTGCAGGTGCTCAACGTGGAATTGGCGCAGGGCGGAGATTTGCTGAGGGGGCGGGGCGCTGTTTCCGTTGGGGAAAACTGGACCTACCGTGGTGAACTTCATGGAGCGGTGCGGGATTTGAGCCAATACGAAGCGCTATGGCAGTTGGCGGCAGCGCGTTCTTATACGGGTGGATTGGATTTGGATTGGACAGGAAAAGGGAGTGCTCAGACTCACGAGGGAACGGTCAAGGGGCGGTTTCGGCAGTTTGGTCCAGCGGGGGCTAAAGAGCGTTGGGAGCATCCGATGAGCGGTTCATTTTCCGGGGGTTACGATCAGGCTGGGATTGTCGTGGATGCGTTTCAACTCGGAGACGAGGTGGTGCAACTCAAGGCGGGCGTGACGGTGAACAAAGAGGGGATGCGCTGGACGAAATGCAGTCTTCAGCAAGGTCAGGGAACGGTCATGGAAGGGGAGGCATTGCTTCCGCCCTCGCTCTGGAAAACGTGGCCCAAGGTGGACTGGCAGGCTTGGTTGAAAGGCAGCGAACCGATCGAGTTGCGTATGGCGTCCAAAGGGATGGACTTGGCGGTTTTGGGGCGTTTGCCGGGGATGCCTGTGGGGCTGGCTGGGACGCTGGAAGGCGAATGGGAGCTCAAAGGCGAGTCGAAGCGTCTCGAGGGGCGCGGAGGGTTACAATTGCATCGGGCGGCTTGGGGGAAGGAAGGTGGGGAGCGGCACTCGGAAGTTGAGTTGGAGCTGGCTTGGGATGCGGATAAGTTGTTAGCAAAGCATTTGCAATGGAGAGATTTGACGGGTCTCTACACGGGATCTGGCACGCTTCAGTGGGCCGGAGAACAGGGGGCAGTGTTGGGAGGTTCGGCATCCAGCGCAGCCGCGCAGTGGTTCGCGCCGCCTGGATTTAAGTTTGCAGCGGGCGGTTTTAAGGAAGGACTGGCTGTTCCATTGAGCCCGGTCCAATTTAAGGGAAATGCCGTCTGGAAGATTTCCGGGCCGATTGCCACCCCGCTGCTGACGGGAGATTTGATGATTCAGGAAATCGACTTCGGCGGAGTGCCTGATTTGCGTCCCATGTGGCGTGCCGTTGAACCCAAGGCGGTTGAGTTGCCTGGGTTGCGCTCTGAGTTGTTGCGGGGGTGCCGGTTACAATTGCAGGTGGGGAGTGGTGAAGGGGCGGCTGTGCGAGGCACTACGGGGGCAGCTCGCGTCGACCTCAAAGCGACGGGCCTTGCGGGCGCGCCTGAGTGGGCAGGCGAAGTGCGTTTGGCGGTGCGCGCTGCGGCTGCGGGGGCGGTTTTAGAGGTGGCGCCTTGGGTGGTACAGTTTGTGCCTGGGCAAATCGTCCCGGATTTGGAGATTCACGCGAGCGGAACGGTGGAAGGGCTGAGTTTTCAGGCTGGGGCTGTGGGGCCCTTTGGTCAGACTGTGAAAGAATATCAGGCGCAGGCGCCGTTGTCTTCGGAAGCGGTGCGCGCCGTATTTGAAGAGGGCAAGAGTTGGTAAGGGCGGAGCGTTTTTGACGGAGTTCAGAGGGTTTGCACCGAGGGCTATTTTAGGGTGGAAAACCGCTCGTTTTCGCTGCATTTCCGCCTTAAGGTTTCTCATGCGCCACCCGACTCAAATCCCCCGTGATTTGACATTGCTGCCTTACATTCCTCCCTATTTCGGGCGGGGACTGCGTTTGCTGTGCTGGTGCGTCGGGCTCCTCTATTTCATCTGGGCCAGCCTGCGCGTTCAGGCCGCTACCGTGGTGCTGGATCCGGGGCACGGTGGATACGATCCGGGTGGGGTTCCCCGTCAACGTTTTATCGAGAAAAAGGTCACCCTAGAAATCTCCAAACTCATCCAGGCCCGCTTACTCGCCTCGGGTCACAAGGTCATTATGACGCGCACTAGGGATGAATTTGTGGAACTTGAAGATCGCGTCGACATTTCAAACAGCGCTCCCTACCGCGCCGTTTTTGTCAGCATCCATTGTAACTCAGCCCCGAATTCCTCTGCTCACGGAATAGAGACGTACCATTACAGCTCGCGAAGTGGGCGTTTGGCGCAGGCGATTCATACCCGAGTCGTCGCGGCAACCGGCGAAGAGGATCGCGGTGTGCGGAAGGCGCGGTTTTATGTGCTACGCAAAAACCGCCGGGTAGCGGTTTTGGCGGAGTTGGGTTTTCTCACCAATCCGAAGGAGGGAGCGAATCTGGCCCGCAGCGCTCGTTATCAGAAAAAGGTGGCAGATGCCGTGGCGGCCGGAATCCAAAGCGTGGTGCGGTGAGAGTACCCCAAACCTCGAATTATTCCGGCAAGGCCAGACTCGGCTTGGCGAATGGGAGCGAGTCATCCGTCGGCCTGAGGAACTTCGAGTCACCGCTTTCGTCGTCATAAATCTGCGGATCAAATATTGGGGGCGCGACTTCGAATTTTCCTGTTTGCATTGTGTCCGCCATTTCTGCGGGCCGGGATCCAGCGCAACCGCCAAGGGTGAGCGTCAGGGTTACGAGCAGGCTTAGTCTTGAAAAATTTTTCATACATCCCGAATTCGTTTTAGACGAGTTACTGGGAGGGGATTCCTTCAGACTTCATCCACAAACAACTCGGGGTAATGGATTGGATACGACGTGCCGAAACGATGGAGATCCCTTCTGGCCCTCAGTTCGAGTCCGAAAACGGGGCACCCACGTACCTTGTTCGCCGTGCTCGCTCTACCGAGTGCCTTAGGCCTAAGGCGCGAATTGCACGGTGGAACTTACCATCGCCCCCCGTTCATCCGTCGCCGTCAAAAACCAAGTATTCGCGTCCGCCGGTGGCTTAGGGGCGCTGATGACGCTATTCCTCAAATTCATCGGCACACTTTTCCACTGGCGTTTAGAGCGCAGCCCGCTGTCCGTAGTATAGTTGAGCTTCGCCTCCTTGAGCGGAGTTTTCGCCGTGTACGCCGCACGGATTTCTTCGCCCTCCACGCTCAATTTACCAATCACCGGCAAGGCGTCGCCTCCACGGCAAAACGAGTCGATGAAGATGCCGATTTCCTGTGGCGCCCAGCCTGGGGGATGGCCGTGTCCCATGTTTACCTGAATGCGCATCTGCTTAAATCCAGGCACGCAATCGAAGCTCTTCATGTAACTGTCCAACGGGTAATGGACGTCGTTGGTGCCGTTGACGAATAAAATAGGGACACGGCATTTGGGAAGGAGGCTGCTGGGGTCGTATTCGTGGATCCACTTTTGGCGAAGCTCGCCCAGTTTAACGATCGAAGGCTTTTGGACGGATTCGCCCTCGAACAAAAAGCCGCAACCGTAAACTGGCACGGCCGCCTTGAAACGCGCGTCCACGGACGCCACCAGACACGTCGTGTACCCGCCCCAGCTAATCCCCGTAACGGCGGTGCGCTCGGCATCCACTTCGGCGAAACTTCTCAACAGCGAATGCGCCCGCATCACAGAAGCTACCGCATGAAACGGCCAGTGATCGCTAATTCCACTGCCGATGGAATCGAACTTTTCGGGGTGCCCATGGTTGGGGCCGCCGTTGGGCAAGCGCGTTCGAACCTTCGCATCAGACTGGTGCCCGACGGGTGCGCCCGTGGCGGGATCGAAAGTCGGATCAGGCGGACGCGACCCCGACAAATCCATCGCAATCGCTGCGTATCCGCGTTTCGCCCATAAATACGCCCAGTCCGCGAAAGCTGTTCCGCCCCCGCCATGAATGAGCACGACCCCTGGAAATTTCGTGCCTGCACTCGCGTCACCGAGCGTGGCGGGCGAGGCATAGAAGGCGAAAACCTCCGTTGCGTGGCCTTGGAACTCCTCGCCTGTGTAGAGCAGCGAGTGAACCGACTTAGTTTGGTCTACCCAATGCATCGCGGGAACTTGCTGGAGTGCCTGAATGTCCCACGGACCGATTTTGGCGGGTTCAGTGGCTTGGAGAGCGAGCGGGGCGAGTATCGCGAGGGAGAGTGCGAAGATGGGTTTTACGAGGTGACGAAAGCTCATTTTTTGGGAATGCGATTCAAGGTGTAATAGGCGTCGGCGTGATCGAGCTTCGCGCCCGCCGCAGAGCGCACCCCATCGGCGTGTAATTCATGGACGTATAGGGCGCGCAAGCCATCTACTTTCAAGCGGACGCTCAAACCGTCGGGACTCACAGTGACTCCGCTGATGGGATGCGTTTCGAGTTGAATTTCCTCGCTCCCGTAAGCGCCTGAGTAAAGATGGGTGTAGCTCGTCATCGAGTATGCGGCGGCTGTCCCACAGGCTTTTGCGTCAACTGGCTGGGTAAACACCAATTCAAAGCCGTCCGGCAGGGCTCGCATTTCCCGGATTTCAAAAGGCATTTCGCCGTTCCAACGCACCCGCTGTAGGCCGTACGCCTTTGTGCCAAGCGAAGACCAGCCGCGACTCGTCATGCCGACCATTAACGTGCCGTCCGGGGCGAAAAGCAGCCGCACGATCCCCGAGGCAAAGCCGCGCAAAAAGGGGAACGCCGCCCCTTGGTACTCGCCGTCCACCTTTTCCATAAAAACCCGACTGATCTTCGCGTCGGTGAATTCTGCCACAAGCATTTGGCCGTCGAAGGGACCGAACTTCCCGGTTGCATCGCAAACAGCCAAGTCGGTGCCGCTGCGCCCCATTTTGTTGTAGGGCAACCAGACCGCAGGAGGGCACATCTCTGGCAGCGCTTTAATGGCTTCTGGATAGGGGATTTTTTCGGGGACTTTCGCGGATAGTTTTAGTGGCGATTCGGGTAAATTCTGGGAGGCGATGCCCTCGGGGTTTAGAAAAAATGCGCCTTTTCTGAGGTGATAAATGGGCGTGGTGGGCACCCAGGTTCCCTGTTGATCCACGCAAAACATGTCGCCCGCCAAGTTTGCACCGAGCCCGCAGGGGGAACGCATTCCGGCGGCCATGGGCTGAAACTCGCCCTTCGAGTCGATAATACCGGCCCAGCCACGCCAAGCGGCTTTGTTGTCGCTAAATTCACCCATATCGACGTTTAACGTCACCCAAAGCTGCCCCGTTCCATCCCGTTTGGGACCGTAAGCATACCCGTGATAAGACCCGGAAACATTCCAGCCGTGGCCCGCGGTGAGGTACTCATTTGCAAAACCGTCCCCGCGAGTGTCGCGCAGGCGGGTGAGCTCCGTGCGTTGGGTGACCAGAAGACTGTCCCCGTCGCGCAGCAACCCTAGCGGCTCGTGGAGACCGGAGGCGAAGAGGCTAAATTTCACTTTGTCCGCCTCGTGACTTAGGACGCCGTCCACAAGCCAGACTTCCCCTTTGCGAATTGCTAGGGCCAACTTGCCGTCCGCCGTCCAGTCCATCCCGCTGACTTCTAGCGGAATTCCCGAACCGGGCTTCCATTCCTTGCTTCTGGAGGCCGAGGGCGAGTTGCCGGTGAGGATGTCCTGAATTTCATAGGGCGTCCCCGCGAGGGCGGTTGCCGTGAGTGAAACCAAGAAAAGGAAAAGCGGTTTCATTTCCATAAATACGTAAAAATCCGCGTCTCTTTTGAATCCGAATTTTCCTCCTGTACGACCACTCCGTCGGGGTGCGTCACGGCGAGTGCGTTCAATGCCGCGACGGTTCCGGTGAGCGTGCGCTTCAGACCTCCGTCGATGGCGTCAAAACGGTCCG
This sequence comes from uncultured Spartobacteria bacterium, assembly GCA_903919125.1. Lineage (GTDB taxonomy): Bacteria > Verrucomicrobiota > Verrucomicrobiia > Chthoniobacterales > Chthoniobacteraceae > Chth-196. The sequence goes on along the minus strand of CAIXGS010000052.1, from coordinate 31,582 downwards.
CGACTGGTGAACCGCCTACTTTCAGAAGGAAAACGGGTACCTTTTGAGCATCCAGTCGGTAGCCTTCAAATCGGACGTTTTCCCCTTCGCTCGAAGGCCATTTTAACACAGAGTCGCCCAACGGTTTTTCAAATGGGGCGAACCTCGAAAACCACGTCGTGTACGCGTCGAAGAACCGCCCCCGCCACGCACGAGCGGGCCGTCCTGTTTTGCCGTCGTAGGCGAGATTCACGCCATGCGGAAAGCCGACCAGAATCGCATGCGTCCCAACACCGGCAAAAAACGTGCGTTGCACAATCGGCTGCGCCAGCGGCTTGAGTTCGAATTCGCCTCCGTCTACGGCAGGAAAACCCTCAGGTTCTCCATTATCGCTTTTTGCGAACGCATAAATCGAAGCGATTTGCCGCTCCGTATCACCCCCGAGAATTTCACCATTAGCCGCTTTGCCCCCCGGCCAAAATGACGGCATCAGGGTGCCAGGGCGATACGCGGCTGGGTTTATAAGATAATCTCGCAACCAACCGGGCTGCAGCCGTTGTCCCATGCTACTCAGATCCAGCGCTTGAATTCCCAGCGCTGCGTGCCCGCCCCACCGGTGGCAAGTAATGCAACCCACCCCGCCCTGAGTTCCCATCAGCTTGCGCCCAGCCGCATCGTCCCCTCCGGGCAACGCGCCCTGCGTTTTTGCGTCCACGCTGGAAAGGAGAGCCGCCAAACCGCTGGTCGCCGCTCCGTAAACCGGCATTTTCGTCTGCAAATAAGGACGCACGCGTGCCTTTCCTTCCAGCACGTCGCTGAGCCATTCCGGCTGTAATTTCCGACCCACACCCGTAAGCGGCGGTGGATATCGGCCGGTATCCCCCAGATTATGGTCCCCTTGAAAATACGCTTTTCTTGCCAGATCTGGGCCGCCGCGCCCGTCGCGTTCGTGGCAGGCCGCACAGTTGAGCGCCTGCAAAGTGAGTTCCGCCACCTGAGCTTTTGGCAGCTCTTTTTCCCGTTCAGCCAAATAGAGTTTCAACGAGGCGCGCTGTTTTGCGCCAAGTTGATACTGCGGCGACTTTCGTCCCGCATTCCCCTCGAGGCACCCGCCCGCTCCGCTTCGCAACGCCACAGGGGCGGTTCCCACCTCCTTGGGAAGTTCGTGGCAAGCCGCGCACCCCGCCGCCGCGACAATTCCGCGTCCTCGCAACGCAAGCGCCTGATCCACCGCAAACGGAGGCAGTTTTTGGGCCGATTCACCGTCGCTGCTGGCAAACTCCAGTAAATACCCCGCCAAATCCAACGCGTCGGATTCCTCCATATCGATGCGAGGCATCCGCCCGTCAGGCCGCGTTTGCAACGGATCTCGCAAGAATTCGGCTAACGTCTGCAAACCGTATTTTTGCTGTAGCTCAGGAAAAGCGATTGCCGAGTACGTGAAGTCTTCAGGCTTTGGCGTGCCTTCCGGCGGCTGAAAATCCTTCGCTGCCCCATGACATGCCACGCAGCCCATTGTGTGGAACAATTCCTTCCCGTGCTCGGCATTCACGTGGCCGACTTTCTTGGGTTTCTTTGCGGGCTTTGTCGGCAGGTCGCCCAAATAGTGCAGAACGGCCTCCACATCTTCAGCCGAGCTTAAGGAGGAAAATTGAGGCATGTTGGAACCCGAATGCGCGCGTGCTGGGTCGCTTAAAAAGTTCCGTAACCAATCCGCTTGGATCCGCTGGGTGACTCCCGCAAGTTGCGGGCCGCGGCGCATGGGCAGGCCGGTAGTGCCACCATGACAATTAACGCAACCCAGTTCGTTATACAGAAGTCGGCCACCTTCTGCGCTGGGCTGTTCGGAGTTAAAGCGTTCGAACCCGATGACCAGCGGTTCGGCCTGAAGCGGCGTCGCCCAAATTAAGCTGAGTAACCCCAGAAGGGCTCGCGCACTCATGAGAGCACTTCAGCGATGCACTTTTCGATGTATGCCCGTGATTGGTTCACGGCTGCAGTGATTTCTGCGGCGGTGGGCAAAATGGGGACTCCGCGAGGAGTGGGGTGCATGAAAATTTCCACTTCACCCGTAAAGCGAATGTCCGAAAGCGCTTTCACAATCGGGCGATAATCCAGCCCGCCACCAAAGCCGGGCAACTGTTGGAGCTCAATTTCCTTGGGCATCTTCTTTTGCGAGCCTTCCGAATGTTCCTGAAAGTACACAAACGGCAACTGTTTCGCCCCCAAGTCCCTAATCAACGTTGGAATCTGCTCCGACCATTGATGCAAATGGTGGGGCGCAAATGCGATCCCCAACGCCTGAGAGCGGTTGAACTCCGCAAAGTATCGCAGCGAATCTGGGTGCGAGAGCGTGGAGTTTCCATGGTTCTCAATGGCGATGGTGACGCCGAGTTCCTGCGCTTTTTCGGCATGAGGCTTCATATCTTCGAAAAACTTCTGGATCGCGGCCTTAGCCTCGGCGCCTTCGGGGTTTTTCGGACCGGAAATCCCCACCACGATCATCTTTCCTCCGAGCTTTTTGACCCAGGCCATCTCTTCCTGCAAACGAAACGGACCCAGCGGATAGCGCGTGCTCACCGCGAGCTTTGCTCCGTGTTTCGTGAGAAGCGCGGCGAAGGCATCGTCGCCCATCTCTGTGATTTGCTCGCGCTGGTTGCCGTGGACTTTGCCCCAAATGTCGATGGCCGAACACCCAGCCTTCGCCACTTCCGGCAAAATCGTCTCCAAGGGCATCTCACCGTAAAGGGCGGAGGCTAGCACGTAGCGAAATCGAAAGGGTTCGCTAGCGGCCCTCAGAGATGGAACCAAGGCTGCAGCGGCGAGGGTTTTGAGGAAGGTGCGACGGGGGAGCATGAAATTAGGATGGTGAATCTTGTGGAGATGAAGCGTTTTCAACGCTGCTTAATCCAAATGCCGAGGTTGAAAAGGCATCATTCTGCTAGTGAGGGTTTGTTTAAAGAGAGTTACCACACAAAAGATAACCTCAACCTTTGCGCAGAACGCTGCCCTCCTCTTTTCGGTCTCCCTTGGCCAAAAAGCCAGTCCTTTTGCGTAGCCCCGCCAGAGCTATTATTGCATTGAGGGGGGTTACCGGAGTGTCTGTCCCGCGCGTCTCTACTTTGCTGAAAATCGATCAATAAACTGTCTTGGCGTGAGCGCTGTTGTCGCTGACTTTAAGAAGTCCGATAAGTTTCGGGTGACAATACAATTTGCCCCGCACGCGCTCGCCGAGACCACTTGAAGCGCGTCCTCGAAATCTCCAAAATCTAACGCGAGTGCCTCTCGGGCACTCGCGTCACTAACCTCGGCGACCTTTGCCCACGACAAAATTTTCGCCACTTCCAATTGGGCAGCTGCCTCACTTCGTCCTCTTCGCAACAAGTAATAAGCCGTGGCGAGACCGTGCCATGCGATAAACATCTCATGCCGTGAAGACTCACATAGAAGGATCACCGCAGAACTCTCTTCAAACAGCTCGGCTCGATTCAGCAAAATATCCAGAAGGATATTCGTATCCAAAAAAACACGCATTAGATCCGACTATCAAAGCCATATTTCTCTGAGTAGTAACTCATTCGAAGATCCTGAACTTCTTCTCCTGCATTCAAGTGAACACTTCCACGCGCCGTGTGAAGCCACTCTGCCGCACTGGATCCAGCGGAAGGTGCATTTTCACGAAGACGCACAACCTGCACCAAAAACGAGGAGTCCAATCTCGAAAGCACATGAAGCGTGTCTCCTTCGTGCAAACCAAGTCCCAAAACCTGTTCGACAGGAATCTGTTGCGTAATGGTCACAATCTGAATGGTAAATGAACGGAGAGAGATCTGCCAGCATTTTTCTTCCGACACAGAGGGCCTAATGAACTCCATGCGAAACAGGTGGCGCCGTTCGCTTTTGGAGGTTTTACTAGAGTGTCTGCCCTCTGCGTCCGTTCAATCGCTTTTGCAACAAATCCGAAATCGACGATCCAGATCTCGCCAGATTCCGCGTTAGTACTCACCGAGTGCGTTCTCCCACGCTTTGCCCTGTTCTTGGGTGGTGAGCAGGCGGTCTGCTTTTGTGGTGATTGTAAAGGGCATGTCGTTTCTCAACTCTACCTGAGCGAGGAAAATATTGAACGCATCGCTTGTCTTCATCCCGAGGCGTGCGAACACTTCTTCTGCTCGCTTGAGGCGCTCTGCGGGAACTCTTGCGCGGAAAAGAGTCGATGCCGCCATGATCACAATAGTGCTCAAAACGGCTCAACTGTCAAGGCAGCGAGCCGCAGGGGACAGACACTTTTCGCTCCGTGCCGGAAAAGCTGAAGCACACCCCACGTCGTACGAAAGCGGGAGAGATGCGGCCATTTGCTCAGCGGGTCGGCTGGCTAATTAGTCGGTTTTTTGGGAGTGTTCGGCTGCGCCTGTTGCCCCAAGTACATCGCCAAAAGGAACCATGTGGGAAATACGTTCAGTCCAGGGATCAACTCAGGGATGAGCACCAGCGCTATTTCCCAGCGGACCCCCCAAATGAACAGGAAAGCCCCGGCAGTCAGTGCATCGACGAGAATCCAGGCCGGAGGAATAGCCCCCAAAGGTAACTCTATGGAATCTGCAATCACGGCTACCAGCACGCTCAGTGCAAAGCGCATCGTGTGGCTCATTTCCACTTTTCCAGACCCTTTTGCCCCGCTTTTACTCTCGCCTCCAGTAGCCGAGGTTTTTCCCACAAACTCCAAAGGCACTTCCTTTGCTTCAGTTGAAGGCTGTTTTTCGGGAGAATTTGTGTCGGCCATAAGCTGGGGAACGTTAGATTTTTCGCGCGAGAATTACGCTGCGATCTACTGCGGTGGGATATTGTCCGGCCCAATCCAGGCCATGACGTTCCAGCCAGATGCGCAGCTCAGTCGTAGAATAGCAGCGACCTTCTGTGGAGTGCATCAGCAGTGCTGAATACATGGCCACGGGAAGGGGACCGGTTTTTGCGGCGTCTAGAAAGGCGTCATGAATCAGCAATAGGCCGCCCGAGGGAAGTGCGCGGGCCGCTTTTGCAAGCAATGCTTCTGCCACGGGCTCATCCCAATCGTGGAGAATATTGGACAGTAAAACCGCGTCAAAGCCCTCGGGAAGTTCGCCCTCAAACATGTCCCCAGCCAGAACCTCAACGCGTTTCTCCAAGCCCCGTCGCTGAATGGCTCTTCGTGCTATGCGATCGACGGGAGGTTTCTCAAACACCGTAGTTTGAAGGTGCGCATAACGCATCGCAAAGGCGCACGCGTAGATTCCCGAACCGCCCGCAACATCCAAAAGAGCTTTGTGTTGCGAAAGATCCACCTTCTTCGCCAGCGCTGGGGCGAGAAGCACGCCACGACAATCCATCGCGGCGGTGAATTCATCCGCAAACGCGTCGGATTCCATCGACTGCGCCCACGCGGCAGAGTGTGAACTGCCCCAGTTGGCGGCGCGGCCAGTGCGCAGCACCTCGACGTATTCGAGCGTTTGAGGGCGAGTCTTGAGTGTGTCGTAGTACGGTTTCAAGCTCCAGGGCGAGGTGGCCACCAAGTGTTCACGTGACCGTGCCGTCACATGGAAGACGCCGCCAGCTTGGGTCACCAAACCCAGCGCGTAGCACAATGTCAAAAGCACATCTCCCGGACGGGGCTTGATTTGAAAATGGACGCAGATGGCACCCAGTGTCGAAGGGTGGTCTGCCAGCCAGGTAAAAAAGTCGAGGTGCGAAATGGCAGCCGCCAAGAGGTCAACCGCCATCAATCCATCGCGCAACCTGTATAACGGCAGGGGGTCGGTGATGGGTTCATCCGTAAAAATCGAGTTCATGGGCGGGGGTAAATTGGGGAGTTCCGCCGTCAACGTCGGAGCCAGATCGTGGCTCCCCAAAAAAGGACCGCACTTACCGGCTCTTTGCCGGGGATGTTGCGCGTACTACGCGGAAGCCGTAGTTGGAACTCTCACGGTCGGGCATGGAGTGAATACGGCAGGAGGAGAGCAAACTAAGCCGCAGTGCGCCTTGATCCCAAGAACCGCCGCGCAGCACGCGGGAGCGCGCCTTGGGGTTCCATGTGTCCATGCACCACTGCCAGACGTTTCCGCCCATGTCGTAAATTCCCTGAGCGTTGGGTGCGAAAGCTCCGACTGGCGAGGTGTGCACGTAGCCGTCATCGAATCCGGCGATCGCGACTTCTGCGCCGGTTTCCTTGCCCGTGTAATTGCCTGCATTATTGGGCGGCGGCCATTGGGTGCCCCATGGGTACTGGTCTTGAATGCCCATGTCGCGCATTTCAGGAGAGTCGCCTTTCTCGGCGGGAAGCCCGACGGCCTTGCTCCATTCCGCGTCGGTGGGCAGCCTGTATGATTCGTTGGCGGCTAGGATTCCTGCAGCCCGATCTTTGTCGGTGAGCCACTTACAGAAGGAAAGAGCGTCCGTCCAGCTCACATTGACCACTGGGTGATCTTCGGTTTGTTCGAAGCCGGGATTCTTCCAACCGGCCTTCGGATAGCCCGTTTCCTGCACGAATTGCGCGTAATCTTTCACACGGGTTCCTCGGGTGGCAAACTGGACGTTGCCAACCTTGACGAACGTCATTCCGAGACTGTTTTCCGTGGAAACGACTGGTTGTTGAGTCGCGGCGGGAGGTGGCGGGGTAGCAGTTGCCACAGCGGCGGGAGCGGTTGGCTCCGTGGGCGCGTCCTTGGCTGGCTCCTGTTTTGCCGTGACTGGCTTAGTCGCAACTGGCTTTGCCGGAGTTCCGGCTTTGTCTGCCTTGTCGCTCTTATCGGTCTTGTCCACCTTGGCCGTCGGCGCTGGTTCGGTCGGCATCACAGGCGGGACGGCGGCAGTAACTGGAGCTGGCGGGTTCTTTTGTGCCTTAATGCGCTCTATTTCTTCAGCTTCCTTTTTAGCGAGAGCCTCTTGCTCTTTCTTCGCCAAAGCTTCCTGCTCCTTCATCTGTTGAGCGGCCTCCGCTTTCGCTTTGGCTTCCGCCTTAACTGCCTCGGCTTTCACGCTTTCCGCCTTGAGGCGCAGCGTTTCCAACGCTTTTTTAGAAGCGGCTTCGGTATCCTCTAACTGTGGAACCGCAACAGCAGCTGTCGGCGTTGCAGATGCGAGCGCCGTAGGTTCGGGCTTAGCAGGAACTGCGGGCGGCTTCGTCGCTACTGTGGGTGGAGTCGGTGGCTCAGGAGTGATCGGAGTGGGCAATGCATCCATTGTCGGGTCCGGACCGTTGAGCGGAGCGGGCTTGGTGCGAGGCAATTGTCCGGGGCGCAACGCGGTTAAGTCGGGTGTAGATCCCGGCTCTGTGGGGGCGGTGAACTTAATGTCCGGCGCTTTTTCAGCCGCTGGGGCGGGTTTGCTCGTTTGGGCCACCGCGGTGGTATCCTCCTCGTCGAGATCCATATCCGGTCTCTGGAAAAGGAAGTTTGATCCCATCCAAGCGCTGACGGCACCGGCAGCGACTAGCGCCATCAAAGCAAGCGCCCGCCGCGAACCCTTCTTTTTCTCGGGTGGGAAAGACGTTAGCAGAGGCCGCGGCGCGGAAACTCTTTCACTGGCTTCATCTTTCTGGTGATCTTCTTCAAGGTCTTCACCCGCAACGCCCATGTGTTCCGGTGGCAGTGCGCCAGCCGCAGCTGATTTCCCTGACACTTCGACTTCCGGTTCCCCGCCAATGCCCAGCCTGCGCGCGAGATCCACGGTGTTCATGGGCCGCTCGGATGGATCCTTTGAAAGACATTGCGCAATCGCACGTTCCCAATTGCGAGGCAACGCCTCACCGATCTGGTTGAGTTTGTGGCGCAGCTCAATCACCCCGGGCGGTCGCTCCGTGCCGATTCGCCCCTCGACATTCGCTCCCTCGAAAATGCGCTTGCCTGTGAGCAACTCAAATAAAGTCGCCCCCAGCCCATAGATGTCATCAGTAACCGCCGGTGCCGCTCCCCCGAGAACCTGAGGGCTGGTATAACAAAGATATTTGCCCTCCCGAACGTCCGCTGAACGCAAGGCGTCCACGATAGCACGGCGGGTGCCGAAATTGGACAGAAGCACCCCTCCGTCGGCAGTCAGAATGACGTCTGCAGGACAGATATTTCCGTGCAAAACAGGTACGCCATGTACGTCGCTGAGGGTCTGGATGACGGTTTCGAGCGAGTGCAAAATCTCACTCGCTTCCATTGATCCGCCGGGATTCTCTTGCAGGGTGCGGGCGAAGGACTGGCCGTCATACGCATTGGTGACCACCGCCGCCCAGTCGGTTCCTTCCACCAACTCGTGCACACGCAAAATGTTGTCGTGGTGCAGATTCTTCGTCTTGCGGACAATTTCCTTGAGGGTCTTGCGTAACGCCGGATCAGCCGCGACTTCCGCTGGAACGAAATGAAGCGCCACTTGGCGGCCTGCAACTTCGTCTTCCGCCAGCCATACTGGAAATTCCCCCAAAGCCGAGGGAATCACGCTGCGTAAGGTGAAGGTCTGAGAAATGCGCTGACCGGCCTTGAGGTATTCCGGGTCGAAGCCGGCGGTGGAAGGCGCACTTGCGGTGCCAGAAAATTCGTTGGGCATCTGAAAGGCTGCTGTAGGGTGGACTTCTTGTTGAATAAGATCAGGCTCTGGACACTCAGATCATTTTTGTGAATCTGTAGGCCAAAAGACTACGGTTATCTACGGCAGAGCCTCATTCGCCCATTGCCGACCTCCTATCGCTACTCCGATTGTGCCCGACTCGCCAATAGGAAATTACCCATTTTCTCTCCATTCCTCGCTTTGGTTCTGGAGCAATCTACTTGAACCCCTCAAAAATACCGCTTTTCTAAGCCTCCTCCCTCTCGCATGGAACCCATCCCTTCAGCCGAATATCTCTACAACGGCGTCCAAATTACTCACGTCTCCCAGTTCCTGCAGTATGCCCAATCTGCGGATGCTTCCGACGTGCTTCTCTGCAGCGGCGCCGCCCCGACCTGGCGCCTTAACGGCAACCTCGCCCCGATTTTTCCGGATTCGGAGCACCTCACCGCAGCCCATACTCGGATGTTGGCTGAAAGCTTCCTCACACCCGAGCAACTTCAAATGCTGGACTCCCGTGGGGATGTTGACTTCGCTTACGACATGGGGGCCGGGCGTTTTCGCAGTTCGGTGGTCCGGCAGCGTCTCGGCTATGATCTGGTTTTCCGTGTCATTTATCCCAGAGTCAGGACTTTAACCGAACTTGGACTGCCGGAAAGCCTCAAGAAACTCACCGAATTTCACAACGGCTTGGTGCTGGTTACCGGCCCGGTGGGTTCTGGAAAATCTACGACTCTCGCGGCGCTCATCTCGGCCCTCAACGAGGATCGCAATGATCACATCATCACCCTCGAAGATCCCGTCGAGTACATCATTCCCTCGGCCAATTGCCACGTCACCCAGCGCGAGGTGGGCAGTCATACCAAGAGCTTCGCAGCCGCTTTGCGGGGTGCCCTGCGTGAGGACCCCGACATCATCATGGTAGGTGAAATGCGCGATTTGGAAACCATCCAGCTCGCCATCAGCGCCTCGGAAACCGGTCACCTGGTGCTCGGTACTCTCACCACAGGCAACGCCGCCCGCACCTTGGACCGCGTGTTGGACGTCTTCCCCTCCGATCAGCGCGACCAGATTCGCGTCATGGTCTCCGAGTCGCTTCGCGGCATCGTCTCCCAGCAGCTTTTGCCTCGTGCCGACGGACAAGGTCGCGCGCTTGCCTTGGAAGTGCTCACCAACAATTCGGCCGTCGGAAACGTCATCCGCGAGGGCAAAACTTTTATGCTTCCCGGTATCATTCAGACCGGTCGACGTGCTGGGATGAAGCTCATGGATGATTCTCTGATGGAACTTTTGGAGGCGGGCATCGTCACCGCTGAAGAAGCTTACGCGCGGTGCGAGCAAAAAGCGCTATTCCGCCCACATTTGAAATCCTAAACTCCTCCCCCGTTATGGCTTACTTAGATCAGTTTTTTCAGGTGCTCGTGACTTCCGGCGGCTCCGATCTCCACATGGCGCAGGGCTCCCCTCCCAAAATTCGTCGGCACGGAGGTCTCCACGCGATCCGTCCCGAGCCTCTTTCCGAAGAGGAGATGACTTACATGATGGCAGAGATCTGTGAGCCCGAACGCTGGCAGAAATTCCTCGAACTCGGTGATATGGATTTCGCGTACCAGATGGACGCTGCTTCCCGCTTCAGGTGCAATTACCTCAAGCAGACCAATGGGTTGGGGTGCGTTTTTCGTATCATCCCGACGAAAATCATGACCTTGGAGCAGTTGGGAATTCCAGAAGTGGTCAAGGATTTCGGGAAGTTACGCGGCGGCATTGTGCTAGTCACTGGGCCGACGGGTTCTGGAAAGTCGACCACACTAGCGGCGCTGATTGACTACATTAACACGAACTTCACCAGGCACATCGTCACCATCGAGGAGCCCATCGAGTTCGTGCATCCCAACAAGCGTTCAGTCATCACGCAGCGTGAAGTACACGATCACGCCCCGAGTTTTCCTGTGGCGCTGAAGGCTGCTTTGCGCGAGGACGCCGACATTCTTTTAGTCGGCGAAATGCGCGATCTTGAAACGATCAGTCTGGCGCTTACTGCCGCCGAAACCGGCCTGCTCGTATTCGGTACTCTGCACACCAACAATGCGCGAAAAACGGTGGACCGTCTCATCGATGTTTTCCCCGCTGACCAGCAGTCCCAAGTGCGCACCATGCTCGCCAATTCTCTGCGCGGCGTCGTGGCGCAGTTGCTGATGAAAACGGCAAACGGGAAGGGCCGAAAGGCCGTCAACGAGATCCTGATTGTCAATCCCGCCGCGAGTGCGATCATCCGGGAAGGTGCCACGCAAAAGCTTCAGGACGTTTTGGTTGGAGGAAAAAATGAGGGGATGCAATTCATGGATGACGCCATCATGGACGCTCTCAAGCAGGGCATTGTTTCTGGGGAAGAGGCCTTTCTGAAAGCCACCGATAAAAACCGTTTTAAGCAGTTCATGCCGACCGGTGCCCCAGCCCACTAAGCGCCGCAAAAAAAAACGAATTCTCAACCAGTAGCGAAGTAAAAGCGGGCTGTTGAAAATGGACTTCCATTCTCCTGCGCTGCGCTTCAGTTCGCTTGCGGTGGGTCCCACACTTTGAGGTACTCCACCTCGAAGTAGTTGGGGAAAACGGTGGCGCCATCCGGTTCGTCTGAGGGGCCAATCCGGCTGCTCACGCCGTTACTCAAAATCACGTACATCGGTATCGAAGGAACGTGTGGGCCGCGTGCGATCCGCTTAACCACGCCGTTTTGGATCCACGCCGCGTAGCCCGGCAACCACAGCAGACCGTACGTGTTCCATTCACCTTCAAAGTTAACGTCGTCATTCGCGCCGCTATCCCAGTTAATTTCGGGAAAGTCACCGTGGCAAAGCCCTAGGTGCATCATTTTTCGCCCCGCATAGTATTCCGCGACATCAAACTCTGGAGGCCACTGGTGCGCCTGTGGCATCAGCCAGAATGCCGGCCACACGCCCTTTCCACCCGGAAAACGCGCGCGGATTTCAACATATCCGTAGCGGAACGTAAACTTGTCGTGAGACGAAATCATGCCGGCGCTATAGTCGTAGGCACCTGGGGGATTGTCGCCCTCCACGGAGCGGCGTTCGGCGCGCAGGCGCAGTTTGCCCTTTTCTAGGAGTACGTCTTCGTCGCTTAAGTAATTGAGATAGCTACTGTTGTGATAGCGGTCACCCCATCTTCCAAACACCTTGAGGTCCGTGTTCCAAAGCGAGCGGTTGAGTTCCGGGCCCTTGAATAGCTCTTCCAATTGCAACTTTGCATCCTTCGCAGGCGCAAACTTTTCCCCCTCTTGCGGCTGCGCTGCGCCTCCTGATGGCTGCGCCGCGCCACGCCTGACATCTGCTTCCCCGAACCCCGATGCGCACATTAGTCCGAGACTGAATCCGACACCCAAACTCATATTCAACCCCATGGTCCATAGGCGTTTTGTTGACATCATTTCAGTATACTACACGACTATACTCCGTCCTGTCGCGATTTGTAGTTTGCCCAAAACCTCGTGACCCCCTAAAATTTCCCTCCCGCACTCGCTGCGGTTCGCTCTTTTCTCATGTCCAGCCTCATGCCGCCCCGTCCAGAACCGTGCACCACTCCGTGGAGAGTGGCTGTCGTCGCTAGCCTATATAACCCTGAGTGGGTGAACGGTTTGGTGTCCCACTTCGAATCCGAACTCCGCGCCATCAGCCCGAATTCTCAAATTCAGTTGCACCACGTGCCCGGCTCTTTCGAGATCCCGTTGGCGGCTGAAATTTTAGCGGGTAGCCGCAGCGTCGATGCCGTGGCGACCTTCGGCGTTCTATTGGATGGCTCCACGGCTCACGCCACACTGGTGGCTCAGGCAGTAACCGGCGCCCTGCTTCAAACCTCTCTGCGCCACCGTATTCCCGTGCTGCACGAAATCCTCTTGGTGAAGGACGCTTCCCAGGCCGTCGCCCGCTGTCTGGAGCCCGAACTAAATCGCGGCACCGAGGCCGCACGCGCCGCCGTTCAAATGTTGCGCACGGTCGAAGCCTTGCGTCTGCCCCATTCCTCCCCCACCGAATGAGCGACTCCTCTCCTCAGCCTAAAGCGATTTACCCCCAATCAGGCCTACGTCGGGAGGGGCGCGAAGCCGCTATCCAATTTCTCTTTCAGCGAGATTTTCAGTCGGTGGAAGGTACCCACGACAAAGCCGCGAACTTGCCTGTCGAGTTGCCTGTGCCCGAGCCGGATTTTTGGAAATTGCGCAATGGGGCCGCCGATCCCGACGAACTCAACCCTCTTCCTGCGCGTGGACCAATCGCCCCAAAGGCTCGTGCCTTTGCCGAGTCTTTGATAAAAGGTGTCTGCCTTCATCAGGCCTCCATCGATGAACTTATTACAAGGCTCGCTAAAAATTATCGGCTCTCGAGAATCGCGGCCGTTGACCGTAACATTCTGCGCCTAGCTGTTTTCGAGATTATTCACACCAGTGAAGTTCCGCCTGTCGTTGCCATCAACGAAGCCATAGAGCTCGCAAAGCAATTCGGCTCCGAGGATTCAGGCCGCTTCGTGAACGGATTGTTGGACAAGGTGCGCGCTGAGTTTCCTCGCGCCGCGCGTCAGGCTGCCAGAGCTGTTGCAGAAGTGCCAGAAGCAGACGATGCACCTCCTGCACTGGAGCCTGACCCGCTGCCGACCCCAGTCTAAAAAGCCGCGCCTTAAATCCCCTCTGCGCTTCCACCTGAACTGGGCGCGTAGGGTCGATTTTCCACCTCACTTTTTGTCATGGCATTCACATTTTTAAAATCCCTTGTGCAACGTTTTGCAGGGCGTCCTGTGGATTGGGATGAATTGGAGGAGTTACTCATCCGCTCGGATCTTGGGGTGCCGATGACGACGCGCATTCTCGACCAATTGCAGGCTAATCCCGATAAGCTCACAGCGGAAAAAGTAGTCGCGGTTGCGCGAGAGGAGATCGTCAAGATTTTACCGCGCGACACCCATATGCTGCGCCCGCTTCCCGATCGTCCGAAGGTCATCTTGATCGTAGGAGTGAATGGTACAGGAAAGACAACTTCCACGGCGAAGCTGGCTCATTTGTTGAAGCGAAAAGGACATAGCGTGATGCTTGCCGCCGCAGACACTTTCCGTGCAGCAGCCATCGAACAGCTTGAAATCTGGGCTGGGCGCATCGGTTGTGACATCGTCAAAGGCCAGTACAACGCCGATCCCGCCGGTGTTTGCCACGATGCTTATCGCGCTGCTGCCGCCCGCAACATCGAGTTTCTCATCTGCGACACTGCGGGGCGTCTGCACAACAAGGCCAACCTGATGTCGGAGTTGAGCAAGGTGTGTCGCGCGATTGGGAAAAGTGATTCCACAGCTCCACACGAAACGCTGCTGGTTGTGGACGCCACCACGGGCGGAAACGCCTTGGTTCAGGCTCGCGAATTTAAGGAGGCCACTGGGCTCACCGGTGTGATCGTCACCAAGTTGGACGGTTCAGGTAAAGGCGGCTGCATTATCTCAATCCAGAACGAACTCGGCCTGCCCACGCGTTTCAGCGGGACCGGAGAGCGGTTGGAAGATTTCGAATTCTTTGAGGCACGTAAATTCGTCGAACAGATGATGTAAGCGCCCGCGCGCGTCATGTCATTTCCTGTCGTGTCGTGTCGTGTCTCAAGTGTTCCAGCCGCCGCGCCGCAACACGACCCAGCCCAGCGCCCATCCCAAAGCTCCTGCTGCGCACACGTCCGACAAATGATGCGCTCCGATCCAAACGCGCGCCCACATCATGAACGCGGTCCCAGCGACTGCCAGCCCAAGCAGTGCGTAGCGTTTTCGGCGCCTCGCCACAAGGCCAAGGGGCGCGAAAAAGCCCGCTACGACGGCAGTGTGCGCTGAGGGGAACGACTGAAAGTCTCGCGCGTTTTTTGCGATGCGCATTCCTTGTGCAGGCCCGTACCATCCGGGAGCCGCCTGCGCATTGGGCCGGGCGCGTCCTGTGCTGGCGCGGATCACATTGGCACTCAGGCCACTGATCGCCGCACACAATCCCATCAAAACTAAAAGTTTTTGGACGCCAACCCTCCCACTGCGCCGCCCCCAAATCCATACAGCCAGGCCCACGGCGAGTATACCGTACCAGTCTCCCCAATAGCTGATGCGTCCAGCCAGCCAGCGGCTCCAGCCCGTGGATTCAGCTCGCACGAACGCCACGACAGCCGCGTCTACCCAAAAAATGAGAGCCAGAATTAATCCGCTGAAAAGCGCAGCGCAGCTCCATAATGGCAGAAGGGACAGTAATTTCTGCAGAAATAAGCTTCGACGGAGGGTGGACATCACAAGTAGATACAGTTCACTAACTGAGCCATCGACCAAGCCAAACCGTTTGTCGTCCCTCATTTTTTAGTTCTATGCACATCACCCCCGTCAACGAAAGGCCCAAGCTCGCTCACTTGCTGCTGCTCTTTATTGGCTTCACTCTGCTGTTTAGTCTTGGCAATCAAACTCTCCCTCTCATCGATCGTGATGAACCCCGTTTCGCCGAAGCCTCTCGCGAAATGCTTCAAACGGGCGACTGGATCGTACCTCATTTCAACGCCGCGGTCCGTTATGACAAACCTCCGCTAGTCTACTGGTTGCAGTTGGGGTGTTATCGCGCCCTTGGCAGCACGGGCGGAGCAGGGGCCTTCGCCGCACGCCTCCCAGCCGTACTTTGCACGGCTCTAAGCTGCGTGATGCTCGCATGGTGGGGGGCGCGTTTGGGCGGGGTAAGGGTTGGAATGCGGGCGGCAATTATTTACGGGCTTTGCGTGCAGGTGTTTGTCCATGGGCGCGCCGCCGTTGCTGATCCGCCGATGGTGCTCTTTACCATTGCAGCGGCATGGGCAGGTTGGGAATGGTTGCAGCACCCTCGTCGATTCGTTCCCGCGCTTTTCTTTTGGATCTCGCTGGCTTTGGGATTTCTAGCGAAGGGCCCTATCGCGTGGGTGCCGCTGGGAATGGTGGCTTGGGCCTTTTGGCGCATTTGTCCGATAGCGAGGAATACGGAAGAAGGCCGTCCTCCTCACTGGTTGACCATGCTTCTCGGCTTCGTGTTCATGCTCGGAATCGTCGCCGTGTGGGGCATCCCTGCACTGTTGCGTACCGGTGGAGAATTTGCCGCGGTGGGGTTGGGCGAGCACGTCGTAGGACGATCCCTCGTCTCTATGGAAGGTCATGGAGCGCAGAATTTAATGGGATATATTCTCACCCTACCGTTGTATTTGATCACCATCTTTCCCAGCTTTGCTCCTTGGTCTTTCTGGCTCCCTGCGGCGCTGCGCTTTCATTGGCGCAATCCAAGCCCCGGCAATTTTTACTTGGGGTCCGGAGTGGTTATCACCTTCGTCATTTTCACTTTAAGCCGGACCAAATTACCGCACTACACTTTGCCATGTTTTCCTTTTCTCGCAATTCTGGTGGCCTGTTGGTGGGAGGAAAATAGAGGCGTGAAACTCTGGCGCAATGTGGCACTCGCCACCGTCGCAGTCTTTGCCCTCGCGCCGTTGGCCTTGTTTGGAACGGTGCGTGCTCTTTCGGTAACAGAAAACATGGTCCGCTCACTCTCGCCTTTCCTTAAAGCGGAGACCGCCGTTGCGCTCGTGGACTTTCAAGAGCCCAGCCTTGTGTGGGGCGTGCGGGGATTCGTGAATGGCTATATTGAAGTCATCAGCGCCGATCAAGTTTCTGAGTGGCTTGCGCGGCCCGGTCTCCGAGTGTGTATTCTCACCGAGGAGTCGTCTCAGAAAATACCGGGCACGTGGTCCCAAATCCAAGCTTCGGGCTGGAACTTTGCCAAGGGCAAGCGCGTTGCACTCGTTGCTTTGCGTTCGGAAATGTAATCGCGTAACCGCAACGCCTCAAGCTCAGCCCCCACGGTCGAACTGGTAGTTGCGCGGGGCACTTTTGCGGAGCGGTATCCGGCCTCCGCGCGCGTTTCGAAAACGGTCGAAGATCAGATCGGAACCATCGACTTTCATCTGATAGACCATTTGCAAAAGCTGGCCGAGGCGTCCCTTTGGAAATCCACCCTTGCCGGCAAACCAGCCTAGATACTCCACGGGCAACTCATACAACGGCAGGCCGTTTGGAGGGTAATGTTGCGGACCGTATTTGCCGAAAGGCATGAAGGTGTCGCCGATTTCTTGGAGATCCTGCTGCGCTTGGGCTTGAAGCTCGTCGATATTCATCAGTCGAATCGTTGTCGTCCAAGCTCCGCTGCGAAGGCTGGTCGTTTTACTTAAGCGCAGCCTCCAAGGCGGCGGCCACGGTCTGGCCGAGGAAGTCGTACCCTGCTGCGTTAAAGTGAACGTCATTAGGGTTTTGTAATGCGGCAAGTTGTGGAGTAATCGCCTCGAAAAGATCGTCGATCTTCACGCCATACTTTTCCATTAATTTGGAGGCGAGTTGGTTGCGCTCCACGACTGAAGCCGCCGTCTGCTGCTTCGGTGCATCGTCGGGAATCGGCGTAGTGCTCGCCCAGACGAGCTTCGCCCCCGTTTTGGCCATGCGCTGCACGAGTTGTTCGAGCCGCGCTCCGTACTCGGCCAACGGGGTGTTCCGATCGTGAATGCCGAAGTTGAAATGAATGACATCCCATTTCTCCTCTCCCAACCAGACGTCGATTTTCTTTAACCCATTCGCCGTCGGGCCACAGTTCTCAGGAGCACGATGCACGTTTGCCTTACCTGCTAAAGCCTTGCGTACGGCCTGCGTGTATCCTCGCGAGACGGAGTCGCCGATGAGTAGAACCTTGGGGAGTCCCGCCGCATCTTGAACGAAATCCCAGGCGGTGGAGCGTCCAGCCACTTTGTCGCGCTTGTGGATGGGTAGGTAAAAGTTCCCGAGGTTTTGCTGAAGAAGAGTTTCCCAGGCCTGTTGTTCCGGGGACAGTGTGGCGACTAACGCTGCGTATTTCTCCTCGATCAGTGCGTCGGCGGCCGCCTTTTTGGCAGCGGCTTCGGCGGCATTGGTGGGTTCGACTTTCGGAGTCTCCGCTCGCAGAAGTGGAGTATTCAGAACTGCAGCCGCAAGCAGGAGCTTGAAGGGGAAGTTGGCTTTCATCGCGGGCTTAGGATTGAAATGCGTGCTGTGCTTTTAGTCATCAGCGTAGATCGCTTCTCCAAAAACGAATGGGCAGCGAGGCGAATCCCATCAAAGCTAATTGCGTGGTGACAAATAGCATAAGCCAGGTGAACGCCGCCGACATGAAGCCGTACGAATGCAAGCCGATGCCCAGCATGTTCACTCCGAACCACGACCACGCCGTGACCACGTTTCCGAAAATTGCCAGACTGATCAACCCCCGCTCCCTCGCGATCCCGCCCCAGCGCGCATGAAGAAATAGCGCGTTCCATAGCACGATCATCAGGGCCCCGTTTTCCTTTGCGTCCCAACCCCAGAAGCGGCCCCAGCTTTGGTCGGCCCAAATCCCGCCGAGGACGGTGCCGATGAAGCTGAACAGCGCCGCGAAACAGACGATTCCGTAAACCATTTTGGAGAGCGACTTTGCCATGTCCTGCGTGAGCGACTTGGTGAACACTCCCAGCACCACGTACAACACGGCGAGCAACCCTGCCACAAACGTCGCGGAGTAGCCCAAGGTCACCACCACGACATGCGTGGCCAACCAGAAGTTGGTGTCCAGTACCGCGCGCATCATCTCCATGGTGTCGCCGCCCAACGCCAAGTTGTGTGCGATGATCAAAGTCAAAAAGCCAGCCGAGGAAGACACCAGAACCCCAATCCCATTTTTCCAAACTCGTTCCAAGACCAACCCCAGTACGCACGCTCCCCAACCAATAAATATCGCCGAGGAATACAAGTTCGTCACCGGCGGGCGTCCTTCCAAAACCATTCGGTAAATCAGTCCGGCTGAATGCACCGCAAGCGTCATGAAAAGAAGCAGGCGTGCTGTGTCTCGTAGCCAGCCGAGCTTTTCAGGGGCAAGTGTGAAAATCATAACGCATAGCCCCGCAGTGACATAAAGGATGATGCACTTGTAAAACGGTTCCAAGTGATTGAACAATTGCTCCCGTCCGCACTTCGCAAGAACGGCTGGCGCGCTTTGTCCCAACTCACCTCGGTAGCGTTCCACCGCCGCCTTGAAGGCCACGGGATCGTTTCCGCGATACGCCGTCCCCATCGCCGCATAAGCTCTTAGCGCCAGAGGCATCGTGTCGCCGCGCGCCAGATTAAACAGCACCTCGTCCACGCGCAGCCAACCCTCCTTGTTTTCGCTAGACTCCGGCGGCGGGATGATCATGGCTGGGGCAAGTTCCTTCATCACCGAGGCCCGCTGCAACTGGCGGATCAACTGCTCGAGTGGCCCCGACTCAAACGGCTGCCCAGCTTGTTGCGCCTTGGCCGCCTCTCGTCCGGCGGGAACTGCATCCACGAAAGACTGCAACTCGCGCTCCCAGTTCTTGGAGTCCTGCGGTTGCACGGTGTTCTGCGTGCGCATGTAAAGACCGACCGCGTTCCAAAGCTGCAAAACCGCTCTGTCAAAAGGAGTGCGCGCTGATTCCGCCACGGCACTCGCTCTGCGTGCTTCGTCCCGGAGTTCGCCAAGCTTGTCGCGAATCTGATTCCAAGAGAAATGTTTGCCATCGGAATTTTTTGCCGGGTCTGCTTCCAGCGCAAGACCAAGGAGGCCTTTGATTTCGGTGTGAAGGATACGGAAAACTGGCCGTGTATCGGCAAGTTCCTGTTGGAAAAACATTTCCAAGAGCCACTCTGCGGCTGATAACGATTTTGCGGGCTGCTCTCCGGGGCCGGTGCGCACGCTTTGCTTTTCACGGATTTGAAGCAACGTATTGCGCGCAAGCGAGTCCAGCGGTTGAACGCGGCCGTTAGAAAGGACGGGCAGACGCGCAAACGCATTGGCTGGAATGGCCTGTGGGCGGTCGCTTGGTGTGCGCCAGTCGGCTGCCACCCAAAGTGCGAATACCGCGGTGACCAGATGAGGAATGTATTTTTTCATCGCTTAAGCCTTTGCGGGAATTGAGTTGGCTTTCGGGGTTCGTGGCTTGGAGAGGAAGCCGACGAGGTGGTAAAGAAATTGCCACGCCATTCCCAGACTCACAATTGCGCACCCCAAGTACGGCGTGATCCAACCCGGATTGCGCACCACCTGAAGCGCGCTGGTTCCCTTGCCGCCGGTGGCCTCGGTACGCCCCATCTGATGCTGGTAGAACGTTAATCCGCCGTATCGCAGGGGGTTGTTCATAGAAATGTCGATCTCGCGCTTTTCCCCTTTCTCCTTGTTTTCCAATAGGACGCGACTCTGGAAGTTCTTCGGAATCTCAGTGCCAGGGTACACCTCGTGAGTGGTCTTTACCAAGGTCAATGAGAACGGTTGGTAATAGCGCTCGTTGCGGAAGCCTATCTTAAACGTGCTCCCGTCCACCTGCACTTCTTGCAGCGTTAATTCCGGTGAGACCGCCCACACTCCGAGGCTCGCGCCCTTCGCGAACAATTCGACTTTCGCAGACGGCACGTTTTGTTCGTCCATCCCGCGCACTGGGGCGAGGGGAAGGAGCAGCACGCGCTGGCCTGCGCCTTGAGTGGAGGCGGGTTGAAGCGCGTCGGGATTTATCGTGCGTCCGGCCGCTATTTCGCCGCCGACGTACTTCATAGAGCGCATGCGTTCGTTGGCCATCTGCATGGGAGGAACGCGCTGGAAGGCACCGAGCATCTGTTCGCGGAAACGCGCTTTTAACTCGGCGCGGAGTTTGCCTTCGCGGGCGGGATCGGCGGCGATTCGGCGGGCGGCAGCAACAATGTCCTTGCCCGATTCGCCGACCGTTTTGAGTGCTTCCTGCCACACGGCTGCGCGGCCTTCATTTTCAACGGCCCGTTCTGCCTCTGGTGCAAGGCCCTCCGGCGTAGCGTATTTTGCTTCTAAAGTTGCGAGCGCCGTGGTGAGTTGTGCCGCCACCTCGCGCACGGAAGCGAGGGAGAGCACTTGGGAGTTTTCGGCGTATTCGAGTACCTTGATCTCGAAAGGAAGTTCGGCGTTCTGAAGGGGCAAACGGCGACTGACGGCCTTGCCAGTGAAAGAGATCACCCGCTCACGGCCGTCCTTGTCTGGCTCACCGATTGCGACCAGCTCCACATCGCGATGGGCTTCGGAGTAAGCGCGGGTCTCTCCCTCCACAAACCGCATGAAGCTTTCGCGGGAAAGCATGTCTGTCACCAATTGTCCGACCAATAGGAGCGCGACTCCTGCGTGAGTGAGATGAATCCCGACCTTTTTCCAACCAATCTGAAACCGGTGGATGTGCGCCGCCACTAAGCTAATCAGCATTGAAAAGCCGATGGTGTAACCGCCGGGAAAAATGGGAGGCACCCACCACACATCGCCTTCCCTGCGGAAGACTAGGTAGCTCTTAAACCACCGCTCTTGCGCCTCCCAAAGGCCCTCGTGCACTTGTGCCAGCGTTCCAAGAAAGACGAGGAGCGTTGCCAGTAGCAGTAATACGACTGTGACTTTCAGCGAGGTCAGAAACTTCCAGAGACGTTGACTCATGATGGGGTGGATAATTTGGTACAACTAGCTGTGTGTTGTCGCTCACAATGGCAGCTAGGAGACTACCCGCAAAATCAATTAAGACTTAGGGACGCTTTAATTGATTTGCAGTTGAGGCTCTCCAAGTGCCTCTGGACCGCGTTCTCGGGCAGAGATCTCAAATCAAGCGATAGCATTTCGACAGGCCTTGATTGGTTTTTCATGCGCTGGCGCTAAATGGCACCTGCATTGGGCGCGCCTTTGCTGTCTGTGCACGGCAAGTTTTGCCCGTTTGCCTGTTGAGTGCTGCTGGAACTGCGCAGCAGCTTTTCGCAGGAGCGCCCGCGTTTTGCCAAACGGCAATGCCAACGCTCCCTGCTTAAAACGATCCGTTCGGTCGTCCGCGCGGCTACTTCGCGGCGGCTAGCGCCTTGTCGATGGCGGCTTTGAGCTCGTCTGATTCCGGCTCCACTTTGGAGTCAAAGCGCTGCACTAAAGTCCCATCTTTGCCCAAAAGAAACTTGTTGAAGTTCCATTTCACAGGGCCCGGCGCGCCTGCGGCCGTGCCCGTGAGGGCAGCAAAAAGAGGGTGTGCTGCGTCACCTTTGACTGTCACCTTGCTGAAAAGCGGGAAGGTCACTGCATATTTAGAGGTGCAGAACTGGAGGATTTCCTCCTCGGTGCCAGGTTCTTGACCACCGAAATCGTTTGAGGGAAAGCCGACGACGATCAGGCCCTTGTCTTTATAGGACTTATAGAGGGATTCCAGCCCAGCGTACTGGCGGGTGTAACCGCATTTGCTAGCCACATTCACCACAAGGACGGCCTTGCCCGAGAGTGCGGCGAGAGTGGTGTCCTTGCCTGCAATGTCTTTGACGGGAATGTTCAAAAGATCTGGCGAAGGGGCGGCATTGAGGGTGGTCATCAGCAAGGGAAGGGCGAGAAGGAAGTGGCGACGTTTCATGGGAGGTTTGTGTGTGTGAAGGAGTCTTAACCAAGAACTCCGAGAGAATCACGAGGAAATGTTGTGTTCCGTGTCTAGGTCTCGGCTTCCAACCTAAAATTGCTTTGAGATCGTTAAGGTGAAGGGCGCATCGTCTGCAGAAAATAACTTAAGCGGGAAAGGTTAGCCCGTTTCTGTAGAGAAAATAACGCCGCGCGATGGGGAAAGGCGGAAAATTTTTCCAGTCACATGCTTTGTGCTGCATGAATCATTTTGTATTGGGATGATTAAAGCTGAGGCGTGAGCAGGAGCTTTTGTCCTCCTTTAAGATTTGGGAAAAATATAGCGATTTGGCGTGATTCCAGCTAATGGAAGTCGATCCACTTGTCTTCCATTAACTGATCTAGAGCCAACTAACCTTGGTGAAATAGATGCCTTGTGAGGGGAGCCTAACTTTCTAGTCATGATAAAGATGTTTCGTAAATCACGGGTCCAAAATTCTGTTTCAATGTCCTCTTTCGAAGAGCAGAATTCCTTGGCGATTGGCAACAGCGTTGAGCCTCACAGGCACGGTTTGATCTCTCGAGTGTTCGCGATCCTGACCGCGCTGATTGTTTTCTTGCAGGGCCCAGCGGCGATGGCGGCGAGTGTGTGGGTGGGGCTCGCCTCGGGTGGCACCTATTCTGTGTCGTCCAATTGGTCAACGGCCCCTGATTCCAACAAAAGCCTCGAATTCAATCCTAATGGATCTGGGTTGTCGCCTTCCTACACGAATCTGACGATATCTCTGGTTGGATCTGGGAGTGCAGCCTCAATCGTGATCGATGACACCGCTCAAGCTACGGCGAATTCTACTTTGACCTTCTCTGGCGGCTCTTTGGCTCTGGGTTCGGGTGTTCGATTCGGCGTTCTGACTAGCGGAACCAGCGCTCAGAGAGCACTCGCAATTTCTTCCGATCTAGACTTGGTTGGTTTGCAGACTTTCTCAGCAAACAACAGCACGGACAAAATCACATTGTCCGGACTGGTGTCTGGGGGAGCTTCTGCCACCTTGACGAAGGATGGGTTTGGTCTTTTGGTGATCGGGGGGACTGCTGGTTCTAACACTTTCTCGGGGGGGCTCACCCTTGCGGCCGGAAGTCTGTCACTTCAAAAAAATGGAGCCTCGGGTACAGGGAAGTTCATTATCCTCGGTGGCACTGTGGGTAATAGTTCTGGTGCGAATGTGACGCTCTCAAGTGTGAGTACCAGTTTGGGCGGCGACTTTTCCTACATTGGCTCCAATGGATTGAGCCTTGGCACCAGTAATTTGACTCTCGACGCCGCTTCCACGGAAGCCGTTCGCGTGATTACCGTGACAGGCGGTTCGCTCACGTTTGGCGGGGCGCTCACGGGTGGGTCTGTCACAAGTGCTGTGACCAAGTCCGGTGTCGGTACACTCGTCTTTGGTTCTTCGAACTCGTACTCAGGCACGACGACTGTCACTGCCGGTTCGTTGGAGTTTGCTGCTAGCAACTCGCTCTCTGGCAGTCTCGCGGTAAATGGCGGTACGGTGCTGTTGGATTCCGGCACTACGCTCACGTTGGCCTCGACCTCGGGAATCACGAGCTCCGCGAACGGTGCGATCACCGGTGCCGGTTCGCTCCTCATCGACGCAGCGGGCAACTCGGTCGACGTCTCTTCAGGCGTGACGCTCTCCATCTCGAACGTCCTCACGGGCGGCACCATCACCAAGACCAGCGCGGGAACGCTCGCGCTCAGTGGTGCGACCATTGCCAATAACATCACCGATAACGCAGGTGCCGTCTCTTTCACGGGCGGGTCGACCACGCTTTCTGGCAGTCTCGCCGTGAATGGCGGAGCGGTCAAAATCACAACGGGAAGTCTCTCTTTGGGCGGAACTTCGCAGATCTCCTCCAGTGGTGGTGGTTCGATTTCGGGCGCCAACCTCAATTTGAATAGCGCGGGGACGACCGTGGACGTTGCCTCCGGTTCTCTTTTGTCGATCGGCTCGACTCTTTCGGGCGGCTCCCTCACTAAGACCAGCGCAGGAACGCTCACTTTAGGTGCCGAATCTATTTCCAACAACATCACGGTGAGTGCCGGGTCGCTTGGGTTTACTAGTGGTGCATTGTACTCCGGAGCATTGGCTGTGAATGGTTCCGTAGTCTACATCGACTCTTCCGTAACCTTTGGGGCGGCCTCTCAAATCACCTCCAATGGCGGAGGCGAGATTTCTGGCGGAAATGTGACATTCAACTCCGGTATGAGCTCCAATGTGGGCGCTGGTTCGCTTCTCTTAATTAGTTCAACTCCAGTCGGCGGTACTTTCACAGCGGTTGGCACTGGAACTGTCGAATTTAGTGCAGCCGCTCTTTTCAGCAGCTTCATTTCCAGTGCGGGTTCCCTAAACTTCACCGCTTCGGCCCCAACACTCAGTGGCAACCTCGCGGTCAACACTGGCATCGTTAATGTCACCGACACGCTCAGCATTGCTAATGCCAAAGGCCTCACCTCCAATGGTGGCGGGACAGTCAATGGTGGCTCCCTCGCTTCTCTTGGGACCAGTACACTCGACGTGAGCGCCGGCTCGCTCTTGACCATCAATTCGACGCTCGCTTCTGGGACTTTCAACAAAACAAACACCGGTTCCCTCACACTTACGGTTGATACCGTATACAGTAACTTAACCGCGACCGCCGGTTCCATCGAGTTCAGTAGCACCACTGAGAGCCTCAACGGTAACCTCGCTGTGAAAGGTGGCACCATCTATTCCGCTGGCACGCTTGTCCTCAGCTCCGCGACCGCCGTCTCCTCGACAGGCGGCTTAATCGACGCCGACACGCTCACTTTGGCGACAGCCGGCAACACGTTCTCTGTGGGGAGCGGCAGCCTGTTGCTCGTAAACTCCCAGATCACCGGGGGAACGCTCACTAAGACCAGCGCCGGAACTTTGCAACTCAGCTCTGCCTCGCTCGGCACCGATCTCGCTGCGAACGGCGGCTCCCTCTACCTCTCCAACTCCAGTGCGACGCTTAGTGGCAGTCTCGCTGTGAATGGCAGCACCTTGGCGCTCGGCGGCGAGCTCACGCTCTCCTCCGGGAAACAGGTGACATCCACTTCCAGCGGCTCCATCACGGGCGGCACGCTCAATCTCGACACAAGCGGCAGTACCTTGAACGTTTCCGCTGGCACTTTAGCCGTGAGTTCGGTCGTCTCGGGAGGTGATTTGACCAAGTCTGGGGCGGGTGCGCTGACTTTGAGCGGCGCAAACACATTCACGTCAGGTACTCTGGCGGCGGGTCTGTTAAATATCGGGAACGCCTCTGCGTTGGGCAGCGGCTCGTTGACGATCAACGGCGGTTCTCTGGACTTTGCCTCCTCTGGGTTGACTGTGAGCAATGCGTCCGTGTGGGCGGGAAGTTTCGGGTTCGTGGGGACGAACAGTGGCACGCTCAGCGCGAGTTCTGCTTACTTGATGAACAGCATCACTTTGAATGTTGCTGCAGGCAGCCTCACTGTTGGGGGAACCGTCACGGACGGCGCATCTTCTTACGACTTCACCAAATCTGGTGCGGGGACTTTGGTGATTTCTGGCTCCTTGTCCAATGGAGGAACCACCTTTGTCACGGCCGGTAAATTAAACGTGACCGGTTACTTCGGAGACACCAACGACTTGACCCTTTCCTCCGGCGCGACGGTCAATGTGACCAACGCAAATACGCTCGACTCTATCGTCAACAACGGCGGCATCCTCAACTTCCTCGCGACAAGTGGATCTTCCACGGCGACGTCAATTACTGGTGCTACGGGCGTCACGAATTTCTCGGGTGTGGCGAATGTGGGAACCATCAACAGCGGCACGGTGGTGGTAGCGGGTTCCGCCTATCTCACAACAATTAACGACGGCTCGATCACACTAAGCGGCGCGACAACGAACGCCGTGACCACTTTGGGCGGCGGTTCTCTGAGGTTATCCGGCGCCGGTTCTACGGCGTTGACCACGCAAAGTGGCGGTACGTTGTCCTTGGCTTCCGTCGCGAGTGCGGCGGTGACCACGGTCAGCGGCGGCGCAGTTGCCAACAGCGGCACGTTGACGTTGACGACTCTGAGTGGCGGTGCGGTTGTGAACAATAGCACGGGCTCTTTGACGACCACGACTCAATCGGCTGGGCTTTTGACCAACGCGGGTGCTGCGACGATCACTACGCTTTCCTCGACGGGTACACTTTCCAACAGTGGCATAGCCACCGTGACGACCCTCAGCGGCGGCGCGGCAACGAACACGGGGAACTTAACGGTTGCGACTTTGAGTGGTGGCTCAATCAGCAATAGCGGAACTGCGACGCTCGGCGCATTCAACAGTGGCAGCGCGACGAACTCCGGTTCGTTCACACTGACAGGCTCTCTGAATGCCGGATTGTTGACCAACAACGGGACGCTGACTATCGGAACGCTCACGGGTGGGACGTTGGTGGCAAACAGCGCGTTCACGACTGGCGGCGGGGTCTTCACCGGGGCGTTGACGGGCGTGGGCTCGTTGAGCTTGAGCAGCGCGGCGTCGTTGACTTTGGACGCGACGGGTTCGTTGAGCGGCTACGGCGGAACGGTGAACGTGGGCACGGGGACTCTGACGGTGGATGCGCTGCTAAGCGGCGGTAACGGGCTGAACATTTCCTCTGGAGGTTCGGCGACGTTCTCTGCGACGTTTGGAACGACTGCGACCTCGGCGGGTTCGCTTGGAAACGTGAACAACGATGGGAGCCTAGCCTTCAGTGCGAGCAGCGGTTCTGTCGCCATTGGAGCTTTGAGCGGCGCTGGCATAACGAGTTTTGACAATGGGGCCAACCTCTTGTTGACGACTTTGACTTCGGGGACAGTGAATATGAGTGCGGGTACGGCGTACTTGACGACGCTGAGCGGCGGTTCATTGACGCTGAGCGGTGACGGAAACGCGATTGGAACATCGTCGCTTGGAAGCCTTGTGTTGGGATCCGGGGTATCTGCAGCGATCACCACGCTCAATGGGGCAGACATCACTAATGATGGCACTCTGAATGTTACCAATGGTACTTTTGTCGGCACCTTGACGGGAGCCGGGTCGTTGTACTCGAGTGGGGTGTTAACTGCGGCATCCAGCAGCACGCTGAGCGGCTACAGCGGCGCACTGAACGTGAGCAGCGGTCAGTTGACAATTAACAGTGCGCTTGCAGGGAACAACTCCTTGACCGTCACCTCGGGTTCAGCAGTTTTCTCTGCGGCAGATGGATCATTCGGCGCTGTAAGCAACGGTGGCACGCTGTTGTATAGCGCGACCAGCGGCACGACCAGTATTACAAGCTTGAGCGGGAGCGGGTTGACTGTGATCTCGAGTAGCCTCACTCTTTCAGGTGGCGGGACTTACAGCGGTGTGATTTCGGGCGGCACCGGCTCTTACCTCAACATTGGTGGCGGTACCCAGACATTTACCGTAGCGAACAATTCTTTTTCGGTCGGGGGCAGCAATAGCTTCGACGGCACAGTAAACGTGACGGCAGGCGCGCTCGACTTGGGTGGGGTCGTCCAAAGCGTGGGCTCGGCCATCCTTAATGGGGGGACTATCCAGAACGGGACGCTTAACTTCAGCAACCTCACGTTGTCCGCTGGCAATTACGCCGCCGACCTCACGGGATCTGGGCAGGTCGTCAAGGACACCACCCCTGGCACAGTATCGCTCAATGGCAGCAACACAGCCTTCACGGGCAGCATTCTACTGAAGGGCGGGACTCTCGACATAGGGGCCGCGACCGCAGTGGGTGCCTCAAACGCAATCATCTTCGACGCCTCCGTCGCTAGCCCCACGTTCAATCTTTCCACGGATACCACCGTCGCGTCCCTGTCGGGCGGGGCACTTGCCGGCGGAAGTCAGGGCCTCATTAACATCTACACCTATGACCTCGTGTTGAGCGGCACCGACAGCGTGACCTATAGCGGGAGTATGACTGCTAATGGTGTCGCCGCGATTTATAAAACTGGTACGGGCACGCAGGTGCTGGCCGGAGATTCCACCGGAGCGGTCTTTAACGGGATCAACATCAGCGCTGGCATTTTGGAGATCGCAAATTCCCTCGCTCTTGGCGACGCCGTCAACCCCATATCTCTCAACGGAGGGACGCTTTCGCTTTCAGCTCCCACCCAGATGGCGGCCCAGCACACTCTCGGTGTTTCCGGTGTGTCCTCTCTAATTGTGGGGGGCACTCTCACTCAGGTGCTTGGAGCACTTTCGCTAGGAAGCGACCTTCAGGTCGTTGCGGCTGCCGGCGCGACCAGTAGTACGGTGCAGGGGATTACTTTCGGTGCGACGACACTTACCGTGGCGCCAATACTCAGCGTAGGCTCCTATGCCTCCGTGGCTCTCGGCGCGATGAGCGGAAGCTTTGACTTCACAAAATCCGGCGATGGCGCACTCACTTTCACTGGTGCCAATGACTCAACTGCAGCCACCTTCGTGACTGGAGGATCGCTGCTTATCCTCTCAGGAGGTTCACTCGCTTCGGGCGATCTTACCGTAACCGGTGCGTCCACCGTGCTGGATCTCGGTGCCACCACCCAAAGTGTGGCTCTCGTCTCCATCACAAGCGCTACCGTAAGCTCAGGAACCCTGTCAGGGACAGGTTTCACGCTGTCTGACGCAACGGTTTCTGCACGCCTTACTGGCGCCGGTACTTTGACTTCGACGTTGACTTCGACTGGGATCTCGACTCTTTCCGGTCAAAACGACTATTCGGGCGACACGACAGTCAATAGCGGCTCGCTCACGATTGCTTCGACAGGTTCACTCAGTGCCAGCGGGAATCTTATCGTTTCTTCCGGTGCCTACGCCAATTTCCTCGGTGCAAGTGCAGCAATTGGCTCTATTAGCGGAAGCGGCACCACTAATTTCGTAGCCGATGCAACCGTTGGCACGATCTCCGACGGCATTGTGAATGTGACGGGCGCCACAACGCTGGGCACTCTCTCCGGCGGCTTGCTGACCGCGAATGGTACTGTGACGGGTGACACTGTTTCCAACGGACAGTTGATCCTCAACAGCAATGCAAACACTCTTCAGACTGTATCCGGTGGGTCACTGAACGTGAACGGAGCCACGGATGTCGTCACGCTCTCTGGTGGAGTTGTGCAGAATGGTTCATATCTTACTGTGCACACCTTCAATGGGGGGAATGTGACGAACTCAGGGATTCTTGACGTCTATAGTGGAACCTTTACTGGGACGCTCGCCGGGGCTGGCGCGTTTAACGTCAACGGCGACCTGACTCTGGCCGGTACGCAGACTGGTTTCAGTGGCGCAATCTCTGTGAATGACGTGGCGCTGTCGGTAACGACTGCAATCGGAACGTCGAACACAATGGCGGTAAGCGGCAGTGGTTCTGTGGTCTTTAGTCCAGAAGTGACACTGACCAGCCTGACGAACGAAGGCGCTGTAACCTTCCAGGCTGCGGCGACGGTGGGTACACTCTCGGGGGCCGGCAATTTCACGCTCTCGTCCGGGACTTCAACGTTCGGCGCGTTGAGCGGCGCTGGCGTTATAATCGGTACGTCGTCGAACGTGAATGTGGGCGGCCTCGGCAGTGACACCACCTTTAGTGGGAGTCTCACCGGTGGAATCACCCTTGTAAAATCTGGTTCAGGCGCATTGACGCTGAGTGGCGCGAGTGACTTTGTCGGTAATACGACACTTGCCGCAGGTACATTGCTCGTCACTGGAAGCCAGGCTCTCTCGGTAGGCGACGTGTCCGTAACAGACGGAGCCTCCCTTGCTCTCGGGAACAATATCCAACTTACAAATGCCATATCCATTTCCGGTACTTCCGGCTCTGGTGCCTTGGTAAGTAATAGCGGAGATAATTCCCTGAGTGGGTTGCTGACATTGACCGGTGATTCCAAGGTGTCGGTACTTTCTGATTCCCTCTCAACCAGCTCTATCACCGGCACCGCTACGAACCTAACGGTCAATGGGACTCTTACTGTAAACGGAACTATTTCACTGGGTGCCACGAACAAATTTGAGACAACTTCCGGCAATCTTACCTTAAATGGAGCCGTCACGGCGGGCACCGTCAAAGTCAGCGGCGGATCCGCAAGCATCGGGGCGGACCTCACTGCAGCCCTGATAATTTCGAATAGCGCAGCGGTCAGTATCGCGAACAGCCTGAGCGTTTCCAGTCTCAGCTCCTCGGTCGCAAGCACTCTTGATCTGGGCGCAAACAGCCTGACCATCAATGACGGGGCAGGATTGACCGCAGCGGGAGTCATTTCTGGGAACGGCTCAATCGTTCTCGGCACGGGCTCGCTGACATTGGCCGGTGTCAACACATACACAGGCGGAACAACGGTTAACGGCGGCTTCCTGTCAATCACAGGAAGTCTCGCATCTAGCAGCGCGCTGACGATCAACGCAGGGACGGCTCAGTTCTCTAACGCAGCGTTGCTTGGCGACGTAGCCAATAGCGGCCTTCTTCGCTTCCTTTCTACTGCTAGCATGGGGACTCTTACAGGTTCCGGTGTGACCGAGTTTTCGGGTGGTGTCACTTTGGGTGATGTGACGGGTGGAAGTCTTACGATCACCACCACGAACGCGACATCAACTGCGACGATGGGCTCACTCTCTGGCGTGAACCTCACGGTGACTTCCCAGTCCACGGCGACCGCTACGTCGTTTGATGGGGCTACAGCGACTGTCAATGGAACCCTCAATCTTAGCTCTGTCATCAGTGGTGAGCTTGTCAACAACGGTCTAATTACGGTCAGCACACTGGAAGCGGGAACCTTTCAGACCGCTTTGGGTAGTGTTCTAAGCACTCAGGGCGGTTCCTTCAGCGGCTCGCTTCTTGGAACAGGGAGCGTCAATACGACTGGCGCCTTCAACATCGCTTCAGCTGCGACGGTGGACAGCACACTGAGCTACGGGGTCTCGAGCACCGGTACTCTGACTCTCGAATCCGACCGGACGCTTGGCGCAGTCGCTAACAACGGTGCGCTAGCGTTCCTGACAAACGGAACAGTCAATGCCCTCAGTGGAACGGGCACTGCAAACTTCGCAGCGGATGCAACCCTTGGCACGGTCTCGGGCGGCACTGTGAATGTGACGGGTGTGACGACGCTGGGCACTCTCTCCGGCGGCTTATTGACCGCGACTGGCGCACTAACAGGCGACGTTGTCACCAACGGACGGTTGGTCCTCAACGGCAACGCGAATACCCTTCAAACGCTCTCCGGCGGGAGCGTGAATGTAAACGGAGCCACAGACGTCGACTTGCTCTCCGGTGGGGTTGTCCAAAATGGCACCCTTCTAGTGGTGAACACCTTCAATGGGGGGGATGTGACCAACTCGGGGATTCTTGAAGTCTACAGTGGAACCTTCACTGGGACGCTTGCCGGGGCGGGTACGTTTAACGTGAACGGCGCCTTGACACTGTCTGGGACGCAGACTGGTTTCACTGGTGCAATCTCTGTGAATGAGGTTGCGCTATCGGTAACGACCGCAATCGGAACCTCGAACACGATGGGGGTAAGCAGCAATGGCTCTGCGGTCTTTAGTC
>CAIXGS010000051.1 GCA_903919125.1 uncultured Spartobacteria bacterium | reverse complement strand
TTGCTTGAGCCCTCGCCGCAGTTGTTTATCAAAAGTGCAGTGGCACGGCAGGAAGGTGCCTTGATGAGCGCCAGTGAGGCCTATCTTGCCTATGCCGTTTACTGCGATCGAAACAATCTTCCCAAGGCTGAGTATTCCGTCTTCAAGACCTCAGCGGGAGAACTGATCTACGAGCGGTTTCAACTCCGTATTCGTCATGACATCAAGACGGACTCTGGAACCTCGACGCACGGCTGGAAACACGTGGCGCTTTTGCCTGAACACATGGAGGCATCAGGAAAAGCCGTTGAGGCAGCCTAAACCCAAAGCCGGGAATCAAAATGGTCCGTTTGGGCCGTCCTGCGCCAAAACCCCTAGCAGTCCGGTCTCCTCAGATCGACAGGATCCATGGAGCTCGGCTATGGTTAGAGATCATTGGTTATTTGGCGTATCCTCCAACAGCAGGACTGCTTGGGTTCGAAAGCTAACCGCTTTTACCTCTTCGTCAATATCCTGCGCACATGCAGCAATGCCCTTTGGAAAGCTTCCTGCAATTCCTCGACGTCAGGGATTCTTACTGATGCAAAAGCGGGCTCCAATACCTCCAGAGTCAGGCTCTCGGACTCGACAAGAAACTGAATATCCTCCATGTCCTGGGCATCATCGCCTCTCATCATTTTTGTGAGGATTAAGTCGACCGTGTCTGGTCTGAAAAGCTTCAAGCGGTGCGTGCTGGGCCGCAAAACGGGTTTGATGTACTTTTCCCAGTCGGGCCGAAGAAACACTTGGTCCTCTTGAAAAATGTGAGTCAGATACAACCCGCTGCTTTCTAAAGATTTGTTCAACTGCTGCTGTGCGGCCCAAAATTGATCATCCGCCTCTATTCTAGCAGCTTCCGAAAACGGCAATATCACATCCAAGTCCAAAGACTTGCCTACACCTTCGGGTACGTTATCAAACCCCAAAGCCAGAGCAGCTCTTCCATAAATGATGAGCCTGACCTCATGATCCAAGAGACCGTCCAAGGTCGTTGCAATGATTTCAGCGTTCGTCATGCCGCACGCCTCTGAGGACGCTGCCATTCGGTGGTGATTTTTTTACCCACGCCACGCTCATAGCCGCTCATTGCCACAAAACGAGTGGGATGTGGCATCACGCCGTCCTTAGGGGGCTTGCACGCGGGAAGCCGCGAGAGAACGTCGCTCCAGTATGGGTTGCGTGGTTCAAATTTACGCCCGCATTCCGCAACAAAACGCACCACAGGAACACTCCGTTCCCAGATCGCCAGCGTTGCGACTGTCGCCGGATCATTACCAATGGCTCCCAGCATTGCTGCTCCACACCGAATGCTGTGCGGGTTGTAGTTCCCTGCACTGTTGAGCAAGGCTATCGCAAGCTCTTCGTTTGTTAAAAGGTTCTGCGAGACCAACTCGCCCTCTGGTTCATCGCCCTGCCAATAGTGGCGACAACCTCTCTGAACGGCGAGCGTCCAAAGATCTTTAGGTGTGGACAATCCCAACCGTCGGATTTTTCGCAGGAGGGGCGAGAAATGGACGGTTGTACCCAGCTTTTGTGCCAAGGTGTCGGTGTTCACAGCCCCGTACTCTAGTCTGACTTGGATGTCGTCGCAACGGCTTTGCAAATGTTCCGCCCCGGTGCCAGTCGTTTCTATGAAGTTCTGGATCTCGTCAGGATTCAAATACACTCCTAGCGGTTTTGAGGACAAATAGGACTTGAGAACGGTCTTCCCTGCCCCATTCGGACCGGCAAACATCCGCATCCGAGGAACAATAGAACTCACGAGATCACAAATTTAGCTCCGAGAGTCACATCGATCGGGGGTTCAATTTCCTTAACCAGTTCCTTCCTCCCATCCGAAGACACTCGGTAAATAAACTGGCCCTCCGACTGCAGAACGCTCAACCCAGCTGCCATCACCGTGTTTCGAGCAGCGGCAAAGGCCCGGCCCGAGAGCGTTGGAAATTGAGTTTCAAGCATCTGAATTTCTGCCTCTTGATCAGCCATAGTGAAAGCCTCCAACGTGAGGGTAGCCCAAATCGGATTAGCTGTCATTCATTTGCCAATTAGAAATGCGGGCGCCGCTTGCCCACCTGGACAACCCAACGGTTCCGGTAGATCCGCGTCGATTACACGCTCAAGTGCAAATGTCGTTGGAGAAGTGCCGAGCCGATCGAAAGCCCAAGTTGCCTAGCAACCAATTAATTAGAGATGCCACTCCGATCACAAAATACTCGGAATGGTCGTGATTGCTGACCGCAGCCGCTCCGCCTCGTGGTGGGTGTATATTTTGTGAACTGCCCCAGTTGTTTGACCGGCGATTTCCATTCGAAGCTCCTCACTTACCCCTGCATTCGCCATCGCGGATATGAAGGTGTGCCTCAATGAGTGGAATGTCAGTCCGCTCAAATTATGTCCAGAGCGTCCCTTTGCCTTGCGGATTAGTTCTCCTTTCACGCCATTGCGCCCCATGAATCTTGTAAAGCTGCGACTCAAGTGGTTTGCTGACTGAATTTTAAGTTCATCCAGTACGTAAACATCCCCGGTGCCCTTATTTTGTACCTCTAGCCAACTTTTAACGTCTGGATGCAATGCGATTGTAATGTCCTTGTTCGTCTTCCGAGCGGTAATCCGCAACATTCCCGACTCGAGGTCTAGATTCTCCCATTGAAGATTCACGATGTCCTGAAGCCTGAGCCCGGTAAAATATCCGAAGAGAATAAGACCCCGCCAAGAGTTACTGGCGGCGTTCAACAGCGACCGAATCTGCTCTGGCGTGAAGACCTGCCTCCGCCGTTTTTCTGGGTCTTTCAAAACGGGAACGGCGTTCCAAGGGTTGTGCGGAATAAAACCTTCCTTTTTGGCCGATTCAAATGCTGCTGAAAGACACTTCAGGAGGTTTGTGACACTTGAGGGCGTTCGTCCAAGGCCTGTGCACCTGTCCCTGAATGCGATGCAGTCTGAGGAGCCAATCGCATTCAGTGGAAGAACGGCGCGCTTTCCTAAATGGGCGATAAATTCACGCACAGCCTGCTTGTATTTCAGTAGGGTCGCGTGGGCTTTTGCTCCAACCCTGCCAATGACCCAAGAATTTAAGAACTCCTCGACGCTTTTAAACTGCAACGGGTGCCCAGTGGCCACCTCCGTGATTTCCGCGACAACCTTTCTCGCTTGTGCTGCCACAAGAGTGCCCTGTTTGCCTGCGGTCGCCAGTTCTTCCCATTCAACCGCGAGCTTCATCGCGAGCTTCCTATCGGCGGTTTTGGTGGACTTAAAGTGCCGAGTGCCGTCTGGGCCTGCAAACGCGGCGTACCAGTAGGGAGATCGGACTTGTCTGTGGAGGCTAGCCATGAGTCATAAACAAAGTCATAATGTCCACCCTCGTCAAGAATGTTCACGGATGTTCAATTTACTCTGGCAGAGGCGTCCACAAGAAGGCGGGCTTAGAACCGCGGGTTCGAATCCCGCTCCCTCCGCCACTTGCTTGGGAATGAGGCGCTTAGAGTTTTTAACGCGTTTGCGGAACTGCTTGGACCTATCCGAAGTTTTGTGTTTTGGGTCGGTTTTTGTTTGGTTATTTCCCTCTCTTAATTGGAGGAAGGGGAAAATCTGGTCCCAAACTGGATGGCAAACTGGCCGACTACGGCTTTCCAGTTTCTGGGGGCTGTCTTCCACTTTTTGGTGATATTTCGCAAGGCCAAATAGATCAATTTGATCGCCGCCTCGTCGTTGGGAAAATGGCCCCTGGTTTTTAGGATTTTTCGCAGCTGCATATTCAAACTCTCTATCGCATTGGTCGTGTAGATCATTTTCCGGATCTCTTTCGAATACGCATAAAACGGGATCACCTGTTCCCAATTTCGTCTCCAGCTTTCCACGATCATCGGGAACTTTTTCCCCATGGGACCTTCGGCAAATTCATCGAGTCGTTTTGCCGCCATTTCCGCGCTCTCCGAGCCGTAAATAGCCTTAAGGGCACCTCTGGAAACCCCAAAGATACTTCAGTAAAAACTTTATTTTACTTTAATTATAGCATAAACTACTGGGCATGAGTCGCTACCGCAAGACACAAAAAGGAGGAGGCCTATTCAGCGCCATCGAACACGAACA
>CAIXGS010000050.1 GCA_903919125.1 uncultured Spartobacteria bacterium | reverse complement strand
ACGCCCCCAAGGCCGACGCTCCCAAGGCCGACGCCCCCAAGGCCGACGCCCCCAAGGCCGACGCTCCCAAGGCCGACGCTCCCAAGGCCGACGCCCCCAAGGCCGACGCCCCCAAGGCCGACGCCCCCAAGGCCGACGCCCCCAAGGCCGACGCCCCCAAGGCCGACGCCCCCAAGGCTGACGCTCCCAAGGCTGACGCTCCCAAGGTTGACGCTCCCAAGGCTGACGCCCCCAAGGTTGACGCCCCCAAGGCCGACGCTCCCAAGGCTGACGCTCCCAAGGCCGACGCTCCCAAGGCTGACGCTCCCAAGGTTGACGCTCCCAAGGCTGACGCTCCCAAGGCTGACGCGCCTCCAGCCAGCCCAGCCCCAGCTCCAAAACCTGACGGCGCTCCTCAACAGTAAGGGTTTCCTGCCGCAAATGCGCACTGCCGAATCGAACCGGTGCGCGCGAGAGGAATCTGTCGCGTCTGTAGCCCTCTACTTTCGTGGTGGCCCGCCGCCGTGGATTAGTGGATTCTTCTAGGGGTCCATGTTTTCTTTGCGAAAATCAAATCCCTACACTCAATTTCTGGATCGCTTGAAATCCAGAACTTTACGGGTTTGTGTGCTTTCCGCTTTGCTCGCCTTGAGTTCGTGCAACCGCGCTTTGGATCGCGCGGATCTTGTGTTCATTAACGGCGCAGAGCCGGAACTGTTGGATCCCGCCCTCATCACGGCCCAGGCCACGAGTCGTGTGGCCTACGCACTTTTGGAGGGGCTCACCATCTTCGGTCCTGACGCCTCTGCGCAACCCGGCGTCGCCACCCATTGGGACATTTCGCCAGACGGGCGCGTCTACACGTTCCATTTGCGTCCGGAAGCCGTTTGGTCCAATGGCGAGCCACTGACCAGCGCGGATTTCGTTTATGCCTGGAAGCGGGCGCTTCTGCCGTCCACAGGATCCGAGTATGCCTCCCAGTTTTATCCCATTGTCAACGCGGAGGCCTTTAACACAGAAAAGCTTACCGACTTCGCTCAGGTCGGTATAACCGCGCAGGACGTTCATACGCTTCAAGTGCGTCTTTCCAATCCAACTCCGTATTTCCCCGATTTATGCGCCTTCGCAACTTATTTGCCGGTGCACGCGGCGACTGTGGAAGCGCATTCCGACTGGGCGTCGAAGCCTGAGCACTTTCTGGGGAACGGCCCGTTTTTACTCAAGGAATGGCGTCTGTTCGATCGCGTCCGCCTCGTGCGCAACCCGTTGTACTGGGACTTAAAATCGGTGGGGATGGAGAGCATCGATGTACTGCCAGCCGCCCGCCCGATTACGGCTTTCAATCTTTACGCCACTGGAGCAGCTGACCTCATGATGGACAAAGGGCTCGCTCCCACTCCGCTCATGGCAGAGCTTCGTAAGCGCGCTGACTTTCATTCCGCGCCCTTTTTGGGAACTTACTTTATTCGGTTCAACGCCACGCGGCCTCCTTTTGGCGATGCTCGCGTGCGCCGCGCCTTCAGCTTGGTTGTGGACCGCTCTGAGTTGGTGGAGAAGATCACGCGCTCAGGGGAGGTTCCGGCGCACTGTTTTGTGCCGCCGGGGACAGGGCACGGTTACACGCCGCCGACGGGACTAAAGCGCAATCCCGAGGAGGCGCGCCGGTTACTGGCGGAGGCTGGTTTTCCGGGCGGTAAAGGTTTCCCAGTGGTTCACTATTTGTACAAGGGCGACTCGGATTTGGACCGCGATTTGGCAGTGGAAATGCAGGGGATTTTTAGCCGCGAACTTGGAGTGCAGATGCTGCTCAAGCCGAGGGAGTGGACTGTTTATCTTTCTGAGCAAAGCGCCTTGGATTACGACCTTTGTCGCTCGAGCTGGGTGGCGGATTACAATGATCCGAACACCTTTTTGAATATGTTCGTGACGGGCGACGGCAATAACCGCACCGGCTGGAGTAACGGCCAGTATGACGCCCTGATTGCCAAGGCGGCAGCCGAGCCGGATTCCGCTTTGCGCTTTCAGTATTTCCAAGAAGCTGAAAGGCAGCTCGTGGAGGTAGATATGCCGATCTGTCCCCTGTATTTTTACGTCGGAATGCAGTTTTATAATGCGGACAAATTGGAGGGCATTGTTCCCAATCTGCTCGACGAACATCCCCTGCGTTACCTGCGCTGGAAGAAGCGTTGATCTCTGATGAACCGCCTCACTTATTTGTTTGCCCGCGCCGTATGGGCTGTATTGGGCAGGCTTCCCTTGCGTGTTGTGATTGCGACGGCTCGTCTGGCAGGCGGCGTGGGCTGGTATTTCGCAGCGCATTATCGGCGGTTGGTTCGGCGTAACTTGGACACTGCGTTTGGCGCAGAATATTCGCCCGAACAAAAGGAGCGCATCGGGCGGGAGCATTTTGCGGGAATGGCGGGTAACATCGCTGCCGGCGCCTGTCTGTCACAAGTGCCCGCCGGAGAGCTTCAGAAGTTAGTGGACGTGGAAGGTTTCGAGCACTTGATTAATGCGCTGAGTTCAGGGAAGGGCGTGGTCGCGTTGCTGGGGCACTTGGGGAACTGGGAATTGTTGGCGCGCCTGACGCCTCAAATGTTTCCGTGCGAATGCGGTTCGGTGTACCAGTCGCTTAGCAACGAGCATATAGACGCGTGGATTCGGCGCACGCGGGCCACCGAGGGTTTGCATCTTTTTCAGCGCAAAGAAGGCTTTCATAGCGCGATGGAACTGTTGCGAAAGGGCGGTGTGGTAGGAGTGTTGGCGGATCAACACGCTGGTGACTCCGGCTTGTGGTGTCCGCTATTCAATCGTCTGGCCTCAACCTCCCCGCTTGTGGCCACGATGGCGCTTCGTACTGGTGCCGCAGTAGTGGGGATCGCGCTTTACACCTCGCCAAAGGGCCGCTGGCGTCTGGTGTTTCGCCCAGCCATCGCCTTGCCCAAGGAAACGGCCGCAGCCACGGCGAAGCTCAACCTTGAACTCGAAGCCATGATCCGCCAGCAGCCTTCCGACTGGCTCTGGTCTCATAATCGCTGGAAAACGCCGTATCCTCGCTTCTTGAGCATCGGCGGTAAACGCGGCATCTTGTCCGACCAGGGGCTTACGCCGTTCCGGCTGATGGTGCGTTCCGTAAACTGGTTGGGCGACGCTGTGATGACGCTTCCGGCGATTCGCGCCATGAAACGGACGCGACCGGATTTGCAAATCACGGTGGTTTGCCAATCTAAACTCGCTGGATTTTGGAGGGCGGTTCCGGAGGTCGACCGAGTGCTGTCGCTGCCTCCAAAGTGCGGCATCCTCGCGGCTGCAGCGTTGTTGCGTGCTGAAAATTTTGATGCTGCTGTGGTATTGCCTAACTCTCTGCGCACAGGACTCGAGGCGTGGCTAGCCGGTATTCCGCGGCGAGTCGGCTATCGAGGGCACTTTCGGGCCGCGCTATTAAACCAGGTGTTGGAAAAGCCTTCGGTTTCGAGTGCGCCGGTTGCCTTGCGTCACCAGGTGCATTCTTATTTGGATTTGGCGGAGAGTATGGGGGCGCCGCGTTTGGAACCGGAGGAATGGGTGGCGCCTCGCGTGGGCCGAAGCGTTTCGCAGGTGCGCCGCGTGGCGGTTTGTCCCGGAGCGGAGTTTGGCGGGGCAAAACGCTGGCTTCCGGAGCGGTTCGCTGAGGTGATAGAGCGCGTTTCGGAAGCGCAAGCGGTGGAGTGGGTGCTTGTTGGGGTGGCCAAGGATGCTGCGGCTGGAGCGGCGATTGAGGCGGCGTTGCCTGCGGGGAAGGGGATTGTGGTTGATAATCAGATCGGCCGCACGACCTTGGAGGAATTGCTCGAGTGTTTGCGCGGCTGCGATACTTTGCTCACCAACGACACAGGCACCATGCATCTCGCTGCCATGCTCGGCGTGCCAGTGGTTGCAATTTTTGGTTCCACCGAACCGCGCCTGACCGGGCCACTGGGCGTCGGTCACACGGTGTTGCAACATCGCGTCCCTTGTGGGCCGTGTTTTCAGCGCGAATGCCACTTGGATTTCGCCTGCATGAAAGGCGTGCACGCTTCCGAGGTAGCACAAGCTTTGCTCACTACGTTGAACCCCGAACGCTACGATTAGTCTTTGCCCCCAAACGCGTTCCTAAGTTGGGATGCTGGGTCAGCCTAGAGTGGAGTGTTCCTCCTGTGCTAGACTTTCTGCGTGGTATTGTCGGCTCCAGTCCGCATTGCGCATGTGGCGGCTAGCCTCTTCCATTGTAATTCTGCCCTCCCGCACAAGGGTCTCAAGCGAACGGTCCAAGGTTTGCATGCCCTCACGCAATCCCATCTCGATGGCGGCAACCATCTGGTGCGTCTTGCTTTCTCGAATCAGAGTGCGCACCGCGCTGCTGGCCAAAAGTATTTCGAAAGCTGCCGCACGCGAGCCTTCCTCTTTTGTGGGGATCAAGCGCTGGGAAACCACAGCGAGTAAGGCGGAGGCTAGCTGGGCGCGGACCTGATTTTGTTGGTACGATGGGAACACGTCGATGATGCGTTCCACCGCTTGGGGGGCGTCGTTGGTGTGGAGTGTGGCCAAAACGAGATGGCCCGTTTCTGCAGCAGTTAGTGCGGCCTGAATGGTCTCGGTGTCGCGCATTTCCCCGACAAGGATGATGTCTGGATCCTGGCGCAGGACGTATTTTAGAGCGTCAGCAAAACTCTTGGTATCCGCGCCAACCTCCCGTTGTTCAACAGTCGCCAAGCGATTGGTATGAATGAACTCGATGGGGTCCTCGACCGTGATGATGCGGCAGTTGCGCGTGGAATTGACGCAATCTATCAACGTCGCCAGCGTCGTGCTTTTGCCGCTGCCTGTGGGGCCCGTGATCAGAACCAGTCCTTGGGAGGCTTGAGCCAGATTGCGCACGGCAGCGGGGAGCCCGAGGCTTTCGATGGGCGGCAGCTTATTGGGGATCAGGCGGATGGAAACGGCCACGGTTTGGCGTTGGTAATGCGCGTTGATCCGTAACCGAACGCCGTCGGGAAGGGAGATAGCGAAATCCAGTTCCTTTTCGAGTTCAAAACGCTCTTTCTGGGCGTGGTTTAGAAGGCTCAATAAAAGGTGACGCACGTCTGTGGCTGTGAGCTGTTGGGTGTCCAGCGGACAGAGCCTACCTTGTATTCGGAGCATCGGACAGGTTCCTGCTGCCAGATGAAGGTCGCTTGCGCCATGGCGTTTGGCCGAATGCAGGAGACTACGCATGTCTAACTTTCCGGCCACGGACAGCTCGTCCTGTTTTGGGAGAAATGCGATGGAACCCCGCTCCATCCCTTGCGCTTTAAGTAGAAAATCTTCCGCATCCGGAGCGTATTGCAGCCCAGTTTCCAAAGAGATGCGTCCTGTTTTGAAGAGCTCCACCAGCGCTTGGTTGAAGGAATAGAGACCGGCACCGAGCAGTTCGGGAATC
Organism: uncultured Spartobacteria bacterium; assembly: GCA_903919125.1. GTDB lineage: Bacteria > Verrucomicrobiota > Verrucomicrobiia > Chthoniobacterales > Chthoniobacteraceae > Chth-196. The sequence continues at coordinate 49,654 of CAIXGS010000050.1, read as the reverse complement.
TCTTCGGTCCGTCCTTCATGCACCAAACGCCGCACCGCCGGAGTGATCGTGAGCACTTCTACTGCGGCGATCCGGCCCGTGCCAGAGGCCAGCGGCAGTAGACGTTGGGAAACCACGGCCTCCAGACAAAGCGACAAATCCTGTTGCGCCTGTGCGCGGGTGTGTTCTGGAAAAAAGCCCAGAATACACTGCAACGTCTGCGCGGCATCCACGGTGTGCAACGTGGAAATTACGAGATGGCCGGTCAGGGCCGCCGCTATCGCAACCGTAACGCTTTCTTCGTCCCGCATTTCACCCAGCACGATGACATCTGGACTTTCTCGCAGCACATGGCGCAAGGCGGTTGGGAAATCTCGCGTATCTCTGCCAACTTCGCGTTGGGTCACTAAGGAGCGGAGGTCCTCGTGCACGAATTCCACGGGATCTTCGATGGTGACGATGTGTCGGGCAAAATTGGCGTTAATGTAGTGAACCATCGCCGCCAGGGTCGTCGATTTTCCAGAGCCCGTGGCACCCGTCACCAAAATTAAGCCATGCCGGAGTTGTGCAAAGTGTTTGAGACTTTCCGGCAGTGAAAGCTCTTCAAAGCTCAACGCGCCCGAAGGCACTTTCCGCAGCACCATGGCCGGGCGTCTGCGGTGCAAATGCGCATTTAATCGGAAGCGTCCCGCGACTGGGTGGGTAAATCCCGCGTCGATATCTCCCTCTTTGGTAAAGAGATCATACTGCTCGGGCCGCAACACTGTACGCAGGGCCACCTCGATAAACTCTCGACTCGAAGCCGGTCCGGTCAGTGTTTGGATCTCGCCGTCGAGTCTGCAGGAGGGAACACGGCCCTCGCCCAGAAACAGATCCGAAGCCTGACTGTGCGCCAGCTTTAAAAGGAGTGACTCGAATTCTGAAAAAAGCGGGTCCATCGGTGAAGCGAGGCTTCCGCTTACTGCGTTAGCTTTAGAAGATGCGTTTCTGTGCGCACAAACAACGCGCCGTCCGCCGGAGCTGGCGAGGCAAGTGTGCGTTCGTTGAGCTCATTGGTGGCGAGCAATTCAAACGTGTTGGCCGCCCGCACGACAAACGTACTTCCCGTTTCGTTTTGAAAATAAATCTTACCCTCGGAGACAATGGGGGACGCGGAAAAGTTGCCCGCTAAACGCTCGCTCCAAGCCACTTCACCGGTGAGCGCATCCACACAGGAGGCGATGCCAGCGTCGGACACGCAGAAAAGTAAGTTCTCCACGACGACCACCGAGGGCGTGTGTGGCGCGCCCTTCTTGAGCGTCCACGCGACGTTGCTTTCCGTGGCATCACCTTTGGCTCCCGCTGGGCGAATCGCATAGAGAGTGGCGGCGTCGAATCCTGAACTTAAATAAAGAAGACCGTGGGCGAACACCGGCCGTGGCACCACGGAATAGCCTTCTCCATAAGCGACTTTCCAAAGCTCTTGCCCGTCCTTCGGAGCGTAAGCCCCTACGAAACCGGGACCCGCGCTGATGATCTGTTGCACTCCATCCACCCAAATCTCTTGAGGGGTGGAGAATGCAAACTGCTTTTTAGCAGGCGATTGGCGGTCGGTTTTCCAACGCAAAACACCGGTTTTAAGGTCGAGCGCGGCGACGAACGGATCGGCTTTGCCATCCGCGCTAAAGACTAGCATGTCGTTAATAATTGCGGGGGAGCCACCTGTGCCGTGTACAGGAGTGTATTTGAGCTCGGTCTGCGTCCAAAGAATGTTCCCAGCGAGATCCAACGCGGCGGTGCCCATGTGGCCGAAATGCACGTAAATGCGGCCGTCCTTCACCAAGGCCGTAGGGCTGGCAGCGGTGTTTTTGCGGTGCATTTTCGCCGCCTCACCCGCTTCTGGCCGGAGCACTTCCTTGTTCCAAACAAGGTTGCCCGTTGCCTGATCGATGCACAGCGCGTTCAATGTGATGTCGCCCGCAGCATCGGGCACGGCGCTGGTGAGATAAATTCGTCCCTCGCTCAGTACCGGCGAAGACCATCCCTTACCCGGAATTTCGACGTTCCACGCCACACCTTTTTCGAGGCTCCAGTTCAAGGGGACGTTTTTCGCCTCAGAAATGCCGTTGCAATGCGAGCCGCGAAACTCTGTCCAATCGGGGCCTCCAGAGGGCGCGGCTCCGACAGTAAGAGCGGGAGAAAGGGCGAGAAACGCTGCGCAAAATTTGCGAAATGGTTTTGAAAGATTCGGGGGGAGTTTCATAAAAAGAGCGTTCTGTACAAAAAGGCGACTGTCCAGATTCAAGCAAGGAAGGGTGGCGTTGTTTAGTTAGTTTTTGAGCAAAATGGCTTCGGCTGTGAGTCGCCCCGTGGCGAGTGCCGCGTTCAGAGAAGGGTAAGCGGTGTGGTCGCCGCACACATAAACGCCCTCGTATAGGCGTACAGCAGGCGGTGTCTGCGGGCCGGTGGGCAACGCAAAAGGAATCTCGTAATTGCGCAAGTGTCTCCATTCCGTTGCCGCTTCTCCAAACCACTCGGCTAAATCCAAACGCACTTTTTCGAGAAGAGTCTCCTCATCCAGTCCGTGTTCGCCGTGGACGCTGGCGGAGACCAGCGCGCTGCCTCTCGGTGCGTATTCCGGCGCGATGTCGGAGGGAAAGCAGACGTTGTGAACCACCGAATCCGCTCTGGCGTTGAGGCGCAAATAGCCGTCGCCCTTGCCCGGGGATTGCGCGGCGGCAAAATAAAGACAGGTCGTTTTGCGCCACCCGTCCGGTGCGGGATGGGATGGGAGTAACCGATTCGCGTTTTTCCCATCGACAGCCAATACGACATGGGAGCCTTCCGTGAACTGCCCATTGCCAAAGCGAACGCCGCCAGAACTCACCGACGAAACCGGCACTCCCAGGTGCACGCTTTCTTTTGGTAAAGCCGCCGCCAACTGCTCCGGTAACCGTTGCATTCCGAGTGCCGGCAAAACCGCACGGCCCAACACAAATTGCTGGAACACAAATTTGAAAAAGCCTGCTGGGCCGCTAAGTGTTCGATCCAAAAAAACTCCCCCAAAAAAAGGCACAAAAAAACGCGCGATAATTTCCTCACTCCAACCGTGCCGCCGCAGAAAATTCAGCGTGCTAATTGGTTCCTCTCTCAAAAGCGCGTCTGGCTCGCGACCGAGGACCCCAGCGACCAAAGCGCCCAAACGCAGTTTGTCCTGCAGCGTTCCTATGGGTGCGCGCAACGCTGCAAGCACTCCAAGTGGATCTCGCAACGGATCGCGTAACATCGTCTCTTTGCCGTCTGGCAGCCGGATGACTGCTCCGGAACGAAACGCGCGCAGTTGGAGGCGTTTCGTGTCAATTTGGCGCCGGACTTCGGGGTAAGCTGTTAGCAGCACTTGAAAGCCGCGATCCAGTCGGAATCCATCCTCAGTGAGGTCAGTACGCACCCTCCCACCGGGTTGGGAGTCGGCTTCGAAGAGCTGGAAAGAGCGCCCCGCGCGGTGGAGTGTGCGGGCGCAAGCGAGACCGGCGATGCCAGCGCCTACAATGATGACGGGAGCGCTCATGGGGCTTTAGTGTGATGGGATTTGCGCCGTGGTCGAAAGCGCAAAACGTCTTTTGTGTGAGGTTGGTGTTCTGGAATTGCGCGCTCGGAATTGGTGAGGGCGAGCGGTTGCGGTTGAAAATCGGGCGGGTTCCACCGATATTCTCGCCTCGCTCATGCTAACGATCCGCAATTTGAAGAAGTCCCACGGGGGCAATACGCTGTTTGAAAATGCTTCAATGCAAATCAACTACGGCGAACGTGTCGCCTTGGTTGGTCCTAATGGCGCCGGTAAAACCACCTTATTTTCCATTATTCTCGGCAAGGACGATGCCGACGCAGGCACCGTGGAGCGGGATCCCTGGACGATGGTGGGTTTTCTTCCTCAAGAAGCGGAGGCCATTGGTGATGAGTCGGTTCTGGATATTGCCACCGGGCGCGCCACGGAGGTTCCCGTGCTGGAAAAGAAGCTGCGTGAATTAGAGGCGACTGGGGACGTCGACGGCCCCGCTTACCTGGAGGCGCACGCCAAATACGAGGCGCTCACGAATCCCAAGGTGGACGCCAAGGCGAAAAAGATGCTCGCCGGCCTCGGCTATCGCGACGCCGATTATGATCGCCCAGCTCGCACCATGAGCGGCGGTTGGGTCATGCGCGCTCATCTCGCCCGACTTTTGGTGATGGAACCCGACCTGCTGATGCTCGATGAGCCCACGAACCATCTTGATCTGGTTTCCCTAATTTGGTTGCAGATTTATCTCGAATCTTACTCCGGCGCAGTGCTTTTGATCTCGCACGATCGTCAGTTCATGGACGAGGTCGTCGAAAACGTATTCGAAATTTCAGAGCGCAAATTGCTCGAATGGAAGGGGAACTACGCCGCCTTCCTCGAACAGCGCGAGGAGGCTTACGAGCGCCAGAACACCGCCTACAAAAACCAACAAAAGGAAATCAGCGCGTTACGGGAGTTTTATGATCGCTTCCGGCAGGTCGCCTCCAAGGCGTCCCAAGCCATGAGCAAGCTCAAGCAGATCGAACGCATGGAGTTGGTGGAAAAGCCCGTTCCGCCCAAAAAACCTTTTCGTTTCATCATTCCTCAACCTCTGCGCAGCGGCTCCAAAGTCGTGTCTTTAAGCGACATCCACATGGCTTACGGAGATCGTCCCGTTTATCAGGGGATGAGTTTGGATGTGGAGCGTGACGAACGTACCGTGCTTGTGGGCCCCAACGGATCAGGCAAAAGTACGCTGCTTAAGATGCTTGCGAACGTTTTGGACTTCCAGAAGGGCGAGCGCAAATTCGGTTTGAATGTCAAAATCGGTTACTTCAGCCAGCACCGCGCTGCGACTTTGGACGCAAATAAAAACGTCCTCCAAGAAGTCATGGACGCCGCTCCCACCCTCGCCGAGAACGAGGCGCGCGGCATCCTCGGCAGCTTCCTGTTTCGCAAGGACGACATTTACAAGAAAACCGGAGTGCTCAGCGGGGGCGAAAAAACGCGGTTGAACCTTATCAAGTTTCTGGTGGACCCGCCCAATTTGCTTTTGATGGACGAACCCACCACGCATTTGGACATTCACACTGTGGAATCTCTGATCCTTGCGTTACAGCATTACGAAGGAACGTTGGTGTTCATCTCCCACGATGTGCACTTTATTCGTAAACTCGCCACCAAGGTGCTCCATGTTAACGATGGCACGGTGACTCCGTACCCCGGCGGGTATGACTATTTCCTGGAAAAAACAGGCGGCTTCGGGAATGAGCGTGCTGCGCTGACGGCTAAATAGGAATTGTGTGGCTGGGAACGAGGCCCTGTGTCATCTCGCGCTCCTCGGCGCGTTTCGAGGTAGGCGTTCGGTCTCTATTTTTGGGCGAAGTAAATGGAAATGAGTGGTTTGTATTCGAGTCGTGCCCGTCGCAATTCTGCTGACACAGGACAGCTCGGCCCTCACCTCCGCTGACGTCACGAAGTCGCCGAAAGTGACAAGTTCGCTAAAAGCACCTCCTGCCTTGCGTCCTCCTGTTTAGAGTGGCATGTTACGCGGCCCGTTTCGGAGGAGCGTGGACGACAGATCGTCCTAGTTCTCTCGTAAGGGAGGCGTTGCCCCGTGCTTCGCCGCTCAATCGCTGCATCATGGACCACATCCGCAATATCGCTATCATCGCTCACGTTGACCACGGCAAAACTACGCTCGTGGATCAGCTCCTTAAACAATCTGGAACTTTCCGGGCTAACCAAGCCATTTCCTCCGAAATCCGTATCATGGATTCGATGGATCTCGAACGAGAGAAGGGGATTACCATCCGCGCTAAGAACGCCGCTTTCCGGTACAAGGATCATCACGTCAACATCGTGGATACTCCCGGTCACGCCGATTTCGGCGGCGAAGTGGAGCGCATCATGAAGATGATCGACGGGGTGTTGCTGGTGGTGGACGCCCACGACGGCCCTCAGGCGCAGACGAAGTTCGTGCTGAAAAAGGCCCTCGCAGCCGGAGCCAAACCCATCGTTGTCATTAACAAGATCGATCGCGATAACGCCCGTCCTCACAAGGTGTTGGATATGGTATTTCAGCTTTTCTTGGAGCTCAATGCCACCGACGAGCAGCTTGATTTCCCCGTTGTTTACTCCTCTGCCCGTGATGGTTTCGCAAAGCTCGAAATCGATCAGGAGAGCTCTACTATGGAGCCGCTTTTTGAATCCATCATTAAGCACATCCCTCCGCCCCAAGCTTCCGGCGTAGATTATTTGCAGTTCCTTGTTTCCAACTTGGACTACTCTAACCATCTGGGCCGTATCGCTTACGGTCGTATGGTGTCCGGGAAAATTAAACAGGGCGACGTCGTTTGGTGTATTCATATCGACGGCCGCAAGGAGAAGGGCAAAGTTACTGCGATTTTCGGTCATCAAGGGCTTGCGAAAGTGGATCTTCCAGAAGCCAGCGCGGGCGACATCATCGGCGTCTGCGGCTTTGAGGACGTGTTCATCGGTGAAACCATCACGGATTCCGAAGCGCGTGATCCGCTTCCCTTCGTGGACATCGATCCTCCCACCATCGCAATGGGAATCTGCATTAATGACGGCCCCCTGGCTGGTCGTGAAGGCACTCAGCTTACCGCTCGCCAAGTCGGCGAACGGCTGATTAAAGAGTCTCGCACCAACGTTTCCATTCAGGTCGCCGAAACGGACCGGGCTGGTCATTTTGACGTGAAAGCCCGAGGCGAAATGCAGATCGCCATTCTCGTGGAGCAAATGCGCCGGGAAGGTTTCGAAATCCTCGTGTCGCGTCCGGAAGTGATCTTTAAACGTGCCGAAGATGGATCAATTTTGGAGCCGATGGAGTCCATTTATGTGGAAGTGCCCACGGAAAACCTAGGAGACATTCTTCAATCTCTGGCCGGGCGTAAGGCAGAAATCATTTCCATGGAACATCTTCCCGTGACGGTAACGGTGGAAGCTGTTGGCCCCACCCGCGGCCTCATTGGATTTGAAACCGACTTGGTGAACTGCACCAAGGGTCACGGCATCATGTCGCATATCTTTAAGGAATACGCTCCGCACAAAGGTGAAATCCCTTCGCGCAGCAACGGCGTGCTTGTGGCGATGGAAGGCGGCGTGAGCACTGCTTACTCCCTAGAAACTATTCAGGAGCGCGGCCGCTTGTTCATTGGGCCACAGGAAGAAATCTATGAAGGCATGATTATTGGCGAAAACGCCCGTGCCGACGACATGCCTGTGAATCCTTGCAAAGCTAAGAAGCTCACGAACATGCGTTCCCAAGGGGACGGCAAGGGCATCTCTCTAGCTCCTCCTTTGACGATGACTTTGGAGCGCTGCATCGAGTACATCGGCTCTGACGAATACGTTGAAGCTACGCCCAAGAGCCTTCGCTTGCGTAAAAAGATCCTCGACGCGGGGTTGCGCAAGCGCACGGGTGCGAAGATTGAGGCGTAAGTAATGTAGGGTTTTGAAACGCTTGCCTTAGGTGTTGGAACACAAAAGCTAAAGACATCGCAAGCGTTAAAAACGGCACTTAAAATGCCCGCCGTCTCGAAAGGGATGGCGGGTTTTTGTTGTCGGTCTCGACAGGCTGGGGCGGCTGCCTCGCTACGCTGCGCCCCGAGTACTTTGGGTAGGCACATTCCCGAGTTGGACGGGTAAGCTCCAACCCGTAAAAGGTGGGATGGGGATGGGCGCCCAACTCTGTAAAATTGCCGGAATCTCTGGCAAAACCTGCGCACTGCTCCTCGCAAGTCTCCCTTGCGGGCCGCTAGTTTCTCCGTATGAGTGCGTATGGTCGTTTACAAACCTATCTCAGCAAAAATTATCGTGGGGTCTCATGGCTTGGGTACCCCGGACATGGACCTAGTGGAAAAGCGGGCGCGGGAAGTCGCCGAAATACAGGAGCGCCCCTTTCCCAATGCCGCGGATTGGGCCGAGGCGCGCAGGGAGCTTCACGGCTTGAGCGACGGGCAGGATTCCGCCTTGGAGGTGGAATCTGGCTCCAGTGGTGCGGCGGGTGTGAGTTTCGAGGAGTTACAGGATTCGTTCCCTGAGTTGAGGACTGTGCTCGGGCGTATTTCTCGCGAGGAGGATCCCACCGTGGGTGAGGAGTTGGTTAACGAGGGAATGGAGGAGGCAGAGCATGAACGAATGCTTTTAGCGCACCAAAGGACTCCGCAATAACGAGGCCGACGTTCTCGGCACTCGGCTTATACCGCGTTCTACCCTTTAAGCGCGTGGAGACGGCTCTCCAAAGGGAGGGCGACTCTTGCGCCGCCTCGCTTGTAGGATGTGAACACCCCGTGGATCATTTCCACGGTGTCTCCGGCTGCCTCTGGGCCGCAGAGGGGTTCGCCTCCATGTTCCATTGTACGAAGCATGTCCTTAACGGGGCCGACGTGTTTAGCGACAAACTCTCCAATTGATTTCAGCGGCTCTGGTTTGCCCAGACCGGCGCTGGTGATCGGCGTCCACTGGCGCAAGTCGGTTGTTGGCTTGAACGGGTTTCCAGCAAGCCACTGGATGAGGGGCTCTGTATCGATGTGTAAGTCTATGATCCCGCCTGTGCAAAGGAGCTGCAAACCGAACCCGGTGGTGCGGGCGCCCGCGTTTTTTTTGGAATCGAAAAACAGCGGTAGGCCACGTTCCATTTCAAAGCGGGCATGGATTTCGTCTCCAAGGAGGGGGCCGAGGCCCTCGTCGCCTTCATGGATATCCGCGTCGGTGGCGGGGCGACCTTGTTCAAAAATAGCAGCGCTGCAGGCGAGTGGTGCCCCAGCCAAGTACGTTCCTAGATTTAACACGTGTGAGCCCAAAACCCATAAGTCCAGACCGCCGCCGCGCTGATCTTCTTTGCCTCGTGCACGAATTTCCAAAGGACTCCCGAAGGCGCCGCTCGCCAATAAGTCGGCAAGTACTGGAAGGGCAGGATGGTAGCGATTGCGGTGGGCCACGGCCAGTTTCACACCTTTTTCGCGGCACAACCGCCGCACATCGTCCGCTTCAGCCGGAGTGCGAACGAAAGGCTTTTCGACATAAATTCCCCGTGCCCCCGCGGCGATCGCAGCCACGATCATCGCGTGGTGTTCATGCACGTGCCGAGGGCAGACGGCGACAATGTCGGGCTGCACTTCGCGCAAAAGAACGGTGTAGTCAGCGTAATCGGCGACTCCTCCCAATTTGGCCTTTGCTGCGGCGCGCCCTGCTGTATCGGGATCTGCTAGGGCGACGACCTCGGTTTGGGGAATCAGACGCCAGACGGAGTCCAAGCCGTGTCCGTAATTACCATGGCCGGTGTGCCCTAAAACGGCGACTCGATGGCGCTTAGCGGAGAGCTCTGGCGCTTGAGCAAAAGCACTCTTGTTTACCAAGGGTTGAATAAGAGCGGCGGAGGTGGCGAGAAAGGCGCGTCGGTTCATTTGCCAAAATGGGGTGCTCACAAAACTGGTTGTGATATTCCAATTCAGAGTAACAATTGACACTCCTAAAAATTACAAATTCAAACATTTTGCGTGGTTGTGGCGGAATGCCCTCATTTCGATTTGGTTAAATAAGTAGCAACCTGGCGATTGATGATTGCAGCTTCAGTCACGGTTGAACGGGTCTGGAGTGGACTCGAGCATGTTTCGGGGGGCGATCGCAGGTGAGTCTTCGGGCGGAAACGACGCAGTTGCCACGCAGAACCCATGTCATTAACCTCGCCCCGACTCTCGCAAACCTCTACGCGGCGAGCTGGGCTGGGCAAGCCATCGCCGGCCAAGCGACATTAGCCGCCCATCCCCACCCAATAATCCAATGAATACCCCTTCCTTTTCCAATGTCACCGTCGAGGCCAAGGCCAACGTTTATTTTGAAGGCCGCGTCGTGTCCCATACCGTCCGCTTTTCAGACGGATCCAAGAAGACCCTCGGCCTCATTTTCGCCGGCGAGTATCACTTCGGCACCGGCGCACCGGAACGCATGGAGATTATCGCGGGAGATTGCAAGGTGGTCCTCGACGGGACAACCACTGCGCTTGAAGTCGTGGCGGGAGGCCACTTCGACGTCCCGGGCGAGAGCGGCTTCACGATCACCGTGGCGTCGGGGATTTGCGAATACGTCTGCTCGTTCCTCAACTGAGAACGTTCCCGAACACTCCCGTGCGAATCGGCGGGGCGTCATGAGTCGGTGTCCCCAGTAGCAAACATTTCGTAACGACTCGGAATGCAAAGGGCGCAGTGGTCTGTATTGAGAAGGCAAGCGTTGGTTTGACCATGCATTTTTTCACTGTTAAGCTCTCCGAATGGAACTGGCGGTACGTGAGCGCATCTATGAATTCATTCAAGCTAGCGGTCTTCGCAGGACTGCTCAGCGAGATGCGATCATTGAGGCGGCCTTCAGTCACACGGATCACTACACGGCAGATGAGCTTCTACAAAGGGCTCGTGAAATTGAGCCTTCTGTATCCCGTGCAACGGTTTATAGAACATTGCCCCTCCTTGTCGAGAGCGGCCTTCTTAAAGAGTTGGATCTCGGCAAAGATCAAATGCTGTACGATCCCAACTATATTGATCATCCCAGACACAGCCATCTCATCTGTGTGGATTGCAATCGTATCGTCGAATTTGAAGACAGAAACATTGATACTTTGGAAAATTGTATCACGAAACGCCTTGGCTTTTCGCCCGCTCAAAAGCTCACGCGTATCGAAGCCACCTGTGACGAACTCAAGCGCAGTGGCGCGTGCGCTCACCGTGACCTACAACCCGTTAAGGCGAGCTAGATTCCTCTCGCTTGGCCTCTCCTTTGACCTTCGGCCCCCACCACGGTTCCTTCTCTCGAAGAGACCGCAGGCCACGTTTTGACTCATGACCAGCCGACTTGATTTCCGCGTCGAGGCCACCGCTGAGGGCTCCCGCGCCCGCGCCGCCACTTTCCGTACGTTGCACAATGTCGTGCAAACCCCGATCTTCATGCCGGTGGGTACTCAGGCGACCGTGAAGGCGCAGCTGACCCAGTCGCTGGAGGATGCCGGTTCGCAAATCCTTCTCGCCAATACGTACCACCTGTTGCTGCGCCCCGGGCCTGAGGTTTTTGAACAACTCGGAGGCATTCACCGGTTTATGAGTTGGCCTCGGGGCGTCCTGACGGATTCAGGTGGCTTTCAGATTTTTTCCCTACCGCACGCCCGCTCGATGAGTGAAGAAGGGGCGGTGTTTCAGAGTTATCTGGACGGACGCACTATTTTATTGAGTCCGGAGGTGAGTGTGATGACGCAGCGCTCGATTGGGAGTGACATTATGATGGTGCTAGACCAGTGCATCCCGTCGACGGCGGATTTGGCGACTGCGCGGGCTGCTATGGAAATTACCCATCGCTGGGCGGCCCGAAGTTTAGCGGCGCGCGGTGAGTCGCGGCAGTCGATATTCGGGATTGTGCAAGGCGCACTTTTTCCTGAATTGCGTCGGGAGAGCGCTGCCGCTTTGGCGGAAATGGCCTTTGACGGGTACGCGATCGGGGGCCTCGCGGTGGGCGAGGATAAGTCCGCGCGGGAGGATACTTGTGAGTTTACGGCGGCGTTACTGCCCGAACATCTGCCGCGTTATCTCATGGGAGTGGGCACGCCGCTGGATATTTTAGAGGCGGTTCACCGCGGAGTGGACATGTTTGACTGCATCATTCCCACCCAGGTGGCGCAACGCGGTGGAGCGTTCACTTCTCGCGGCTTTTTGCAATTGCGGCGCGGGGTTTACAAAACCTCGGATGAAACGCTGGATCCAGAATGCAGTTGTCCGACTTGCGCACGGTACAATCGCGCCTACCTCCATCACCTGACAAAGTCCAAAGAGACCTTGGGGTGGCAGTTGTTGGGGCAGCATAACATATATTTTTATCACCGGCTCATGCGCGAAATCCGCCAGAGCATTTTCGAGGGTCGCTTTCTCGAGCTTTACCACGCCAAACGCCTGCTTCTGCAAGAAGACGACCTCGATAACCCCGTGAATCGTCCCAAGGTGAAGCGCAAAAAGACGCCGTCCACCAAGCTCGGTAATTACGAGGTCCACATCGCCATGGAGGGCTTCGCAAGTATCCGGCACGTCTCCTCTGGGGAAATCATGCACTCGCGCAACGAACCGATGGACGAGGCGAGGGGACTGTACACCGAGCAGGCACAGCTTTCGACTCGCGTTCTGGCTCCGGAGGGCGCTGGGGCGGAGGCGCAGATGGGGAGTCCTTTGGTGATTTGGGATGTCGGTCTCGGGGCTGCGGCGAATGCGATGGCGGCCATTACGTGCTACGAGAGTGTCGCAGCGAGCGCTCCGGTGCGGCCGTTGCGGGTATTGAGTTTTGAAAACGATCTGGATTCACTGGAACTCGCGTTTCGGCACTCCGACAAGTTCGCCTACCTCCGCCACAGTGGACCGGCTTGGTTGTTGAAACAGGGGCGCTGGCAGTCTCGGGAGCATCCGGGCTTGAGCTGGGAGGTGATTAAGGGAGATTTTTTGGATACTTTTGAGAACGCACCAGCACCGCCCGAACTGATTTTCTACGATATGTTTTCGAGTAAAACCTGCGCCGCGCATTGGTCGTTGGACACTTTTGCAAGGCTCTTTACGGCCTGCCAGCGCCGCCCCGCTGCTTTGTTCACCTACAGTTGTTCGACGGCCGCGCGGGTCGCCATGTTGGCGGCTGGTTTTTGGGTCGCGCGGGGGCGTGCCAGTGGAGAAAAACAGGAAACCACAGTGGCGCTTACTCCCGAAGCGGCCCTCGCCGGTTGGGGAGTTTCGTACGAGTTTCTCGGAGCGGAATGGCTGTCAAAATGGGAGCGCTCTAGTGCGCGCTTCCCTGCAGAATTGCCGGGCGAGGCACACGCGGATTTCGCGCGGATGCTCTCTGGCCACGCGCAGTTTACCGGAGCCCAGCCCGGAGTTGCCGTTTCAAACTTCTCGTGATATATGAATAGAGTCGCAATTTAAGTTTCTCCACGGTTCCTCAACTTACTTTTTTGTTTATGGCCAGCAATAATCCTCTTCTTAGTTCAAATGTGATCACCAACGCGCCCGTTGCTCTGGGCGCTCCGATGACGGTGCAGGGTGCGGTGCAAAAGACCGGCATTCTGCTTGGGATCGTTTCGTTGACGGCGGGTTTCGCCTGGGATCGCTCCAAGGGCCTCCACGCTGATGCGTCCGTTTGGATTCTCGCGGGAGTCGTTATTGGGCTCATTGCGGCGCTTGTGACGATCTTTAAAAAGGAATGGTCTCCTGTGAGTGCTCCGATCTACGCCGCAGCGGAAGGCCTGCTTCTTGGGGGGATTTCCGCGACTTTAGATATGCGCTTTCCGGGGATTGCGTTGCAGGCTTGCATGTTAACTTTTGGCACGTTGTTCGGGTTGCTCGGGGCGTATCGACTCGGTTGGGTGCGGGCCACCGAACAGTTTAAGGCGGTGGTGATGGTCGGAACCATGGCCGTGGCACTCGTGTACCTCGTCTCGATGGTGGTGAATCTCTTCGGTGCGCAGGTGCCCTTCATTCACAGCAGCGGTACCATTGGGATCTTGTTCAGCGTGGCCGTGGTGGTGTTAGCGGCGATGAACTTGGTCCTAGACTTTGACTTCATGGAGCAGGCTGCTGCGGCGGGTTCCCCCCGTTACATGGAGTGGTACGCGGCCTTCGGTTTGATGGTGAGCTTGATCTGGCTGTATATGGAAATTCTCAAACTGCTCGCGAAGTTAGCGGATCGACGTTAATTCGCGGGCTGGGACTGCGCGCGGGTCGTTTCCTTCCTGTTACTTTATGCGCGCTCAGAACATCGCCCCACGAATTTGCAGGCCCTCGAGAATGCCTGCGTTATTGTGCGGCATTGGTTTGTTTTTGGTTCACGCGGAGGCTGCGCCGCAACCTACTCAGGCTCAGGTTTTTTATTCTCCAGGCGACTTGGTGCGTGTGGCACGCAAAGAGACGCTTCAACTCAAGGGGGAGCCTTTTTTGGGCGCGCCAAAGGGGCAGGAGTTTACGGTGCTCCGGCACGAAAAGGGCAAAGGACCTGTGGTGTTGGCTTTCCTTCAAAAAGAGGGAGGCGTTGTGGAGGTGACTCTGCCGGAGGACTCTCTGGAACTGGTTCCTCCCGATGGTTGGGCTCTTCTGCTCCGTGGGGTACAGGCGTTTCGAGATCAACGCTTCGAGGATGCGCGCAGGCTTCTCGCCCAAGCGACTCAGGACGCACAGTATAAGGCGATGGCTTCCAGCGTCCAAGCTCGCCTTGAACCGGTTCTCAAGTCGGCGGGACAGGTGTTGCAGGTTGAAGCTGACACTGCCTTGAAGGCGCTTCCCGAGGCTCGGCAACAACGGTTGGCTCAGGCTCAAAAGGCGTTTGTCGACGCGGTGGCGCTGGGACGCAACACCACGGTGGAACTTGCCAATCGTGGATATACCAGTCTCGCTTATTCCTTTGAGGAAGGCTTGGACAGGCTCGGGACGCGGGTTCTGCCTAAAATCGAGGCCGCGCCTGCTGGGCGACCAGAGCTTCCGTCTTCGCAGCTTTCAAAGGATGAACTTGCTGATAAAGCGAGACTGGCGGCCTTTTCCATTGTCCGTTGTCGCCAGGCGATGGCCGTGCGGCGCATGGTGGAGGCGAAAAGTTACACCGAGGAGGGATTGCGGGCGGAGCCGTCTCGTCCCGAGCTTAAGGCAATGCAAACGAAGGCCGAAGCGGAAATCCGCGATGCTGAAGACCGTTACAACGCTGCTTTGAGCAACCAAAAACGCAATCTTCCCCAAGCGTTGCTCGCATTGGAGCGGGGCCTCAAAACCTGTGCCGACCTTCCTCAACTCCTTAAACTGCGCGACGAACTGAGCGGCGCTTTGGAAGAGAAAACCGCTCCTCCTGTGACTCCGGCTTTTCTATCGGCAACGAAGAGCACCGTGGAACCGGCTAGGTTGGAGGAAGGGCGCCAGCTTTACACGACGCGGTGTACCCAATGCCACGATCTGGAAATGCTTGATTCTCGCAGTGCCAGCAGTTGGAAAAGCGAGGTGTCCAGCATGGCGCGTCGTGCGAAGATCAACGATGCGCAGCAGGGGATTATCGTGGAGTACTTGGCCGCCGCGCAGTTGCTGGTGAGCCAAGCGCCTGCGAAGAAGTCCGAGTGAGCGGCCTCCAGGTCAGTGGGCAGAAAATATGCGCACAAAAAGCGCCGCACTGATGCTGAATCCCACGACGATGACAAAACGGCGTAATAGCGTTTTGCCAATTCGGCGCGCAATCCCTGCCGCCCCGTAGCCGCCCAACAGAGAGCCGAGCGTCATGGCGAAGGCGTAGGGCCACGCGATTAATCCCGCCGCGATAAAAACAGCGCCTGCCGCTCCGTTAATTGCGAAGCCTAACAAACTGGTGGTCGCGCTCATCGCCAACATATCCGTCATCCCAATAAACCCGAGCACCGCCAGCGCCATAATACTCATGCCCGCTCCAAAATAGCCGCCATAGATTGCCACGCCAAGTTGCAGCAGCATGGCGCTCGCCAGCGTGCCTCCACCTAATAAAAGCGTCTCCTGCGGGGCTTGCGGCCCGCGTCGCAGCTTCGCTTGAACGACAAAGAGCAGCGTCGCGAACAAAATGAGTCCGGGTACGGCCCGCTCAAACACGCTCTCTGGCGTGTAGCGGAGCGTTAGTGCGCCAAGTAAGCCGCCGACAAACGCCGGAATTGAGAGCCAAAGCACCCGTTTGGGTAATGCGGCGAGTTCCTTGCGGAAACCGAGCAGACTGCCGATGGAACCCGGCCATATGCCCACGGTATTCGTCGCATTGGCCACCACGGGAGGTAGTCCCAGTGCGAGTAGCACGGGGAAAGTCAGCATCGTTCCGCCACCGGCCACGGAGTTGATGGCTCCCGCAAAAAATGCGGCGACAAAGGCTCCCAGCAAGTGAGCAAGGTCAACGGTGGCCATTTGGATTTTTACTCAGAGCACAGTCTGGAGGGCGATGGCGGTTCTCATTTTCCTCCCGAGCGATGGTATAAAAAAAGCCCGGCAGTGATGCCGGGCTTTTACAGATTTGCGCGAACTAGGCGCAAAGTTCTGTGTAATTACTTGGAGGCAACCAAAGTGGCTTTGCTGTGCTCAGCGTCAACTTTGACACCTTTGCCAACGAGGGCCGCGATGTTTTCAGCACCCTTGGTGGTCGGGGTGAGGGTGATTTTGACTGCTTTGGCGTCTTTGCCTTCGACCACGAGGGTCTTGGTTTCCTTGTCGAAGGACTTGAGGGTGCCTTCTGTGGTTTCGACCTTACCGCAACCTGCTTGGGCAGCGATAGTACCGAGGGACAGTGCGAGTACGAGGGATAGGAGCTTCTTCATGAGTTCGGCTTGTTTTGGGGTTTGGTTTGCGGAGAATCCGCTCCTGTATTTCAGAGTAGATCGGGATTGAATCAAGGCTAAATTGCAGTCTAGCTGATTTTGTGCAAATCCCCCTGATCCTTCGCCGTCTGTTCATCGCCCTGTTTTGGCTCTCCTTAGGCACAAGCACTGTACTGGCTCATCCCATTCCGGACATCCCTGTCTGCGGCTCCTTCGTAAACGGCGGTAGCGCAACATTCTCTGTGGAGGTTAACCCCCGCTGCTTTGACCCCGATCCCGTCACGGCGACAACCCTCACTAAAATCCAGTTTTCCTCCCTCACCGAAGAGCGCAAAGCCGAGTTACTCGCGAAGGCTGCCGCCCTTGTGAAGCTTGATATTGAATTCTTCTTGGACCCAATCGGACGCATGCTCCCCGAATTCCAGTTTGAGTTCACGGGGGAAGCCCGCAAACCCCTCGTCGCCGATGAGGATGTCGTGGTGATTAGCGGCCTTTGGCCCACTCAAATTCCTAAAGGCGTCACGGGTTGGAGCATCCGCGCCACGCCCGAAACCAAGGTCGCCGTCGTATTTCAAAACGTTGTCAATCACACTCCTCATTCTAGAGTCGCCGTGCTTTTCCCCGGCGAACGCAGTTTCACCTTGGATCTCACCGAACTGACTGGCGCGGTTCCCGAGAGGGCGACCCACGGGGCGATTCCTTCCAGTCGGGGTTTCGGCGATCTTCCTAGTACGATCTGGAGCTTTTGCAAACAGGGGTTCGCCCACGTGGTGCCCGATGGGTTGGATCACATTCTCTTTGTGCTCGGGCTGTTTTTGTTGGGACGCACTTGGAAGCCGATGCTTTATCAAGTGAGCATGTTCACCTTGGCTCATTCGGTGACCCTCGCCCTCTCGACTTTGGGGCACGTGAATCTTCCCGCAAAAGTGGTCCAACCCCTCATCGCCGCTACGATCGCCCTTGTGGCGTTGGAGAACCTCTGGAAAGCCAGATACACTCACGGCCGTCTGCTGGTGGTCTTTGTTTTTGGGTTAATCCACGGCGTGGGTTTCGCGAGCGCCTTGCAGGATCTCACGATTCCCAAAGACGCTCTCGTAGCCGCTTTGGTTGGGTTTAATCTGGGCGTGGAAGGTGGCCAATTGGCCGTAATCGCAGGCGCATTACTCCTGACGGGTTGGATTCGGGATCAGCGCAATTACCGCCGGTGGGTGGCGATCCCCGGTTCGCTCGCAATCGGGCTGGTCGGCGTTTATTGGACGGTGGAACGGCTCCAAAATTGAAACCGTGAGCGATGGGGACAGACATGAATGGCACTTGGTGAGAGAGCCTTTTCGAGTGATCGCGGTATGGCACTCCTTTTGGTTGGCGTAAAAATCCAACGAAAGACACCCTTAACTCAGGGCCATTCGGGACAGACACTTGCCCTCCTCTCAATAAAATCTGCGCCGCGAAACCGTATTCCTCGGTCGTTTTTTTGCTGCTCTGGTCTGTGCGCCTTCATTTCCGAAAGTAGCGTGAACACTGGGTGCCAGCGGCGGTGATCGCTGACGCTCGACGTGGACTAAAATACCTGTGAGGTACGGCATCGCTCAGGGGCGCGGGCGATTCTTAAGGTGTGTGCTTTAGCGAATTCCAGACGGCTGCAAATTTTCTCAAAAACGTTTGAGCTGAAGCCTCAAGGCGCTTGTTTGCTTGGGGAGCACAGGGAGATTCGAGAAATTAAAGGGCACGGTTCCCCTTGGGGTAGTAGCGGGCCGCATCTTCTCCCGGCTGGTGAAGTATGAAAAACGGCGCAAATCAGCTCGATGAATCCTAACATGCTGAAACTAGCGAAACGCCTTGTCTTGAGCGAGACGAAGGACGCCAGTTCCTACCAAAGTGAAATTGAGGCGGGCTTCACTGTTTGCGAGAAACTGCGACAGGAGCTTGTCACGCTTTCAGGTGTCTCAGGCGTTTGCGCTCTTTTGAATCGAACGCTGCAACTTCTTGATAAAGAGGACGTCATCCGGCTTGGAATTATAAAAATACGGTTGGATGGATCTTTTGAAAGGGCGGAGGTTGTCAGGGGCCCCAGCGATAAAGAGGCGTCCGAACGGGAATCCGTTATTTTACCAGCTCAATTACTGGATCTGTTGGTCACGTTAATTGGGGAGACTCTTGCGGTACAAATTGTCGGAACGGTTTGGCCCGAGGTGGATCTTGCCGAGATGAAACATGATGCCGGCCAAAAGGAGGGAGCGAAATGAGACCTATTGAAGAAAAGCGTAAGGAACCTCTTGCGATTCGAAAATTGCCCACTGGGGTACGCGGTTTGAACGAGATACTTGGCGGAGGGATCCCTGAGTTTTCGTTCACCGTCATCGCAGGCCTGCCGGGATGCGGGAAAACCACCCTCGCACATCAAATCGTCTTCGCAAACGCGACCCTCGAAAAGCCCGCACTCTACTTTAGTGTCCTTGGAGAATCGTCTCTTAAAATGCTGCGTTACCAGCAGCAATACAGTTTTTTCGATGTGTCGAAGATCGGAACGGCCGTGCGTTTCATCAGTCTTGCAGATATGGCCCTCACGCAGAGTCTTGAAGCGGTTCTTCAAGAGATCATCAAGCAGGTCACTGCTATAAAACCAGGGATTGTGGTGGTCGATTCCTTTCGCTCTTTGGAGTCGATTCACGCTGGAGTGATTCCGAAAATGGAGATGACCTCCGGACTTCAGCGTCTCTCTCAGTTTCTCGCGACTTGGGAAGCCACCACTTTTTTGGTGGGAGAATACTTCGAGGAGGATGTCCGCCTCAATCCGGTGTTTTCCCTCGCTGACGGCCTCGTTTGGCTATGGCAGGTGGCCGAGAGAAATTCTGTGGTTCGGAAATTACAAGTTTTGAAAATACGAGGCCAAGGCTCTGTGCCAGGTTTGCACACGTTTCGAATTAACGAAAACGGGGTGCAGGCCTTCTCCCGCACCTTGGGATTGTTGCGCGGCCGAGAGGATTATACGGATCGAAAACGTATATCCCTCGGTTTATCAGAATTAGATGCGATGTTGGGAGGAGGGGTCTTCGAAGGGGATAGCATTCTAATCACAGGCCCCTCGGGGACGGGAAAATCAGCCTTGGCTACGCAGTTTATCGCAGAGGGACTGCGTCAGGGGGATCCTGGAATCATGGCGATTTTCGAGGAGCGTCCGGAAGGCTATCTAAATCGGGCAGGATCCTTTGGACTCACGCTCAGGGAAGCAAAAGAAAAGGGCTCGCTTGAAATCCTTTACCTGCGGCCACTTGACCTTTCTGTAGATGAAACGATGCAGGCGATTCTCGATGCAATCGACAGGCTTGGGGCGAAGCGATTGGTGATCGATTCCCTAGTGGGTTTTGAAATGGCGTTAGCTCCGGGCTTCCGCGCAGATTTTCGGGAATCGCTTTATCGAATGATCGGCGCATTGACCGGAGCTGGGGTCACGATTCTCAGCACCGTGGAGGTGGAGGACACTTTTAATGCACTTTCGTTTAGCCACTACGCAATTTCATTTCTCACCGACGACATCATTAGAATGCGTTATGTAGAAATTAACGGCCAGCTCAGGAAAGTAATCATGGTGATTAAGATGCGCGGAGGAAACCACAGTAAGGACATTCGCGAGTATGTGATAAACGATACTGGGGTAGTGATCTTGCATCCTCGAGAAACGGGCTACGACAAAATGAGCAGCGGGTTGCCGCAACAGTCCTTACAGCGGGAAGAAACATCGCCGGAAAGCAAGGCCAAGCCATAGAGGAATGGCAATGAAGGCGAATACGAATCTCGTTCCGGCATCTAGCGTCATGGATTTCCCAAGGCATTGCCTTGCGTTTGCGCAATTTGCTCCGCAAGGGTTCGCCTTGGTCGATGGAGAGTCCTTCATCGTATTGTATGTTAATTCCGCTTTCAGTCGACTGCTTCAACTGCCTGTTGAGGAACTTGTGGGAAAGAGGTTTGAAGAGCTGTTTGCTGAGAATCACAGCTGCGCACACGCCTTTGATCGTGTCCACAGCACCGGAAGGCCTGAGCGCCACGTGGAGGTGAAAGTTAGCGGGGCTCATCCGATCTATTGGTCCTGCACGCTATGGCCTGTGGGTTCGAAAGAGCGCGTAGACTATGTTATGTTAGAAATCACCCTTGTTGACGAATATCCTCAAAAGGCGCTTGAGCTGAGTGAGGCGCTATTGATGGGCAGCGTGAGGCAGCATTTGCTTGTGGAGGAATCTACTGCGTTAAACGAGCGGCTCAGACTCGAAATACGGGAGCGAAAACGAACGGAAAAGGCGCTGCTCGAATCTCAATCACAGTTGAGAGATTTATCGGCCAAGCTTGAAAGCGAGGTGATAGAGCGCACGGCGAAACTGAACGAAACGAGTAATCAGTTGGAAGCCTTCGTTTTCATGGTTGCACATGATCTAAGGGCGCCGTTGAGGGCAATGCAGGGGTTTTCGACGCTGCTGATTGAGGACGCTGGAATTGCATTGAGCGATGCCGCGAAGGATTATGCTAAAAGAATTGTTAAGGCCTCGCAGTTCATGGACGACCTGCTCTGTGATTTGCTTGCGTTTAGTCGGATCAGCCAGCAGCAGATCGAGTTGTTCCCAGTCAGTTTGGAAGAGGTCGTGCAGGGCGTGATCTCACAACTCCAAAAGATTTTGGAGGAAACCAAGGCTCAGATCACGCTCCCCAAACAATGGCCATTTGTACTCGGACACAAGCCGATCCTGAGACAAGTTTTGTTCAACTTAGTGAGTAACGCGCTAAAGTTTAGCGCGCCGGATCGCCCCCCGCGGCTGGTGATAAGGACGGAAGAGCAGGCGGGATTTATACGTGTCTGGGTGGAAGACAACGGGATTGGAATCCCTGCGGAGTATCAAACCGAAATTTTTCATCCCTTTACTCGTCTTAACGGAGTGCATTACGAAGGCACGGGAATCGGCCTTTCGATTGTGAAGAAAGGGGTGGAGCGCATGGGAGGAAGTGTTGGTGTGGAATCCACGCTAGGGAAAGGAAGCCAATTTTGGTTTGAACTCAGAAAGCCCTTGTCGACATGAACAGGGACGGAACCATTCTTTTGGCGGACGATAGCGAGGACGACATTCTGCTGACTCGAATCGCGTTTGAAAAAGCTGGGATGAAAAATCCTCTGCAAGAAGTTCACAACGGCGAGGAGGCAATCGCTTATCTTAAGGGTGAACCGCCGTATAACGATCGCGCCCGATTTCCGTTGCCGACAATCCTGTTAATGGATTTGAACATGCCGAGGAAAAATGGCTGCGAAGTGCTACTGTGGTTACGCGCTCAAAAAGGTCTCAGGCGACTGCCTGTGGTCATTTTAAGCGCTTCGATGCGTGTGGAGGATGTGACAAAGGCGTTTGATAGCGGAGCAAACTCATTCTTGCTCAAGCCAAGCTCGCTCTCAGAGTTGGTGAGTACGATAGAAGCTCTCGGTAACTGGATGAAGTTCAATTACTTTCCATCGCTTACTGACGATGCTTAAGGCTGACGCTAGGGCGCCGTTGAGGACGTTTAATGGCTAAACAATGAATGAGCGAATTCAGGGGGCGAAGCGGGCCTTTACCTCGCCTTTATCGAAGTCCCACACCATGAGCACGCCGTTGGTGCCCCCTGCGACCAGCACTTTGCCATCACGCGGGAGCGCAAGAGCTTGCACGAAAGTGGCTATTTCAGGGTAGACTCGCACTTCTTTTCCATCTGGGCCGGCTAGTCGGACTTTCTGGTCCCCAGAACTGGTCACGAGCGAGCCTTTGATATCGGTAAAGCGCACTGCCGTGATTTCCTTATCGAAGCCGTCTACGCCGCGGACTCGGAGTCCTGTTTTGATGTCCCACACTTTCACCGTGTTATCCGCGCCTGCGGTCGCGATTTGACGGCCGTCTGCGCGCCAGTTTAATGAGAGCACTTGTCCGGTGTGGCCTTCGAGTCCGCGCAGGACTTTATGAGTGGCGCAATCGATGAGTCTTACGAGGCGGTCGGCCCCCGAGGAGGCGAGGGTCGTGCCATCGGGCGAAAACTCCAGAGCGAGCACCGCGTCGACGTGGGCTTTGGGGACGTCGCCGATTTTGCGGTTGGTGTCGAGATTCCAGAGCTGAATTTCGCCACCTCGAGAAGGCTCCCCGCCACCGACTGCGAGGGTCTGGCCGTCGGGAGAAAATGCGAGCGCGTTAATGCGGTCGATGAAGGGCGCTTGATCCGTGGCGGTGCCGAGGTTGTGGAGGAAAGTCCATGGCGCAGAGACTTGCCACGCGGATACCATGGAGGCGTCGCCGCTCCATAGCTGGCCCGCTTCGTCGAAGGCGAGGACGCTGCTGGCGGAATCCAGAGCGCGACCGGTGTGAAAAACGGCGGCGGCTGCGGCGTCGTTTCCGGACCACGTGGCCAACGTTCCGGCATCATCCGAACTCGCGAGCCACAGACCATTCTGGGAAAATGTCAGTCGCCTCCAAGGGTGCGCGCCGTCGGTGGCCTCCTTGCGGATGCGTTGGAGCTCCGCCTCTGCCGCTTTGCGCAGCGCCTCCTGTTTGGTAACGGCGTCTGTGGCGAGCTTGGCGTCTGCTAGAGCCTTGTCCTGCTCGGCAGCGGAGAGCGTCACCTCGGCTTCTGCAAGGGAGAGCAGAGTGGCCGCATTTTTTTGCGCCAATTCAGCCGCTGCAATCGCTTCATCGGTGGGAGGCTTTTCGCCCCCGGCGGCTTTGGCGTCGCGCAAGGTTTGAGTCGCTTTTTGTTTGGCCTCGAAATCTTTGCGTTTGGGTTCGACTTCTGGCGGCGCTTTTTTGGCGCGCTCTTGGGAGGTCTTAACGAATTTGTCCGCCTCAGTTAGAGCTGTTTTAAATATCGTCTCTTGAGAGAGTTCCACCTGCGCTTTAACGTCCGCTTGGTTGACCGCCTGGTCCAAAAGTCGATTGCCCTTGCGCTCTGCAAGCGGCTTCCCTTGTGCATCCCAAATTTTGAGTGAGCCGTCCTCGGCGGCGGTCGCGAAACGGGCGCCATCCGAGCGCATGGCAAACGCGGTGACCTTGCCGCCATGTTTACAAAGGACAGGCGCTTGCGGGTTGGTGGGATTGGCAAATGTGACTGTGCCGGACTCGCTCACGGTTGCCGAACCGGCGCCGAGAATTAGTGTCGATAGGTTTGGTGGCGGAGTGGCGGAGGGCAGGGGTGCCTCGCCGGGCCATGTCCACAGTTTGACTTCGCGGAATGCTCCGGTGGCGAGAGTCTTGCCGTCGGGGCTGAATGCGAGTGCCCCAATTTGGTCGGCGTGAGCCAGTTCGTTCAGGACGCACGCGCCGGTGGGCAGGTGATAGATGAAAAGCCGATTTGCGCGGGAACACGCGGCGAACTGTCCATCGGGAGTTACCGCCACAGCAAGAATGCTTTGCAGATGTGGAGGGAAGGCTTGAAATGCGATTTTGCGTTCTGCAGTTTCGCGAACCTTAGCGCCCTGCTCGATCCAAAGTTTGAGAAGAGCGAGTTGTTGGGGTGTTAGATTTTTCGCCTTCGCCTTGTTGTCGCGCGGCGGCATGGCGGTGTCCGGGTCGGCGTGGAGGGCTGCGGAAAAGAGAAGGCTTTTTGCGGATTGCCCGGGAACAAGAGCGGGACCGGAATCGCCGCCTTTAAGCATGAGTTCGCGGGTTTCGAGATTCAGGCCGCCCTTCGAGGTGGTTTGACAATGGCAGGCGAGGCAGTTTTCGTTGAGGAACGGGTGAATTTCTTTCGCGAAGTCAATCTCATCAGATCGGGTCAACGCAGCCACCGGCAGGGACCCTTTGGAAGCGGCGTGAGTGCCAACAACTCCACTGAGGAAACCGAGCAGAATAAAAGTTGAGGTGAGTAGGAAAGAGCCTCGCATGGCGGTTTAGCGGGGTGCCGGTTCGGGCGCTTTCACCGTGAAAGAGAAAGGTGTGGAATACACAGTCGTCGTGACATCTTTCCCTCGGAATTTCCCTTTAGTTAGTGCAGTGAAATAGACCGAGTGATGTCCGGCGGGAAGTTTGAGTGCGGCAGTGTCCAAGGTGACTTTCACTTCCTGGGCTTTGGCCTCCGCGTCCACGTCCTTGAGCGTTTCCACTCCCAAAGCGCCCGCCGCTTTCAGCTTGAGAGCCTCACGGAATTCTCCGCGACGAGTCACCTGCATCGTGAATTCTAACTTTCCTCCGACTACAACTTCTGCAGGGACTTCGCTCATCGGTGCAATAGCGAGCGGCGCAGACTCCGATGCTAGCACGCCGAGAACACACTCTTTAATGAGGTAGGGGGTGACGTCGCCGTTGTTGATAGTGGGTACCATCCATTGGGTACCGGCGGGTTGGGCGGTGCGTTCCAATGTTCCTGTTGCGAGCGTGGCTCTTCCTACGATTTTGATTGCGCCGGTAAAAGGTGCGACGCCCTCTTTCGCCGACAAAATCACGTGGCCCTCAGACTTCCCAGCGAGGATCGTCGTCGGAACGCAGGTCACGCCATCGGGCAAGTTGAGCGCCTCTAATTCAATCGCGCCGGTGAAGGAATCTTTGCGCAACACACGCACTCGAATGGCTAACGTCCCGCCCGCTCGTAAGATTGGAGCGGTCGGAGTAAGTGTCGTGCTAGTAGGTGTTTCTAGAGGAGGTTGGAGGAATGCCAGGAGGGAAAAGTCGGGTGCATCTTTGCGGACAGACAAGGTGTAAACCGCTCTTGGATCCACGCGAATACCACCGGAGAGGTCCCGTACAAAAATGGTGTAAACGCCGTCCTCCTTCACTTCCAGCCGGACGCTTGGATCATTGAGCGGCGCGGGGAAAAGGCGGGTCGCGGGATCAGTTTCAGGACCCCATGCTTCGGTGATATCTTTGCCATCTTTTTGAATGAGAAGATGCGGATTGGTGCGCAGACCGAGGCGCTGCGAGGTGACATCCACCCGCCAGACATCGCCTTTCTTTGCTTCAAAACTCCATGTATCCACATCGTTTTTGGGATAAAATTGACCACTCAAAACGGCCGGTGTGGTGAAGGTCCTTGCATGCGCAGCGTCGTTGTTTGGCTCGGTTTCCTGAATGGCTTCGTTGGGCGAGAGTGCGAAAAATACGGGGTTGGAGATTCCTGATGGCGTTGTAAGACGGTGAGCGAAGACCTCTGTCCCCGCCGCACTGATGGCGCGCAAGCCGTCGCTTCCGGATGGAGCGTGTTGAGGAGCGTCCACTTCGGTTTCCAACGCCTCCAAGGGGCGCCCGTCAGAGCCGCGCATCGCGGACAACTTCGCGCCGGGGAGAATCCTGCCGTAGAGAGTCACCTTGCGACGCCCGCCCGCCTGAAGTACTGGCGGCAGTGCGAAATCGACGTAGGGACCTTCCGTGATGGAGAGTCGGTACAGGTGCTCGGGGCCTCCGGAGTAGGTGAGATCGTGGAGGCGCAAGAGGCATTCGCCATCCGCTGGGGCTGTGACGTCCAGTAGTCCGTCGCGCGTAGCAGTTTGCAGGCTACGGCCGCTTGCGTTGATGACTTCCCAAACGGGACGTAGCCGCGAGTCTATGGACTCTACGTCACAGCGCAGCACGAGACGCTGGTCCTTGCGCATTGGCACTTTGAAATAGTCAGCTGTGGCCGCTGTTATTTTCCCCCAGAATGCAGCGCCGATTTGCAGTGGAATGGCGTCCTTCGCCGAGGCGCCTGATTTTGTCAGGACACTTTGCGGGAGTGGATCCACGAGGAAGGCTCGCGGATTAGAGATTCCCTGCGAGCCCGAGGCGACGGCTTCGTAAAGGCCCGGCTTTACATCCGCGGCGATGTTTACGGTGAATCGGTTTTTTTCCTTTAAGACGGCTGTGATTCCGGGATTGGAAAATCGCAGCGCATCGATCGGCGCTCCGTCTGCGACGCTGATTACGAGCTCGGTTTCCTTGCCAGATTGTGCGCCGGGCGGGAATACGGAATCCGTGCGCACCACGGGCATTTCTGCCAGAGCGTTGAGTGAGAGAAAGCGGGACGTCAGAAACAGCGCGACTAGCAGAGGGCGGACGGTTTTCAAAAGCTGTTAGTGGTTGAAAAGGAATTCCTTGGTATTGAGAATTACCCAGAGGATGTCTTCGAACGCCTGCCGACGGGCCTGGAGCGGGGCGATGGGCATGCCATCGACGCCGTAGCGGGGCTTTGCGAGGTGGGCGAGAGCGACATCCATTTCGGCGGGTTCAGGTTGGCGGGCGTACGCGGCCAGATAAAGTTCGCGCAGGATCTCGGCATTTGGGCGGGAATCGGCGGCCCAGAGGGCTGGAGCAGCTTGATCGGCGGTAAGTTTTTGTTGGATGTCCTTGGCGTTTAGCAGATGGAGCGCCTGAGCCATACTGGCGTCTTGGGTGCGTTCGCATTCGCATGCGCTGGAGGATTCCGGGCGACCGAACACGTTTAAGAAATAGGAGTCTTTGTTGAAGCTATTATCGGGAAGGTCGATTGCGCGCGTGCCGGAGGGCATCCCAGCGAAATTACTTTTGGATTGGAGAAGTGCATTGAGGCCGTCAAACAGCACCTCGGCTGGTAGGCGTTTGGGGTAATAGCGCGAAAAATTCTGCCGGTCGGACTGATTGTGCGCGTTGGGGATTGCGCTCAGTTGGTACGTCTTTGAGGTCGTCAGTTCGCGGATGAGCGCCTTGAGGTCGAAGCCGCTTTCAACGAAATGCTTTGCCAACAGATCGAGCAGTTCAGGATTGGAAGCGGGGTTGGTGTCACGCAAATCGTCTTCGGGTTCCACGAGGCCGCGGTTGAAGAAGTGCTTCCAATACCGGTTCACGAGAGTTCGCGCAAAGAACGGGTTTTCCTTGGAACGCATCCAGTCGGCGAGGCGTTCCCGTGGATCTTCCTCAGGCGCTATGGTTAAAGGGCCGGAGCCTAGAGCGGCAGGTTTGACGGATGCCTTTGTTTTTTTGTTAATCGCCGTCGCCAATCCACGGCGGTGAAGCAAAGTGTCTGTCCCTTTGAAACGAACTTGGGTGAAGAAAGCCGAGAAGCTGTAGTAATCGTTCTGGCTCCATTTCTCAAAAGGATGGTGGTGGCACTGCGCGCATTGGAGGCGGGTGCCGAGAAAAAGTTGGGCGGTGTCTTCGGTTTGTTGCTGGGCGTCTTTGACCTGCTTGAACCACGCAACCGGCGGGACTTCGTCTAAGTTGCCGCTGGCTGCGAGGACATCGCGTGCGAGTTGATCGAAGGGTTTGTTGGAACGGAAGGAGTCAGTGAGCCACGCGTGGAAGGCGAAGTTCATCGGGATATCCTGCGGTCTCGTGCGCTTATTGCGCAGGAGTGCGTTCCACTTACCCGCAAAATACTCTGCGTATTCGGACGTCTCCAGCAAAGCATCGACGAGGCGAGCACGTTTGTCAGGGGCGGGATCGGCGAGAAAACTGGTGACCTCGGCGACAGCGGGGAGGCGACCGGCGATGTCCAAAGATACGCGGCGCACGAACGTGGCGTCGTCGCAAATTTCGGACGGCGGCATCCCCATCTCGCGCCATTTGGCGAAGACGAGGGAGTCCAATGCATTCGCGGGTTCGGGCAGGGGACCCACGGGCGCGCCGAGGGGAACCGTCGCGTTGAACACCGCGACTTTGCCCTGATAGCGCACCATCACGGCAACGTTGCCGGGCTGTCCCAGCATGTTCACCAAACCCTCGTCTCCCACTTCGGCGAGCGACTTCTCGTTGGGCTCGTAGAGAGCGCTGCGGGTTACATCCAGCACTGAGCCGTCGGTGTATACCGCATGAACCGCCAGTTGCTGTGTGCCGTTTAGCGCAACCCGTCGTTTGGACGGAATCACCTCTAATCGAGCCACTACGGGGTCCTCGGCTTTTCCTTGTGGCATTCCTTGCGCTATCCAACGCAGCACCAGTTGGTAGTCATCCGAATCAGCGCTCATCCGCTTTCCACCGCCATGCGGTACCGCTGCGATTGCCTTGGTCAGGAGCAAACTGTTTGCGGGGGCGGCGGGAAAAAGGCGTCGTCCGCGGGCCTCATAAACGAGGTGTTCGTAATCTTCGTCCGGTTCAAATCCCAGCAGCGAAAGGCGGAATCCATTTTGACCAGAGGCCTTGCCGTGACACCCACCGGAATTGCACGAGGCCTTCGTAAAAATGGGGACAATCTGATTTCCAAAATGGACGGGCTTTTCTTCTCCGGAACCGCGTACGACGATTGACAGTGTGGTGGAGATGCCGCCGACTGTCGCAGTAACCTTTGCCGAACCGTCCTGGAGCGTCGTCAGTATGCCGTTGGGTGCGACTTCTAGCACGCCTGCTGGCTCAACGGAATACGCGCCTCTCGTCGTGAAATCCTGCTGGCCACCGTCTGGCATTGTTCCGGTCACCAGCAACTGACAATGCGTTCCCCATCCGCTGATTTCCCACACTCCAGCGCCAGCTGCTTTTGCTGCAGGCGTCTCGAATTGGAGGGCCTTTGGAGTAGAAGCAGGGTTCTTAGCTCCATCATCAGCGTTTGAAAGCGATGCGGCCCATGTGGTTAAGAACACGAAGATGAGTGCCGGAAGCGCCGCTTTCATGGATTTCCTGTGGTTGGAAAAGTTGGGAGCTTCGGGGGTGGTCAACATTCTAGGAGGGATCGGTGCGACGGCAACCAAGCGGCGCTCGGGAGCTAGACCAGTTCCTTCATCGGCGACCAACCGTCGACGAGGTACTGAGGGCGTCCCGAGAGATCCGGCAAAGTGAGGGTGGTCGTGTCGATGCCCAGCCAGTGGTAGAGCGTCGCAAAAACTTCTCCGAAGTGAACAGGTCGCTCCGTGGGTTCGCCTCCGAGTCGGTCGGTGGCACCGATGACTTGCCCCGTCTTGAAGCCGCCCCCTGCGAGTACGCCGCAGCCCACGCGTGGCCAATGGTCGCGTCCACCGGTGGCGTTAATCTGCGGGGTGCGCCCGAACTCGCCCCATGCAACTACCGCGACATCTTTGTCCAACCCGAGTCGGTGCAAGTCTTCCACCAATGCGCTGAGTCCTTGGTCAAACAGAGGAAGGTGCGTGAGCAGTTCCGAATGGTTTCTGTCATGAAAATCCCAGCGGCCAAAGTTGATCGTCACGCAACGGGCTCCTGCCTGAACGAGGCGGCGCGCTACAAGAAAATGTTCCAAGTTGCGGGGAGCACCGTCTCCATAATTTTGGGTGAAGCCTTTCCCGTAACGCTCGCGGACTTTGGGATCTTCTTTGGAGACGTCGAGCGCTTCAAGCAACCTGCTCGAGGTCAGTACATTAAATGCCTGCTGATTGAAGGCGTCGAGCCCCTGCATCAGGCCGCTGTTGTCGGCGTCCCGGCGAAAAGTGTCAAAGCTGGAGAGCAGTGATCGACGGTCTTCGAGGCGGTCGCTGGTAATCCCGTTGAGCGTCAAATCAGCGACGCCTGCGCCGTTGGGGCGGAATGCGGAGTAGGCTGGGCCGAGGAAACCGGGGTGGCCGGGTGAACCGTACGGCGGATGCCCCGCACTTGGCGCCATGCCAATGAAAGAAGGGATGGGGGCGTCTTTTTCCGCGCAAAGCTTTGCCATCACCGACCCCAATGAAGGCCATCCCCCGGGCGGAATTACAACGCCCTTCGGGGATCTGCCCGTGTAGCAAATGTGAGAATCATGATCCCCAGTCTGCGAGCCGACCATGGAGCGGATCGGGACAAGCTTGTCCATAATCTTAGCCATAAGCGGCATGTGCTCTGAAACCTCAATGCCTGGGACATTCGTTTTGATCGGCTTGAACGGGCCTCGATACTCCAGTGGCGCGTCCATTTTCAGATCGAACAAATCCTGATGCGGCGGCGCTCCCGCCATGTAAATCATGATGATCGACTTCGGTGAGCGGCCTACTCCGGATTGAGCTTCTGCCCGCAAAATCTGTGGCAGACTCAGTCCTCCCATCAAAAGGCCGCCGATGGAGATGAAATCTCGTCGGGACAAGCCGTCGCAAAACTTTCCATAAGACGGGCCGGCAATGTTTAGCATAAGAAAAAGGGTTAGGGAGGAGTGGAAAATTTTGGGGCTCAAACGCTAAGTAATCGGCAAATTTGAGGCAACGGAAGATCACCTAAATCTCGCCTTTTTCTTAGAGGCTTATCAGTGAGCCTTGAGAAGTGTTTCAGAGTAATTGCTCGGACTTCAGCAAAACAGCAGGCGACAAGCTGGGCGCCCGCAGTGAGCCATCTGAGTTGCATTTGAATTAAGCCCCTTGTAACAGAGTATAGGAACTCATTTCACGTTCCGGTACGCTTATGATGAAACGTAGAGAAGCTGTTCAACTCGTTACGCTTGCTGTTGGGGCGTTTTTCACGACCGGTCTCGCTCATGAGGCAGTGGGTCAGACAGTCGTAGCGCCGGATGCTCTTCTGGCGGAACTCGCAGACGTGATTATTCCCACGACAACGACTCCCGGAGCAAAGGCTGCTGGGGTGGAAAAATTTATTATTCGCATGCTGCGCGACTGCCATTCCAAGCAGGATCACGACAGTTTTTATGCCGGACTGTCCAAGCTGGAAGGCGAATGTAACGCAAAGTTTGGCAAACCCTTCGCCCAACTTTCACCGGAGCAAAAGGTGGATTTCATGAAGGCATTCGCTTCGGTCAATAAGCCGTTTTTCCTGAAGCTAAAGCAGCTCACGGTGACCGGTTATTTTAATTCGGAAATCGGAGCGACCCAAGCGCTTGCTTATCTCCCAATTCCAGGACGCTTTGAGGGTTCGGTGCCTCTATCGCCGAGTCAGAAGGCGTGGGCGCTCTAAAGAATCGCCTTCATCTGGAACTGGGCGAGTTCGGCGGAAAATTTTTATCATCCCACTAGCGGCTCAAAATTATGGCAAATTTAAACATTCAGTCGGTTGCGGAGCGCACGTACGACGCAATCGTCATTGGCTCTGGAGTGTCTGGAGGATGGGCGGCCAAGGAGCTCACTGAAAAAGGGTTGCGCGTTCTGATGTTAGAAAGGGGCAAGCCTCTTGAGCACGTTTCGGGTTACGAAAATGCAATGAAGGCCCCTTGGGAAATGCAGTACGCGGGCCGCCTCACCAACGAGCAAATCGCCACCCATCCCAAGCTTTCCCGCGACTATCCGTACAACGAGATGACGGAAAAGTATTGGATGAAAGATGTCGATTCTCTCTACAAAGAGGAGAAGCGTTTCGACTGGTTTCGCCCGAACATTGTGGGGGGCAAATCCATCATGTGGGGGCGGCAATGCTATCGCCTGAGTGACATCGATTTTGAAGCCAACCTTCGCGAGGGGATAGCCGTGGACTGGCCCATACGGTATTCCGATATTGCCGAGTGGTATTCGTACGTGGAGCGCTTCGCCGGCATCTCGGGTGAAAAACTCGGGCTGCCACAACTTCCTGATGGGGAGTTTCTTCCACCGATGGACATGTTTCACGTCGAGAAGGAGGTCAAACGGCGTTTGGAAAAACATTTTCCCGACCGCGTTCTTACTATAGGGCGCGTCGCTAATCTTTCCGAGGCTGCCAAGGAGCAGCTCGGCGTGGGCCGTTCGCGTTGTCAGTACCGCAACAAATGCAATCTTGGGTGCCCGTTTGGCGCCTACTTCAGCACGCAGTCTTCGACCCTCCCCGCGGCCGCTAAAACCGGAAGACTTACGCTCCGCCCGGATTCCATCGCCATGCAAATCTTGTTGGACGAATCCTCGCAAAGGGCCACTGGCGTGCGGGTGCGGGATTCCGTGACCATGGAAGATCGTGAGTATCTCGCGAAGCTCGTCTTTGTTTGCGCGAGCACAGTGAGCTCCACTTCGCTGCTTCTGAACTCGGTATCCAACCGTTTCCCTGATGGCTTGGGTAACGATTCCGGCCAGCTCGGACATAACCTGATGGATCACCATTTCCGCATCGGCGCCAACGGCACTTGGCCCGGCGACTTGGACAAGTATTATTACGGGCGTCGTGCGAACGGTATCTACATACCGCGCTATCGCAATCTCTCCTCGGAAAAACGGGATTACCAGCGGGGCTTTGGTTTTCAGGGTGGAGCGAGTCGCCAAGGGTGGCAGCGCAACATCGCTGAAATGGCTTTTGGCGCCGAATTCAAAGAGGCGCTAACGCATCCCGGGGATTGGACGATGGGGCTGACGGGCTTCGGTGAAATGTTACCTTATTTCCAGAACAAGCTCACTTTGGATCGGGAGACCAAAGATAAATGGGGCCTGCCTGTGGTGGTGTTCGACGCAGAGCTTAAAGACAACGAGAGGAAAATGCGCGTCGATATGGCTAACGATGCCAAGGAGATGCTTGAGGCTTCCGGTTTGCAGAACGTCAAAATCTACGACAATGGCTCTTTCCCCGGCATGGCCATCCACGAGATGGGCACCGCCCGCATGGGGCGCGATCCCAAAACTTCCGTGCTCAACGCACACAACCAAGTTCATGCCGTCAAAAACGTCTTCGTGACGGATGGCTCCTGCATGACTTCCGCCTCGTGTGTGAACCCTTCTCTCACCTACATGGCGCTTACCGCACGCGCTGCTGACTTCGCGGTGGAAGCGCTTAAGAAGGGCGAGTTGTAAAAAGGCACCCACATTCTCAAACATGAGCGCGCGGTTTCCGGTTTAAGACGGAGGTGATGTCGTCCGCAGATCGCGCTTGTCTGTAGACGAAGTGCGTCATGCTCTGTTTTACTAGGCGTTATTACAAATGAGTGCGCTTTTTGATCTTACTGGTGATGTGGCAGTTGTCGTTGGCGGAACAGGCGTTCTGGGTGGCGCCCTTGCTGAGGGGCTTGCCGCAGCAGGTGCGAGTGTCGCCGTTTTGGGCCGGAACACGGAGCGCGGACTTGCGCGCGCGGCAACCATCGAAGCGTCCGGAGGAAAGGCTGTGTTCGTGGCAGCGGACGCCTCGGATCGGGACTCGCTCGCGGCCGCTCTTGAGGTCGTCACTTCGTCCCTAGGAGCTCCGTCCATTTTGGTGAATGCCGCAGGAGGTAACGATCCGAAAGTCACCGTCACAGACACTCATTCGATCGAGTCCATAAGCGCCTCGGATTGGGCGGCTGCTTTTGATCTCAACCTGATGGGCGGTGCGCTGCTTCCCTCGCAGGTGTTTGGACCTGGGATGTGCGAGCGCGGGCGCGGCAGTATCATTAATATTGCCAGTGTATCTGCGCATCTTCCTCTTTCGCGTGTGGTTGCTTATTCATCAGCCAAGGCAGCCGTTCTCAATTTCACGCAATTCCTTTCCCGGGAATGGGCGAAACGCGGGGTTCGAGTGAACTCGATCACTCCAGGTTTTTTCCCCGCTGAACAGAACCGCACGCTTTTGTTTCAACCCGACGGTTCGCCGACGGCCCGTACACAGGCCATTTGGGGGCATACGCCGATGGCTCGCTTCGGGGAATCCGCTGAGTTGGTCGGTGCCTGTATTTTTCTCGCGAGCCACGCCGCCTCGAGCTTTGTCACAGGCACGGACGTCCGCGTGGACGGCGGATTTCTAAGTCAGACCATTTAGGGAATCAACGTGCGAAGAGCCGACTTCAAGTCTTCCTTAATTCGCTTAGGGCGAGTGTCCGCCGCTTATTTTGCGTTGGGCGGTGCGGTGCTCCATGCGGATCCAGAGCGGGAGGTTGTGATTATATCGGGTGGTGTAGCTCTTTCCAAATGGGAGCATTACAAGCCGAAGCCGCATGATAATTGGTGGATGAATTTTATCAGGGCGGGGCGGATTCGCATCCAACAAGTTCGGGAGGCGGATCCTCAAGCGCAGATCACGTGGCTTGTTTTTCGTCCGGCCTACTTGCGCAGGGCGAAGGAGGAGAAGAAGGATCTTGTGAAGTTAATTGATTCGGTACGAGATGTTTATCACGTAAAGCGTATATACTTTTCAACCGCAGACGAGCTTCTCGCCTACCTAAACACGGGGCGCGATCGGGAGAAGGTGAAGATAAGCAACCTGGAATACTTCGGTCATTCCAACAAAGCCTGCTGGATGTTCGACTACTCCAACTTCATCGATAGCGCCTCGAAAGTATGGCTGCACGAGGATGATCTGCCGAAACTACGGCCGGGAATTCTAGCGCGCGATGCCTTCGCGAAAAGTTGGGGCTGCCATACAGGGGAAAGTATGAGCCGGCATTTTCTCCAAGCCACTGGTGTCCGTATGTGGGGCGCTGTGGGAAAGACTCAATACCGCACAGATGAGTTACCCATGCTTGCGGAGAAGAGTGGCAGTTGGAAGAGGTAAGCTGCGCTTGGTAGAGTAGGGCGAGGTGGGGCGGTTTTCTTGGTGAAGATTGGCGGTTTAACCTCGGGACTTTTTATGCGATGAAAAGAGAATGACACCTGACTGGCTCACACATCCCATCGCGCTTGGCGTTTATGCCGGGTTGGTTCCCGCTGTGATATTTCGCGTCCAACTTTTTATTGCGCGTCGCGACTTGGCCAAGTTTGAGCGCTCACAATTGGCACAGGTAAAAACGCTTACAGATGCATTTCGTAATCTTCAAGACGAGTTGCAGGGAGCAAATGCGGAAAAGGAAAATTTGCGTGTGAAGATTCAAAACCTTCTACAAACACCAGAACGCCAGCGTTTGCGCCATTTGGAAGTTCTCAATCGCGCCGAACAGCGTTTGACCGTGACTGCTCCTGGCTTCGCTCCCGCTTGGCAGACCGCAAAAAATGAGGCCACCTTGGAGCTAGAAGAAGAAGAGCGCGGACGCAGTGCTCCCCGACAGGTATTGCATCACTTGATGAACACAGGCAGTGCCATATTGGATCGTCTAAAATCCTCTCCGACAGAAACTAAGGGGCCTCCTGCCGGCTCATCAGAAAAGTAGACGGCCTGTTTTGTCGAGGCTCATTTGCATTGAACGAGACCACGCACATTGTCGGCGAGTTCGACTAGGCCCCGCTGCCTTCGTTCCGGGATGCCCACCAGATCGAAGCGAAAAGCAAAGTTAGAACAAGAAATAGCGCGCTTAAACTCAACATAAAGACGTGCTGGATTTGCCTGAAGGCTCTCGATTGGTCAATGCGTTTCGTATTGATGCGATAATCTTTTCTGCGCGTTTGGGATCCTGCAACGCGAATGCAGTGGCTACTATGCGAGTAGCGCGGCGATGGGGCTCCCTCCGTCGGTGACTGGCACTGGGCGAGAACCATCCATGAGCTCTTTGTGCGGATCCACTCCGAGCGCGGCCAAGATTGTGGCGTGAAAATCTGGAACACTCACAGGATTTTCAAGCACCTTTTTACCCAAATCGTCAGTCAGACCGTAGGCTCCGCAATGCTTTAACCCGCCGCCCGCAAGGACCATAGAGAACGCAGTTCCTTGGTGGCCACGGCCTCCACGTGCGTCAAACTCCGGCGGCCTCCCAAACTCTGTCGCCACCACAATCAACGTGCGATCGAGCAAATGCAATCGCTCCAAATCGTTGACCAACCCGGCCAGTGCATTGTCTAATTCTTGGATTAGAAGATGCTGCGACTTTATCCCATCGTTGTGCACGTCCCAGCCAGCACCGTTAAGAAAGTTTAGGTTATGCGAGACTTCGACAAAACGAACTCCGGCCTGAATTAGTTTTCGCGCAAGTAAACAACGTTGGCCGAATTCACCTCCGTAAGATTCGCGCACCGACGTAGATTCATCCTCAAGTCGGAAGTGTCGGATAAAGCCGGGGCCGGCGAGCCGCAGAGCTTCCTGTTGGGCTTCTCGGTAGTCTGCGGCTGCACCAGCATTCGCGTTGTTTAAAAACGGCTCCAGGAGCCCTTTGCGGCGCGCAATCCGATCCTCGTCTAGATGGTCTGGGCGGCGAAATCCAGCTGGGCCAGCGGACGTCTCCGTCAAATAAAGATACCCACTTTTAGTCCCTAAAAATCCCGGCCCTCGGCTGACATTGGGATAGCCTACCAGAATGTACGCAGGAACCTCAGGTGAAGCTGCGCCACGTTGGTTTGCGATAATCGAGCCGAGCGAGGGATAGACCGCATTTCCGCTAATCATGCGGCCCGTGTGCACAAGGTTGGTAGCGAAGGCGTGCTCGTCGATCACTTTATGCTGTACGGAGCGCACTGCGGTAATGCGGTCCATGAGTGGAGCAGTCCGTGAAAAATGCTCGCATAGGCGTACTCCGGGAACGGCTGTCTCGATGGACGGGTAGAGAGAGCCGGGCAATTTTTTGTCACCCTGGTTTTGTCCTAACTTCTTGGGGTCGAAAGTGTCAACCTGCGACATTCCTCCGCCCAACCAAAGAAAAATACAATGATCCGCCTTTCCCAAGCGTTTGTTTGGGAGTGGTGACTCGCCAAGAGTCCGCCCCAGGGGAAAGGCGAAAGGCGCGAGCAGCGAGGTGGCGATAAAGGAGCGGCGGTTCATAGTGATTAGGAGGAAAACAGAAACTCAGGCGCGTTGAGCAGTGACCAAAGGACATCCTCAAGGCGTTGGCGCCAATCAGCCTGCAGGCGCTGTGTCGGTGCGTCTCCTTTGCGCGCCTCGGCTTCCTGTTGCAGGCGGATGCGGGTGGCGTTCGGGTCGAGATGATTCGACCAAGAGACGTAATAGGGTGGACGGTTGGGCTGGGATTCAATCGCACTAGGCGTCGGAACTTGAAGGCGCTGCGTAAAGCCCGGTTCCAGCAAAGCTTCGTATCTGGCGCGCTCAGCGGGCGAGGGGAGCCTCGTGAGAGTGCGAAGGAACAAGGTCTCCACCAAGGCGCGCGGTGATGCTGCATCGCAGGCCAGTTGGGTGACTGCGTGATCGTCGCTCAATACCGTCAGCCAAGTTCCCATGATCCCGTTGCTTAAAATTGCGGGTTGTAAAATATTGGGCGCAGCCTCGCGGACGGAGGCGGGATCCGGTCGGGTGGCCCGCCATCCAAATGCAGTAAGCACGTCGCACACCGCCTGTATCCGCGGCAGTGAGAGACTGGGTCTGTCACGCTCGTTGGAGGTGGAGGTTAGCATCCAGGCGCGAGTGGGTTGACCAAGGGAAAGGGAGTTGCCCAATTCGCGGTTGGAGTCGATATCTAGACTGGCTTCCTCGGTGTGAAATGGTTTTCCAGTCGCAACAAATAGAGAGTCAACGATTTGCTCCGCCTGCAAACGGCGAGGGGAAGGGGCGGCGTATGTTGGATTGGGCTCACGTTGGGTGGTTAATGTCTGCCGCTGGTAGGCGTGCGAGTTTAAAATCAGTCGTGTCAAATGGGTGGCGCTGTAACCGCTGCGAACCAATTCGCGCCCGAGCCAGCGTAGCAGCTCTGGGTGCGTCGGCTTCGCATTCTCCCAATCTGCAACGGGTTCCACAATCCCTCTGCCCATCAGTCGCGCCCATATACGGTTCGCCATCACTTGGGCGAAGCGCTCGTTTTGGGGTGCGGTTAATAGCGCGGCTAAGGCGTCGGCCGGGTTAGCGGGGTTTTCCGCTAGGGCACCGGCGAGTTCTGGGGCGACGAATTCGGGGAATGGCCACGCTGGATTTACTATGGCGTTCGGCTGTAATGTGACTTCTATAAGCGCCTTGCGTCCGCCCGCGTGCAGTTTGTCCATTGGCACGCTGCTAGTTGCGGGCACCTTGAGGGGTTTCTCGCCCAACATCGCGCCGAGTTGGAAAAGTTGTTCCTGCTTGAAATGGTGTGCGGGAGCGTCATGGCAGCGGGCGCATTTCATTTCCACTCCGAGAAAGGCGGCACCCAGAATGGTTCCTTTGGCCGCCATTGGAACGTCGTTTTGCGACGCGACCCGAAACCCTGCAGGCCCTCCGAAGCGCTCACTTCCGCGCATGAGGACGAGCTCAGTCACCATCAAATCCAACGGTTTTCGATCGAGCAAAGATTCGTGAATCCACCATCTGAACGGGCCCGTGTTGTTGAGCGTGGGATTTAAAATGTTGGGATTTTCCGCCAGTACATCTTGCCAGTAGCCGACGCCGTGATCCGCGCACCGTGGATCTGCGAGCAAACGTTCTATCGCACGTGAACGGCGCTCTGGAGATGTATCAAATTGAAAAGCAGTAATTTCTGCAAGCGTTGGAATGACTCCAACGGTGTCCAGTGTCACTCGTCGCAGAAAAGCGAGATCCTCCGCAAGCGGCGTAAGCGTGGTCGGCACCGGTCGAAATTCTGGCCAGTGCGCGCCCTCCGTAATCCATTTTTTGAGCGTGGTTACCTCGCGCGCCGAAAGCCGCTCTCCCTTAGGCGGCATCGTCTCTTCGGTATCGATGGACTGGACGCGCTGTAACAATTCACCCGAATCCAAATGCCCGGGGATGATGGCGGCATTGCCGGTTTTGCCTCCCGTGAGCGCGTATTCACGCTGATCCAACCTCAAGCCGCCCTTCGACTTCGTGCCGCGGTGGCAATCCAGACAACGGCCTTCTAAAATCGGCCAGACGTCGTTGAAAAAGTCCACGGAGCCTTGCGTCGCCTCGACGCTTTGTCCGCGGAACGCTTCCAGTTTTGCGCCGATAAATTGGTCAATAGCGTTTTGAGTTGGCATTCCCTCCGGCAGCGTAGGCACCGCTTCCTCGCGCGTAGAAGCCAGCCAGTCCTGCGCAATGTCTCGGCGCCGTTGCCAGTACTCGTAATGCCCTTCCCTAGCCCGTTCCCGCGCTTGTGCGTTTGCGCTCGCAAGTATCTCTTCGGTGCGCTTCCGGTACGCTGCCCAACCCGAGTCCGTGTAGGTGAACTGTGGTATTGCCCCCAAATCGCCGTCTCCTGGAGTGAGCAGCGTCCATTTGGTTTGGCCCTCCAAGCACACCGCAATAACCGTTTCTCCAAGCTCGGGGCGGCGTTTGTTTTTCCCAGTATAACTCCCTACCACAGTCTCGAGTACCGCAATTTCCTCAGAGCCATTTGCTGCATAAAAACACCAACTCTCGCGGTTGCCAGGCTGGACGAACCGGCAGTTTGGTCCAAGGTCGAGAAAGCGGTTCTGATGGGAAAATGGGGTGTCATCTCGGCCATCAGGCGGGAAGGGCGTAGAGAGGATAGGTTGCCCCCCAATGAATAGGCAGGAGGCCCCCCGCGCCCTTAGCAGTAAACGGTGTTTGCCCGCTGGAAGGCTGATGCGGGCGCTTGCACGGAAAAACAAGGGATTCGCTCGGTCGCCCCGCACTCCCGTATCCGTGTAAAAATGGGGTATCTCAAAAAAGCCAAATGCCTCTGCGTAATAGTGTTCCGTAGAGATTGGGGATGTCTCAGGCCAGACATTTTTGTCGGGCAATCCGTTTTCACAAAGATCGACGCGGACTTGACTGGGGCGAAGTTGATCCATTCGAATTGTCGGAACAGCTTTAACCGCAGGCTCTTTGAGTTTGAGCTGTGGAGCGGGGAGCGACGAGATATCGTTGAACGCGTCGTTACCATCGGCGGTTTGTTGGGCGGCGGAAATACAGGCGCCCCACGCCAGGATGGTGATATGAAATAAGAGGTTCCGCAGAGTGGAGTGCATGACAAAAATTGTTATGAATAATACCCAACTGGAACGCTTTTATGAGGAAAAAGAGAAGGGCCGAACATCGCTGTCCGGCCCTCCATACGCGTTGAATTTGGTTAGCGACTAAGCCTTCACGTGGACGACTTCTCCGCGCGCCATCGCAGCGTGCTGGGCGTCGGAACAGGGGGCGTTGAGTGGTACGCCAGGGTCCGTAGTGTTGTGTCCCACTATGTTGTGCTCCAGCATATAACGCTCCACTTCCTCTCCGGAAATGTCGGGTAGCATCACTCCGTTGATTTCCACACAGGGGCTCAATTGTTGCCCGCTACGCTGCTCCATCTCCCAGCGAAATGCGGGGTTTTGGATGATGTCTTTTTCGGTGTATGGCAGTTCGTATTTGGCAAGTACGGCGCGTACGCCGTTGCTCCATCCGCAAACTGTTTTGAGGTAGGCTGTGATTTGGGGTTTTTCCATAAAAGTTCTTAACTGATTCTGAGTTCTCGCTGAAGCGTAGAATGCTTTCTTCAAACTGATGAGGTGCCTCTACGCGACAAAGGCCAGCGTGGAGTTTATTCCACACTGGCCTCGTCTGGTAGTAAAGAGTTTGCCCTCCCAAGTCCTCCGCCTATCAACGGAGACTCAGCTCGGTGCAAAGCCCTAGACTATAGCGATTAGCGTTTCTTTCCAGGAGTGCTGGAGGGTCCGCCGCCTTCGCCCGGACGGTATTCTTCGGCAGCTGCCGCGAACGCCTGCTCCAGACCCACCATGTCCTCGCCGGGACGTAGCGAATCGAAAGCAGCAGCTTCCCGCTTGATATCTTCCTCGTCGTAACCTGCCGCCTTGATAGACAAACCGATGCGGCGCTCCGCTTTGTCCACCTTGATGACGCGCGCTTCGATTTCCTGCCCGATCTTCAGATGG
Organism: uncultured Spartobacteria bacterium; assembly: GCA_903919125.1. Taxonomy (GTDB): domain Bacteria; phylum Verrucomicrobiota; class Verrucomicrobiia; order Chthoniobacterales; family Chthoniobacteraceae; genus Chth-196. The sequence goes on along the minus strand of CAIXGS010000050.1, from coordinate 8,992 downwards.
TCTTTCACCTTGTCCACGCGATCTTCGCTGATCTGTGAAATGTGCACCAACCCGTCGATGTCGCCTTCCAGCTCCACAAACGCGCCAAAGCTGGCGATCTTGCTGATCTTGCCCTTCACCAAGTCGCCGATCTTGTGGCGGTTCTCGATAGTCTTCCAAGGATCTTCCTCAAGCTGCTTGACGCCAAGGCTGATACGCTGGCTGTTCTTGTCGATATCGATGACCACCGCCTCGACCTCGTCGCCCTTTTTGAGCACTTCCGAAGGATGGTTGACCTTTCTCGTCCAACTCATGTCCGACACGTGCACCATCCCGTCGATGCCTTCTTCCAACTCCACGAACGCCCCGTAGGCCGTCATGTTGCGGACTGTGCCCTTCACCTGCTTGCCGATCGGATAGCGGTGCTCGATTTCTTCCCAAGGGTTGGCTTCCAACTGTCTCACGCCTAAGCTGATTTTCTGCTCGTCGCGGTTGATGCCTAGCACCACTGCTTCGATTTCCTGTCCGAGCGTCAGAACGTCGCTTGGACGTGTAATCCGCTTGGTCCATGACAGTTCAGAGACATGAATTAGGCCTTCGACGCCGTCTTCGATCTCCACAAACGCGCCGTACGGCACCAAGTTCATGATCTTGCCCTTCACCTTCGTTCCCACAGGGAACCGGGCTTCGGTTTCTTCCCAAGGATTCTTCTGGATCTGCTTGAGGCCCAATGAGACACGTTCCTTGTCGCGGTTGATGTCCAACACCACGACTTCCATTTCCTGACCCACCTTGAGCAGTTCGCTTGGATGGCCCAAACGGCCCCAGCTCATGTCGGTGATGTGCAGCAAACCGTCCATCCCGTCGAGGTCCACAAACGCACCGAAGTCCGTGAGATTCTTGATGGCACCGCGCACGATGTCGCCGACCTTGGTGGAGTCCATGAAGCGGCTGCGCTTGTCAGCACGTTCTTGCTCGATGAGTTCGCGGCGTGAGAGGACGACGTTTTTGCGGTCGTCGTTGATTTTGACGATCTTAAATTCGTAGGTATTGCCAACAAACTGATGAAGATCCTTCGGTGGCACGATGTCGATCTGTGAGCCGGGCAAGAATGCCTCCACTCCGATATTCACCGTCAGGCCACCCTTCACCACGGAGCGCACCTTGCCCTTGATGATCCCGCCGTCGTGGAACACTTTGACGATCTTCTCCCAGTTCTGGCGGTAAGCTGCGCGTTCTTTGGAAAGGATGACCATCCCTTCGTCATTTTCTAAACGGCACAACAAGACTTCCACCTCGTCGCCCACTTCGAGGTCTTCCATGTCTTCGAATTCCGACAATGGAATGACGCCCTCGCTCTTGTATCCAATATCGATAAGCACTTCGCGTGCACGAACTTCAAGAACGTGCCCCTTGACTATCGAGCCTTCCCGAAAGTCACGAAGCTGATGCGTTGCGAGCAACGCTTGCATCTCTGCTACTTGCGCGGCATGCGCCGCACTTGCTGACTGACCTAACTGTGTAAACGGAGTCATTGATGATGACCTTTCTAACTAACACACTAGGAACCTTGGTTGTTTTAATTTCCTGCAAAAACATCTTGCTGACACTGACTTATAGCCGGTGTAAACACTTTGATTGAGGCGGAGATTTTAACTACTTACGGTTCCTATCCGTAGGTTCTTTACCCCTCAAAATCACTGCCGCACCGCCCATTTCTATTCTGAAATGCACTCGCGACCGTTTGATCCCGAGACTTCCAGACCTTACGATACTGCCCAACCACGGTTTCCCTTATTTTCTGTCTTCCCGAAACGGGCGGCAGAACAACTGCAACCTTTCACATTTCGGGAGAGGGAGCGTAGTGGGGTTTCTCTGGGAAAAGCAATTTGGAACTGAGAATTTCAAAAAAAAAGCATCCGGCGCTTGCCTGCCGCGTCTGGATACCTTAGCGTACTCGGCCTGTTACGGAACAGGGGATCAAGCCAGTGTACGGCCCGCGTAGCAGCGGGCGAGGTTTGGTCAAATTCAGATAGAGTTAGACTTACGTAAGTTTGGCGCAGCGAAAGGCTGGGTAGCTCAGTTGGTAGAGCAGAGGACTGAAAATCCTCGTGTCGCCGGTTCGATTCCGGCCCCAGCCACTTCTCTTTGATGTAGAGTGGGTTGTGAGTGTTGGGGAGGCTGAAAAGTGCGAATTCCTAACAGAATTCCTAACACATCCCCCGAGGTGCAGCGTGTTTCAGGATGCCCTCGACGCTTCAAACCGTTGTCTTGACCGTGGCGTCAGAACCGCCAAATCTAAGGGCTAGTTTCACTGTTCCCATGCGAAAACTCGGATCCAAAGCGAAAGCCGCAAGATCTTCCTCGCTGCCTCAAAGCAAGCGCAAAGAACCCAAATTGCTGCCTTCGGAGGAGTGGCACTTTGAATCGCTCGGAGATGATGATGTTCCGGCTTGTTGGCTCTGGGAGTACTGGCGTGAGGCGTGTAGGCGAGATCCTGAAGTGCGTGCGGCGTTGGCGAATGCCCAACAGGAAGTTCAGGCCAACGACACCGAGATTCAACGCCACGACCAGCAGGAGCTGCTCCTCTACCGAGTAATCGCGCAGAAAATTAACGAGTTGCCGAGCGAACATGGGGCTACGCCAAAGGCTGTGGAATATTCACGCATGCTGGCGGTTTACGGGAAGTTTTACCTTTATCTGTGGTCCATGGTGAATCCGCTCGCATCCGAAATGGACGGCCTCGCCAACATTAGCCCGGTCTACTTCCCAAAGCGTTCCTTTTTGTCACTGGATCCCGACTTGCGGAAAATATGCGGTGCTAGCGTTAAACCGAGGAATTCACCGAGTGGGACAACGCCTCTTCAGGAAATTTCGCCACCCACAAAGATTTCAGAGGAATCCCCATCTGAGCATGGTCCGGCTCATCCGTTGCCAGAATGTAGCTCGGTTGCTTCTTTCGCAATCGACTGGGACTACGCGAACCACTTTATCGAAGAAGCGTTCCGGGTTTGGCTCGTACAGAATCGAGGGGACAGATCGGCTACAGTATTTCGAGGGCTTGGGCGTGGTAAGAGCTCGCACAAAAAGCTGAGAAGGGATCTCAAAGCGCTTGCTGCATTGCGATTGCTTGAACACTACGGATCCCATGAGGCTGCATCCGCAGCAGGAAAATTTTCACTCTACGCCAACAAGGCCGATTGGTCTAAAAGTAAAACACACGCTTTGAGTATATTACATGATTTTTGTGTGATTTCATAGTTGGGTTCAAACCGGGCTGCGGTTTGCCCGTACTGTGAAAAGGGAAGTTCAATGCTTTTCCCTCACGAAGGCGTCTCTGAATTGAGCGGCGCCGGAGTAGAAACCAATGCACAAACCCAAAATAAACCTCTCCAGCCCGGCAAAGGTTGGAACCACAACGACGCAACCCGTAATCGCAGACGGCAATCTAAACCCCGAGTTCGCAGGCCACGCCAAAATCCGCGAACTCTTCGACCTGTCACGGACTCACCTTCACCGGTTGTCTACCGCCGGTAAGATCCGTTCCGTGTGCCTTCGTGAGCGGGGCAAGCTCCGTGGCAGACGCCTGTACGACGTCGAGTCCGTAAGGGCACTCCTAATCGCCAATCTGGATATGGAGGTGGCCAATTGATCCCGGCCATCACCACATCCGCTTCTGTCGATATTCAGGCGGTAATCTCAGGGGCCAGCGTCCCAGGCTCCCCAAAGTCATCCCCCCAAAACAACGATTCCTGCGGGCTCCCAGCAGCGTCGTTCCAACCACAGCGAGCAACCATCGAAACAATGCAAAACAATGAAAAACAGCCCGATGCAGGCACCCTGACCGCACCCGGCTTCAAACACCCAGGGCATACAGACAGCCGCCAAAGTTACAACGGCACGGAACCGACGGGTTCAGTAAAAAGTGAACGCGAAGCCACGGCAATGACTTCGCGCTCGAAAGCAAGTGGAGGAGATGAAACCTCAATCGCTATGGAGACAATAATCCGTAGTTTTCAGCCCGGCAACTATTTTGCGCAACGGGCCGGCGACTACGCTGTTCTCGACTGCTCAAGCCCACCACAGGCAAACGCCACGCTTACGCCGATTGATCACGACGGAATTGCAACAGCAGGTACTGGGAAGCAGGTCGACGAACTCCGAGCTTTGCTCGGGCGAGAAACGGTTCTGCTCCCCATTCCCTCCGGACGGAAAGGGCCAATCATTACCGGTTGGCAGAACACAAAATTGGAGGACATGGATAACGCCGGTTACCTTGCACGGTTGGCCACTGGCAATATCGGCGTACTGCTCGGCAGTAAATCCGCTGGCCTGTGCGCAATCGACGTAGACGGAGACGACGAACTCACGGCGTTCCTTGAATTGAATCCCATCCTGCGCGAAAGCCTCATCACCAAAGGAGCTAGGGGCGCACAGGTCTGGTGCAGGATTGCAGGCGAATACCCAGAACTTACAAAGCTCAAGGATTGCGGCGGCAAGGATTGGGGTGAATGGCGATCTGATGGCGGTCAGTCCGTCATTTTCGGAGTGCATCCAACGGGGGTTCACTACCAGCGCTTAAACAACGCTCCGCCCGTTGAGGTGGAATTCAAAACTATCAACTGGCCTCCCCGCTTGAAATTGCCATGGGTTGTGGATCACTACGACCAGCTTGTAAAACAACACGGCCCGCCATACCGAAATAAGGGGAAATTGGAGCTAAACGACTATTTCTTCGCCGCGAAGTTTATGCTGGAGCATCCCCTGATCTGGGAACCGCAAGAGTCAGAGTTCTACGGGTACAATCCATGCAACGGCGTGTGGCGCATCAATTCGCAGGAGAAGCTTCGCCATGAGATGGGGATCAGCCTCAAGGCGATTAGCGACGAAACCGGCATTGAGGCATTCGTCTTTTGTCGGACCGACGGCAAGATGGCCTCGTGGATCAACACGCTCAAAGGCATGACCGAAAAACGCGACGTGTTCAAAAACCGCCCGCAGGTCATCCATTGTGCCAACGGCATGCTCGATTTGAGTGTCACGCCCCCGCAACTCAAAACCTTCCATCCGGATTATCACTCCCGAAACATCTGTCCCATCAGCCTGGACCCTAAGGCGGTGTGTCCGCAATTTCTCGAAGGGTTGCTGCGTTCGGCCTTGCCCGAGGAAGATGTGGAACTTCTTCAAATCTGGGCAGGAGGCGTGTTGCTCGGTCGAAATCCAGCGCAGCGCGTATTGCTGCTCGTGGGCACTGCCGGGGGCGGGAAATCGACCGTGATCGAGGTGATCGAGAAAGTCATCGGCGAGCAAAACGTGGCACAGATCCGCACTCAGCACTTGGGCAAGCAGTTTGAGATGTACAAATTCCTCGGCAAAACATTGTTGACCGGCAAGGACGTGGACCCAGATTTCTTGAATCAAAAGGATGCGTCGACCATCAAGGCGCTGGTGGGGAACGACCTGCTGGATGCCGAGAAGAAGAACGGCAATGAACACTTCCAGTTGCGAGGCAGTTTCAATGTGGCCATCACGTGTAACGGCAGGCTTACCGTGCGGCTGCAGGGCGATGTCGAGGCATGGGAACGAAGGCTTATCATTGTGGAGTATGACCGTGAGCGTCCCGGCGAACGAATACCCGACTTTGCAGACAAACTTATCCGTGAGGAAGGTGCTGGGATCCTGAACTGGATCGTGGAAGGCGCGATGAAGTACCTGCGGGAAATCGCGGAGTTCGGTGACATTCGCCTTACACCCAAACAGTCCCATCGTGTTCAACGGCTATTGCAGGAAAGCGACAGCCTTCGCGAATTCGTCGGATCCCGTATTGAGAGAGCACCGTTGGGTATCATTACCGTTTCGGAGTTACAAGAAGCCTATCGGGACTTCTGCGAAGAGATGGGCTGGAAAAGTTTTACAGGCAGCAATCTGCGCGGCACAGCAAACGACCTGATGACGCAGATTCACAAAGTTAGCCTACGCCACGATATTTCATGCGGAGCGAAAGCCGTCCGAGGGTTTAAGGGCGTGCGGTTGATAGAAGGAGGGGCGCTGTAATATGAGCCTCGACGTTAATAAACTTGAAAATGTATCCCGGGGCAAAGACGGGAAAATCACGGCACGGTGTCCTGCATGTAAAAAGGAAGGGCACGACAGCAAGGGAGACCACTTGGTCGTGTTTGATGATGGCGGATTCGGCTGTGTGAAGTACATGGGTGATTCGGAACACCGCAAAGAAATCGCCAAACTCGCGGGGCAGCAAGCCGATGGTCCCCAGCAACGTGGGCGGATTACAGTAAATCCCTTCATTGCACCGAAGCCCAAGATCATTTTGGATCTTGGGTGCTTTGAGCGATTTTCGAGCGAGGTAACGCGCTCATGGAATACCGAGCTGCACGAACCGGTGCTAAAGCGCGAAGACTACGAACCCGAGGAGCCTGCTCCAGAAGTTCGACGTGGAGGGCTTACACTGAGTAACTTCGCCCACATCCCGCCAAGACCAATACTGCCACCGAACCCCATGCAGGGGCGTTAATACTCGGTTGGCTTAAAAAATCACGGGGTGGTGGATCGCTTGGTTCACCGCCCCAGATTTTTGGCGCTACTCGATGGGAACCTCGGACGTCTCGGACGCAATTTTGAAACTCCTTGGTGGGCTGGGTGTGATGCGATCGGCTACCGAAGGTTAGTAGCAATGCAATTTATCCCAATAGACTTATAAAATGACGTCCGAAACGTCCGAGATTACTCTTCAAGATGCTCCGCGCCCGTAATCCAGCAAGCGTCCATGAAAAGTGACTGGCTCCACATCGACTGGAGTCAAATCGGCAAAATCCGTATCCGCGACTTGAACTCGTCAACGGTCACCAGAGCGCCTGCCTCTATTACCTCCCGATACTTGTTGAGTGTTGTCACTACTGCGGCACTCAGGTGTTTGGGAGAAACGTCGTTTGTCCTTACTTGGAGCACACTGGGCCCGCCAGCTTTTGAGTGGGCCAGAATAATTCCGAAGTCCAAGTCGTGAGTGAACACCACACACTGATTCTGAAACGCATATCCGATAATTTCGGAGTCGGGTGCGTTGGCTGCGCCGAGCGATGACCAATGCACTGCATCGAAGCCGTGTTCCAATAAAACGGGAACCCACTCTGGTGAGAGGTTCATGTCAACCAACAGCCTCACGCTACGGCAAAGGGCAGCTCAATTTCCTCAACCCTCCACGCTGCATAGGACAGTGCCTCTGCGATGTCATCGGCTTCCAAATACGGATAGAGCCCTAGGATCTCCTCGCGAGATTTACCGGAAGCAACAAGCCCGACAATCGTCCCGACGGTGACGCGCATTCCCCGAATGCAGGGTTTCCCGCCCATTACGTTGGGATCATGAGAAATACGAGTGAGTGCCAGCATCAGAGTAGCATAAACTCAACGCCAGATCATGGCAACAAGGGTCGATGGTCAGAGTTGTTTTAATAAGCCGGATACAACATCGGCATAGCACGTTGTCACGATCTCCTCGGGGCGATATGTAGCACCGCAGCCGCCTCAGGACCTACCCCCCTCCCATATTTTTGCTCAAAAGCCGGTATAATCATCTGAGGCGCAGGTTTCGCATTTGAACCCTGCAATTTTCCTCAGAAGGAGGTGAAAAACCATGTCACTACCCGTGAAAGCGCTTGTTAGCGCCTTGCTTGCTGTTGCCGCCACGATCGCTGAAGAAGCGCTCAAGGAGACAACACGCAGACGCTAGCCAGTTCAGAAAAGGAGACCGGTCTCCCATTTCATAAGTGCGATCGGGTTCACCACCCTAAGCCAAACCGTCCAAGAGCAACTGGCCCGTCCTGATCCGACGGGCCTTTTTGCTGCCTAGACACCACAGAAACCAAAACATATGGCCGTAAAATTAGTAGCAAACTACAGCAAACGGCTGGGACTTCCCGGCTATAGCAGTCATCAATTCAGCGTCACCTTGGAATGTGAACTCCACAACACCGACAATGTGAGCATCGAAGCCGCTCGGCTTTATAAAACGCTTCAGATGGCGGTGGACAAGGAAATCCAGGCGACTGGGTTCGTTCCTGATGAGGCTTACGGAATCAACCCAATCGCATCTACGGCACCAAAGCATGTCGTTGCAAGGCGTGATGAACCGGAGCGAACATGGCGAGCAAGTGACAAGCAGCGGGAGCTGATCCTAAAGCTCGTGCATGACAGCGCGGTCGACATGGCAACTGTCGAGGAACTCGCCTTGGAAATGTTCGATACTGGGGACCTTCCCAGCCTCAACAAAATACAAGCCAGTGGTCTTATCGACGAACTGCTCACTCGCTACGGTAAAAAGAACCGGCGCGAGACAGCTCCAACTCCAGCATGGAAAGCGAGAACAAGATGATAGCGATCAACGGCGAGATCCCCGCAGCAATCAATCGCGTTCACAACGTGCTCCTTGAACCAGTGAGTGCGAGCAGGCTCAACGCGTTTCACGGTTGCAGGCTGAAGTTCTACTTCCGCTACATCCTCAAGCTGCGAAAGCCCGTGGGAGCGGCTTTGCACGTTGGCAAAAGTGTCCACGCCGCTCTTCAGGAATGGAGCAAGCGGCGCTGGCACGCTAAGCCATCTGGCAGCGAGGATATTCGCGAAGGGTTCAACAATCATTGGATTTCCCTGCAAGCGGAAGATCCAGTCGACTTTGAGCCCGGTGAAGAAAGCGTGGAGCAATCCAAAGCTTGGGGCCTTGTGGAAATGTACCTGCGTGACACTCCGATTCCATCTGCTGAAAAGCCGTTGGCAGTCGAAGTTGCCGTGGATACTGATCTCGCTTCACATGGGCTGCCCGTGTTGCGCGGTGTGATTGATCTCATCAGGCCTGGTGGAAAAATCGTGGATTTCAAAACTACGGCCACTACGCCCAATGAGTCTCAGGCCGAGCATCGCAACCAACTCCAACTCACCGCCTACGCTCTTCTTTATCGGGAGGCCACTGGTGAAAAAGAGTCGGGGTTCGAGCTGCATCATTT
>CAIXGS010000049.1 GCA_903919125.1 uncultured Spartobacteria bacterium | reverse complement strand
TCTGAAGTTCCTCTATTTGAGCCTGCACAATTAGGGCGCGGTCAAATGGGTCTCCATGATGCTGAGGTAACGAAATGAGCCGGGAATAGAGGTCTAATTTTAGAGGAAGCAAGCTGAACCCGTTAGCGTGCAAGACGTCAGAGAAGAGAACGTCGAAGTCTATGCCGAGCTGAAGTTTGCCGAGGCTAATTTTGATCGCCACCTCCCAAGCCGTTGCCAAACTGACAAATCGTTCATTGTCCTGATTTTGAATGGCATTTTTAGCCGCATCGCTCAGAGATGCGTGCCCCTCGCAAAACCACAGCAAAGCATGGGTATCAAGAAGAAGCCTTACGCCGAGTATTCTTTGAAGCCCGCAATCGGTTCGTCGAAGTCCGGTGCTAATGAGACCTTGCCTCTAAGACATCCGAAACCTTTAAGTGCTTTGTTTTGTTCAGGATTCAAGTTTATGCCCCCAAGTGGTTCAATGTCCGCCTTAATCAAAACGGCTGTTACGCCCTGCTTAATCCAATTTTCTGGAATCGGCACATGCAGGGTTCCATCGGAACTGGGAGCAAGAACTGCACTGAAAGCACTCATATATGTAGCATACAGGGAAATGCGCTGCGAGTGGAGCTCAATTAGAGTAATTCTCTGGCCGCCCCCAATTCAAGCGGAGTGCAGCCCCCCGCGTAATAGTCCGCATTGGCGTCATCCAAGAGCGCAGTCAGTCGCCCCTGAGGGACTTTGCTTTAGATTTGCGCATTCCATTGCGTGCGGTAGACCCTAGTGTAGACCTCGCTTCTTTTCTTCTGTAAACCGTTGGTTTGAAGTGCTTTAAAATTGGTGCACTCGACGGGGGTCGAACCCATAACCTCTGCCTTCGGAGGGCAGCGCTCTATCCAGTTGAGCTACGAGTGCTAATTCAGTTCTATTCTCAACTACAGTTCTGGGTTGTCGAGTCAAACCCGAACTCGTCGCACTTTTAAGCAACCCATTCCGTGTGGGAACGGCGGTGTGAAACCACTCGATGCGGTGCACACGAACTGGTATCTCCTCAACTCTTGATTTTTAAAAGGGATCTCCTCTCACCATTTCAGGCAGAACAAATTATAATCAAAGGTTGATCCACGTCTGTATTTAGCACGCATGATTAAGCAACGAACTCTTAGCCGCGGCATTGTCGCTCTGACCGTTTTTGGCTTGGCGGTGTTGCTGCCTACTTCGTTAAAGGCTGATTCAGTGGAAGGTCTGGATTTCGCTGCGCTTCAGGCTGATGCGATAAAGGCGTTTCGTGACGAAATGACTCCGTTTGTAAAAAACTATTGCGCGGAGTGTCACGGGGAGAAAAAGAGGAAGGGCGGAATCAATTATCTGGCCGCGCTCAAAAAGCCTGGAGACATGATGTCCAGCAAACGTTGGAAGCAGGGCCTTCTTAATGTTAAGGCTCATGATATGCCGCCGGATGATGCGAAGAATCAACCGACGGAGGAAGAGCGTGAAAAGTTTGCTAAGTGGATCGGCAAGATTAAGTACCTTAGTCCGAAAGATCCCGGTCCCTTCGTGATGCGTCGTCTTACCAAGGTGGAGTACGGCAACACACTGCACGATCTTTTCGGAGTCGATCCAGCGATTGCGAATCGGTTGCCAGACGAAGTGTTTGGGGAAGGGTATCTGAACACTTTGTCGTCTCTTCAATCCGAGCAATATCTTGGGATTGCGAATGAGGTGTTGGATAAGATTCTGGCGCCTAAGGATGCGCCGCCTACTGAAATCCAGAAGCGCCTTTTTGGTGAGCCGCCATCACCGGGAACGGATGCGCGTGCGGCAGCGCGAAAGGTCGCTGTCTCGCTTGCCCGAGACGCTTATCGTCGTCCGCCTACTGATGCAGAGTTGGAGGTGTTGCTGAGCGTGTTTGATTTGGCGAGTGCACGTAAACTGGCTTATTCAGAGGCACTTCGCCTAATGCTCAAAGCGGTGCTCATTTCTCCGCAGTTCCTTTTTATCACTCCAGCCAAGGAGGTTGAGGTTGGAAGCGAATTTGTGGCACTGGATGATCATCAGCTCGCTTGCCGTTTGTCGTACTTATTGTGGTCGACGACGCCCGATGCAGAATTGTCGGCTTTGGCGGATCAGGGGAAACTCCACGAACCGGCGACTCTCGGGGCGCAAGTCAGGCGTTTGCTAGAGGACAAGCGTTCTCGAGCGTTGTTCGATGGTTTTGGCGCGCAGTGGCTTGGGCTTGATACTCTGGAGACGAAGACCTTCGACACCGCAAAATTCCCCTCTATGAGCGGCGAGATGCGCGAGGCAATGTACAACGAGGCGAGGCTGTTTTTTGAAAGCATCGTGCGCGAAAACCGGAGCGTCGTCAGTTTCGTGGATAGCGATTACACTTTTCTCAATGGGACCCTCGCCCCGCTTTACGGTTTGGAAAATGCCGTCACCGGGCCCGAAATGCGCAAAGTGAAGCTCACGGATGCAAATCGTGGGGGAATTTTAGGCATGCCGGGAGTTCTGGCGGTGACCTCGTTTCCCAACCGGACGAGTGCAGTGAAACGCGGTGTGTGGGTGCTCGAGCAGGTGTTGGGAGAACACGTCCCGCCCGCGCCGCCGAATGTTCCTGCTTTGGAAAAACAGGACAAGAAGACGGTCGCGGATTTGACTTTGCGGCAGCGTACGGAATTGCATCGTACAAACGCGGTATGCGCCAACTGTCACAAAATTCTCGACCCTATAGGGTTTGGCCTCGAAAACTTTGATGCGATCGGGCGCTGGCGCGAGCGGGATGATTCGGGTGGAGTGATCGACGCAGCCGGTGAGCTTCCGGGCGGGAAGCGCTTTTCCTCCCCCCGTGAGCTCAAGGGGATTATCGCTGGGCGAAAGGCTGAGCTTGCGCGAAACCTGACAGAGAAGCTGCTGGCTTACGCTTTGTGCAGGCAACTGGAAGGCTACGACGAAATTGTGGTGGATTTTCTGATGGAGACCCTCGCCAAAGACGACTATCGCATTCAGACGCTAATCTCTGAGGTGGTGCGCAGTTATCCTTTCATGAATCAGCGTGTCCGTGAACCCGTCACCTCCGCGTCCAATGTTAAATAACTTTCGACTCAGTCGCCGCGCTTGTCTCAAGGGCATCGGGGCCTCGCTCGCACTTCCGCTTTTGGAGACTATGGGCTGGGCGGATTCGAGGAAGATGAAGGCAGTGAAACCGCCGGTTCGTCTCGGTTTCATGTATATGCCGCACGGGGTCATTATGGATCAATTTTGGCCCGCAACAGAGGAAAGCTTTTTGTCGGCGCCGCCGCCTGCTTTGGAAGCGCTTGGGCCGGTGCTCCAAGAGTGTTTGCTGATGAAGGGGATATCGGGCGTTCCGATTGCTCCGTTCAATGGCGCACCGCACGCGCTTGAGTTGTCCACTTGGCTCACAGCGGCGCTCCCGGACCCGAATCGGCGCAAGCAAATTAACATTTCGATTTCCGCAGATCAGATTGCCGCAAACTATGTGGGCGGTCTTACCTCTTTGCCTTCCTTGGAGTTGGCAACGATGCCGCAGACGCACAAGGAAAACCAGGAGGGGCTGAATGAAGGGTATTATTCGCATTGCAGCTTTCGTTCTGCCACGCAGGCAGTTCCTGCGGAGACAAATCCACGCAATGTGTTGAATCGGCTCTTTGGAAAGGGCGATGAGTCTGGGCGTCCGGCTCAGGCGGATCCGCTAGACCGACAAATGCTGGACTTGGTCCTTGGCGGGGCAAAGGAACTTCGTCGCAGGTTGCCACAGGACGACCAACACAAACTCGACGAATATTTGGACAGCGTGCGTTCGGTGGAACGTCGCATTGCGGCTATGGAGTATCGGCAGAAAGAGGCGGCTTTGGAGAAGGCCGGAGTGAGCGCCAGCAAGCGCAACGCATCGGATTCGCCGCCCATTGAGATTAAGATTCCTGTGGGTGACAAACGTAGTGAATACATGCAGGTCATGTGTGATCTGAACGTGCTGGCTTTCCAAACCGACACGACGCGAGTCAGTACCTACATTGGTTCCACACCGAACGGCGTTTCCTATCCAGAATTAGGGTTCAAGGACGAGCATCACTCTCAGACTCATCACAACAACCAAGCTGACAAGCGTGATAAAGTCGCCGCCATCACCGCCTTCAACATCGCTCAATTCGCATACATGGTGAAGAAGATGCACAGCCTCAGAGAAGGCGACGGTACCCTTCTCGACAACTGCATCATGATGTGGGGCTCCGGCCTCGAGGACGGAAACAAGCACTCACGGGAGAACTTGCCTTTTATTATAGCGGGCAGGGGAGGTGGTTCTATTCAGAGTGGACGTTTTTTGACTGGTATCCAAGGCAACCAAGGCGACCTGCTCACTACGTTGCTCACCTGTATCGGCATCCCGCTGGATCGTCCTTTGGGTATTGCAACTAAACAGATAAAAGAGATGACGGTGAACGCCTAAGCAGGTTGGTTCCTAACTACTTTAACAAACCTAAATGCGGCGATGAAAGCTTTGTGAATTTGATGTAAGTATCTTTTGAAATGCGAAATGTAGCGTAAAATCGCTCTTTTTAAACTCAGCCGCTGGGTGAGTTTCTGTGAGCTGTGCCCAAAGTTGGTAAAGACATGACTGCGCCCGCAAGCGTCCATGTGCCGGTAGCCTCAGCGGCCTGAACCCGAAGGGTTCATAGCCATTTGCCGGTGGTTGAGCGCGAGCGACACCACCGGTACCTTTCTTCCCACACAACTGCATCCCAAAAGGGATGCCAGCCAAAGGGATGCTGAGTCTGTCTCAATTGCGTAATACACTTGGAGGGCATACGCGGAGAATCTGGTATACCTACGGGATGCCTTTTGTTGCAGGGGTTGATCCGGTGGTGTCGCTACTCTCAACCACCGGCAAACAAGCTCCGATGCTTCCGGCATCTGCTGCCCAAAGACGATTTAGCATAAAATGCTGTCAAAGGCCGTCGGCGCTTCGGGTGCTACCGTTTGCGATTTCTTGGAGCAGTTCCTTGGTCATTCGCGTGACGATTTCGGGGTGTTCGGCTTGTTGGTTGCGCAGTTCAGTGCCGTCGTCGTGCATGTGGTAAAGCTGGACGGGGGCAAGAGCTTTTGCGGCGGCGGTGTTTGGTTTGGGCTCGCTCCAGCCGCCAGAATCGGGCGCCATGATCAATTTCCAAAGTCCCTGTCTGATGGCAAAGGTGCCGTTTGCGGAATGGTGCACCAGCGTCTTGCGAAGCGGGGCGACGGTTTGTGCGGTGAGGGCGGGGAGGAGATTGACGCTGTCCTCTGCGGCGTGTTTGGGCAGTGGCTGTTCGAGAATAGCCGCCACGGTGGCAAACCAGTCATTTTGGCAAACCATTTCCTTATAAGCGCTGCCGGCGGGAACATGGCCCGGCCAGCGGACGAGGAAGGGGATATGATGCCCTCCATCGAAAATGTCCGCCTTGGCACCGCGAAAGGTGAAGTTCGGATTGTGTCCGTGCACCGCGAGTTCGGCGAAGTCAGCTTGGGGCGAGCAGCCGTTGTCGCTCGTCATCACCACGACGGTGTTATCGTTGAGGCCGGCTTTTTCCAAGGCGTCAAGGATGGAGCCGAGGGTCGCGTCGGTCTGCATCACGAAGTCGGCGTAGGGGTTTATGCCACTTTTGCCGCGCCATTCTGCGGAGGGGACGATGGGTGTGTGCGGGGAGTTCAGCGGCATATAAAGGAAAAAGGGTTTTCCATTTTTGGCATCCTGCGCGCGGGATGCGATGTAGCTGACAGCGCGCTTGGTGAGTTCTGGAAGGACGTTTTCTGCCTCGAAGTCGGCAGCGGCAGGACCTAGCCGAGTGTTGCCACCTTTCTTTTCACGACCCGCCATCATGGGGAAGGATTTTTCGATGGTGGGGACCTGTGTGACGTGATCGTTTTCGAGGAAAGTGTACGGCACCATGTCCAGCGAGGCGGCGATGCCGAAGTAAGCGTCAAACCCTACGGCTAGCGGTCCGCCAGCGAAGGTCTTGGTGAAGTCTGCGCGCCAACCCTCTTCGGTCTTTTGAATTTGATCGTTAAACGGAGGCGTTCCGGGTCGGCGTTGCCAGTCAAATCCAAGATGCCATTTGCCGATACACGCTGTGTGGTAGCCTTGACCTTTGAGGAAGGAGGCGACGGTAGGGCGGCTCGGTTCAATCAGATCGGGGCTCAATCCCCCTTGAACGCCGCTTTTGAGTCGCGAACGCCAGTTATAGCGCCCCGTGAGGAGTCCGTACCGGGTGGGCGTGCAAACGGCGCTGCTGGAATGGGCGTCTGTAAAACGCATTCCACCTGCGGCCAGTCGATCCATGTGGGGGGTTGGGATTTTGCCATTGGGATTGAGGCAGCGCACGTCTCCGTAGCCGAGGTCGTCTGCAAGTATGTAGACGAAATTTGGACGGATTTTGTCGGTTGTTTGCGCGTGGCCGGGGAGTGTGGCGAGGCAGAGCAGCGCAAGGATCAAGCGAGGGAGGGGGGATTTCATGACTTAGGGTGAATCGGGTGGGGCTTTATTCTGTTAGAGGATTGTTTGAAAGCAACCGTCTAACCCGAGTGTTCTAAGCGTAGTGAGCGGTTCGGAGCAAGTGAACCAGAGCGCAGGTAGCCCGTTTTAGTATTTCCGCGGAAGCAACTGACAACACCGCAGCGAGATGCGGGGAGCTAACCTTTCGCGGAGCGTTGAGCCTCACTTTGCAGATCAGAGCCGTCGCATGGGCAGTCCTTGAACGCGCTTCGGTATGGCTCTGCTGAGGATTTCTTTGTGCGTTGCCCCGTGATTTCGGTGGCCCTGTCGAAAGCCGATCGCACCGCATATTTGCCAAGCCTATCCATAAACTTGGCGGCAGCTGTGGAGATAATCGCGATCATTACTCTGCTGTAAATAAAACCACAAATTGAGTTTGTGTAAAGGAGTTTTGGGATTTGTCGCGACCGTAACACTAGCGAGGCGCATCGCCATTGTGACTCTCATCTTTAGCTGAAGGATGCGGTGCTTGGTAAACACCTGCGTATCTGATTTTCGCAATCAGAAATTAATCCGCGTCTTATTCTTCGCCCTTGTCTACCCAGCCAAGGCCCAAGAAAACTGGTCTTTGCAGGTTGTCTAAACGCTTGCCTGCTCCTCATACTAGTGAGCTTTTAAAATACGATACGATGACCCTCCCTACAGTTCGTTTTACCTTTTTAACCGTCTTCAGTTTTGCTGCGGTCATTTATTCGCAGTCAGCGGTTTCCTCGATTGCGCTGGTTGCGGAAAACGCTGCGGCCCCGACGGGGGATTTGGTTTTTAACCGGGATATCCGCCCGATTTTGGCGGAGAAATGTTTTTTTTGTCACGGGCCCGATCCCGGTACGCGAAAGGCTGAATTGCGCTTGGATACGGAGGCGGGCCTTTTTAATGCCCGCAAGGATGAACCTGCGGTGGTGTTGCGCGGGAAGGTTTCGGAGAGCGAACTAGTTCGACGCATTAGAAGCACGGACGCGGAGGAGGTAATGCCGCCGCCGAAGTCCCACAAGCAGCTTAACCCAGCGGAAGTTGCGCTGCTCGAGCGTTGGGTGAAACAAGGGGCGCCTTGGCAGCCGCATTGGGCGTTTATTCCACCGCAAAAGGCAAAGCCGCCGGTTGTCAAAAACGAGGCTTGGGTGAAAACGCCTTTGGATCGGTTTATTTTGGCAACGCTTGAGTCCAAGGGGCTGCAACCTGCTCCCGAGGCTGAACCGCGCGTGCTTTTCCGTCGTTTGCATTTGGATCTGACCGGACTGCCGCCCCGTGGCGAAGACATGGAGGCGTTTTTGGCGGATTACGCGGCGGAGCCAGAGTTGGCACTGTCGCAGTGGATCGATCGTCTCATGAACTCTACTGCTTGGGGCGAGCACCGGGCGCGTTACTGGCTGGATGCCGCGCGTTACGGCGATACGCACGGACTGCACATCGACAACTACAGGGAGATGTGGCTTTACCGGGATTGGGTGATTCGCGCATTCAACTCCAATAAATTGTTCTCGGATTTCACGATGGAGCAGATTGCTGGGGATTTGCTGGCCAATCCAAGACAGGATCAGTTGGTTGCAACCGGTTTTCAGCGCTGCAACATCACCACGGCCGAGGGCGGCACTATTGCGGAGGAAAATCTCGCCAACTACGCTGCGGACCGCGTTCAGACGATGGGCTGGGTGTACCTCGGTTTGACGATGAATTGCAGCCAGTGTCACGACCACAAATTTGATCCCATTACGCAGCGGGATTACTATTCCATGGCGGCCTTTTTCCGGAACACCACACAAGGCGCTTCGGACGGGAACGTGAAGGATGGCAAGGGACCGGTGTTGGTGGTGCCGAATGAAATGGATCGGGTGCGTTGGAGGGAGTTGCCCGAAGCGCTCGCGAAAAACGCCGAGGAGCGTAAGCTGCGCATGACGAATGGTTCTGCTGAGTTTGAGGCTTGGCTGGCTTCCGTGAAGGTTGACGGTTTGGCTGCCGGAGCTTGGTCTGACAAATTGATTGTCAACGCGCCGCTGGATGAGGGCAACGGGAACGATGTAAAGAGCTTTGCCGCAGCAGGGAGTGAGCCTGTGCTTTTAAAAAGCAAGGCTGATTTGGAATGGAGTCCGGCTGGAAAGTACGGTTCGGCGCCGGTTTTTGGGAAGGCAACGGGGATTTCGCTTGGCAATGTGGCGGATTTTGACGGCTCGAAGCCGTTTAGTTATGGCGCATTTGTGAAGGCGAAAGCGGGGGTGAGCGGCGGGATTCTGTCGCGGATGGACACGAAATCGAAGTTGCGAGGGTACGACTTGTTTCAATTGGACAAGGCTTTTGCGGTGCACCTTATCGAAGCGTGGCCGGAGAAGGCCTTGAAGGTGACGACGGGAGCAGTGGTGCGTCCGGGCGTGTGGCAGCATGTGTTTGTGACTTACGATGGATCGAGAAAGGGGACGGGCGTTAAGATTTACGTCGACGGCAAGGAGGAGAAGTTGAAGGTGGAAAAGAACGACCTTGCCGGGGGAACCATCCTTTCACAGGGGGAGTTTTTCGTTGGGCAACGCGGGGACAGTTCCGGTTTCGAGGGCGGAGCGGTGCAGGACGTTCGCGTGTACGGCAAGGTGCTTTCCGCCGCAGACGTGAAGGGGTTAGGAGGTTTACCGGCGCTCAAAACGGCGCTGGTGGCCGTTCCTGAGAAGCGTACGCCGGCGCAGCGCACTGCATTGCAGGAGCATTACTTCAACTTTACGGACAAGGCGTACATGGCGCTGAACGCGAGCTTTGTTAAATTGACCAGCGAACAAGACGCCATCCGGGAGCGCAGCCCGCTGACCCATATTCAGGAAGAGATGAAAGACAAAATGCCCATGGCGAATATCCTCTTGCGCGGACAATACAATAAGCTTGGAGACGTTGTGGAAGCACTGCCGCCAGCGTCGCTGCATCCCTTGCCCGAAGGGGCGCCGAAAAACCGGCTGGGTTTGGCGCAGTGGCTCGTGGACAAGCGTAATCCGTTGACGCCGCGCGTGACGGTTAACCGTTTTTGGCAGGAAGTTTTTGGACAGGGCCTTGTGCGCACTAGCGACGACTTCGGGCTTATGGGTGCTATCCCCAGCAACCAGGCGTTGTTGGACTGGCTCGCTGCTGATTTCCGCGATAACGGGGGAGATGTGCGCCACCTCTTCAAGCTCATGCTCAGTAGCGCCGCTTACCGCCAGTCTGCGAAAGTCACCCCCGAGAAGCTCGAAAAAGACCGCGACAATTCGTTCGTTTCGCGCGGACCCCGCTTCCGGATGGACGCAGAGATGGTGCGGGATAATGCGTTGGCGACGAGCGGCCTGCTGGTTTCAAAGCTGTATGGCCCGCCCGTGCGCCCATATCAGCCAGAAAACATCTGGGATGTAGTTGGGCTGCCCAACGGCAACACGCGCCTTTATGTGCAGGACCACGGCGATTCGCTTTATCGCCGCACATTGTACAACTTTTGGAAGCGTATGGCGCCCCCGCCCAGTCTCGACTTGTTCAACGCCCCGAGTCGCGAGGTCAGTTGCCTGCGTAGGGAGCGCACCAACACGCCTTTGCAGGCCTTGGTGACTTTGAATGACCCGCAATTCGTCGAGGCTGCCCGGCATCTCGCTGAGACGGCGATTCAGGCGGCGGGCGACCAGGACGCAAAAGTGATTGATTTCATGATCGAAAAAACGCTTTCCCGTCCAGTTAAGCCCGCCGAGCGCGAAGTGTTAATGAGCAGCCGCCGAGACTTTTTGAAGCACTACGAAGCCAAACCGGAAGACGCGACGGCGCTGCTTGGAGTGGGGGAAACCAAACCGGTGCTTCCGGCGGCGCTAGTGACTCCCGCGCAACTGGCTTCTTGGACGATGGTATGCAACGAAGTCCTCAATTTAGATGAAATGTTGAACAAGTAAGTCGTGCTCAATCGAAATTTCGATGCTCCCTCCCTCTTAAACGGCCTCCAATTATGAACTGTAATTCCCATCTGTTTCACAACTTGCCCCCGGAAGTGCGCCTCGCTCTGACTCGCCGTCAGTTTTTGGGCGCGGGTACTAATGTGCTGGGGGCCGCCGCGCTCGGCTCTCTTTTGGGCGGGCAAAACAATCACGCTATGGGAGCGGAGGCTGTCGCCCGTTCGGTGCCTCACTTTGCCCCGAAGGCCAAGCAGGTGATCTACCTCCACATGGTCGGCGGCCCCTCGCAGTTGGACCTGTACGATTACAAGCCAGGTATGGCGGAGATGTTCGACAAGGATCTCCCAGACAGCGTGCGCAACGGCCAGCGTCTCACGGGCATGACCAGCGGTCAGGCGCGGTTTCCTGTGGCGCCCTCGAAGTTTTCCTTCGCTCAACACGGTCAGAGTGGGATGTGGGTGAGCGAGCTGCTCCCTCAAACCGCGCAGTGCGTGGACGACATGGCGTTCATTCGTTCGATGCACACCGAGGCGATCAACCACGAACCTGCCATTACTGAAATGCAGACAGGTTCGCAGATTGGCGGCAGGCCCTGCATGGGCTCCTGGCTGAGTTACGGGCTTGGTGCGTTGAACGAAAATTTACCGACGTTCGTCGTGCTGGTAGCCAACCCCACCAACCGCGAGCAGGAGCAGGCGATTTCCTCGAAACTCTGGAGTAGCGGCTATTTACCGGGCGAGCACGCCGGAGTTTCTTTCCGCAGCAAGGGCGACCCCATTCTTTTTATCAATAATCCCCCTGGAGTTTCGCCCGAGCTTCGCCGCCGCAGTTTGGACGGCTTGAATGCACTGAACGCAATGACGCTGGACAACTTGGGCGATCCAGAGACTCGCACTCGCATTCAGCAGTATGAAATGGCGTTTCGCATGCAAAGTAGCGTTCCAGAGCTCACTGATATTTCGCAGGAATCTCAAAGTGTGTTCGACCTTTACGGTGAGGAGGCGCGTAAGCCGGGGAGTTTTGCAAACTGCGCGTTGATGTCGCGGCGGTTGGTGGAACGCGGGGTGCGCTTTGTGCAGTTGTACCTCAATAATTGGGATCACCATGGTAATCTGACCGGTCGGTTGCCCAGCCAGTGTAAGGACATTGACCAGGCCACGGCGGCGCTCATTAAAGATCTGAAAATGAGGGGAATGTTCGAAGAAACCCTCATTATTTGGGGTGGTGAATTCGGTCGCACCATTTATTCTCAAGGGGGCTTGACCAAGGAGAATTACGGTCGCGACCATCATCCGCGCTGCTTCACCATGTGGCTTGCGGGCGGGGGATCGAAGGGCGGTGCGATTTACGGAGAGACTGACGATTTTTCCTACAACATCGTCAAGGATCCCGTCCATGTGCGCGACTTGCACGCCACGGTCTTGCATCTTCTGGGAATCGACCACGAGCGTTTTACGTTCCGGTCTCAAGGACTGGATTTCCGGCTTACGGGGGTGGAAAAAGCGAACGTGGTGAAGGCGCTGCTCGCGTAACTGATGCGGTTTGGTTAGGTTTGGTGAGTTGGTCGGAGCGTCGGAGTTGTGCTTGCGTGGGAAGTGAGTTTCCGCAAATCATCTTCACTCAACCTGCGTCGAGGGGCGCTTCTGTTCTTCTTTTATATGCAAAAACTTTCTCTCCTTTGGCTTGGACTAACGTTTGCTTTGATTCCTGTTTCGGGGATGGCTCAATCAGCGATCATCAAGGGAGAAACTTTTCTGAAGCAGAATGGAAAGTTGGAGGGGGTGAAAACGCTTCCTAGCGGTTTGCAGATTAAAATGGTGTCGGAAGGGAAAGGTCGCCAGCCCAAGGCGACGGACACGGTGGTCGTGCATTATCGCGGGCGACTCATTTCTGGAACGGAATTTGACAATTCTTACAAGCGGGGAGAACCGGCTACATTTCGGTTGAATCAGGTGATCAAGGGGTGGACGGAAGGGCTGCAGCTACTGAAAGAAGGAGGCAAAGCTGAGCTCTACATTCCCTCTGACTTGGCATACGGTCCACGGGGCGCGGGCGCTTCGATTGGGCCCGACGAGACGTTGATTTTTGAGGTGGAGCTTGTAGCGGTCAAATAACCGCGTGAAAAGAGCAGCGGTTTGCATCACCGCGCTAGGACAGCGACTGATTAGTGCTCTTTGTTTTCGGTTCGTGATTCATTTGGTTTGCGATTTACAATGAGCGTGTGAGGGCGTTTGGGTGGTTTTTTGACTCAGTTGGTGTTTTATATTCTTTTTATGTTGCCAAGACTATTGGCCTGCATTAGGTTGATGGTTCAGTTGAGCAGAGCCTCGGCAACGGGGAGTAATCAGAAGGGCGACAACGCCGTGCTGGGAGCTTGAGATCCGATGACCGGAAACCTTACCGAATTCTTTGCTTGGCAGCTAATTGAGAAAACGGAATGGGTACCAAATTGTATGTCGGTAATCTAGCGTTCACGATGACAGAAGGCGAATTGGAGGACTTGTTCCGCCAAGTCGGTGATGTCACTGAAGTTCAGATCATTTTCGACAAGTTTACGAATAAATCGCGCGGTTTCGCCTTTGTGACGATGGCGACCGAAGCAGCAGGACAGGAAGCAGTAACTCGCTTTCATGGCCAGTCAGTGGAAGGCCGTCCGTTGACGGTTAATGAAGCGCGTCCCCGGGAAGCCCGTGGACCCGGCGGTGGTGGTGGCGGTGGTGGCGGCGGCTTTGAGCGTCGTAGCAGCGGTGGTGGTGGCGGCGGCGGCGGAAGCCGTGGCGGCTTCGATCGCGGCGGTGGTGGCGGTGGCCGTGGCGGCGATCGTGGCGGAAGCCGCGGTGGTGGCGGCGGTTTCGATCGCGGCGGCGGCGGTCGTTACTAGACCCAAGCTCCATCTTCAAAGGATGCGCTTTAAAGCTGCGTTCTGACGATGTTTCAAACGAGGCTCCTTTATTGGGGCCTCGTTTTTTTTGAGTGCTTTAAAGGGTTGCTCGGAGGCTGAAATTCCTCGTGAGAATGAGAGCAATTACGGACTTTCGGGTATTTTCAAACCAGTAAATTCTGAGCGGTCTGCGCCGATCGACCTCGGTTCCCATGGTGTCTGGCATGCCGTTGGTGGTGACATTGTGAGCGGCGGTTCGAGGTGGTTGGCTGGGTCCCCATGCTCTTTTCGTCTTCAATTTGCGAATAAGTAATTTGTCAAAAATGCTGCTATTGTTGCCTTAGCAAATATTTGATAAGTCCCTTAATATTTAGACCGAAAGGAATCTAACTCCCTCTCTTTTCAAACCGAAAACAGTCGTATAGTGTCCACTCTCCTTTTCTATGGCCCAAAGCATCATCGATCCTAGTCGCCTCGATCGCATCGAGTTCTCCAACGACGAAATAGCCCGTTACTCTCGGCACCTGATTATGCCGGAGGTCACTTTAGAGGGGCAAAAACGCATCAAGGCCGCCAGCATTTTGTGTATCGGCACTGGGGGACTAGGTTCACCCATAGCACTTTACCTTGCAGCCGCTGGTATCGGTCGCCTAGGACTCGTGGACGGGGACACCGTCGATTTTTCCAACTTGCAGCGCCAGATTCTGCACGGGACAAAGGATGTAGGTCGTAAAAAACTTAATTCCGCCCGCGATAGCATTCGGGAAGTGAATCCTAATGTGCAGGTGGACTTGTATGACACCTTCTTCACCGCTGCCAACGCGCGGCAGATTGCAGAGCCTTATGATGTGATCATCGATGGCACCGACAACTTTCCGACTCGGTATTGTTCGAATGACATTTCGGTATTTTTGAAAAAGCCGAATGTGTATGGTTCAATCTTTCGGTTTGATGGGCAGTGCACGGTATTTGCCCCGCATCTTGGCGGCCCCTGCTATCGCTGTATGTTCCCTGAACCGCCCCCGCCGGGGATGGTGCCTAGCTGCGCCGAAGGTGGTGTTCTAGGGGTGTTGCCTGGAGTCATTGGGGTGTTGCAGGCGATTGAGGCGATCAAGCTGATCGTGGGGATCGGTGAGTCTTTAATCGGTCGCCTCCTTCATTTTGACGCGCTCAAGCTTAAATTCCGCGAATTCAAGCTCCGCCGCGATCCTAAGTGCCCAGTGTGCAGCGAGCATCCGACGATCACCGAGCTCATTGATTACGAGCAGTTCTGCGGCATCCCCGAAGCCCAGGCTGCCGAGGCTCAGGAATCGCTTGTCCCGACTATCACAGCACTCCAGCTCAAGGGTAAGTTCGATCAGGGCGAGCGATTCGTTCTGGTCGATGTGCGCGAACCGTACGAGTACGACATTTGTCGTATTCCGGGGGCGCGCCTTATCCCGCTTGGGGAACTTCCTTCGCGAATGAGTGAACTGGATAGCGCTGATGAAATTGTGTTGCAATGCAAGAGCGGGATGCGCTCGGCTCGCGCGCTTAAGCTTCTGCAAGAAGCGGGTTTCGCCAAACTGTGGAACGTTGAAGGCGGTATCCTAGCCTGGTCCGACACGGTAGATAGCACGGTGCCTAAATACTAAGGCTTTATTGAGATAGCCCTGCGGTTTTCCGATATTCTAGAAATGGAGGAGGCTTTAGATATGCAATTAATTGGGAATCTGCGTTGTCCGGCGTCTGGGCAACCCCTCGCTTTTCTCCCAAGGCAATCTCCATTGCTAGCGGCTCTTCCTGCCGGGGAGACTGTGGATTGGACCGGTATATTGCTGTGCTCCGACGGCTTACGCTTTTATCCAGTGCGCGGTGGTATCCCGGTGCTGTTAGCAGAAGAGCTTCGTTCAGTGAGGGGTGTATCGGGCGAGTGAGCTTAATTTTGCAGCTGAAAATTTATTTCGATGAGTGAACAAGGGAATTATTTGCGATTTAAAAAAGGCCTGCGACTGGATGCCTTGCACCATCCAGCGGTAGATGAGGATGAATATAAGCGTCTGCTCAAAGCGGCCCAGTTGCGTCTGTTAATGTACCAGCGGGCGTTGGTGGAGGAAAAGCGGCCGTTGCTTGTGATTTTTGAGGGTCCGGATGCGGCGGGAAAGGGAGGGGCGATCAAGCGAATGTTGGAGCGGTTGGATCCTCGTTTGCTCCGGGTGCATTCCGTCGTTAAGCCGACGGAAGACGAGTATTCGCATCATTATATGTGGCGTTTTTGGAGTAAAATTCCGAAACGCGGTCAAATTGCGGTGCTTGATCGCTCTTGGTACGGGAGGGTTTTAGTGGAGAGGGTTGAGGGTTTTGCGACGGAAAAAGAATGGAAACGTGCGTATGAAGAGATTAATCAAACAGAGCGAATGCTTTGCGATGATGGTACGATCATAGTAAAAATATTTCTGCATATCTCCAAGGATGAGCAACTCGCTCGCTTTAAACGGAGAGAAGCTGATCCTTACAAACATTGGAAAATCACCGATGAGGATTGGCGCAACCGTCGGAAGTGGGATGAGCATAATCAGGCCGCTGAGGATATGTTTGAGCGAACGAACTCGGCTCATTCTCCGTGGCTTATTCTTCCGGGAAATTACAAATGGTTTGCACGGTTGGCCTCGCTTCGTGCAGTAAATGATGCAATTGAAGATTCTGGAATCAAATTTTAGGCTCTTCTAATCATGCGAATTCTCCGCGTTTCCCTCATTAGCATTTCGTTGCTATTTTCCTTCACGGGCTGTGACCCGAAGGGGGATGCTCGGTTTCATCGCGGCTTGACTGAGGCAGACAAGCGACTCTCAGCTGAGGATCTCGAAGGGTCCGTGCGCGTGTACGAATCTCTTCTAGACGGCACTCCTCGCACCGCCGAGGCACATTACCGCTTGGGCCACGTGTACGCGGACAAACTAAAGGATCCACTTGGAGCACTTTATCATTTCACCCGGTATGTGGCCGTTTCTCCAGATGGCCCTTTCGCAAAAGAGGCAAAATCCTTTCAGAAAGAAGGGGAATTATTGCTTCTGGCCTATTTGGGAAAGGGGGCGCCCCTGACTCAGGAAGAGGCCGCGCGTTTGAAAAACGAAAACCTCAAGCTCCGTAAGACACTGGAGGAGTTGCGCGCCATTAAAACCCCGCCGCCAACCACCGGTGTGACTGTTGCTGGTAAGGCAGGCGACGTGCCGCAGCGTCCCATTCCACCGGGTGGTCGCACCCACAAGGTTCAGGCGGGTGAAACGCTGGGAGTCATCGCGCAGAAATATTATAAAAATAAAAATCGCTGGAAAGAAATTCAGGAGGCGAATTTTTACTCTTCCGATGCCGCTGCTAAATTAAAACTGGGACAGGATCTTTATATTCCTTAACCAACGGTTCTGCGTTAAGTCAGCAGATTTTAACGTTTAAAAGAGTGTCATTTGTGGGCGCTCAGCTTCTGCCGCCATTACGCTCCGGCGTCTCGTTTGCCGGACTGGTTGGGTGCCTGAGACGGGCGCGGCTTCCGCCGGAAGTGGGAAGGCGTCAGCGCTGAGCTCGGAACGCTCCAAGTTTGCCAGAATTTCTTTGGCACGCTCGAGAATAGCCTTGGGCAATCCAGCTAGGCGGGCTACCTGAATGCCGTAGCTTTTATCTGCGCCGCCGGGGACAATTTTGCGCAGGAAAATGATCTGCTCGTTCCATTCTCGGACTGCGACGTTGAAGTTCTGAACCCCAGTCCGAGTGCGGGCTAATTCGGTAAGTTCGTGGTAATGAGTCGCGAACAGCGTACGGGCTTTGAGCACATCGTGAAGGTATTCCGCTACGCTCCAAGCGATTGAGAGGCCGTCAAACGTGGAGGTACCTCTCCCTATTTCGTCGAGAATTACCAGAGAGCGCGGTGTGGCGTTGTTGGTGATATTGGCCGTTTCGTGCATTTCGACCATGAAGGTGGACTGCCCTCGGGAGAGATCGTCGTTGGCGCCTACGCGGGTGAAGATGCGGTCGGCCAAACCGACGACCGCGCGCTTGGCGGGCACCCATGCCCCCATCTGCGCCATGAGGGTCAGAAGTGCGACTTGCCGGATATAGGTAGATTTCCCCGCCATGTTCGGCCCAGTGAGCACCAGAAGCGCATGGGTTTCATTGTTTAAAAGCACGTCATTCGGAACGAACTTTTCCTCGACCAAAGCCTGATCCAAAACGGGATGTCGTCCTTCGATAAACTCCAGTTCACTGCCCTCGTGCAGTTCTGGGCGACAATACCCGTACAAGCGCGCGGTTTCCGCCAGCGACGCCAGGACATCCAGCGTGGCGACCGCATCCGCCGTCTGTTGAAAAGCCCGTAGCTCGGTGAGGACCTCTTCGCGCAGTTGTGCGAACAACTCCAGCTCCAAAGCCTTCGCCTTTTCACCCGCTCCTAATATCCGCGATTCCACTTCTTTTAACTCCGGAGTGATAAATCGTTCCCCATTAGCGACTGTTTGTTTGCGGATCCAACCTTCAGGAACTAGCGATAAGTTCGAGCGCGTGATCTCTATAAAATAGCCGAATACCGACGTATAACGAATTTTTAAAGAACGAATGCCGGTTTCCTCTCCCAGTTTGTGCTGGAGCTCGGCGATCCATCGTTTTCCCTCTTCGCCTGCGCTACGCAAGCTATCTAACAAATCGGAGTAACCTTCGCGAAAAACTCCGCCGTCTCGAATGATTGCGGGTTGTTCTTCTAAGAGCGCTTTTCCCAAAAGGTCCAATAGCGCGGGCAGGGGATGCAGGCCGGATGCGGTTTGTGCAAGCAAAGGGCTTAGCGCTGTGCAAGGTTCCACGCTGGAGCGTAGCGCCGGTACTTGTTCCAGTGCCGAACGCAACACCAACAAATCCCGCCCTGTACCGCCGGATTGCGTCAGACGGCCCACGGTTCGCTCAATATCACGGATTTCACCGAGCCGCTCGCGTAATTCGAGTAGCCCGCTGGGGTTCTGTAATAGCGTTGCCACGGCCTGCTGTCTGGCCTCGATTGGCGACAGCGTGCACAAGGGTTGGAGAATCCATTCGCGCAAACGTCTGGTGCCCATTGGGGTGCGCGTTCGATTCAGAGCCCCGAGCAGGCTGGTGTCTTTTCCGTTACCCCGGGAATCAACCAACTCCAAGTTGGCCTGGGTGGCGGCATCCAGCACCATGAATTCGCTACGTTGGTAGGTGCTCAGGCGCGTGACATGGGAGAGGGAACGTCTCAGTTCGTGCTTGAGATAATGGACTATTGCACCCGCTGCGCAAATGGCGGCTGGCATCGCTTCGCACCCAAACCCGTCTAGGGCTTGCACTCGGAATTGCTCTCTGAGGGTGTGGTAAGCCTGGTCGAATAAAAAACCATATCCATCTCGAGCGAATAGGTTTGGAATATGCTCGAGACCTTTTATCGCCGCTTCGCTCACCAGCACTTCTGCCGGCTTTACTCTCGCGAGTTCGTCGGTGAGTTCTCGCTCATTTTCTAGCTCACTGAGCCGAAATTCGCCTGTCATCACGTCCATGTAGGCGAAGCCGTAGCCGCGCTTGGGGTCGGGATGAATGGCCGCGAAAAAATTATTCCTCCCCGCATCCAATAACAGCAAATCCGAAACCGTGCCCGGCGAAATGACTTGCGTAATTTCACGTTGCACAATCTTGCCTGGTTGCGGTTCCGAGACTTGGTCGCAAACGGCCACTCTGATTCCAGCGCCGAGAAGTTTGCGCAAATAGTTGTCCGCTGCGTGGTAAGGAATGCCACACATGGGAGTCTCGTGACGTTTGGTCAACGCGAGGTTCAGTACGGCGGCGGCGCGCTTGGCATCCTCAAAAAACATTTCGTAAAAGTCACCCAAACGAAACAGCAGGATGGTATCCGCGGGCAGCGTGTTGCGAATGCCCAGATACTGCTGCATCATCGGAGTGAGGGAGGTTGCCATGGGGGAAGGAAAAAGTATTTTAGGCGACGCGCAAAGCAATTCGGGCCTTTGTGGAGGACTTACTGATAATCCGATACGGATAGCGCGGTACGGACTGCTTTTTAGGCGCAAGTTTGTCTCGTTTACCGAATCAGGGATAGGTCGGAGATGGCCTCCGATCTGAGGTGACTCTTTACATGGGAGGAGGCGCGTATGTTTGGCTATCGTGCTCGCGGATTTGCATCTTTGGTGGCGGGTGGACAGTGTATTGCGATTTGGTTTGTGCCGATTGTGGCTGCTCACTTCAGCGGCGCAATTGCGGGAATGCTTGCTCTGGGAACGGGGTCGATGCTTTGGCCTTGGATGTTGGGAATTGTGGGTGAGGCGCTTTGGCGACATGGCGTGGAAAAGGATTCTCAGGCACCTGGCTTCGGCGCCTGTTGCGTGCGTACTATCGCCGCCGCGATTTTGGCTTGTATCGCAGGCGGGGAACATTTCGCCGACCACCAGCATCCGGCTGCAACAGTTGCGCTTTGGACGGGAGTTCTAGCGCTTTTGGTGGGCACGCATTGGACGATGCCACGACTCCTCACAAAAATCTTATTTTATGATCAGCATATTCACCGGACCATAATTGTGGGCGCGGCGTCAAAGGTCGCGGATCTTGCGCGGGTCTTGAGGTTGCATCGTCCTCTGGGAATCCACGCAGTGGGCTGGTTGGCTGAGGAGCCGGATCCATTGGATTTGTTCGAAGACACAGGGCTTCCTCAATTGGGCTTGGCTTTGAATCTTCCTGAAGTGGTTCGTCAGGAAGCCGTCGATCAGGTGATTGTGGCGGGAACTCCACCGGACATGCAGGTTGCTCTTTGGAAAAAGGAGTGTGAACGCCTTGGAGTGCGATTGGTTGTGGCAAATAGCCTCGCTCTGGCTCACCCCGGACATTTCCGCTGGGAGGCAAAGGGGGACTGGTGCTTCGGCGTAGCATATGCCGAGCCTTTGCAGAGCCCTGTTTACAGGCTTTTAAAGCGTTCTTTGGATATTGTCGTGGCCCTTCCTGCTTTAATGTTTGTGGTATTGCCTTTCGCTCTCATCACAAGGTTCAAGCAAAGGCGGGAATCTCCAGGGCCCATCTTTTACAGACAGTGGCGGCATGGGCGTAGCAATCGCCCGTTTCAGGTCTGGAAATTTCGGACTATGCATGCGAGCTCCGCGGTTACCGTGCCGGCCGGTGTCCAAGCGCAGCGGGAGGATTCACGCATTTTCCCGTTTGGTAGTTGGTTACGCCGGCACAGTCTGGATGAGCTACCCCAGTTCCTCAACGTGCTCACTGGGGAGATGAGCGTCGTGGGTCCGCGTCCTCACTTTGTGGAGCACACGGATATCTTTGCCGTTCAGGAGCAATATCACATGCGAAGCTTTGTGAAGCCGGGCATCACGGGACTTGCCCAAGTCAACGGTTGCCGCGGCGAGGTGCGCTCGCCTAAGGACATTGAACATCGGGTAC
The DNA here is from genome assembly GCA_903919125.1 of uncultured Spartobacteria bacterium. Classification (GTDB taxonomy): domain Bacteria; phylum Verrucomicrobiota; class Verrucomicrobiia; order Chthoniobacterales; family Chthoniobacteraceae; genus Chth-196. The sequence continues at coordinate 17,790 of CAIXGS010000049.1, read as the reverse complement.
TCTGGGATATTCGGTATGTCCAGCAGTGGACCTTGGCGATGGATGTTTGGCTGATCATACGCACGGCCGGACAGGTCTTTTATCCCCCTGAGCAAGCGTATTAGCCGACTATACATTGACATCTAATGCAGCGCTTACGGCGTGCCGATTCCTTAATATTGAGGGCTCTTGGGATGTCGCCCAGTGGCCCATTAGCAGGGAGCCTGCGAAGGCCTTGCTGCGTTTATCCTGATCGTCCGGTGAGCTTTTACACGCATCCCAGAGCATCAGGCCGCCGCTTGAGCGGTAAACCCATGTCGGCACTGAAAGAAATGTCCTTTCATTTTCGCGCTTTCGCTTTGGGCAACTTTGTTCTCTGCTACCAGATATGCGCGAATTCGTCCCCCGTTTTCTGGCCAGCAGCGTTGCTCTGCTACTGAGTTCAATCCCGTGTTCAGTCTTGGCGAAAGAGGAATGGCCTCAGTTTCGCGGCCCTATGGGGGACGGATCTTCAGAGGCTAAATCGCTTCCAGTGGCTCCCTCTGAAAATCTCGGCGTGCGTTGGAAGACTCCCATTCCTGGCAAAGCTTGGTCTTCGCCTGTAGTTTCTGGAAATCGCATCTGGCTCACTTCAGCCACCGAAGACGGCACCGCGCTTTCCCTTGTGGTTGTTGATCGTGAAACGGGCGCAGTCCTGAGAGATGAAGTCATTTTTCGCATCGAGAACCCGCAATTTTGCCATAAATTTAATAGCTACGCATCGCCAACTCCTGCCATAGCGCACGGTAAGGTGTACGTCACTTTCGGTTCACCTGGAACGGCTTGTTTTGATGAGGAGTCCGGCGCGAAAATCTGGGAGAGGACTGATTTTATCTGCAATCATTTCAGGGGCGCGGGATCCTCGCCGATTGTTTGGAGGGACTTTCTGCTCCTGAATTTCGACGGTAGTGATTTCCAATTCGTCGTCGCCTTGGATCGTAACACGGGCAAAACGGTGTGGCGCACTGAGCGTTCTGTCGATTTTAAGGATCTCAATGCGGAGGGGAAAATCACTGGGGAAGGCGATTTCCGCAAAGCATTTGCGACGCCAGCGGTGATCGAGTGGGAGGGGCGACCAGTGCTACTGAGCAGCGGTGCGAAGTGCCACTATGCGTATGATCCCCTGACGGGCAAGGAGTTGTGGCGGCTGGAAGAGCGCGCTCAGCACAGTGCGAGCTCGCGTCCTTTGGTTTGGGATGGAAAGGTCTTTTTTCAAAGTGGCTTTAAGGGGCAGATTTTGGCGGTAAAATTGGGAGGAACGGGCGTCCTAGAGGAGTCCCAACTGGCTTGGCGTGTCAAAAAGGGGGTTCCGAGCAAGCCTTCTATGTTGTTGCGCGACGGGGCATTGTTCATGGTGGACGACTCTGGAATCGCCTCTTGTGTGGATGCGCTCACAGGGGAAGCGCTTTGGTCACAGCGTATTGGGGGCAATTTTTCTGCATCTCCTATCTTGGCCGATGGGCGGATTTACGCTTGCAACGAAGAGGGGAAAGTCTTCGTTTTTGCGCCGGATAAGGACGCCTTTAAGTTGCTGGGAGAAGGCCAGTTTGAAGCAGGATTTATGGCTTCTCCAGCGGTTGCAGGAGGGGCGCTGTATTTGCGTTCCAAAACCCACCTTTACCGCGTTGAGGTGCCAGCCCAGTAATGACGCCAATCAGGAGCGCCTTCACCGTCTAGGAGCGCTTTGAAAAAAAAGCACAATTTCCCTGCTTGTAACCAAGTCGAAATCCGATAGTGTCCCTCCCTCCAAAAGGAAAAGCACCGCTAGCTCAATTGGTAGAGCGCGTGACTCTTAATCACTAGGTTGTTGGTTCGATTCCAACGCGGTGCACTTTCCTGATTTACAGGCTCATGCAGTTGGTTCTGCTCCAGTTTGGCGCAAACGCGCAACTCGATTGCTGTCTTCCCATTCATGATCAAAGCCCAATGGTGAAGCGCCGGGTTGCAACTCTCACTTGATGAGGTAAAGTCTGATATGCCGCAAATAGCTTCGACTGGATCACTGCTACTTGACCGAATTACGATTGACCCGTTGGTTTGTCATGGTAAGCCAACCGTTAGAGGGATGCGGTATACGGTGGAGTCTATTCTTGAGTATCTCGCGGGTGGCGATGGCTTTGAAGATGTCCTATCCGAGTTCCCAGATTTAACCCGGGACGACCTCTTAGCGTGCCTTCAGTTTGCCACGTTGTCGCTGAAGCTCAAAAGCCAACGCTTTGTTGCGGCATGAAGTTTCTGATTGATGCGCACCTACCTCCAATTTTGAGAGAGGTGTTCAGACAGTTAGGGCACGATGCAATTCACACATTAGATCTGCCTGATAGAAATTTTTCTCGCGACGGTCTGCTGAACGAGATTTCAGTTGTCGAAGAACGGGTCGTCGTGACCAAGGACACGGACTTCTACTACTCTCATATTCTCCAAAAGAGGCCATGGAAACTGGTGTTGGTTCGCACTGGCAATTTGGGCCTCAAAGAGACGAAACGTATGTTTGAAAATCACCTTCCGGCTATAGAGCAGGCGTTAGAAAGTTGTTCCCTTGTTGAACTTGATCAAAAGAGCGTTTTGATAGGCATAAGGTTTGATGCTTCTGATGAGGCAATATAAGTCAGCAAACGCCGTACAGGCGTCCACGCCGCGCTGGTAATTCGCTCCGGAATCCCTAAGGCGTTCTCTATTAATGTTTGGGTGCGTGATCCCGAGGGCGTCTCGTGGTGATGGGAAGAGGGAGATTGCTTCCTACAGGATGTTTTTTCTAAAGGTCGCGTCCTCTATGAAACGACTCACAACTGAATGGGTAGCGACGGCGGATGAGGATCATCTCTTGGTCGTCGAACTGGGATGTTCACCAAAGCTCACGCGCTGCAATTTGATTTGTTTTCATTGTTTCGAGGTGATCCTATGGACTCAGGCGCTCGAATTATAACTGCCTTTTGCGACTCGCTGCGGGAATCTGGTCTCCCAACTGATTGTGCCAGAAAGGACAGGCACTTTCTGAAGGAAGGTTTGGTTTTGATGTTTGGCGCACACGCGTAATTTGGCCGCGTTGTCTTGGGTTTACGGCCAAGTCGACAAACTCATTTCACCTTTCCCCGCCTTTGCCTTTTGGAATAAAATTTTAACTGGTCTCCAGCACCCCAGAAAATTTTCTGATTAAAAACGGAATTTCTGGGTTTCCTATCTACCTCCATGCAAATTCCCGCATCACTCCTTGTTCTGCTCAGCCTCGCTGCAACAGCAGTCGCTGAACCCCGTGTTGTCTTCCTTGCTGGAGGGCGGAGCCACGGCCCCGGTGAACATGAATTTTACGCCGGATGCCAAATTTTGGCGAAGGCACTCAATGAACAAAGCGGTCTGAACATCAAAGCAGATGTCATTAAAGGCTGGCCCAGTGATGACTCGGTTCTCGACGGCGCCAAAGCCGTGGTGATTTACGCAGACGGAACCAGTGTCGTCGGGAAAGGTTGGGAGAAGATGGATGCGCTGGCAAAAAAAGGCGTCGGTATCATGTTTATGCACTACGCGGTGCATCCCAATGCGCCGGAGGGCGAGAAATACTATCGTCCGTGGATTGGTGGCGCGTTTGAGACGGGTTGGTCGGTGAATCCTCACTGGGTCGCGGATCTGAAGACCCTGCCGAATCATGCAATCTCTCGCGGGGTCGGTTCGCCCGTCGAGGCGTACGACGAATTTTATTATCACATGCGCTTTCGTCCCAATCGGAGCGAAGTGCTCGATCTTGTAACCGCCACGCCGACGCGTGAGAGAGTCAAACGCTACATCAACCTTTGGAACGAGCACGGGGTCGCGGGCCTCGACAAGCCGCAAACCTTGATGTGGGGCGTGGAACGTCCTGATGGCGGTCGTGGCGTGGGCTTTAGCGGTGGGCACAATCACCGCAACTGGGCCGTCGACGGTTTTCGCACAATGGTTTTGAATGCAGTGGTCTGGACTGCGGGACTCGAAGTTCCTGCCAACGGCGTGAAGTCTGTGCCGGTTTCCGAAGACCAGCTCAACGCCGATCTCGATGACAAGGGCCCGAACAAGCCGCGATTAACTCTCCCCCAGCCGGGCGAATTCAAGTCCCTCCCGACTGCCGAAATTCCGACGGAAAGAGAATCTAAATTCCCAAAGCTGTCCGCTGAAGCCGTTCAACCGCACAAACCCGCTCCTGCTCAATTAACCGCCACTGAATCTCCCAAGCAGGCACCCAAACCGCTTGCGGAAAGTGCGGTTCTCTCGAATGCCACCAAAGAACGCCTCGTAAACTTCGAAGCCCCACTAAAGGGCGCGAAGGAACTCTACCTTGTAGTCGCTCCGGGTGGAGATGGCATTAGCTGCGCTTGGGCAAACTGGATTGAACCCACGCTGGTGCTCGCAGACGGAGCCACAGTGGATCTGACAACGCTCAAGTGGGTGTCGGCCTCTGCGGGCGCTGGCACTCCGAACGTTGGTAAGTCACATGCCAAATCGCCACTTTTGGTGGGCGGCAAAGAGTTTCAAAAAGGCATCGGCACCCATGCGGCTTCAATCATCAAATACGAACTTCCAGCAGGTGTGGAGAAATTCGTTTCGAAGGTTGCCATCGATGACGGCGGGATGGAGCGGGGCGGCAAGCCCAGCGGAGTGAAGATCAAGTTCCTTGCCTATAATCAAGAGCCACCTAAGAGCGCAACTGCTGGCAGTGGGATTCCGGACGATGCTCCAACCGAAGTGCCTGCGGCTCTGTTCAACCTTCCTGACGGTCTGGAGGTCACTCTTTGGGCGAAATCCCCTTTGCTCAGCAATCCCACCAACATCGACTTCGACGCTCAAGGGCGGCTTTGGGTGGCTGAGGGAGTCAACTACCGGGGAAAAGCTGGACGCCAACCGGAGGGAGACAGAATCGTTATTCTCGAGGACACCAAAGGCGCTGGTGTGGCGGACAAGTCCACCGTTTTTGTGCAGGAAACGGCGCTTGCTGCGCCACTTGGAGTCGCGGTGTTTGAAAACAAGGTGGTGGTTTCACAGCCACCGGATTTGATCGTTTACACTGACGTGAATGGAGACGGTAAGTTCGATCCAAGCGTCGACAAACGCGAAGTCCTGCTCACCGGCTTCAATGGGCGCCAGCATGACCACAGTCTGCACAGCGTCACGGCGGGACCAGACGGATTGTGGTACTGGAACCAAGGCAACACGGGAGCGGAGTTTACGGACAAGTCAGGCAAAACGTTTCACATGGGAAGTCCCTACATGCTTCAAAACATCGCGGGAATGCGCAGTGACGATGGCCATGTATGGATTGGTGGGTTTGCCGCTCGGATGAATCCGGATGGTTCAAATGTTACCATCATCGGCCACAATTTCCGCAACAGCTACGAGCAGTCGGTCACCTCCCTTGGCGATGTGTTTCAAAGCGACAATGACGATCCACCCGCGTGCCGCGTGACGGCCATGATGGAGGGGGGCAATGCGGGGTTCGCCTCTGCTGACGGAAAGCGCTCCTGGGCGGCTGATCGGCGACTTGGCCAAGATGTCCCGACCGCTGAATGGCGACAGGAAGATCCCGGTACCATGCCGGCTGGCGATGTGTATGGGGGCGGCGCACCAACCGGAGTCGCGTTCTACGAGAACGGCGCTCTGGGCGACAAATGGCAGGGCCTCCTTCTTGCCTGTGAGTCGGGAAAAAACGTTGTCTACGGGTACCTTCCGAAATTGGCCGGTGCTGATTGGAAACTCGAACGCATGGATTTCTTCACATCCAACAAGGAACGTGAATGGTCCGGATCCGACTTCCTCTCAGGCCAGCCCCAGAAATCGGAATTGAAGAATTACTTCCGCCCAAGCGATGTCTGCGTGGGACCGGACGGCGCGATTTATGTCGCGGACTGGTACGATTCGAGGGTCGGAGGACATGGCACGAACGATCCGCGCGCCACCGGTGCGATTTACCGAATTGCGCCGAAAGGTTTTAAATCGGAAGTTCCGAAGATGGACCTCAGCAAGACCGAGGGCCAAATCATAGCGCTCAAGAATCCTTCCCCGAACGTGCGTTTCAGCGGGTTTACTCGACTCAAAGCGCAAGGCGAAAAGGCTGTTCCTCAGGTTGCCGAGTTGTTGAAGGATTCGAATGTGTACATCGTTGGGCGCGCTATTTTTCTGCTCGCCCAGATGGGTCCCGCTGGAGAGGCCAAGGTCCGCGCACTTCTGGATTCCGAAGATGCGACTCGTCGTCTGGTCGCGTTTCGTGCGCTACGCCGAGCAGGTGCCGATGTGGTTGCATTGGCCCAGAAACTGGTGAGCGACCCGTCCGCGGCCGTTCGTCGCGATGTGGCGATGTGGCGATTGCCCTGAGAGACGTGCCCGCTGAAAAGAGCGTGGCCCTTCTCGTAAAGCTGGCTGCGCAATACGACGGCAAGGATCGTGCCTATCTGGAAGCTTTGGGCCTCGGAAGCGAAGGCAAGGAAAGCGCCGTGTATCGGGCGGCGTCCGCGTCATTCGCAAAAGATCCCGTCGCGTGGAATGACGCTGCTTCAGCAATCGCGTGGCGCCTTCACCCTGCGGAGGCGGTTCCTGCCTTGGTGGCGCGCGCAAACTCCACCCAACTCTCGACTGAACAGCGCAAGCGCATGGTGACGGCCCTCGCGTTCTCTCCGACGCAAGAAGCGGCCAACGCCATGATGGACGTGGCCGCAGCCAAGTCTGGGGAAGCAAGCGCGCAGGCGGTGTGGTGGCTGCTCAACCGCAAGAGTAACCACTGGGCCGACTTCAACCTGGACAAGGCCATGAAGGAACGGGGTGTGTACGACCCAGAAAACGCCAAACTCACAGCCGTGGAAATGCCGGCTCCTGCGGTGGGCACCACGCCTCTGCCGGAGTCCGCTGAAATTGCAAAGCTCACCGGTGATGAGGCCCGTGGCAAAGCCGCTGTTGGAGTTTGCTACGCCTGCCATCGGATCGCCGGAACGGGCGTGGAGTTCGGGCCGGAGCTCACCGAGTACGGCAAACAACAAACTCGCGAGGCGATCATTGAAGCGATCGCCAAGCCGTCTGCCTCGATTTCACACGGCTATGAAGGCTCCATTGTGAAGACCAAGGACGGCCTGACCATCACTGGAATGGCGGTTGCCAGCGGAGATCCCGTTCTCATGAAATGTATGGGAGGCGTGATCCAAACCATTCCGCGTTCGCGGATCCAGAGCATGAGCAAAATGGACCGCTCGCTCATGTACGAGCCCGCCATGCTAGGTCTCACCGGACAATCCATTGCTGACATCGTAGCGTACTTAAAATCGCTCAAATAGCGGTTCAAGGGAATCGAAGGTGGATCTGTCTCGAGGTCCGGGCGCTTTATCCGAGCTGCTCGGACCTTTCCCTTTGTAAGGATGGAGTCTTTCAACTGCGCGTCTTCAGCAACCCTCGGAAAAATTGTTTAAAGGCAAACTACTGGGGGGCAGAACTAGAGCTAGTGGTCAGTGTTCATTTTCTTTCATTTTCTCAGACACAAACCGCCTCAAATTCCCTGAAACATTCTCCTGAAGTTGCGATAACTCCGTGTGGTGGATGACTCTGCTCACGTTGGCTGCATTTTTTATGCCCAGAGGCTACGCGATCCATGTTTGGGAGTCTGGTGTCTTTTTCCGTAGCAACCTTGCAGCCAAGCACTTTCGCACCCTAGTTGAACAGCGTCACCTGAAACAAAATTGAAAAGGGATGGGTGTCTGGTACGAGCTGAGATGAGAACGGATGTCGCCTTCGCGTCGCACTTCGCTGGTTTGCAATTATTCGCATTACCATTAGAAGTCGCCGGTGTTCGTGGTAATGTTTGGCAACGATCCTATGGACACACGCGCTCGAATTATATCGGCCTTTTGCGACTCACTTCGGGAACATGGTCGCCCACCTGAAACGGTGTTTGCCTTCTGTAAGCAGTTAGAAATTACAGAACGCGAATTCTTCCAGGAGTTTGCTTCGTTCGCTGCGGTAGAAAGTTCGTACTGGGAACAGTTGGTGGATCAAGTGGTCTGCGCCATTGAGGCTGGGTCTGAGTGGCCTGAGTTTACGGCCAAGCAACGGTTGCTGAGCTTTTTGTATGCGTTCTGTGAAGCCTCTCTGGACCACCGCTCTGTAATGCTTGCCCGTATTGCGGAACTTGGGCCGCTTGAAAAGCCAGCTTTCCTAAAGGGGTTTGAAGCGAGGTTTAAGGCCTTTGCAAAGAGCGTGCTTGAACATGGTGCCGCGCTCGGGGAAGTCGCCCAACGCGGTCGACTCTCCGCCCTTTATCCCGACGCCTTGTACACGCACTTTCGGGGGGTGATAGATTTCTCTCTAAAAGACGATAGTAAAGGCTATGAGCGAACGGATGCCTTTATCGAGAAAAGCGTCGCCGTTGCATTCGATCTGATCCGGACGCAGATTGTGGATTCTGCGTTGGATTTAGCGCGTTTTCTGGCTCCGTGGCGGGAGGGCAACTAGGCCGTGAAAGGCGGGGCTCAGGAATTTGACAAGGAAGGCGTGAATAAAGACGCTCAGGAAGGCGTGAAGGAAGGTGTTGGGGAGCAGGATTCCATTGAGACGACTCGTTTTTCGAGGGTCGCTGCAATGGCTGGCACGGGCATGCGTGTTGGGGTGAACTATCTCAAACATTACGGAAAGCGCGCGATCGGGGCGGCTTCGGGAGCTGACGAGCTTCAGGAAGCAAATGCCTCCGCCGTGTACGAAACCTTTAGTCGACTGAAGGGCGGTCCCCTGAAGTTGGCGCAAATGCTCAGCATCGATCGCAATCTTTTGCCTCCGGCGTACGCCAATCAGTTTGCCAAGGCCCAGTACTCTGCCCCGCCACTTTCTTACCCCCTTGTGGTTCGAACTTTCCGACGTGAATTTAACAGGGAACCGCTCCAGATTTTTGACTCTTTTTCCAAGCATGCGGCTCATGGGGCATCGATCGGGCAGGTCCATCGTGCGAGCAAAGACGGTGCGGAGTATGCCGTAAAAGTACAATATCCAGGTGTTGCGGACAGTCTTCGAACGGATATACGCGTGCTCAAACCAATTGCGCTGAGTGTATTAGGGCTCAAGGAGCACGATGTTGCCGATTATCTCCGTGAAATTGAAACCCGGCTTCTCGAGGAAACTGACTACTCGTTGGAGCTGCGGCGCTCTCAAGAACTCTCCTCGAAATCCGCGCATCTGAAGCATGTGCGTTTCGTAAAGTACTATCCCGAATGGAGCACCTCACGGATTCTGTCGATGGATTGGGTGGATGGTGTCACGTTGGATAAGTACGCTGATGGCAATGCTTCGCAACTCGAACGGGACCAAGTGGGGCAGGCTCTTTGGGACTTTTACGAGCATCAGGTGCACACCCTCCGTGTTTTTCACGCGGACCCGCATCCCGGAAACTTTTTAGTGAAGGACGGCGAGCTCTGGGTCTTGGATTTCGGCTGTACCAAGGAGTTGGATGAGGTGTTTTACCGTAAGCAATTCCGGTTTTTAGACCCAACGCTTGCTGATAATCCGAGTCGACTGGAGGCAGCGCTCGTCTCTTTGGATATACTTCTACCAGAAGATGATCCTGAGAAAAAGGCTCGGATTACTGCCGTATGCGAGCGATCCATCCGTTTGCTGGGGCTCCCTTTCTGGGGAGACTCCTTTGACTTTGGCGATCCCAATTTCATGCGGGCCATTTACGAAATGGGCGAAGCCAACGCTCGAGAACAGCAATCTCGTGATCTCTCGGGCCGAAGAGGTTCCGCTGACAGCGTGTACGTTCACCGAGCGTATTTTGGCCTCTATAGCTTGCTCAGTCGTCTTCGTGCGCGAGTGCGAGTCGGTCTGCCTGAATGGGTGCGCGGCATGGAGGAATAGAATTCAGGCTCTGACCCAATGAGCTTGTGCTGGGTTTTTGAACCGCACTATGGAAACCTGACTCCTTCCCCAATTAAAGGAGTCAACCTTGAACGAATCACCCTCTCTTAGCTCAGAAAATCGCGTTTCACTCCTAGTCCTCGGCGCCGCTGCATTCATGGTCGCCTCGGATGCACGGGTTATTGATCCGCTGATGAAAACGATCGCAGCGGATTTTAATGTGCCGCTGACAAAGGCGTCTCTCGCAGTCTCCGCTTACGCCCTGCCTTACGGTCTTTGCCAGTTGATCTATGGGCCGCTCGGAGATCGCATCGGCAAGGTGCGCGTGATGGCCTTTGCGTTTTCATTGTTTGCGTTGGGCACCGCTGCCTGTGCGTTTGTCCCGGAAGGAAGCATTGGATTGAACGCGCTGATCGCACTTCGACTCATCACAGGAATCTTTGCAGCGGCAATTATTCCTCTCTCTATTGCTTACATTGGTGACAAATTTCCGCCGGAACAAAGGCAGGCAACTCTCGGCCAATTTATGAGCGCCCTGATGATGGGCACGGTTTTCAGTGGGCCGATGGGCGGTATATTTGGGGATTATTTTGGTTGGCGTAATATCTTCCTGCTCTTGGGAGGAATTTCGACGTTGGTGATGATTTCTTTGCTACGCGCTGCGCAAAAAGAAAAGCGCCCAGTGCGTGATCCCAGCAAACCCGCGACGCCGACCCTGCAATCTTACGGGTTGGTCCTGAGTAACCCAAACTCGCGTATTGTGTACCCCGCAATCTTTCTGGAGGGGCTCTTTTTGTTTGGAGGCTTGGTTTACGTCAGCAGTTTTCTTCAGGATCAATTCGAGATGAAAATTCTGCACGCGGGTTTTCTGATCAGCTTTTACGGGATTGGAGGGTTGGCTTACAGTTTGGGCGCAAAACGCATCCTCAAGAGCTTGAAACAGCCTCAGATGGCGTTGCTGGGAGGAACGCTTTTGACTTGCGGATTTGTGTTAGCCTCTTCCTTGTCAGTTTTGAAAGCCTGGTGGCCGATTATTCCTGCCATGCTCTTGCTGGGATTTGGATTTAACTCCATCCACAGCACCTTGCAAACCAAGGCCACTGAGCTTGCGGTGAAGGCTAGGGGAACGGCGGTGTCTCTTTTCGCTTTCTTCTTTTTCCTTGGCCAGTCACTGGGGGTTCAGGGTGGGGGAGCTCTAGGTTTGTTTTTCGGAACCGCTGAGTCTTCGGGTAAGGCGATCCCCGGTTATTGGGCGGTTTTCCTAGCGTCTGGACTGGGGTTGATCTTTATGGCGCTTTGGGTTGCATCGCGTCTGCCGGGAATGCAGCAGGAAAACGCGGTTCCGGCAAAGCAGCCTTAAACTTCAGCGCTCCGCATCGCAAAGACACAGGGTTGTCCGTTGCTTAGCGGGAAGCAGCACGAAAGGCGTCGTCCACTAAGTTCATAAATTTGAGCCTGTTTTTGGTGCGTTCGTAAGGTAATTATGGACCGAAGCTACACGGGATTCAGCTGTGTAGGTTCCTCCTCCCAGATGAAATCCCCCCTCTTTTTCCTTTCTACCTTTCTATCCTTTGCAGCCGCAGGCTTAGCCGCAGACATCCGGCTTGAGGCTCTCAAGGATCTCAATGGATATTTCCCGTTTACGCCCCCGTCTGATTTGAAGAGTTGGGAGAGTCGCAAAGCCGAGGTCCAGAGGCGGATTCTTGTTTCGCAAGGTCTATGGCCGATGCCGACAAAAACTCCACTGAATGCGGTGATTCACGGCAAAGTGGAGTGTGAAGATTACACTGTTGAAAAAGTGTATTTTCAGAGCGCGCCCGGCTTATTCGTCACAGGGAATCTTTATCGGCCGAAAAATGTCCAAGGGAAGGTTCCTGGAATTATGTTCGCGCACGGGCATTGGACCGATGCGAGGCTTTCTTCGCAGCCGGAGGACAAGCTTAGGGTTGAGATCGCTTCCGGTGCGGAGCGGTTTGCAAGTGGCGGTAAGAGCCGGTTTCAATCGATGTGCGTCCAGTTGGCTCGGATGGGATGCGTGGTTTGGCAATGGGATATGTTGAGCGACTCAGACGCGCTCCAGTTCTCGCGAGACGTCATTCATGGGTTCGCCACTCAACGCCCGGAAATGAACGCCGTGGCCGACTGGGGACTGTTTAGTCCGCAGGCTGAGGCTCATTTGCAAAGTGTGATGGGGCTTCACACTTGGAACGCAGTGCGGGGGTTGGATTTTTTATTGAGCCTGCCCGAAGTTGATCCCGCGCGCACCGCGGTCACGGGGTCTAGCGGCGGCGGCACTCAAACCATGATGTTGGCCGCGATAGACGATCGCATTAAGCTTTCCTTTCCCGTTGTCATGGTGAGCACCGCGATGCAGGGAGGTTGTTCTTGTGAGAATGCGAGCCTGCTGCGGCTCAATACGGGGAACGTTGAGTTTGCCGCGTTATGTGCTCCGAGGCCGCAGGGGATGAATACTGCGAACGATTGGACCAAGGAAATGGCGAGTAAAGGTTTCCCTGAATTACAGGCGCTTTACGGTCTCTACGGCAAAAAAGACAACGTCTTTTTGGAGAGAGGCGAGCATTTCCCCCATAACTACAATGCGGTCACGCGGTCCGCGTTTTACACGTTTTTGAACAAGCATTTTCAGCTTGGCCAAAGTTCTCCAGTCATCGAGCGCGACTATCAACCGCTTTCCCGTGAGGAGCTAACCGTTTGGGACAAGCAACATCCAGCGCCTAAAGCGGCGGATCCTGACTTTGAGCGGAGCCTCCTTAAATGGTTCAACACCGACGCTGAAACGCAGCTCAAGAATTGCGTGGCGACGAGTGATGGTCGGGAGCGCGTGATTCGGCCGGCCGTGGAAACGCTCATTGGACGTACGTTTGCCGAAGTTGGAGACGTGGCCTGGGAGCCCTCTGCGAAGCTGGATCGCGGGGAATACTTGGAAATGTCGGGGCTCGTGACGAATCGGACCTTCAAGGAGGAAATTGCCGTGACGTTTCTATACCCCAAGAAACAAGGTGGCCGAGCTGTGATCTGGCTGGATGACACTGGGAAAGCGGCCTTATTTGGGGCGGGCGGTTCGCTAAATAAGGAAGTGCGCCGATTGGTTGAGCAGGGGATCACGGTGATTGGAGCAGACTTGTTGCTCCAGACTTCAGGCGTTTCCGAGCCGACTCGAACGGTTAACAGCAAACGTCAGGTCCCTTCCTATACGTTTGGTTACAACCACTCGCTTTTTGCTCAGCGCACGCACGACGTCCTCACGTTGGTGAAATTCGTTCAAGCCGCTAAAGTCGGTTCTCACGCGAATCCCACAACCGTCTCTGTTGTCGGATGGAATACGGCCGGTCCCATCACTTTGGCAGCGCGGTGCATCGCTGGATCCTCGGTTGCGCGCGCGGCTGCTGACACAAAAGGATTTCGATTTGGAAAGCTGCTGGATTATCGGGATGCGTCATTCCTGCCGGGAGGTGCAAAATATTTGGATATTCCGGGGATGGTCGCGCTGAATGCGTCTCTTCCGCTCTGGCTCGCGGGCGAGGTTCCAGAGACTTTAGTTGGCCAATTGCCGACGGTACTGGAAGGGCGCAGCGAGGGCGCAATCAAACAGGCGTCGGCCGTGAGTTGGTTGCTCAAAGAATGACCATTCAGGCGTGAGGATGTCAGTGGTTTGAAAATCATTGGGAGACAAATCGCGTTCAGTAACCAGCCCACCGCCTTCCCTTCCGGAACAAACTCCATCCCCAATCACGCCCATTCCTGACACAGCAACTCCGCTTGCTGGAGCACCGTCTTGACCGCTTCGTCCTGCAAATCCGGCGGGTAACCGTACTTGTTCAGAATCCGCTTCACCATCACCCGGATCTTCGCCCGTGCCCCTTCACGCACAGTCCAGTCGATGGTCACGCTCTTCCGGACCTGCGTGATTAACTCCGCCGCGATTACTCGCAGTTTATCGTCGCCCATCGCAATCACCGCCGATTCGTTCGAGGCAAGCGCGTCATAGAAAGCCACCTCGTCATCGGTGAGTCCAAGGTCCACGCCTCGTTTTGTCGCGGCATCCATCTCTTTCGCAAGTTTGATCAACTCCTCCAACACCTGCATCGTGGAAATGGCGCGGTTATGGTAAGCATTCAACGTCTTTTTCAGCTTCTCGGAGAACACCTGACTCTGCACGAGGTTCTTCTTCGCCCGCACTTTGAGTTCGTCTTTCAACAGTTTCTCCAGCAACTCGGCAGCGACATTTTTGTGTTTGAGCCCGCGCACTTCGGCAAGGAACTGTTCGCTCAAAATCCCAATGTCCGGCTTCGCCAATCCCGCCGCGCTAAACACGTCAATCACCTCGCCGTGAGTCGTGATCGCTCGGGAAACCAGTTGGCGCACAGCTGCGTCGATTTGCTCCGGAGACTTCTGACGTTCACCGCTCTGTTTGTTCAACGCGGCTTGCAGCGTCTGGAAGAAACTCACGTCATCGCGAATCTCCGTGGCTTCGTCACTGGCGGCGCACAAGGCGAACGCACGGGAGAGTTCCATGACCACCTGAAGCCAGCGTTTCTTGCCGTCTTCCTGTTCCAAAATGTGTTGCTGTCCGGCCGGAATCAGCCCAAGTCGTTGGGTGGGTGTTCCCGTCGTCCACTTGTCCCAGTTGAACCCGTGCAGGATGTCACACGCGACTCCGTGTTTCTCCAACATCACGGCAATCGCCTGTTTGGTGTCGTAAGTCGGTGCACCTTTCCCGCCGCTCTCTGTGTAATTGGCGAGCGCGTGTTTGAGTTGATCCGCGAGCCCGAGGTAATCGACCACCAACCCGCCCGGTTTATCCCGAAAGACCCGGTTCACGCGCGCAATCGCCTGCATGAGCCCGTGACCCTGCATCGGTTTGTCAGCGTACATCGTGTGAAGACACGGCGCGTCAAAACCGGTCAGCCACATATCGCGCACAATCACGATACGAAACGGATCTTTGCTGTCCTTAAAACGGTTCGCCAACTTACGGCGCTTTTCTTTGTTACGAATGTGCGGTTGCCAATCCGGGCCGTCTTCGGCGCTGCCCGTCATGATGACTTTCGCCACACAATTACGGTCCTTTTCCGCTTCAGAATCGTCGTCCTTCGCGCTGGCCCATTCCGGACGAAACTTGATAAGCGCCTCGTGCAAATCCACGCAAATCCGGCGGCTCATACAGACCATCATCGCTTTGCCGTCCAACGCTTCGACGCGTTTTTCAAAATGGTTCACCAAATCGGCCGCAATCAGCGCGATCCGTTTGGGATCACCCACCAACGCCTCCAAGGTCGCCCATTTCGTTTTGAGCTTCTCCTTCTTCGTTTGCTCTTCGCCCTCTGTGATTTCCTCAAACTCGGCGTCCAGTTTCGGCAATTCGCTCGCGTTTAAGCCCAGCTTCGCAATCCGGCTTTCGTAATAAATTGGCACCGTCGCCTTATCGGCAACCGCTCGCTGGATGTCGTAAATCGAAATATAATCCCCGAAAACCGCCCGTGTGTTGGCGTCGGTCTTTTCAATCGGGGTGCCCGTAAACCCAATAAACGAGGCATTGGGTAACGCGTCGCGCATGTGCCGGGCAAGTCCGTCGATCAGGTCGTATTGGGAACGGTGTGCTTCATCCGCGATCACAATGATGTTTCGCCGATCGCTCAGTGCGGGCATAGCCGCTCCCTTTTCGGGAAGGAACTTCTGGATGGTTGTAAAAACAACCCCGCCGCTTGCGACGGCTAGAAGCTCGCGGAGTTTGTCGCGGTTCGGAGCCTGCACAGGAGTTTGTCCGAGAATATCGCTGCACCGCTGGAACTGCCCGAAAAGCTGGTCATCAAGATCGTTTCGGTCGGTCAACACAACGAGCGTTGGGTTCTTCATCGCGCTTTCCCGAATGACCCGAGCCGCAAAGAACAACATCGTGAAACTCTTCCCGCTTCCTTGTGTGTGCCAGACAACTCCCGCCCGTCGATCTCCCGCTTTTCCGCCGTGCATTCGCCCCGCCCAATACGTGCCTTGTTCGTCGTAAACGCCCGTTTCGGTCAGCCCGCTGGCCCGAACCGTTTCTTCAACCGCAGCGTTCACTGCGTGGAATTGGTGATAACCCGCGATGATCTTGTGAATCGCCCCCGAATCCGGGTCTTCTTCAAAAACGATAAAATGCTGGAGCAGATCCAGGAACCGCTGCCGCTCAAACACACCACGCACCAGCACCTCCAGCTCCAACGCCGTTTTGGGCGAGTCACTTACGCCGTCCACTGTACGCCAAACCTTGAACCACTCTTGATTCGCCGTCAGCGAACCGATCCGTGCTTCCAAACCGTCCGAAACCACCAGTGCCGCGTTGTACGCGAGGAGGGAAGGTACCTCGGCTTTGTAAGTCTGAAGCTGCGAATACGCGCTCCAGATTGTGGCGTCTTCGTCGGCCGCGTTCTTGAGTTCGATGAGTGCCAACGGAAGTCCGTTCACGAAAACGACGACGTCCGGCCTGCGGTTGTGCTGGTTTTCCACAACCGTGAACTGGTTCACCGCCAGCCAATCGTTCCCGTTCACCTCCGCAAAATCCACCAACCGCACCTTGTCGCCTTTAATCGAACCATCCGGCCTCGGGTATTCCACATCCACGCCATTCCGGAGCATCCGGTGGAAAGTCCGGTTCGTTTGGATCAAAGAAGGCGTCGCCACGCGGAGCACTTTCCGGAGTGCGTCTTCCCGCGCTTCTTCTGGAATCGCTGTGTTCAACCGACGAATCGCCGACCGCAAACGTCCCAACAGGACCACGTCTCCAAACGACTCCCTCTCATCTTGGGAGAGGGCCGGGGTGAGGGCGTACCCCAGCTCCCCGAACCATTCGAGTGAGGCTGCTTCAACGATGGATTCGGTGAGGCTCATGACGTTTTGTATCTAAGGAGGGAGTGAGACCGAAAACAGACCGCCGATTGAGTGTTTTTCGAGGGCTGCTTTGGGTTAAACTTGACCAACCATACTGCCTGCACAGACCGATCATCATACGATTTGCATAATGAATTTGCAATAAGGTCAAGGCAGCGTCTGCTTTCCGATTATTGCCTGTCGAATGTCCATGTTGTATCAATCCCACACATATCCTTCGTCGTATTCGATGCCGTATTTTTGCAGCAAGTGCCGGTATTCCTCCTGAAACGTCACCTCCCGGTGATGCTCTGCCTGATTTCCAATGTAATTTTCCAGCGCCGGGCGATGCGATGGGCTGACCGAGAAAATGCCGTATCCGCCTTGCCAGTAAAACTGAGCATAGTGAGCTGACTTTGTTTTCAGCCATTTCGACGAGCCTGTCTTGATCTCTTGCACCAACTCTGATGGCGCACAGGTTCTTGGGTGGGCAATGAGCAGGTGGATATGATCGGACACCGAGCCCGTTTTGAGCAGAATGCCTTTTTGATTCTCCACGATGCCGCCAATATAAGCGTGGAGTTCATCGCGGATATCATCGGCCAACAAAGCCTCCCGGTTCTTCGTCGAGAAGACCAGATGCACAAGGATTTGGGCGAGCGATTGCGGCATACGGTTACGCCCTTTCAGGGCTTGGAAATATGTGGGGGGACATTCCCAGGGCGTTGCCCCGGGCTTTCACAGGATGCCCCGTTGGGGCTGGGGAATCATGGTTCATCGCCGCAACGCGACGCAAAGCCATCGTCCCAATTGGACGCAAAGCCATCGCCGCAACGCGACGCAAAACCACCGCACCAATTGGACGCAAAGCCATCGTCCCAACGAGACGCAAAGCCATCGTCCCAACGGGGCGAAATGCGATTGCCCAGGGCAACGCCCCAAACGAGCAACGTATCCGGTGAAGCCCCAATGGGGCGATCTGCGATAGCCCAGGGCAACGCCCTGGATTCCATCGGCATAATGATTCCCGCCCTGAAGGGGCGGAACCCAACGATG
>CAIXGS010000048.1 GCA_903919125.1 uncultured Spartobacteria bacterium | reverse complement strand
GACCTCTGGCGGCTCGGCAACCAATGTAATCCTCGGAGTTTCAACGGATGCGACCTCCGGCCAATTGGTGATTAATAACGCGGCTACGGATAACTCCATATTCAAAGGCGTACTGGCTGATGCTGTGGATGGCACAGAAGGATTCCAAATGTTTGTTACCAAAAATGGCGAAGGCTCCCTCCTGCTATCTAGCGCATATAGCTGGTTTACAGGCGGCTTCACGTTGAACGCGGGTTCGCTAATTTTGAATGCGAGTAGTAAGGCAGACACCGACGCCAACGGCACCACGACGATTTTAGGCCCGCTTGGTGGCGGAGCGCTGAATCTCCGTGGGGGAACTTTATTCGCAAAACCGCCTTTTGACATAGACGGCCAACTCACAACTTCCGTTCTGCTTCATAACGCGGTCTCTTTCTTCGCGTTTACTGACCCAGACGTAGCAGAGGGCGGTTCGCTCATTCTCCAGCGCAAGGCGACCTTCGCGAGTGCCAATGGCACGGATACCCTGACATTTGCTGGTGTAATGGACCTCGACAGTAATGCCAATGTGACGACCGGTGGATCGGTCACATTGGTGGTGAACACCCCGACGGAGATCAGTGGTGCGATCACGGGAGACCCTAGCTACGGCAGCTTGACAGGCGGTTCCGGTTCTATGTCGCTGGTTAAAAGCGGTTCAGCTCAGTTGACGCTCTCTGGGGGCAACCAGTACCTAGGCGATTTCACGGTGGCGCAGGGAACGTTGCTCCTCGGCAGCGCCGGTGCCCTTGGGATTAATGACCCTGATTTCGGCGCGTTTTCCATGAACTCACTGACCGTGTCATCTGGCGGAGTGCTGGACCTCGGAGGGTATAGCCCAGCGGCAAGCGTGCCCCTTCTCCTTTCCGGCACGGGCGCGGGCAGCGGCGCTCTCACAAACAGCGGTGCTGACGCCAGCACATATAGCGGCCCCCTCACGTTGGCGGCGGCGAGCAGCATAGGCGGTGCGGGCGACATCACGCTGGGAGGTTCGGTGGCGAGCGCCTACAATTTGACCAAACTCGGGACGAATACGCTGATCTTTGGTGGTACAAGTACGTTCTCGGGCAGTTTGCTGGTAAGTGAGGGCATCGCCCAGATTGGCAGTGCAGGCACTTTGGAGTTCGCCGCAACTGGTGGCTTGGTGGGTAACCTGACCAATGATGGCGTGTTGCGTTTCAACAACAGCGCGGATCGCACAGTGACGGGCACCATTTCTGGGACGGGCTCTCTCGTGAAAGTTGGCGCATACAACTTGACGCTACCCGGGGCAACCTACACAGGCGCGACCACGATTTCTGCTGGTTCGCTGACGGTCAAAGGAGCCTTGTCCACCAGTCAGATTACGAACGCGGGCACGTTCAATTGGAGTCCGACCACGTCGGTCTTCACCGGATCCCTTTCCGGCAGCGGGCAGACGATACTCACCTCGACCTCTGCGGTGACACTGACCCTTGGCACGCTGGGATACACGCCAACCTTCGATGGAAACATTCAAATTGGCAACAACGTCACTTTGAGTATCAGCGCGGGAGTCAAGTTACCCGGTAGCATCGAGGTGCTTTCCGGCGGGAAACTGACGTTGGCGACGGGTGCTGGTAACGTGTTTGGCTCCACAGCCAAACTGACCATTACCGGTGGTTCCGTTGATTTGAAGGGCAACACTGTGAGTTTTGGCACGTTGGCTATGGCTGGTGGTTCGCTTACCAGCTCAGGGAGTGCTGCAACCGTTTCTTATGGAACGCTGACTGGGGGAACGACAAACATTTCGAATGTGACACTTCCGGGTACGGTCGTCATCACCAGCACCATTCTCGCTGGAGGGACGTTTAAACAAATGGCAGGCGGTTCGCTAGGCGG
Organism: uncultured Spartobacteria bacterium; assembly: GCA_903919125.1. Lineage (GTDB taxonomy): Bacteria > Verrucomicrobiota > Verrucomicrobiia > Chthoniobacterales > Chthoniobacteraceae > Chth-196. The sequence continues at coordinate 106,023 of CAIXGS010000048.1, read as the reverse complement.
GACTTTTTCCTCGGGTACGTATTCTCAAATCCTGCTTCAACCGACTGGAGGCGCGTCTATCACTCTGGATGGGACTGTTAATGCTGGCACTTCGGTCATCGCCTCCAGCGGTTCAGGGGCCTTTACATTGCAAGTGCAAGCGCCGGTTTTGACGCCGTTATTTTACATCCAGAGCGGCGTCAACGCGACGCTGTTATCTGGTGCCTCGCTTTCGACCACCGGCACGCTCCAGGTCGGCGGCAATGTTGGATTGGCTGGGCAAAGCTTAGCGGTCGGGGCTCTGAGTTTGAGCGGAGGCAGCCTCTCGGGCGGGACTTTGACGGCGGCAAGCATTGCGGCTGGAACTGGGACTGTGACAGCTGTGCTAAGCGGCTCGGGGACGTTTACGAAGACGACCGGCGGCACGGTGACCTTGAGCGGGGCCAACGTGTTGTCTGGCTTGATGGACTTACAAGCAGGCCTCATCCAACTGACGGGCAGCGGCTCACTGACGACTGGTTCGCTGAACATTAGCAGCGGGGCGACTCTGGATCTGGGTGGCGTGAATCGCGCGTCGGGTTCACTGAATTTGACTGGCGGGAGTGTGACCAACGGCACGTTGACCGCTGCGGCGTTCAACCTGCAGAGCGGCGTGGTGACCGGCGTCCTGGCAGGCAACGCAACTTTGAGCAAGACGACGCCTGAATTGGTGACATTAAACGGGGTCAACACGTTGTCGGGTAGCGTGCAAGTCTCCGCTGGAACATTGCAGCTTGGCGATGGCCAGTCGCTAGCAGCGGCGAGTTTGGTTCAAATCACAGGCGGTTCTTTGACGTTCGGCGGCACGGTGACGGCGGCGACGCTCAAGAGCCTTGCGGGTAATTTATCATTGAACAACGTCTCGGGAGGTTCGGTGACACTGACTCTCGCCAACGACGCTGCTACTACGGAGTCCGGCAGTTTGACTGGCGCGGGCTCTTTGGTGAAAAGCGGCTCGGGTAATCTGACGCTTTCGGGGGTGAACAGCTACACCGGTTCGACCACTGTAAATTCAGGCATTCTGACTACGGGCACTGGTGCGCTTGGGAATAGCGCGATCGTCGTCAACAACGGTGCGACTTTGAGTGCGGCGGATTTTGGGTTGGCCGCATCTCTGACTGTCAGCGGTTCGGGCAGCGCGACGATTTCCAACAGTGGCAGTTATGGAGCGGTCGCTAACGCGGGCAGTGTGGCGTTTACCGGCTCCGGAACGACAACATTGGGCAGTCTGAGCGGCGCTGGTCAGACCAGGTTCAGTGGCAGTGCAATTCTCAATGGTTCGGGAGTGAGCGCAGGTTCTGTAACCGCCACGAATAGCTTGAAACTAAACACGCTTGGGGGCGGTTTTGTTTCCGCAGCAGCGCTGGAGATCGGTACCTTGAACGGAGGGAATGCCGTGGCGACCACCTCTGCGACGTTGTCGACGATGACGGCGGGCTCGCTTACGTTAAATGGTGCCGCCGCTAATTTCAGTGGCTCCCTCAACGGCGGGACGATTTCCCTCAGTAATGCGGCCTCTCTAACCGTGAGTACCGGAAGCTTCTCGGGAACGCTTTTGGGAACTGGTACCTTAAACAAAAGCGGTAACACTGCTTTCACCCTGAATACGGTTCCGGATAATACGGTTGGAATCAAATTGCAGGCGGGTACGCTCAATGCGGGCAACTTGCTCACCGGCTCTCGCAGCATCACGCTTGAAGCCAATACGCAGTTGGGTGTCACGCTTTCCACCGGAACTTTCTCCGGCACAGTGACAGCGTCGGACGCAACCAGTGCTTTAAGGCTCAGCAGCAGCGCGCCCGCGACGCTGACACTGGGAAGCAGTGCTATCCTCTCTGGCTCGATCACGCTTGCGAGCGCAGGCGTCACTCTGAATCTCGCTAATGCTGGGGTAAGTACGTTTGCCCCCAATACGAGTCTGACTATTCTTAACGGAGGATCCCTTATTCTTGGACAGTCGACGACTCAAGAAGTGGATATCTCTTCACTCAACCTTGTCTCCGGCTCGCTGTATCTTTCGGGAAATGGTAAGATTTACTATGATAACAAGCCGTCCTTCCTGACGGACTCCAACTTGCTCGTGTCTGGCACAAACGTAGTGCTTAGCGGGAGCGCCAGCTTCGATACGCTTACGCAGGGGGGGAGTGTAGGCAATGGCACCTACCAATTCTACGCTGGGCGTGTACAACTCACGGGGGGCACGGCTGTCAGTGCCACGCTGCTGAAGTTGGACCCTAAAACTGCGACCACCACGATTCGTTTGGCGTCTGGGACGTTCTCCCAGGCCATTCTCGCAGGAAGTACCAGTGGCCAAGGCGTAGTCTCTGTCGAAGGACAGGTTTATGCTGGTAGTTATGCTAACTCCGCTGGTGTGACGACGATTCTTACCAACGCGGGCTCTCTTCTCACAGGCACCTCATCCGCGACGCCGACCGCCATCGCGAACTCCGGCACCCTGAAGATTTCTGTCACCGACGTCTCTAAGACTGTGGCTAATGTAATTTCAGGAAACGGCACTTTGGAAAAGCTGGATGCCGGAACACTCGTTCTCTCCGGCGTGAATACGTACTCCGGCACGTCGACGCTTTCAGCTGGGGTGTTGAAGTTGGGAAATGCCGCTGCACTTGGGACGGGTTCTATCGCGTTTAGCGGTGGTATACTGAATTTCGGGACGGTGACTGCGGATCTTTCCAGTCGATTTGGCAGCGTTTCAGGCTCCAACTCGGTCGCGGTTGATACGAATGGCAACGATGAGATGTTTGGTTCGAGCATCTCTGGGTCGGGCGGATTGCGGAAATTGGGCTCTGGAAGCCTGCTTTTGACTGCTGCAAACACATTTACAGGCGGGGTCGGAGTGGAGGGCGGAATTCTAATTCTGGCTTCTGCGGGCTCACTCTCGGCTGGGAGTGTGACAATCAGTGCTGGGGCGGGATTGTTATTCGCGCGTAACGATGCCACTAGCTACTCAGGCAGCCTTTTGGGTGCTGGTAGCCTTGCGCAGGCTGGTGCTGGGGCGTTGACTTTGACGGGTTCGGGTAGCGGTTTCACGGGCACTTACGGGTTGTATGCAGGAACTTTGGTGTTGGGCAGCAACTCCGCCATGACGTCTGGAACGCTCGTTTTCCTTGGCGGCTTATTGCGGTATGGAAATGGCGTCACAACGGATGTGTCTCAAAGAATGGCACCCTTGAGCGGCGGTTCAGCGGCTATCGACACCAATGGGAATTCTGTAACGTTTGCCGGTTCGTTGACCGGCACGGGCGGCTTGGTGAAGTCCGGTTCGGGTAACTTGACGCTTGCTGGTAGCAACACTTTCTCGGGCGCGACGGCCGTCAACGCAGGCACCTTGACTGCGGGCACTGGGGCATTGGCGAACACCAGTAGTATCACGGTGAGCGGTGCGTCGCTCAAAGCTGCCGATCTTAATGCGAATGCCTCCCTTTCTATTGATCTGACAGGGAGCGCGACGGTTTCCAACAGCGGCTCTTATGGCGCGGTAAGTAATTCGGGAATCGCCGCCTTTAACGGAGGGACAGTCACTTTGGGCAGTCTTTCGGGGGTTGGTGCGACAACTTTTGCAGGTAATGCGCGCATTAGCACTGGCAGCATCTCGGGTGGTTCGGTGGCCGCAGTTGGTTCGTTGCAGGCAAACGTGGGAGGCGGTATCGTCTCGGCTGCCAGCTTGGCCGCGGGAACTTTGAGTGGTGGCTCGGTTACGGTGGCTGGTGGCGTCAGTGCGAATCTCGTCAGTGGTGGAAATGTGTCGGTGGGCGGTTTGGCGAAGTTGGATCAGGTCAGCGGCGGGAACTTGGCGTTGAACAGCGGCACAATCAGCATCCTCAACGGCGGTACAGTGGCGGTGGCTTCGACCGGCACGTTGACCGTGAACGCGGGCAGCTCGGACAGCGTCATCTCTGGGAGCGGTTCTTTTGTGAAGGACGGCAGCGGTGTGCTCGCTTTGAATTCGGTGGGTGGCTTGGCGGTCACCGGCAAAGTTTCGGTCAATGCTGGAACTTTGAACGTGGTGGACTTGGCCGCGAGTCAGTTGACCGTGAACAATGGTGCGCAGGCCTCAATCTCTGCGGCAGGCACTTACGGCGCAGTGAGCAATTCGGGCAGCGCCGCATTTAACGGGGGGACAGTCACTTTGGGCAGTCTTTCCGGGAACGGCGCGACCAACTTTGCAGGCAACGCTGCCATTAGCGCGGGCAGCATTTCAGCAGGAAGTGTCACGGTAGCAGGAAGCCTACAGGCAAACGTGGGCGGCGGCACCGTAGCAGCGGCCACTTTGGGAGCAGGCACGTTGAGCGGAGGATCCGTCGTGGTGTCAGGTGCGGCTGCGGCGAACGCTGTGACCGGCGGCGTTTTGACGGTCGGCGGCTCGGCGGCGTTAGGCGTGATCGGTGGCGGGAACGTCAATTTGAACGGAACCACGAGCGCGATAGGGACGCTTAACGGCGGCATAGTTGCGGTGGCTTCGAACGGCACATTGACTGTGTCTGCGGGCAGCAGTTCTACCGGCATCATTTCTGGCAGCGGTTCTTTCGTGAAAGTAGGCACCGACTCGCTCATCTTGAGCTCAGTCTTGACGGGCAATGTGACCGTGAATGCTGGGACATTGAGTGCAGCGAATTACTCGCAGAACTCCTTGCTCACGATTAACGCTGGGCAGTTGCTCGTTTCGGGGAGTGGTCTCACCTTGGGTACGTTGTCTAACAGTAGCATCGCTAACTTCACCGCAAATACTGGCACCATCACCTTGAGTAGCCTTAGTGGGTTGGGCACCACTAGTTTCGCGAGCAACGCGACGATCAACAGCCCCGTGAACGCTGGCGCTATCTCTGCCGGCAGCGGGCGCCTGCAAATTCCGACGCTCAGTGGCGGCTCAGTCACAGCGTCAAACCTGGTCATTCTGGGCACGCTAAACGGCGGGCAGGCGACGGCGACTTCCGGAGGGTCGATAGCGTTCATGTCTGCGGGGTCGCTGGCGTTGACAGGCGGAAGCGTTTCGGTGGGTAACCTGACGGGCGGCAACATTACACTAGGCGATGCAGGGACTGGGACAGTGAACGTTACCTCGGGAAGCTTTGCGGGCTCGCTCAGTGGCAAGGGCACATTGTTAAAGTCGGGCACTGGGACCCTCGTATTAAGTTCACAGATACCGCAGACCGTGGAGGTCAACATTTCAAGTGGTTCGCTCAACTCGACTGACCTGTTGAGTGGTTCCCTTAGCGTCACCGTTGGCTTGGGTGCGAAGTTGAATCTGGCCCTTGGCACGTTGAATTCGACCTACTCTGGATCCCTCAAGGGCGCCGGAAGCACGATGATTTCCACGACGCTCTCCGCCTCTACGTTGAGCCTGAGTGGAACCGCAAAACTGGATGGTGCGCTTAATTTCGACACTGGGTTGACACTCAACCTCGCATTGGCAGCGACCAATCCGTTTGGGAGCAACGCAAGTTTGAGCTTCGCGGGTCAAGACACCCTGGTCCTCGGCGGCTCTAGCCAGAGCTTGGAGCTAAAGTCTGTAAGCGTGGCTTCTGGTACGCTCTATCTCCAAGGTGGCGGTGTCGTTTATTACGATACAAAGCCCACCTTCCTCAACGCCTACCTGGGTGATACCGTTCAGCTTTCCAGCGGGACATTGGTCGGGGACGGAACCAGCTTCCTCTCTGTATCTGGGGGGAGCGTGACTTTCGATATTCTGACGAAAGGCGGCACCTATGGCACGTCGGGCAGCTATCAGTACACCGCTGGTCGGGTTCAACTGCCTGGCGGCGCGCCGGTGATCGGTACGGTCCTTCTCCTAGACCCAGCGGCGAGCACTACCACGTTGCGGTTGAGCAGCGGGACTTTTAGCACAGGCATTGTTGCGGGCGGCACGGGGAAAACTGGAACTGTTTCCATCGAGGGTCTGGTGTTGGCGGCAAATTATTCTGCGGCAAATAGCGGAGTTGTGACTGTTTTGACGCAAGGCGGCACGCTGCAAATCGGCTCAGGCAGTGCCACGCCAATTGCCAATAGTGGCACACTGCAAATCTCTGTTACCGAAGCCTCCAAAACCGTTGCTAATTTAATTTCTGGGACTGGTTCGCTAGAAAAGGTAGACGCTGGTATTTTAGTCTTGAGTGGATCAAACACGTATTCTGGCACCACTGTTTTAACTGGTGGGATTGTAAATTTGGGTAACGCTGTTGCGCTCGGGACTCTAGGGAGTGTGGTTTTCAAGGGCGGCACCTTGCAGTACGGCTTGAATGTGACAACGGACCTTTCCAGTCGGATGTCCGGCAGCTTGAGTACGAGTAATTTTGCCATCGATACAAACGGGAATAATGTCGCCTACGGCACGGCGTTAGATGGAACGGTGGGGTTGGTGAAGCTTGGCAGCGGCAAGTTGACGTTGAATGCAGCCAACACGTTCCTCGGCGCGGTCAGTATTTCTGCGGGAACGCTTGAACTGGCTGCGGCGGGAGCGTTGACGGCGGCGAATGTGGACGTTGCTTCCGGCAGTTTGTTGCGCTTTAACCGGGCAGATGCGGCGAGTTTTGTTGGGAGCCTCAGCGGCGCTGGTGCCGTTGAAAAGGCGAACATAGGCGCTCTGACGCTTAGCGGATCGGGGAATGGTTACACGGGAATTTTCAGTTTGAGCGGCGGCACGTTGGTGTTGGGCAATGCGTCGGCTTTGAGCGGCACGCTGGCTTTCAAAGGCGGCGTTTTCCAGTATGGCGCGGGGATCACGACGGACATTTCTTCCGGCATCGCGCCGCTTACCGGTGGTTCGGCACGGATTGACACTGGGACGAATTCTGTGACGTTCTCGGGTTCGTTGAGCGGCACGGGCGGCTTGGTGAAGAGCGGCGCGGGCAACTTGACGCTTTCGAGCGGTTCGAACGATTTCTCTGGAGCGACCGTGGTGAACGCAGGTTCTCTGACGACGGCAGCAGGAGCACTAAAGGGCACGCCGTCGATAGCGGTCAATGGAGCCGTGTTGAACGCCGTCGACTTTAACTCAGGGGCTCCTCTCGTGGTGGATGTCTCAGGTAGGGCGATTGTTTCGGGCAGTGGCATTTCCACTGGCACTGTGACGAATTTAAACAGCGTCTCTTTTGTTGCAAACACGGGGAAAGTCACTCTGGCTGGGTTGAGCGGCGCAGGGACGACTAGTTTTCGCTCTGACGCAAAAATCAATGGCGGCGGCGTGTCGCAGGGTAAGGTAACGGTTGATGGGTCGTTGCAATCCGCGGTGGCAGGCGGGACGGTGACGGCAGCGACGTTCGCATCCGACAGTGTGTCGGGTGGATCGTTGACGGTGTCGGGTAGCGCGACTATCGCTGCGGTGAGCGGCGGGGCGCTGACCTTGAACGGCGTGTCAAACGTGATCGATGCGCTGAATGGCGGCAACGTCTCGCTTGCTAACGGCGTGTTGACGGTTCAGGGCGGAAGTACGGTTGGCGTCGTGTCTGGGAGCGGTTCGCTCGTGAAGGAAGGTTCTAGCACGCTGAGCACGGGCGCGGGCGGTCTGACGCTGACGGGTGGCATCACCGTGAACAACGGGACGCTCAATGCGGTGGATTACGCCAGTGGGTTGATGACTGTGGGCGCGTCAGGACGCCTCGCAGTATCGGGCGTCGGCTTGAGCTTGGGAACGCTTTCCAACGCAGGTATCGCCAATTTTACAGCTGCGACTGGCACGATCACATTGGCGAGCCTCTCTGGAACGGGATTGGCGCAATTTGCGGGGAATGCGATTCTCATAAGCCAGTTCAACAATGGCGTCGTGACGGCAGGAGGGCGTCTCCAACTTCCTACGCTGAGCGGCGGTTCTGTGACTGCGGCGAACTTGGTGCTCGGCACGCTCAACGGCGGGCAGGCGACTGCGACGTCTACCGGCTCGTTGGGCACACTGAACGGTGGCTTACTTAACCTCACTGGCGCACAGTTCTCTGTCGGCGCTCTTTCCGCAGGCACGGTCACGTTATCTAGCTCAGCGAAGTTGACTGCGAGTTCTGGCACATTCGCTGGCTTGATTTCCGGCAGCGGCACTCTGGTGAAGGATGCAGGTAGCACCACGTTGACGCTCGGTAATGTTCCGGCGGAAGCGATCGCGGTGAACGTGCTCGGTGGTTCACTTACGGCGGGCAACTTATTAACCGGCAATCGCGCAGTGAGCGTGGCCTCTGGAGCCAACTTGAATTTGACCCTGACCACAGGCTCCTATTCCGGCAGTTTGACAGGTTTGGGTACCACGCTGCTGAGCGGTTCTGCGGGCGCAACGCTCTCACTTTTGAGCAGCGCATCTCTGGATGGGGCCCTTAAGCTCGACGGTGGCAACACGCTCAACCTCTCCTATGGCGACACGAACAAGTTCGGTTCGAACGCCACATTGACCATCACCAACGGGGGCTCGCTCATCGTGGGTAATTCTTCCCAAGAACTTGAACTCGGTTCCCTGACGGTCAGTTCCGGCTCGCTCTTCCTCTCCGGTAGCGGCGGTAAGATTCTTTACGATAACAAACCCGCCTTCTTGAGTTCCTACGGTGACACCGTCACGCTCCTTAGCGGTTCGATCATCAGTGTGGGTTCCTCTACGGTGACCATTCTCGGCGGGAGTGTTACTTTCGACGTCCTCACGCAGGGCACTTTGCTGTCTGGTTCGGTTTCCGGGGGAAGCTACCAGTACACAGCGGGTCGTGTGCAGTTGAAGGGCGGCACGGCGATCACTGCAAGTTCGCTGTTACTCGACCCGAAACTGGCGACAACCACCATTCGCATGAGTGCAGGAACTGTTACCGGCTCCATTGTCTTGGGAGGTACCAGTCATCAGGGTATCCTCTCTGTAGAAGGTACCGTCACGGCGGGAAGTCTCGGCGTGACCAGCAACACCACGGCTAAATTCACCCAAGCCGGCTCACTACAGACGAGTGCTGGAACAGCGACGGCTATCGCAAACAGCGGCGCACTTCAGTTCTCCGTCACAGACGGCTCCAAAACCGTTGCGAACTTGATTTCAGGGACGGGATCCGTGGAAAAAGTGGACGCTGGCGTTTTGCAACTGTCCGGCATCAACACCTACTCGGGCAATACCGTATTGAGTGGCGGCACCTCAGTGCTTCAGAATGCGCAAAGTTTTGGCACTGGCTCAGTGATCTTTAACGGCGGCGCATTGCAGTACGGCTCGGGTGTGACGACGGATTTGTCCTCGCGAATCGCCTCCCTAGGCAGTGGTACCACCGCGGTGGTCGATACAAACGGGAATTTAGTAAACTTCGCCACCGGGTTGTCGGGTTCGGGTGCCTTTAAGAAGGCGGGTAACGGTATTCTGACATTGGCAGGTTCCAATACGTTCTCCGGTGGACTGCAAGTCGCCGCAGGCACGGTGCAGGTGGGAAGTGGCTCCAGCGGCTCGTTCGCGTCGTCGGCCAATGTAGATTCAGGCGCATCTTTGCGGTTCGCTCGCACGGACAGTGTGACGTACTCTGGCGCATTGACGGGGTCGGGCACCGTGGAGCAGGCGGGCGCGGGCACATTGACGTTGACCGGGAACAACTCGAGCTTCGCAGGGACGACGGTTTTGTCGAACGGTCTCCTGTCTGTCGGCACTGCGCTCGCCTTGGGAACTTCGGGAAGCGTCGTCTTCAATGGCGGCGTGCTTCAGTATGGCACAGGAGTTGCGACGGATCTTTCCTCGAAAATCAGCTCTGTGGGTTCAGGGAAAACGGCGACCATCGACACGAATGGAAACAACGTGACCTTCGCTACGGCGTTGGTTGGGTCTGGCAGCTTTGTCAAAGTTGGAAGCGGTTCGCTGACTTTCAATGCCTCCAACGCCTTGGCAACCACCGTCAGGGCGGGGACGTTGATTTATAACGCAGTTTCCTCCTCAGGCTCCGTCGCGCTGATCGGTGGTGCGGTGGCCTACAACCTCAACGGCTCGTCGCTCTCCGGCAATGTCGTTTCTTCCTCAGGAACAAACGTGAGCCTCAATAATTCCAGTGTCACGGCTGGTACGTTCTCTGGCGTTGTGTACGGCGCGGGCAGTCTGTTGGCTTCGGGCAACATTCTTCTCACTAATTCGCAGAAAAACACTGGTGGAGTGACCATCAGCGGCGGCAGTCTCACGCTGGGAACTTCCTCCAATGCGGTGTCGCTGGGGGGCACAGGCGCGATCATCACCCTCGCTTCCGGCGCAACGCTGGATGCGGTCAATGGCTCTCTCGACTCAAGCTCGAGCCTTGTATTGGGCAACGCCACCTCGACACTCAAACTTGGCGAAGTCACGCTGAGCCTGCGTAATTTCACGCTCTCGAGTGGAACGGTGCTCTCGGCAACTTCTTCGGGAGCTGGAGCGAACATTTTGGTGTCGGGCTCCATTTCCATCGGTGGAACGCTTCAAACCTCCTACATATCGGCCGATGGGCTTGTCACTGTGGGCACTGTTTCAGTGGGTAAAAGCGGGTTTACCTCTCTGACCTCGAACACCGGTACTTTGAAGGGCTCCGTGAGCGGTGGCTCCTACGACAGTCTGAGCACGACCGTCGCCAGCAACCTGAAAATTAGCTCGGACATCAACGTACTCGAAGGAGTGAACATCGGGAGCGGCTCCCTGACTTTGACCTCTAACTTGAGCGCGACGAGTGTTAGCATCGGGTCTGGGAGCGGCGGAATGGCGCTTACCGTCGGTTCCGGAGCGGCCATCAAATCCGATTCTGTGACGTTTACTTCGGGGACGCTCAAACTCAGCGGCTCCATCGGCGCGACGACGGCTGGTGGCGGCGTTGTGTCCTTCGGTGGCACGTCCAACGCACAAGCGGCGACGGTTACTCTGGATTCGGGGGCGGTGATTACCGCCAAAACCGTAAGTTTCAACAGCGGCTCGCTCACTATGAGCGGTTCGATCGCCGCAAGTGGCGGGGACGTGAGCTTCGGCTCAACCAGCTCCGGCGGGGTGGCGGCAGCCATCACACTTTCGGGTACATCGGCGAGCATTGCCGCGACAAAGGTAAAACTCAACGGCGGTTCCAACCTAACCCTCAGCTCGGACGCGGTGAAAGCCCTTGATAATGTAAAAACACTCGAAATCGGCGGTGCAGGCTCCTCTGGCACACTGACGATCACTAGCGGGACGTTCACCTTGGCCAGTGGCAACACACTGAAAGGGAGCGGAAACATTGTCGGGACCGTTAAAATCGCTGCAGGTTCCGCGTTGAGTCCGGGGAACTCGCCTGGGACGTTAAGCATAGGAACCGCCACGGTGGTGAGCGGCGCGACCATTGTACTGGAGCATGGCGCCGGCACGAACGTCGACAGGCTGACTGGCACATCGCTGACGATAGATTCAGGCGGTACTATCTCTTTGGTTGACTATGAGCGCAGTCTTTTGAGTGGCACTTCTTCCTACACGCCTTTCGCGGGCGTCGGAACGCTCACCGCAGGAACTGTAAATGTCATCGTCAGCGTCCGATTGGGTAACGACACGGGCACCGTGGGCGACAATGGCGTTGCGTACACCATCGCGGAATCCGCCCTCTATTCGAGCAGTTACAGTGGCGGCACGATCTCTGTGATTCACACCTCCCTGGCCTCGCTCGCTGCCTCAAACAACTTGTCCGGCAACGCAGTCACGATCGCAAAGGCTGTGGATTCGCGTCTGGCCGAACTCGCTGCCAGCGGGACTTTCGCAGTGACGGCGGTGGATCAAATTGGCACTGGCGCCACAAGGGCCATCGCGCTCGCGAGCCTTTCCGCTCAACTCGCCGCCGCCAATCCGTCCGGTTACTCTGAACTTGCCGGACTCAGCACTCAGCGTGTCTTGAATTTGAACCAAGGGATTGTCGACCATTTCCGCTCCCTGCGTGCGGGCCTTTTGGATCCACAGGCTTCAAATTTGACGGGCTGGTTGTCGACTTACGGTTCTCGGCAGAAGCAAAACGGCAACTCGACTCAAGGCACGGCTGGGTTCTCTGGCAACACTTGGGGAAGTTTGTTTGGCGTGGAAAAACGTGTGGGCGATTTGACGTTTGGCTTGAACGGTGCTGCGGGTCAAACCACTGCGGATTTCCAAGCGCTGACGGGTCACATCTCCACAGACGCCTGGCACGTTGGCTTGTACGCCGTGGCGCGTATGGGTAGCGTGGTACTTGAATCAAACGCGCTCGTCGGTCTCACCGACACGACGGCACGCCGCACGATTGCCGCCACTGGAATGACCTCCCGTGAAGGGAAGCTCTCTGTGAAAGGGACTGAATGGTTGTTCAACACTGGCGCCGCGTTGCCGCTAATCGTGCCCGGTTCGTGGACCATCACGCCCTCTGCTCGCCTGGTGGTTCAGGGGCAGAATCAGGACAGCGCTAAGGAAAGCGATTTGAGCGGACTCGAAGTCTCGCTTTCTCGGCAGAACACAACCTCTGTCCTTCATCAAGCTGGGGTTGAGTTGCGCAAGCAGCTTTCTCTAGCGGGCAAGTCGGCAGCCGCCTCGTTGAATACGGACTGGATCCACAATTACAACTCCAAGGGGCGCGACTTGAACATGGCCGTCGGAAGTTCCCCAACGAGCTTCGGCTACAAAGGCTCTGATTCTGGTGCCGACGCCATCCGTGTAAGCGGCGCATTCGAGGCCGCCTTGAATGAGCGGACCACGCTGCGCCTGAGCGTGGATTATCAGGCACAAACCCGCGCTTCTTCCACCAACGGCTCCGTGTCTCTAGGATACGCGTTCTAATCCGAGCGGCGGCTCTTCAGTTGAATCTCGTCCCCAAATCACCCAACCCGTTTCAAGGATTGGGGGAAAAGGGATGAGCGAAAATGACATGAAACACCCGCCTTGGGTGTCTCAGCGGGGCGCGTTTAAAAGCTTTGAGCGCTCTTCTTAGTGCGAATGCCCGCCGTGAACGCGGGACGCCACTTTAAGCCGCAACGCGTTGAGAGCGATGAAGCCCGTCGCGTCGTTTTGGTTGTACGCCTTGGTCGGGTCGGCCTCCATGGTCGCGATGTGGGGGTTGTAAAGGCTCACGGGCGATTTGCGTCCGGCGGCAATGACGTTCCCCTTGTAAAGCTTGAGGCGAACGGTTCCCGTCACGGTCCGCTGACTTTCCTGCACCAACGCCTGCAACGCATGCCGCTCGGGAGCGAACCAAAATCCGTTGTACACCAAAGCCGCGTATTTCGGGATGAGACCATCCCGCAAGTGCATCACCTCGCGATCCATTGTCAGGGACTCAATCTGGCGATGGCCAAAGTGTAAAATGGCGCCGCCGGGGGTTTCATACACCCCGCGTGACTTCATGCCGACGAACCGGTTTTCCACCATGTCGACTCGGCCGATCCCGTTGCGCCCCCCGAGGCGGTTAAGCACCTTCATGATCCAGTACGGCGAGAGGACGATGTTTCCCTCGGCGTCTGCGACCTGCGGGCCGGAGAAACCTAACTGCGCGAGAAGTTCTGGGAGCGCCTCGTGGCCCATTGCAGTACACACGCCGTGTTCGAAGCTAAGCTGGACGTGCTCAGCGCGGTCTGGCGCCTGTTCCGGAGAAACGGAAAGCACGTACATTGCAGCGGCTTCTGGCGCTGAGGCATCGAACCACGGGTCTTCCAACATCCCAGCTTCAAAGGAGATGTGGAGAAGGTTGCGGTCCATGGAATACGGCTTCTTGGCCGTGGCCTGCACCGGAATCGAACGCTCTTCGCAATAGGCGATCATCTCAGCGCGGCCGGGGAACGCCTCGCGGAACCGGTCCTGCCGCCACGGAGCAATGACCTCCAGCTCGGGGGCAAGTGCCGCTGCGGTGAGCTCAAAACGGACTTGGTCGTTGCCCTTGCCCGTGGCCCCGTGCGCGACGGCGTGAGCGCCTTCTGCGTGGGCGATCTCCACCATGCGCTTTGCGATGAGGGGCCGCGCAATCGAGGTGCCCAACAAGTACTGCCCTTCGTAGACCGCGTTGGCCTGAATCATCGGGAAAATGAAATCGCGAGCGAACTCCTCACATAAGTTATCGATGTAAATCTTCGAAGCGCCGGTGCGGGCCGCCTTTTCTTCCAAACCATCTAATTCCTCCTCCTGACCTACATCCGCACAGAATGCAATAATCTCAGCCTGATAAGTTTCCTTCAACCAGGCTAAAAGCACCGAAGTATCGAGTCCACCGGAGTACGCGAGAACAATTTTCATAAAGGTTTTGGATGGAAACAGAGACCACGCCAAGCTCCAACCACTTTTATAAGCCGTGGCCGATTGTTACGAAAATGCGCCGTATTTAGCCTCAGGACGTGACGCCAATTTTCATGGTCCTTACGACAATACTGACCGCACCAGCATGAATATCAGAGCCCGCAAGGTGCTCCACCTGCGTATTCTCCCAGCGCCAGCCTTTACACTGTGCCGCTCCTTGGTACGTTACCCAACTCCTATGCGAAAAGTCATCGCCACCACTGAAGCTCCCGCAGCCATCGGCCCGTATTCACAGGCTGTGGCGGTGGGTAACACTTTGTACTGCGCCGGCCAGATTCCTTTGGATCCCGTGACAGGCGAAATGGTTTCCGGCGGGGTTGAGCAACAGGCGCAGCGCGTGCTGGAGAATATCGGCGGAGTCTTGCGTGCCAACGGGATGAACTATTCCCACGTGGTGAAGACGACAGTTTTTATGACGGATCTGGCACATTTCGGCGAGATGAACGCAGTCTACGCAAAGTACTTCCAGGAGCCTTTCCCCGCGCGTTCCACCATTCAGGTTGCCGCCTTACCGCGCGGCGCACAGGTGGAGATTGAAGTAATCGCAGTTTCCTAGAACCGTAAGTCCCGACCTAGTTTTTCATCGCGATGTCAGATCTCTTGCAACTTTTTCGTGAAACGGGCGCTCTTCTTGAAGGCCATTTCTTGCTGCGTTCCGGCCTTCATAGCCGTCAGTTTTTCCAGTGCGCGTTGCTGCTGCAAAACACCAAAGTGGCCGCGGATGTGTGCGGGCAGTTGGCGCAAAAAGCGCGCGACACTGGAGCGACCCGCGTGATTTCGCCGGCGCTCGGCGGAGTCATCGTGGGGCACGAAGTCGCTCGTCAGCTGGGACTGCCCCATATTTTTGCGGAAAAAGAAAATGACAAACTCGTGCTGCGGCGCGGCTTTGTGATCAATCCCGGAGACAAGTTTCTCGTGGTGGAAGACGTTGTCACCCGAGGCGGACGAGTTCAGGAAACGCTGGACATCGTGCGAAAACACTGCGGCGAACCCGTTGCTGTAGTCAGTCTTGTGGATCGAAGTGGTGGTAATCTGCCAGACTTCGGCTGCCCTTTCATCAGCCTGTGCCAGTTGCAGGTGGAAACCTTCGCCCCAGACCAACTGCCTCCGGACCTCGCCGGCACACCCGCGCACAAACCGGGCAGTAAGTAGCTTTTAAACATCTTACCGTATGGGCGCCCTGCGCGCTCCCCATTCTCATGATCCAGTGGCTATTTAAGAAAATTATCGGCTCTAAAAACACGCGGCTCCTCAAGAGCCTTCGGCCGACTGTGGAGCGTATCAACGTGGTGGAAGCGGAGTTCCAGAAGCTCAGCGACGCCGAACTGCGTGAAAAAGTGGACGAGTGGCGTAGCCAGTTGCGCGGCTTGGGGCCCAACGAACAAGCAAAGGCGCTTGAGCAACTTCTTCCCGAAGCATTTGCCGCGGTTAAAAACGCCGCGCGCCGGCTCACCGATCGAAAGCACTCCTTCGTTGCCTGTGATCAGGAATCGCGCTGGGAGATGGTTCACTTCGACGTCCAGCTCATTGGGGGCATCTGCCTGCATCGCGGCATGATCGTGGAAATGGCTACGGGCGAAGGGAAAACGCTGGTGGCCACGCTGCCGCTCTTTCTCAACGCGCTCACCGGTAACGGCGCGCATTTGGTGACGACCAACGATTACCTCGCCCGCCGCGACGCTGAATGGATGGGACAGATTTACGGCTTCCTCGGAATGACCACGGGCGTCATCCAGCACGACCAATCGCCTGAATTGCGCCGTCAGCAGTACTATTGCGATATCACGTACGGGATGAACTCCGAGTTCGGGTTCGACTATCTGCGCGACAACGGAATGGCTAGCACGCAGGCGCAGCAAGTCCAGCGGGGCCATACGTTTGCAATCGTGGATGAAGTCGATTCCATCCTAATCGACGAAGCCCGCACGCCGCTCATTATTTCGGGCCCGGCGACCGTTTCCACCCATCAATTCGACCGTTTCAAGCCGATGGTCGAGGACTTGGTCCACAAGCAGTCGCTGCTTTGCAACCGGCTTTCCGGCGAGGCCGAGGAGCTTTGGAAAAAGGGCGAGACCGAGGAATACGGCAAGACGCTGTACAAAATCAAACTTGGCCAACCCCGCAACAAGGGGCTCATGCGCGCCATGGAGGACGCTGAACGCCGCCGCGCGCTCGATAAAGGTGAGTTGTTTTTCGCCACCGACTCCCACAAAGAGGAGCTTTTTGAACTGAAGGAAGCCCTTTATTTCACGATCGACGAGCGCGCTCACGAAGCCGATCTCACCGATAAGGGCCGCACTTTCATGAGCCCGGATAACCCCGACGCTTTCGTGCTGCCCGATCTCATGACGCAGTTCGCAGAGATTGACCAAAATACGGAGCTTTCTCTCGCGGAAAAAGCTGAGGAAAAACTCAAGCGTCAGGCCCACATGGATCACCAGTCCGAGCGCATTCACAACATTACTCAGTTGTTGCGCGCTTACTGTATCTACGAAAAGGACGTAAATTACGTAGTCGAAGAAGGCAAGGTGATCATCGTCGACGAGTATACCGGCCGCAAAATGCCCGGTCGCCGTTGGAGTGACGGGTTGCACGGCGCGGTGGAGGCCAAGGAAGGCGTCACCATCGATCGCGAAACGCAGACGCTCGCGACCATTACCATTCAGAATTATTTCCGTTTATACGGCAAACTCGCGGGAATGACGGGAACGGCGGAGACGGAGGCAAACGAGTTCCACGATGTGTACAAGCTGGACGTGGCGGTCGCGCCCACCAACAAGGCTTGTATTCGCAAAGATCTCAACGACATGATCTACAAGACTCGGCGTGAGAAGTTTAACGCCGTGGTCAACGAGATTCGCGACGCCCACGCCAAGGGACAACCCGTGTTGGTTGGGACCGTCAGCGTGGAGCAAAGCGAGGTGCTTTCTCGTATGCTTAAGCGCGAGAAAATCCCGCACGCGGTGCTGAATGCGAAGTACCATCAGCAGGAGGCGGAGATCGTTTCTAAGGCGGGACAGCGCGGGGCGGTGACGATTTCGACAAACATGGCCGGGCGCGGTACCGACATTAAACTGGGCGAGGGCGTGCGGGAAATCGGTGGTTTGTATGTAATTGGAACTGAGCGGCATGAGTCGCGGCGTATTGATCGGCAGTTGCGCGGACGTTGTTCGCGGCAGGGGGATCCGGGGCTGTCTCGGTTTTTTGTGTCGTTTGAGGACGATCTCATGCGCAATTTCGGTGCGGCAGACCGTATGACGCGGATGATGGAGCGTTTTGGGCTCCAGGAAGGCGAGGCACTTGAGCATCCTTGGCTCAACAAGTCGGTGGAAACCGCGCAGAAGCGTGTGGAGCAGCGCAACTATCTGGTGCGTAAGCGTTCACTCGAGTTTGACGACGTGATGAACAAGCAGCGCGAAGTCATTTACGGCTGGCGCAACGAGGCGATTTCCACGCCTGATACCCGCCAGATGCTTGAGGATGTCATCGAGGAAGTGTTGCCTGCCAAGGTGGCCGAGTTTCTCCCGCCAGAAGGGGGTGAGCGCGAACCGGAGGCCCTGTTGCACTGGCTCAATATCACCTTCCCGCTTGCCTTCGTTATGGAGGAAGGGCCTTTTGCAAAGGGAACAACGGAAGAAGTTTCTGCATTCCTATTGGAAAAAGTTCGCAGCGCCTATTCTTTGAAGTGCGCCCACGAGGATGCCGAAAGCCTCGTTCACACCGAACGGATGATTTTGCTCAATGCCATCGATCGGCTTTGGCAGGAACACCTTTACGGAATGGACGCCTTGCGCGAGGGTGTTTATCTCCGTGCCTATGGCCAAAAGGACCCGCTGGTGGAGTTTAAGACAGAAGCCTACGACATGTTTGAAGTGCTCATGGGCAACATCAAGAGCGAGATATTGCACAACCTTTTCCGTTCGGCTTCTACGCTGATGGCCTTTGAGCAGTTCCTCTCAAATTTGCCGCAGTTTTTGCAGTCTTCTGACGAAACCGGCGGAGTGGTTGAGACCCGCGAACCGGCGCGGGCGATGTTGCCGGAGCCATCTTTGGACGAGGTCCTGAGTGCTCGCCAGCAACCGCGCCAGCCTGTGCAAGTCGGACGCAACGATCCCTGTCCTTGCGGCAGTGGTCGGAAGTTCAAGGCTTGCTGCGGTAAGGCTACAGCTTAACAAGCTTTGTGGCATTTGCTTCTAAAGGGGCTTCCTCTTCTGTATCATGGTCTTGCACTATCCCTTCGCCGCCGTTGTGGGGATGGAACGCGCCAAGCGCTCCCTGCTTCTGCACGCTGTGGATCCACGCATAGGAGGTACGTTGCTATTGGGCCATCGCGGTTGCGCTAAAAGCACGCTCGCCCGCGGATTCGCCGCGTTGCTTCCGAGTTCGGCCGGGCAGGAGTCTCCTTTTGTGAATGTTCCCTTGGGAGTGACCGAGGATCGGTTGCTGGGATCCGTTCAGGCCAAGCGACTTCTGCGTACCGGTGAATGGATGCCTCAGGCCGGACTTTTGGAACAGGCGCATGGTGGTGTTCTTTACCTCGATGAAGTCAATCTGCTTCCCGACACGCTTTCAGACTTGTTGTTGGATTCCGCCGCGTCGGGCGTTCACCATTTGGAAAGGGATGGAATTTCGCAAACGCTGCATGCGCGGTATATTCTTGTGGGCACCATGAATCCCGAGGAAGGCGAATTGCGGCCGCAATTATCGGACCGTTTTGCTCATGGCGTCTCGGTGGAGGACGATTTTTCAGCTGAGGAGCGTGTGGAAATTGGTCGGCGTCGCATGGCGTTCGACGATGCACCAGAGGCGTTTCTGGGCCGTTGGGCTGCGGAAACAGAGGCGCTGCGCGAGCAGCTTTCCAGGGCGCGATCGCTGCTTTTGGATGTCGAAATTCCCGAGTCGTTGCGCTTGCTGCTCGCGGAACGGGCCCGACTCGCCGCTGCCGAGGGGTTGCGCGCCGAACTCGCGGTGTTGCGGTCCGCGCGCGCGGCAGCTGCATTTCGGGGCGAGGGCACGGTGACGCAGGACGACATCGAAGAGGCCTGGACGCTCTGCATGGGCCACCGCCCGTCACCGTCAACGCCGCCCCAGCCGCCCTCTGCTCCGAAGTCGCCGCCCGTGCCAAAATCGCCTTCCTCTGGCTCAAGCCCTGCCACCGGTCCGTCGCCTGCCGCTGCTTCCTCCGCTCTTACGCCCAAAGACTCGCTTCCCACTTCCATCCCATTGAACTCGATGCTCAAACCACGCGTCCTCTCCGTTCCTGAACCTCTCTTTAAGAACCGCTCGCTCACCGCCGCGTTTTCGAAGGCCACCGCGCATTTATCGAGTGTTGTGCCGTCCCAGTCCGGGCCTCTCCGCTGGCAGGCGTCTTTAATCGCCTCGTTAAAATGCGGCTGGAAACCTGGTGAAATGGGTTGGCGTTGGGTGCGTTCTAAGCCTCAGCAAAAGAGCCGGTTCTGGGCACTAATCGACGCCAGCCGCTCCACCGGAGCCGCGCAGTTTTTGGCCGCTGCGCGCGATACGCTTGCAGGGCTGCTGCGGGCCCCGATGCGGATTCATCTGCTTTTGATTCAAGACGGACGTATCCGTTGGCTACTGCGAAACGGCGCTCCGCGAACGGCTCTGGCGCGTCTGGAAACGCTCCAGGCGGCGTGTGGAAAAAGCCCGCTAGCGGCCGCGCTACGGACGTTACGGCGCGCAATTAAAGTGAGTGGCCCCGGCGTGCGCGATAGTGCGTGCGTCTGCTCGGATGGCATGCCGACGTTACACGCAGGCCAGACAGCAAGCGGAGCTGCGGAGGAAGTGCGCTTGGCGTTGCGGCGTCTCGCCCGGACGTTGCCGTCGCCTGTGCTCTGGCTGAGCCCGAAGGCGAGTCGGGCGTTTTCCGGGTGGCTGGACGGCTTGGTTCAAGGCACCGGAACGGTATGTGTGGGTTTGGAGCGGTAGCCTGGAGCGGTGCGGGGTGGAGGAAATCTTTGATTTTTCTTTGAATACTTTCTTTCCGCATTGGTCTGAGTTAAAGAGGACTAACACTGATGAAGACTCCCCCACCCACCTCGTTTGGATTGAAGGGTTCAGGCTGTAACACCCCAGAAAACATTCCGCGCATCACGGGCATCACGCCATGGGTGGCTGTGGCGCTAGTTGCAGGGTTATTTTTAAATCAACCCCAAGCGCGTGCTGATGGCGCGCGTTTCGGGGGCCACTCTGGCGGTTTTACGTTTTCGACTGGTGGACGGAGCTCCCACAGCGGCGGCTACTCAGCCCGTCCGCGCACGAGCATAGGAATTTCCTTTTCTCAAGGGTTCGGGCCGCGTCCATCGCCGTATTATTATCCCGCCCCTGCTTACCCCTACTACGCTCCTTACGCGCCGGTCTACTCTGGCCCAGTTTATGTGCCGCCGCCGGTGGTGTACCAACAGGCCCCAGTTTATTATGGAACGCCCGCACCGAGTCGGTATGCGTCGCAAGTTTCTGTGGGGGACGAGCAGATGATGCAGGCGCAGGGGGCGTTGAGGCGGTTGGGTTATTACAAGGGGAATATTGATGGGCTAAGTGGTCCAGCCATGCGCGCCGCCGTCCGGGCTTATCAAGTAGATCGCGGCCTCTCCGTCACCGGCCGCTTGGACGAGGATACGTTTCAGTCCTTAGGATTGTAGGGCCTTCTAGCTCCACGGTCCCACCCAGCCCAAGAACTAAGAACCAAGAACCAAGAACTAAGAACTAAGAACCAATCAGCAAGAACCAATCAGCGTGTCGCGCCGACTTCCCAACGCTGGCGCAGTGTGCGCAGAGCTTGCTTTTGAGCTGCGCCGGTTAGGACTTCCGTGAACAGCGGTTGCGGCTCTAGCCATTCCAGAGTGCCTCGGCTTCCCACCCAACCCAATACTTGGAGGGCTGTGATGCGCTCTGTAACCGTTTGAGCATGGATGAGCAACTCGCGGGCAGGCGGTTCAATTTCTTCAAATCCGCAATGGCCGGCTGCTTCAATAGCGGCAATTTTCGATTGCGGATGTGCGTTGGGATTGGTGGCGAGTTGTAGTGCGGCTCTCCGAATCCAAAGCACTGCATTCGGCGCAAAACAGGATCGGCATAGGGCTTGCAAAGCGTGCCCAGCAAGCGGCGAGGCGCTCTCAGCCGTCACAAGAGTTTGAAGAGCTAGGAGCACGAGAGGGCCGGCGGCATGTTCCTCCGCCCAAATTCCAAGATGCTGCAGCGCGAAGTCGCGCAGCGCCGCTGGAATCTTTGTGTTTTGGACGAGCTCTACGAAGCCCGTTTCCACCTCGTCACCAGACTGTGTTGCACCACGAAGCCACGACAGCGCTTCGTCGGCTCCAACTAACCAAAGCGTTTCCCCTTCGGCGCCCCATTGCGAGGCGTCGCGCAGAAAACCCCATACCAACGCTCGCTCGTCATCCGTTGCATCCTGGGGAGCGCGTCGCAGTACCTCAGCGACCACCGCCGGAGTGCGGGCCGTGCTCTCTTCCCCTTCGTCCGCAACTGAAGCGCCCGCTCGATACACCGCCCGCAAGAGCTTTGCCGAGGGCGTCGCACTATTCTCGTTCGTGAGGGGTGCCGTCAGTGCGCGGCCCGCCCGAGCGCCCTGCTGCCGACTCGACCACTGCCAAACGACTGCCCACACCAATGCGCCGCTTCCAAGCGCCACCATCGGTGCCAGCCAATAACGATTTCGAGACCACCACATCGTGCGATTCATAAGCCTTTGCGGCCCGCCCCAAGGACGTTGCCACCTCCCGAATCGCATCATCGGGTTCCGCATGCGCGGCCGCCCTTCCTAAAAACCAAATTTTGACCGGAACGAGCTGTTAAACCGCCTCGCGCAGCCTCGCGAAATTCCGCTCATTATCGCTCAACGGCTGCACCAAAATAACTGCGCACTCATCGGAGCAACATCAAGGAAAAGACCGTCTCTCACCATTTCGCTGCCGTCCCGCTCCCAACGCTCCGTGCCCAATCGGTCCTCCAACGTCCAAAGGCCGCCCTCAAGACCGCGCGCAGTCAACCGCACCCGACATTGCGCTCGGTGCGGAGCAAGATTGACGACCACTAAATTGAAGTGCGTCGTGTCATCAGGCATCTGCCATTGCACGACGGTGAAAAAACGCTCGCTCGCATTTCCTTCCCAGGCCGGGGCGGGATCCAGAACATAGCCGTCTCCGGAGCCGACGGCCTCACCTGCGAAGGCCGTGAACAGTTCATCGTACAACTTTTGAACCGCCAGATCTACCGGCTCGGTTGCGCGTCGGGCGAGCTGCACGCGGGCGAAACGGCGCACTCCTTCCAACTGACCTTCGTGGAAAAAGCGCATCCCCGGCAGGCCCAGACAAAGCGCGGTCGCCGCACGTTGCAACTCAAGCGGGGCTAGCCCTGCCAGCCGTGGCTCGTCGTGGTTTTCAAGAAAATGCGCGCGGCGCTGATTGTGAGCGCCGAGTCCGCGGAGATGCGCTTGAACGCCGTCGAGATGATGATGCAACAAGCGGTCGTACAGTGTTTTGTCATAAGCGAAATCAAACCCCAGATCGCATAGGCGCCCTTCTAGCCCCCAATAGGCTTCAGCCAAAAATATGAAACCGGGATGCCGCGCCTCAACCTCGGCTATCGCGTGCTCCCAAAATTCGCCGGTTGCCTGAGCGCCGTCCACGGGAACGTGCTGCCAGGTTGAGCGAAACACGTCCGAAAGTAGCAGCATGGCCATGTCGCAGCGCACGCCGTCGCATTTCTCGGCGATGGAAAGCAGCAGTTGCGTCATGGCCTTGCGGGTTTCGTCTCGGCGATAATCAAGCTGCACGGTGTCGGTCCAGCCGGGAAAGTATGGGTCTTTGCCATGAGCCAGAAACCGAGTTCCAGCGGCTGTGCGAACGGCGAAAGAATCGTTGAAAGACTCGGTTTGCCCAACAAAAAGATGGGGCCGATCCTGCACCCACTGATGGTCCAACCCAAGGTGGTTTGGAACAAAGTCCAGCAGGAGCCTGATGCCGCGTGCGGCCAGCCGTCCCCGCAAAGTCGCCAGCGCAGCATCCCCTCCGAGGCGCGCGGCCACCTGCACGTCTTCGACCGCATACGGAGATCCGACGATGTCCTCGTCCGTCCAGCCGGGTAGCGCTTCGTCGTAGCACTTGCGCAACCCGTCGTGCTCAACCGCTTGTGTGCGGGACTTTGCGCCGGTTGGCCACACGCCCATGAGCCAAAGGTGCGTGAAGCCCCGCTTTTGCAAACGTTCGAGCTCAATCTCCGGAACAGACGCCAGATCAATAGGCGTACCGTGGTTCCGGCTAAGGTCTGCTAGCCAGTGGCGGGCGTTGACTTCGTACAGCAGCGGATGAGTCATGAGTCGTAGATAACAATGCCGCGCAGACAAACAAGCCTCCACGCTCCATAGAGTTAAATTAGATAACAAATCTTATTCATCAGTGAGATATCCGCCAGCACGTGAGTGTGAACTTGGTAACAGTTTTCTATCTAAAAATCATCTGATACACTCCGCCTTCATGGATCGGGAAATTGAACGGCTCTCGGAGGCAAAAGGCGACGCCACGCAATGGCGGCGTTGGGGGCCGTTCTTAAGCGAACGCCAGTGGGGAACCGTGCGCGAGGACTACTCGGATCACGGCAATAGTTGGGACACCTTTCCTCACGACCACGCGCGCCGCAGAGCTTATCGCTGGGGCGAGGACGGCTTGCAGGGCTGGACAGATCGGCAATGTCGAATGTGCTTTGCTCCAGCACTTTGGAATGGAAGTGATACCATCCTCAAGGAACGTCTTTTCGGACTCAACGGGTACGAAGGCAACCACGGCGAAGACGTCAAAGAGTGTTATTATTATTTGGATTCCACTCCGACTCATTCCTACACCAAGGCGCTGTATAAGTACCCGCAGGGAAAGTATCCCTACACAGAACTGCGCTTGCAAAATCAGCTTCTGGGGCGCCTCGGCCCAGAGTGGGAACTTGCGGACATGGGTATGTTTGATGAAGGCCGCTATTTCGACGTCCTTCAAGAAGTCGCCAAACGCACCCCAGAAGACCTCTTGTGGCGCATTACCGTGACCAACCACGGTCCGGAAGCCGCGCCCCTGCATCTCCTGCCCACCCTTTGGTTCCGTAATGTTTGGAGCTGGGAAAATAACAGGGAGATGCCGCTCACAAAGCCCGGCATCATTGGAGTAGATAACCAGCTTTTGACTCAACACGAGTCACTTGGAGAATATCAGTTCATAGCTGATTCACCGGATTTTGATGGCTCGCCAGAGTGGCTTTTCACCGAGAACGACACCAATTTTCATAGCCTATCCGGTGCCGAAAACCCCACACCTTACGTCAAGGACGCCTTCCACCGCTACCTAATCGACGGTGAGGCGCGGGCCATATCCCCCGAAGCGCGCGGCACCAAGGCGGCGGCCCACTTCAAGTTCATGGTTCAACCGGGCGCGACAATCACAGTGCGCTGCCGCTTAGTGATGCGCAAGGAAACCCTTGGTGTGGAGGGCTTTGATGGATTCGAGGAAACGTTCGCGCAGCGTATCGCCGAGAGCGACGCTTTTTATGCCCGCGTCATTCCGCCGGACGTGACAGAAGAAGAACGCCTCATTTGTCGCCAAGGTTATGCGGGTTTGCTCTGGACCAAGCAGTTCTTCTACTACGTCGTCGAGGACTGGTTGCGTTGCGATAAGGACGCGCCGCCCCCAGACTATCGTCTTAAGGGGCGCAACGCGGATTGGCCTCACTTTTTTGCCAAGGACATCCTCTCCATGCCGGACAAGTGGGAGTACCCGTGGTTCGCTGCTTGGGACACCGCATTTCACATGATTCCCCTGGCGGTTGTGGACCCGGATTTTTCCAAGGAACAGTTGCTTTTATTGCTGCGCGAGTGGTACATGCACCCAAACGGTCAGTTGCCCGCGTACGAGTGGAACTTCTCTGACGTTAATCCACCGGTGCATGCTTGGGCGGTGTGGCGAGTGTACAAAATCGCCGACCGTAAGGGTCACCGGGATCTCTTCTTTTTGGAGCGCGCTTTTCAAAAGCTGCTCCTAAACTTCACGTGGTGGGTTAATCGGAAGGATGTCGAAGGGCGTCATGTATTTGGCGGCGGCTTTCTTGGATTGGATAACATCGGAGTGTTCGACCGCTCGCGTCCGCTGCCGGGAGGTGGCCGACTCAATCAGGCGGATGGGACGGCGTGGATGGCCTCGTTTTGTCTGACAATGCTTTCTATTTCGCTAGAACTCGCGCTGGAGCGGCCTGTTTACGAGGATATTGCATCTAAATTTTTTGAGCACTTCGTTAATATCTGCGATGCCATCAACTCCCTTGGGGGCACCGGTCTCTGGGACAGCACCGACGGCTTTTATTACGACCAGTTGATTATCAACCATAAGGAGCCGATCCCGCTGAGAATCCGCTCCTTGGTCGGCCTGCTTCCGATGTGTGCTGTTAATGTGCTCAAGCAGAAGACCATCGATGCGCTGCCGAGCTTTCGTAAACGCATGGACTGGTTTCTAGTCAACCGGCCTGATCTTCTCAAGTACATCACGGTGCGGCGCGCCACGGGGAAGAACCCGGGAAGGTGTTTGCTGGCCATTCCTTCCGAAGCGCGTCTGCGCAAGTGTTTGGAGTACATGGTTAATTCGGAGGAGTTTCTCTCGAATTTCGGCATACGTTCGCTGAGCAAGGCGCACGACCAGAAGCCCTTCACTTTCATTCACGAGGGTCAAAGACATGAAGTCGCGTACGCACCCGGCGAGGCTACGACCGACATGTTCGGTGGTAATTCCAATTGGCGCGGTCCCATTTGGTTTCCCATTAACTTTCTAATCATCGAAGCACTAGAGCGTTACGCGTATTTTTACGGTGATACCTTTGCCATCGAATATCCCACAGGCTCGGGCAAGACGGCGACGCTACGGGAGATCGCCCTGGATTTGTGCGATCGCCTGATCTCCCTATTCGTCCCAGATGAGGCGGGTTATCGCCCCTGTTTCGGGACGGCTAAACGGTATAGCGACGTGGAACATTGGAAGGAATTGTTGCTGTTTCACGAATATTTCCACGCTGAAACTGGCGAGGGCCTCGGTGCCTCGCATCAAACTGGGTGGACCTCGCTGGTCGTCAGTCTCGTGCGCGACCGCCGCGAGGCGCTTCGTAAAGGAGCCCTTTGAAGCGATGCAGCAGGAATGTTGAAGCCGACTTAAAACACAAAACGAACCTTTATGATGCCTCCGCTTGCAGCATCACCAAGCTAGGCTAACTTATTCAAAGGAGCCCCTACCTATGGAAGACGACGCCCTCTCCACTTATAACTTAGCAACGCTGCCTTTTGAAATCTCGCGGGATCCTGTCCCTTCGGATCCTTCCGCGAATCCGTTCCGCCTCGTCGTGGATCCCGTCATGCGCCTGCGCCTGCGCAAGGCACTGATGGATCTCATCGACAGTCACGATGCGGAACTCGCCAAGTACGTCTCCGATGGCGCTTTAGCCTTGGATAGCTACAAGGAATACGTCGAGCTTTTTGCGCGTAGTCTGCGCGAGACGATGCATTCCAAAGAGGGCGTGGCTTTCCTTTTGGAATCCTGCGGCTTTGATATCGATTCCGATAATGTGAATCTTTATCCCGAAACCCGCTGGCGTGTGACCCGCGAAGACTAAGGCTCTCTAAGTCGAACATGAACCGCGTCTCTGTCTGATCTAGGACTCACTCGACTAATCTTTATCAGATGAGGAAGCGCTATCTTCGCGTGTTACGGCTCGAAACTTTATGAATGATTTTATCCCTCTAAGCCGCTCGGTGGAAGCCACCGCGATTCCAAGCGGTCATGTCACCACTTTGCCGGAGGGTACAGTCGTCTCCATCACTCAGTCCCTAGGCGGAACTTACACAGTACACGCTTCCATTGGTGGTCTTTACCGGATTGCCGCACAGGATGCTGACGCTGTGGGGTTGGATGTCGTGCCCCAGGCTCGCCCTGTCGCTGACGGGCCGTTTTCTGAGGCGCTTGTTTGGGAGACGTTGAAGGGCGTGTACGACCCGGAGATTCCAGTGAACATCGTGGATTTAGGGCTGATTTATGATCTTAAGACTGATGTTGTTGAGGGCGCCTCTGATACGTATAAAGTTCTCGTGCAAATGACTTTGACGGCGCCCGGTTGTGGCATGGGGCCGGCCCTTGCCGCAGATGCCAGACAGCGCATTTCCGAATTGCCAGGAGTCGCAGAGGCGGATGTCCAACTGGTGTGGGATCCGCCATGGGGTCCAGAGCGTATTTCCGTCGAGGGACGTGAAAAGCTTGGGATAACCTAGAAGACGCTTTTTAGATGATACCAGCGGGCAAATGCCCAGTATCGATGAGACAATAAACGTAGAGTATGGAGTCTGAGGCGTAGTCAGCCATCCTCTAAACTCGTATTGTTCTAATATGAGCGCTCTCGATCTCAGCCGCCGAAGTTTTCTTGGCGATATGACCACCGGTCTCACTGGTGTCGCTCTTTCCCGTTTGCTGGCAAACGAGGTGCAAGCAGCGCCGTCGCGTCCGTCCCATTTCGCACCCAAGGCGAAGCAAGTACTCCAGATATTTTGCCCCGGGGCTGCGTCACACATGGATCTTTGGGATCATAAGCCGATGTTGGAAAAGTACGATGGCACGCCGCTGCCGGGAGCCGAACAGGAGGTCACTTTCCAAGGTAAGAACGGGACACTGATGCGCTCGCCATGGCCATTTTTACCAGCGGGCAGCAGCGGAAAAATGATCTCGTCCATGCTCCCTCACATGAGCCGTCATGTGGATGACATGGCGTTCATTCATTCCATGGTGTCACGGAGTAACACCCACGGCCCAGGGTGTATAAGCATGAATACCTGCTTCACCCGAGAAGGCTTTCCTAGCGCCGGCTCGTGGGTGAATTACGCCTTGGGCTCGCTAAACGACAACCTTCCCACCTACGTCTCAATCCAAGATTTGCGCGGAGAACCACCCAACGGAAAGGCGAATTGGAGCAACGGGTTTTTGCCTGCGGAGTACCAAGCTGTATCGATGTCTGCTCAGCAGCCGCTGCGTAATCTGGCGCGGCCCGCAGGAATTAGTGAAATGGAAGATTCTGCAACGCAGGATTTTCTGCAAACACTGAACGCCGGTTTCGCAGGGAGTCGCCCGGGGCAGGACGAGCTTTCTGCTCGGCTCGCGTCTTACGCACTCGCGGCGCGAATGCAGATGAAGGCGCCGGAGGTCAGCGATCTCACGCGTGAGCCACAGCATATTCATGCGCTTTACGGCACTCAGGATGCCAACGGACTAAAGGCCGCGTATGCCCGCAACTGTTTGCTCGCGAGACGGTTTCTTGAACAGGGAGTGCGCTACGTCAGCCTCTACTGCGCCTCCAGAGCGAGTGCCGTGGATGGCCTCCTCAACTGGGACGCGCACAAGACGCTCAAGGCGGACTACGAACGGCACTGCCCCATTTTTGACCAACCGACGGCTGCCCTGCTGAGCGACCTCAAGCAGCGGGGGATGTTAGACAATGTGTTAGTCCTTTGGTGTACGGAGTTTGGGCGGATGCCCACCCGTCAGGAAGGCACCTCCGGGCGCGACCACAACCCAGACGCCTTCACGACATGGATGATGGGCGCCGGGGTTAAGGGAGGCATTAGCCACGGGGCCACCGATGAATTCGGGCGCCGCAGCGTGCAGGATGTGGCCACAGTTTACGACTTCTACGCTACAGTCTTACAGCTCCTCGGACTCAACCATGAGCAACTCACTTATTACCACAACGGTGCCAATCGGCGTCTTACCGACGTACATGGTCATGTGCTTAAGGGTCTGCTGGCTTGAGTCGCCTCCCAACCTGTGATGAAAGCTTATCTACCCGTCTTACTGGCTGTAACAGCTTTTACCACAACGGCTTTCTCTGCGAGCCCAAGCCCAGAGGGCGTGGCGTTTTTTGAACAAAAAATTCGGCCCTTACTCGTAGAACACTGCTACGAATGTCACAGCGCTGAGGCTAAAAAGCTTAAGGGCAACCTGTTTCTCGACTCGAAAACTGGTTGGGAGAAAGGCGGCGATAGCGGCGAACCGGTCATTATCCCGGGAAACATCGAAGCCAGCCAACTGCTTAAAAGCGTTCGCCACGAAGATCCTGACACCGCGATGCCGCCGAAGAAGCCCAAGCTGCCCGACGCGGCGATCGCGGATCTCATCGCCTGGGTCAAAATGGGTGCGCCGGATCCCAGAGACGGCACGCAATTAGAGGCGAAACGTGCGGACAAATCGTGGTGGTCGCTGCAGCCGCTCGCTCGGGAATTTCGACACAAGGACATTGACGGGTTTCTCGAAGAAAAGCTGACGGAGAAAGGGTTGCACTTCAACGCGCCGGCCGAAGCGAGAGCCCTGATTCGTCGGATCAGTTATGATTTAACTGGGTTGCCTCCGAGTATGGAGGAGGTGGAGGCCTTCGCGAAGGCGTATCAGACTGAGGCGCGCCCGGCTGTGGAAGCGCTAGTGGATAGACTTTTGGCCTCGCCCCAGTACGGCGAACATTGGGGCAGGCACTGGCTGGATGTCGTGCGTTTTGGCGAGAGTAATGGGTTCGAACGGAATTTTATCATTAACGATCTTTGGCCGTTTCGAGATTACGTCATTCATTCATTTAATGAGGACAAGCCATTTAATCGCTTCATTGCAGAACACTTGGCCGGAGATATTCTTGGAAAGGGAAATCCCGAGGTGGAAGTCGGCAGTGCCTTTCTTGTCGCTGGGCCGTATGATGACGTCGGGAATCAGGATGTGGTGGCGCAGAAAAACATACGCGCCGCGACTTTGGATGAGCTGGTAACGTCCACCAGCAGCGCGTTTCTCGGGCTCACAGTGAATTGTGCGCGTTGCCACAACCACAAATTTGATCCTATTCCAACAGAGGATTATTATCGGTTAAAATCTGCTTTTGAGGGTGTTAAACACGGAAGGCGTGTGGTCGTATCGAAGCAGGAAAGGGCTGCTTTTGACATGGCTAGCAAGCCATTGAACGACGAAAAGAAACTTCTTACCGAGCAGCAGCAAGCTCTGGAGAAAGCGGTTGAAGCGCGCTGTAGGGCTGCGGCGGCGGCTCAGAAGACTGCCAAGCCGAAGGTCGATCCCAACGCGACAGAAGATCATTTTTCAGCAGAACAAGTTCGCTTCGTGAAGTTTGTGATGCACGCGAGTACGGCTAACCCAAAGTCAGCTACTAGCGCACGCCTGACCGAATTTGAGGTTTGGAGCGCGGATAAGGCGTCCAGAAATGTAGCCCTCGCGGCAAATGGCGGGAGCGCAAGCGGCACGCAATCCATTAAAGCGGAAGATTTTCCTGAAGCTTACGGGCCGCAACTCTGTATTGATGGAAAGCCTGGCGAGCAATGGGCTGTGGGCACTCCGGCCGAGTTGACCATCACGCTTGCAAAGCTGGAAACTATTGACCGAATTGTATTTAGTAACGCCAAAGGCAAAGACGTTCAGGACAAAAGCCAGGGAGCGACTCCGTGCGAATACGAAGTGAGGGTTTCAGTCGATGGAACTAACTGGAAAACAGTGTCTTCTGGCCTGGATCGAGCGCCGTGGTCGGAGGCGCACGGGATCGAGCGGGTGCGCCGGGAGGTGACCACCGAGGAGGAGCGAGTACAGTTAGCCGCTCTGGCTAAGTTGATTGCGGAGCTACAGCGTAAAATCGATGCAGTCCCGAAGTTGCGTGAGATTTGGGCGGGAACGTATTCGCAACCTTCGGAGCAGACGTTTGTGCACAAAGGCGGTGACCCGCTGAAGCTGGGCGATTCCGTGGTGCCAGCCAGCCTCAGCGTGTTGGATCGTGTGGGCAAACCCTTCGCGTTACCGGCCGGTGCACCTGAGGGCGAACGCCGCCTCGCCCTTGCGCAATGGCTGACCGGCGACGACAATTCCCTGCCGCCTAGAGTGCTCGCTAACCGACTGTGGCACTACCACTTCGGGACGGGTTTAGTCGACACACCGGGCGACTTCGGTTTTCTTGGAAGCCGCCCCTCACACCCAGAACTTCTAGACTTTCTCGCCACGCGCCTGCTTTTCCATGGTTGGCGCCTCAAGCCCTTACATCGGGAGATTATGCTCTCCCGTGCCTATCAACAAAGCGCAGATCTGCGCGAGGAGGCCGCCCGTGTTGATAAGAGCGCTCGCTTGTTGTGGCGGTTTCCTCCTCGGCGTCTGAACGCTGAGGAGATCCGCGACACAGTGCTTAGTGCGGCGGGGAAGCTGCAGTTAGTCCCAGCGGGCGGCCCAGGATTTCGGTTGTATAAGGTGCTCGCCAACAATGTTTCCACGTACGTGCCTTTGGAACAACACGGGCCCGAGACGTACCGCCGAGCAGTTTACCACCAAAACGCGCGGGCCAGCGTGGTTGATTTGTTGAACGACTTCGATCTGCCGGATACCGCGTTCCCCGCCCCGAAACGGGCCAACACCAGTACTCCGCTACAGGCGCTGACGTTGCTCAATCACGGGTTCACGCTGGACATGGCCGCAGCGTTGGCCACGCGCTTAGGTTCAACTCACTCCGTCCAAGCGGCCTACAGAATCGCCTTTCAGCGCGAACCTTCGCCCGCAGAAAAAGACGCGGCCGATCGTTTTATCGCGGCGCACGGTCTGACTGCATTTTGCCGCGCGCTGCTAAACGCAAGTGAGCTTGTTTTTCTGGATTAGTAGGCGGTGAGGTTTAATTTGGCGAACTTAGCGACGACGGGTTGAACGAGTGCGGTGGGTGGTTAGCTGATTCCTGGCTTGGGCGAGTCACCCAAAGTCGTCGTGGGGTGCCGTGATTTGTCATGCCAGAGGCATGAAAGCCTTTAGCCAAAGTCGTCGTGGGGTGCCGTGATTTGTCATGCCAGAGGCATGAAAGCCTTTAGCCGGCGGTTGAGGAGCGATGCGACGACACCACCGGGTTCGTGGGTGAAAACGGCCCACATCCCAAGGGGATGGCAGCGGCGTCGCATCTCAGGTACAGGAATTTATTTGTGGGAAACAGTGTGCGCCTCAATGCAAAATAACCACGGCGCAGCAGCTTGGGTGCCCACATCCCGTCGGGATGCTTCTGTGTTTTTTACCCCATCCGGTGGTGTCGCTTCGCTCAACCGACCGGCTCATGGCCTCGATGCCTCCGGTATCGGAACCGTCGTTTCCGACCTCACTGCCTGCTAGGCTGGCCTTCTGAACGTACATCTTTCGCGCACCGCCCGATTGAGAAAAGTAGTCAATTTGCATAACGCGCCGTTTACAGAGTGCTGCACTTAGTGCAAGACTCCCACCACCGAAAGCGCTTCGACATTCCGTCGGAGCCTTCGTACATTCAGCCTCCCACCCACCAAATATTATGGGCGACAAATCCCCCAAGTCCGTGAACAAGGCGAAAGGTCAAAAGCAAAAACAGGCCGGCGCCGCTGAACAGAAAAAGAAGGACTCCGCGCCAAAATCTGGCGCACCCATTAAAAAGAAGTAGGGCTTCAAAAGCCGTACAATTACGACCGGTCGTCGCACAGTGTACAAAGACTGGAGCGACAGCCTCTATTTTGTTGAGTGGTACCCTTAGGGGAGACGCTTAAAAGCCCTAAGGAAGAGCCACGGGCGGGGTTTTCTCTCCGTGGAGTGGATCGCCCCTAGAAAACTGTTAACCCCGACAACCATCAGCTTGCTTTTAATCGCAGGCTTGGGTTGTTCTCGCGTAGCCTACCGCAAAAAAGCGGATCGGGACGCGTACGCTGCCATCGCGGGCAAGGCGCAATCTCTCCCCGTCGATGTTCCTTTTCGGGATGCCGGCATCGAACCACATCCGGATTCACGTTTTTTTGACAATTCGGACCCAGATCAGCCCACCATGCCGCCGGATGATCCGGTGTCCCACGCGTTGATGCTTGAAGTTGATGGCCGAAAGGGGGCCGCATCCTGGAAGAGCATGGGAGATCCCAGCGCGTTGCAAAACGATGCTTGGCGCAAGATTCTGCCGGGTGAGAAAGACGGCAAGGTGGCTTTGGATTTGAAGTCCGCCGTGCGTTTGGCGCTCATTAACTCTCGAGATTTCCAACACGAAAAAGAGGATCTTTACCTCTCCGCCTTAGACGTTAGCTATGAGCGTTACCAACTGTCTCCAAAGTTTGCGCTGAGTGAAACCGCGAAGGCCGAAGCGGATGGCGCCAACAAGGGCGGGGTCACAAAGCCACCTTCGGATCAAAAACATCTCGGGGTTTTAACGGACGGAAGTGTGCGTTGGATTACGTCCAGTGGGGGCGAACTTTTGGCAAGTTTCGCTAACCAGTTCCTCTGGGATTTTAAAAGCCACTCGCTTACAAGCTCCACGGGTTCGCTATTAAACTTCACATTTTTGCAACCCCTTCTGCGCTTAGGTGGCAAGGATCGGGCGCTCGAAGCACTCACTCAAACCGAGCGGACACTTCTCGCTAACGTCCGTCAAATGCAGCAGTTCCAATTAGGATTTTATGTTAAAATCGCCACGGGGCGCAACTCTGGGGAGGGTCCATCTCGCAACGACATCGTGGGAGCCTCGGGACTGGGTGTGATCGCCGGAACGCCTGGGGGCCGCACTGGTGCGCCGGCCGCTGGAGGTTATCTTGGACTGTTGTCGCAGACGCAGCAGATCGAAAACTTGGAAGCAAATGTCGCACGATTGCGGCAGAGTTTGGATCAATTGTCCGCCGCATTTGACGCCGGCCGGATTGGGAGCCGGCTACAGGTGGATCAGGCGCGGCTTGCCTTGTTTAACAGTCAGAGCAATTTGCTTTCTGCAAAGGCCGCCTATCAGACGCAGTTGGACGCGTACAAAGTAGAGATGGGCCTCCCTCCGGAGCTCCCTATGAGTATCCGTGACCCGTTGCTTAAACGCTTTAGCACCACGAATCCCGACGCCACGGCTCTGGATCGCGCCTTGACTGTGCTGCAGACCCGTCTCCGAGACAGAACCCGCGTCAGCGAGGTGCCACAGCTTCTGGAAATGCATTCCGAGCTGGCTAAACTGGAGCAGCCCTTTGCGCGATTGGTGGACGGTGCCCGTGCGGATCTTGGCGGACTACGCAGAGCGCTGCCCGATCGAAAAAAACGACTCGAGGCAGTGGCTCGAAGCGTTGTAGCGGCTGAACTTGGAGTGGAACCAGGCGCGCTGAGCTCCGCTGAACTGGAGAACCGTGCCACCCGTTACGTGAACCAGCTGGACGGCAACGCAACCGAGTTGCAGCGCCTTTCAGGGCGTATCCAAGGGTTTGTAGAGGTCTTAAACACCAAAGAATTCGAATTGGCACGTGCGGAGTTGGTGGATTTAGTCGCGGACTTTTCGGGGCTGCTGTTGGCGGTTTCTTTGAACCAAACCGGTATCCGTTTGGATACGGCAGAACTGCCAGCTGTGGAAATTGACAGTCAACAAGCTCTTGCAACAGCAAAAGAACATCGTCTCGATTGGATGAACGCGCGAGCACGTCTCGTGGATTCTTGGCGCAAAGTCGGCTTTTACGCCAATGCGCTCAAAAGTGGCTTGGACTTCACTGCCGCCGCAGGAATGGGAACCATAAACAACAGCGTGGCGCAATTTGATGGACGCACGGGATTTGTACGCGCCGGATTACGCTTTGACACCCCGCTTTCCCGTCTCGCTGAGCGCAATAATTATCGGGAGGCACTGATTGAGTATCAGCGCGCCCGTCGGGATTACATGCTGTTTGAGGATCGTGTCGGGCAAAGTCTGCGGAATACCACCCGCCTTATTGAGTTGTGCCAGCTCAACTTCGAACTGCGGCGCTCGGCGGTGCAGGTGGCCATATCTCAGGTGGACATCGCGCGGTTGCGTCTCGAGGAACCTCCGCGTCCCGGCGTGGTGGCGCAGATCGGGGCAACGACGGCCCGTGATTTGGTGACGGCTTTAAGCGACTTGTTGGACGCTCAAAACGATTTTCTCAGTATGCGCGTTGGCTACGATGTGTTGCGGTTGGAGCTGGATTTTGAATCCGGCACAATGCACCTCGACAATGACGGGCTCTGGAGCGATCCGGGCCCGATGAATCCTGCGCGCCTTGCCAGCCGCCTCACGCAATGGAGCACGGTCTCCAGCGCCCGCCCCGCGAGTTCGTCGAGTACCGCATATTTAAATAACCGCCAAGAGCAGCCCGTTGTCCGATGAATTCTGCTTCCTCTCCAAAACGCAATAAGCGAAATAAGCTGCTATGGTTTAGTATTATAGCCATTACGGCTGCGGCTGTATTCTGGCTTGCACCCTTCGACGCAACGAAGAAATCGAGTCTGCCAAGCATCCCAATGACCGCGACCGTTTCTACCGGTCCATTTTTGCAGGAAGTCGTTGAGCGTGGAGAAGTGGGGAGCTCCAGCAATGTCGAAATTCGCTGCCAAGTGCAGTCCAAAGCGTTGCTTGGAACGCCCATTATTCAGATTGTCGCCGAAGGCGCGTACGTGAATGAGGGAGATTTTCTAGTCAAATTAGACGATTCAGGACTGCAGGCCGATGTCATCCAGCAGCAGATTCTGTGCAACACCAGCCGCGCGTTGGAGGTGGAAGGGCGCACCGATTACGAGTCCGCTAAAATTGCATTACAGGAGTACGAGCTAGGTACTTACCTTCAGGAAAGGGGGACAGCTGAAAGCGACCAATTTGTGGCTCAAGAGAACCTTCGTCGTTCTGAGGAGTATCTTCGCTACAGCCTTCGCTTAGCCGAGCGTGGATATGTGACGGGTGTCCAGTTGGAGGCGGATCGCTTTGCCGTGGAGAAAGCGCGCAAAGAGTTAGAAAACGCCTCCACCAAATTGGACGTGTTGGAGAAATACACGAAGAAAAAAAATATCAACCGGCTCACAGCCAACGTCGAGACTGCGGAAGCGCGGATGCGTTCCCGAGAAAATAGCCGAGCCTTGGACGACGACAAACTCAAGAGCCTTGAAGATCAACTCTCCAAGTGTATTATAAATGCACCTACCTCTGGACAAGTGGTTTACGCTAATTTGCCATCGGGAGATCCTTTGATCGCAGAAGGAAAATTGGTTCGGGAGCGTCAGGTCATTATTCGATTACCCGATCCTAAACGCATGCAGGTCGTCGCCCGCATTAACGAATCCCGTATCGACAAACTCAAAGTCGGGATGCCAGCCAAAATCCGTTTGGATGCTTTCCCCAAAAACGTCCTCACTGGGGTCGTGCGTTCGGTGACCGAATATCCGCTTCCCGCAGCCACCCCTTATAGCACCATCAAGGAATATGGTGCGGAGGTGACCATCAACGACGCACCGCTCGGTGCCCGAACGGGGATGACCGCACAAGTCGCTATTGAAGTCGAACGCATGGAGGATGTTTTGCAAATCCCAGTGCAATCCGTTTTGGAACGTGGGAAACGCTTTTTCTGTATCGTAGAAGAAGCTGGAGAGATTGCTGCTCATGAAATTCACGTGGGCTCCGCGAATGAAAATTCAGTGGTGGTGACCGAAGGTGTGAACGCGGGAGACAAGGTTGTGCTCGCACCACAAAGTGTGGAAACTCTGGTCAAGTTGCCGGAGGTGACATCAGCTAAGAAACGTAAGCCGCTAAAATTCGCGGAAAATGTGGGAGCCCGCTAAAAGGGGCGGGAAGTGTTGCCCACCATGAACTCGGCAATCCGGCTGATTGGGTTATGCAAGAATTACGATCTTGCGGGAGAATCTCTTGCAGTGCTCAAGGGAATTGATTTGGACGTCCCTGAAGGCGATTATATTGCTATTATGGGGCCGTCGGGTTCCGGTAAAAGCACGCTGCTCAACCTCTTGGGTTGCCTCGATAAACCATCCTCCGGCGAGTTTTATCTTGGCTCAGACAACGTGGCGCTTCTCGACGACGACCAGCTCGCCGCAATTCGCGCCTTCCGTATCGGGTTCGTGTTTCAGTCTTATAATCTCATTCCGCAGCTGACCGTGGTGGAGAACATCGAGTCGCCTCTGGCCTACCAAGGGCCGATTACTGAGGAAGGCCGGGCTCGTTGTCTCGAACTGGCCGGACTTGTCGGCTTGGGCGAACGCCTTACCCATCGGCCTCAGCAGCTTTCAGGTGGCCAGCAACAGCGTGCAGGCATTGCGCGCGGCCTCGCAAATCTGCCTCGCTACATTCTCGCCGATGAACCCACCGGCAACCTCGACTCCGTCACGTCCGGCGAAATTCTCGCGCTCCTAGAAAAACTGAATGCCACGGGCAAGACTATCATACTCGTGACCCACGAAGAGGAGGTCGCTGCGCACGCCCGTCGTATCGTGCGCCTGCGTGACGGGTTGATCCAGTCCGACACCCGGCTTCGGCCTGTGGAAGTCACTCCCACGCCTTATTTGGAGGAGGAGGTGCCAAAGAATTCGGCCGGAACGTACGGCGCTCTCGTGCAATTGATGCGCACCGCCAACTTGGGTGTGAAAAACTTGCTGCTCCATCCGCTGCGCTCTTTGCTGACGGTATTGGGGATCTTTATCGGAGTGGCGAGCGTGATCTGGTTGCTTGCCATCGGCGAAGGCATCAGCGCCAAGGCGCAGGAGCAGATCGCCGAGATGGGGGCGAACAACATCATTTTGAACACTGTGGCGCCTCCGCCCCAGCAGGGAACCGCGAGGTACCAGCGCTATGGCGTGACCGAAAATGATTACCTTCAACTCGCGGCTTCGGTGCCGTGCATCGAGAAAATTACCCCGTTGCGGGAACAGTTGAAACGCTCGTTTAGCTACGGAACCCGCCAGCTATTCGGACGCCTCGTAGGTACCACGCCTGACTATCTGTCGCTGCACAAGCTGGAAATAGAACGCGGCCATTTTCTTACGCCCACAGATCTCGCAAATGGACATAAGGTTTGCGTGCTCTCTCCAGAGGTCGCCACGACGCTCTTGGGCTATGAGGATCCGCTGGGGCGGGCCATTCACATAGGTGCCGATTTTTATACGGTGGTGGGTATTTTAAAGGGACCGGCTAACTCGACTACTACGGTTGCTGGGAACTCCAGTAGCGGAGCGGCCATCAAACAGGAGACGGCTCGGGACGTCTATATCCCGCTGAGCACACTCTGGACGCACTTTTTTGAAATCTATTCTCATACCGAAAGTGGCGTCCCCATCGCATCGCAAGTGACGCTCTCGCTCACCGATTCAAGCAAGGTGATGGAAGCCGCAGACGTCGTTCGGCGAACCATGTCGCTCAACCATCAGTCGGACGATTACACTATCACCGTGCCTCTCGAGTTGTTGGAGCAGGCGCGAAACACGAGACTCATGTTCATCGCAATGATGGGATTGGTCGCGGCAATTTCGCTGGTGGTCGGTGGAATTGGGATCATGAACATCATGTTGGCCACGGTGACGGAACGTACTCGGGAGATCGGGATTCGGCGCGCGATCGGGGCAAGGCGGCGCGATATCACGCAGCAGTTTTTAGTGGAGACC
The DNA here is from genome assembly GCA_903919125.1 of uncultured Spartobacteria bacterium. Taxonomy (GTDB): domain Bacteria; phylum Verrucomicrobiota; class Verrucomicrobiia; order Chthoniobacterales; family Chthoniobacteraceae; genus Chth-196. The sequence continues at coordinate 67,317 of CAIXGS010000048.1, read as the reverse complement.
ATCGTGCTTTCCATTGGTGGCGGCTTGACTGGGGCGCTGGGCGGTCTCGCGTGTTCCCCCATCTTCGCCTTGGTTATGAAGTTCACCAACAAGATGTTCCCCGCAGCGATGGCCGCCTTGCCGGATGTCGTTCGCACGATGGTGCCCATCATCGTGCCGTGGTCCTTGCCTCTCGCCTTCGGTATTTCCGTAGCAATCGGGATCGTCTTCGGCCTCTATCCCGCAAAGCGCGCAGCTCTGATGAACCCCATCGAGGCCTTGCGCCACGTGACGTAGGAGCAGTCGGAAAACCTGCCCCCGCGCTGTGGACAGGTTTTCAAACCAGCTGCAATTTCCTGCAGCGTCTGCTTCGCAAAAATGCGGAGGATTCGACGCTTTGTTATCCTCGAATCTTTACCAACAAATCGCCTGCTTCGACCGCGTCTCCAACCTCGGTCAAAAGCTCTTCGACAATTCCGGCGGTGTGCGCGTAAAGCGTGGTCTGCATCTTCATCGCTTCCAGCGTTGCCAGCTTGTCGCCGGCTGCCACCTTACTGCCCAGTGTGACGTGGAGCGCGGTCAGCATCCCTGGAATAGGCGCGCCGATTTGCAATGGATTCGCGGAGTCCGCTTTGACTCGCGCCTTGGTTTTTGGAGCGATTGTTTTGTCCACCACCACAGCTTCGCGGGGCATTCCGTTGAGTTCGAAAGCCACCACGCAGCGCCCGTCCTTGTCCGGGCCGGTGACATTCATCAGCTTGATAAACAGCAACTTGCCTTCTTCAATGGGCACTGATATTTCCTCGCCAAGTTTTAGCCCGTAGAAGAACGCGGGTGTTGGCAGCACGCTGGGATCTGAAAAATCTTTTTGGAATTTCGCGAAATCAGCGAACACCTGCGGATACATCAGGTGCGAGTAAAGGTCGTCATCTCCCGAAGGTCGGCCAGTCTTCGCGGCGACTTCCGCAGCAGTCGTTTTCAAATCCACTGGAGTGGGCTTCACGCGCTTGAGCTTTTCGTTGCCCAGTACTGCGCGCACCACCGCCTTCGGCCAACCGCCCATCGGCGCACCCAAACCGCCGCCTAGCATGTCGCGTACGGACTCCGGATATGGCGTGCCCGGTGGCAAGTTCACCACGTCCGCCGGCTTAATCCCTCGCGTGAAAAGGAATAGGGCCATGTCTCCCACAACTTTGGAAGAGGGCGTGACTTTTACGATGTCACCGAAGAGCGCGTTTACCTCCGCATAAGTCCGCGCAATCTCCGGCCATCGCGCCGAAAGGCCCATGGAGGAGGCTTGTTCCTTTAAGTTCGTGAACTGGCCGCCGGGCATCTCATGCAAGTAAACCTCCGCAGAACCCGTCTTGGGCGCGGTGTCGAAGGGAGCGTAGAACTCCCGTACCTTTTCCCAGTAATCGGAAAACTCGTTGAGCGTATCGAGGTCGAGGCCGGTGTCGCGTGGGGTGTGCTGCAGGGCGGCGACGACGGAGTTGAGATTCGGTTGGGAGGTGGAGCCGCTCATCGAGGCGAGCGCGAGGTCCACAACGTCTACGCCGGAATCGCTGGCGCGTAGGATGGACGCCGCGTTGATGCCCGAGGTGTCGTGGGTGTGGAAGTGGATAGGTAGACCGACCTCGCTGCGGAGCGCTTTCACCAGAGCCTGTGCCGCGTAGGGGCGACAAAGGCCAGCCATGTCCTTGATCGCCAGAAAATGAGCGCCCATACGCTCTAACTCCTTGGCTAACTTGATGTAATAAGCCAGCGCGTATTTCGTGCGCTTTGGGTCCAGAATGTCGCCGGTGTAGCAAAGCGTCCCTTCGCAAACCGCGTGGGTCTTCTGAACCGCCTCCATCGCTGCCTTCAAATTCGACAAGTCGTTGAGCGAATCGAACACACGGAAGATGTCGATGCCGGCCTCGGCGGAATGTTTGATAAAGCCAGCCACTACGTTGGCGGGATAGCTCGTGTAACCCACCGCGTTCGCTCCGCGAAGGAGCATCTGGAAGCAGATGTTGGGTACCTTTTCGCGCAACACCCGGAGCCTCGCCCACGGATCTTCGTTGAGGAAACGCATCGCTGTGTCGAACGTCGCGCCTCCCCACATTTCTAGAGAAAATAACTCGCTCGCCCGGTGCGCCACCGCAGGCGCAATCGCAGCCATGTCAAACGTGCGCACGCGTGTCGCCATCAACGACTGATGGGCATCGCGGAAAGTCGTGTCCGTGATGAGGAGGCGCTTTTGTTTGCGTGTCCATTCTGCAAAGCCGCGTGCGCCAAGTTTTTGCAGGAGCTGTCGTGTGCCAGGCTGCAGCGGGGCGTTGTGCGTGTAACTTGGAAGGGGGGCCGCCTGAAATGCGACGGCGGGCTTGTGCCCCTTTGCATGCGGATTGCCGTTCACGATCACGTTGCCCAAAAATGCCAGCAGCTTGCTCGCGCGATCCCGCTTCGCTTTGAACGAGAAAAGCTCCGGCGAGGTATCGATCATCGTGGTCGTCGCTCCGCCTTCCTTAAATTGCGGCGAGTGAATCACGTTCTCCAAAAACGGAATGTTTGTCTTAACTCCGCGGATGCGCATCTCTCTCAAACTGCGGTCCATCCGCTCCAGCGCCATGGGGAAAGTCGCGCCCGAGGCCGTGATTTTCACCAGCAAGGAATCGTAAAAAGGCGTGATGACCGCCCCAGTGTCGCCCATCCCCGCATCGAGCCGGACCCCAAAGCCGCCCGCACTGCGGTAAGTAATAATTTTACCGTAATTCGGCGTGAACTTGTTTTCGGGATCTTCGGTGGTTACGCGGCACTGGACTGCGTAGCCCAACCGCGGCACGGCTTCTTGCGTGGGCAAGCTCAGCTCTGGTCCGTGGAGGGAGGCGCCCTGCGCGATTAGAATCTGGGAGCGAACTAAATCGATGCCAGTAATTTGCTCGGTAACAGTGTGTTCCACTTGAATGCGCGGATTCATTTCAATGAAAAACCACGCCTTCGTATCGAGGTCGTACAGGAACTCGACGGTTCCCGCGTTATCGTAACCGATCTCCTTTGAGATGCGCACGGCGGCCTCGCAAAGCTCTCCGCGAACTCGGTCGTCCAGCCCGACTGAGGGCGCGATTTCCACGACTTTCTGGTGGCGCCGTTGCACCGAACAATCCCGCTCGTGGAGATGCAGCACAGCCCCATGGCTGTCGCCGAGTATTTGCACCTCAATGTGCTTCGCCCTTGGAATGTACTTTTCCAAAAACACTGCTGAGTTGCCGAACGCCCGTTCTGCCTCGCCTTGGGCTTCGTCCAGAAGTGAGGCCAAATCCTCGGGCTTGCGGACCACGCGCATTCCACGCCCGCCGCCGCCGAAAGCCGCCTTGATGATGAGCGGAAAACCAATCTTCTTGGCGATTTTAAGTGCCTCACTGCGGTTGCTTACGGGGTCCTCGGTGCCCGGCAACGTGGGAACTTTGAGCTTTTGAGTCAGGGCACGCGCCGCGACTTTGTCCCCCATCAATTCTAAGAGCTCGGGCTTGGGGCCGACAAAGCCGATTCCAGCTTTTGCGCACGCCCGGGCAAAATGAGCGTTTTCGGAGAGGAATCCATATCCCGGATGAATGAGGTCCACCCCTTTTTCCTTGGCCAGAGCAACGATCCCATCGATGTCTAAATAAGCGCCCACAGGGCCCTTCCCTTCGCCTACGAGGTAGGCTTCATCCGCTTTGAAGCGGTGCATGGAAAAACGATCTTCCTGTGCGTAGATCGCCACGGTGCGCAAACCTAGCTCTGTCGCCGCGCGCATGATGCGGATTGCAATCTCGGAGCGATTGGCGACGAGTAGTTTCTTGGGTGCAACAACTGCGGGCCTAGTTTGGGCCGCTGGGTGGGTGGGGGTCTTACGAGCCATAAAAGTGAGAGTTGAGTAAACTCCAGCCGCCGCCCTTTTGCCTAGCCTGATGATGCGCGTGGGGCGCAAAAAGCGCGGCTCACCCCGCTAATTCTACCGCCACTGGACAATGATCCGAGCCGCCCACTTCTGGCAGAATCCATCCGCGCTTCACCTGTTGCGTCAAAGCCGTACTCACCAAAAAATAATCGATGCGCCAACCAACGTTTCGTTCCCGCGCTTTATTCATGGCGCTCCACCAGGTGTAATGGCCGCCTGCGGTTTCAAATTGGCGGAATGTGTCCACGAAGCCCGCCTCCATCAGCGCGCCAAAACCACTGCGTTCTTCAACTGTAAATCCATGAGTACGAACGTTTTCTTTGGGCCGAGCTAGATCCCGCTCCTGATGAGCCACGTTGAAATCACCGCAACACACCACCGGTTTGCGCTCTTCCAAGCCGCGCAAGTACCCCAGAAAAGCGCGGTCCCATTCCTGCCGATACCCCAAGCGCGCCAACTCCCGTTGCGCATTGGGTACGTACACGTTTACTAAAATAAACGCCTCGAATTCTAATGTCAGCACGCGCCCTTCCTGATCGTGTTCCTCCAGACCAATTCCGCGGCTAACACTCACAGGCGTTACCCGGGTGAGTACAGCCGTTCCCGAATACCCCTTTTTCTGGGCACTATTGAAATACGCAGAGTACCCAGGCCACTGCGGTTCAACGTCGCTTTCCGTGCATTTGGTTTCCTGCAACGCCAACACGTCCGGGTTCTCGGCAGCGAGGAATTCGAGAAAGTTTTTGCGAAGCACTGCACGCAGTCCGTTTACGTTCCAGGAAATCAATTTCATGCGACAGATAGTATTCACGCCGACTCCCATTGGAGCACGAGAAATTCAATACGCCTTCAAAGGTTTGGAGTGTGCAGGGCGCTATTCTCAGAATCTGGTATTGCTTGCGCGGGCTAAACCTCGCAGAACAATGAGCCGCATGAGCACACCGGAAATTCCCACTCAGCCCTCCCAGCCCACGCGGGACATCTTGCTGGACCGCGTCGAGGCCTACACCCGCCTCGAACCCACTAAGGCCATCAGCGCTTCCTTCGGGATCGGCATTCTGCTGACACTGCTGCCGCTGGGCGGTCTTGTCACGGGAGTCAGTAGGCTTATCTTTCTAATCGCAAGACCTTTGCTGATGATCCTTGGCGTGGTCAAAATCGCCGAGGAGCTCGAAGCGCGTCGTCCAAAGCCGCAGGAACACGAGCCCTCCGCTCCTGTTCTCTAGCTCGCACCCCTCTCCGGTACGGACATTTTTCGAATGGCTGACGGGCTTGCTCTTTGATTTCAAAGCGACATCGGGTGGTCACAAATCGGTAAGTCACCAGCCGATGTCAGAGGTGAAAAGGGGGAGAAAAACTCCCAGCAACTCCGTCCAGATTTACGACCAGTACTCCGCCCAAGAACTCGTCGTTTCCCACACGCGCACCCGCTCCAGCCGGACACATCCGCGCACAGGATAACTGCTCTGCGGCCCGCTAACGTACGCCGCAAGCTCCCTGCGCAAATGTTCGTAAACCGCCTGCGCAAGCACTTCCGTTGTGGGATCCAGCTGCTCAAAGCCAATGACCCTCTCTCCATAAACTGCTTTGAAATGAGCGTATTGCGGGTCGGCAGTGTTCATGCAAAGCGCATGATCGTACTGCTCTAAAAATCCGCTCAGGAGGCCTTTAACCACCTTGAAGTCGCACACCATCTCGTTCTCATCAAGGCTGTCGGCCACCAGGACACATTCCACTTTGCGGGTGTGTCCGTGCGGAAACCGGCACTTATCCGGGTGTTTGGACAGCATGTGTCCGTTCTCGATTTCAAACGATTTGCAGACTCGAAACGGCATGGTCGTTAGCGGCTGGCTTGCGCGCGGTTCAAGGCGCTGAGCACTCCTTCGATGGACGCTAATTGAATGTGCGTGTTCACCCCCGCTCCCCAAACTTCGCGGCCTTCGGGCGTACGAATTTTGACGAAGGAAATAGCGCTGGCCTCCGTCCCGCTCCCTAAGGCGGCCTGCCGGTAATCCACCACCTCAAACGGAGCCACGCCCGCGTGGGCCAGTCCGCTCACGAACGCGGCTATCGGCCCGTTGCCCTCCCCTGTCACCGCAAGTTCCGCTCCGTTTCGCCGTAGACTCGCTCGGCAGCGAAACACGCCGGAGACGCCGTCTGCGTGGAAGTGGTGCAATTCCAACGGAGCCCGCCGGTCCACGTATTCCTTCCAAAACATCGTCTTTAATTCTTCTGCAGTGACCTCTCTCCCGAGCGCGTCTACTGCGTCGTTAGCCAACGGTCCGAACTCGCGCTGCATATCCTTGGGCAGCTCAATCCCGAACTCGCTTTCCAACAAGTACGCCACCCCGCCTTTTCCCGACTGGCTGTTGACGCGAATGACCTCCCGGTATTCCCGACCCAAATCCGACGGATCAATCGTGAGATAAGGGATGTCCCAAATCGCCTTCCCTGCTTCCCCTGCCTCGCCTTCCCACTGCGTCAAACCCTTGCGAATGGCATCCTGATGCGATCCCGAAAACGCCGTAAACACCAACTCTCCCGCGTAAGGGTGCCGCGGTGGTACGTGCATTCCGGTGCAACGCTCGTACACATCCCTCAAAGCGTTGATCTTCGAAAAATCCAACTCCGGCGCGATCCCGTGCATGTATAAATTCAGGGCTACGGTGATGATGTCCAGATTGCCTGTACGTTCCCCGTTGCCAAAAAGAGTCCCCTCCACGCGCTCCGCACCAGCCAGCAGAGCCAATTCCGTCGCCGCCGTGCCCGTGCCCCGATCGTTGTGCGTGTGGACGCTGATGATCGCCGCGTCTCGGTTTTTGAGATGCGTACAAAACCACTCAATCTGGTCCGCGTACACGTTGGGCATGGCGACTTCGACAGTGTCGGGCAGGTTCAAAATGACCTTCCGTTCTGGGGTGGGGCCCCATTCCGCCATCACCGCCTCGCAGACTTCTAGCGAAAATTCGACCTCAGTCGCGGAGAAACTTTCCGGCGAGTATTCCAGCCGGATGTCCGATCCCGCCAAACTCGGTAGACGCTCCTTGATCCAACGCGTGCCCTTGCGCGCCATCTCGACAATTTGCGGCTTTTCTAAACCGAACACGATACGGCGTTGGGCGGGAGAGGTGGAATTGTAGAGGTGAATGATGCCCTTGCGCACTCCCGCGAGAGATTCGACGGTGCGCTGAATGAGATCCTCACGCGCCTGCACAAGAACCTGAACAGTAACATCTTCTGGAATACGACCGTCTTCAATAAGACGACGCATAAACGCGAATTCCGTGTTGGAAGCGGCAGGGAAGCCGACTTCGATTTCCTTGAAACCGCAGCGCACCAAGGCGTCAAAAAGCTCCAGCTTTTGGGAGACGTTCATCGGAACTGCGAGCGCCTGATTACCGTCGCGCAGGTCAACGCTGCACCAGATCGGCGCGTGGGAAAGCGTCCGGCTGGGCCATTGTCGATTGGGCAAGGAGATGGGCGGGTAAGCGCGGTATTTGCGGCTGGGATCCAAGATCATAAAAAGTTTCTGTGTGGGTGCCGGGCTCCAGCTCGGCATCTAATCGGGCGAACAAGGGAATGCTGGGTAGAACTCAGCGCTCCAGCGGGCGGAGGGCTCTAGTCTATAGACTCTTGTGCCCTGAAAAACACCGCCACATTGCCCACCTGCTGGACTAAGTGGCTCGTCGTGCGTTGAGCCAATTGCGAAGCGAGTTCGTCACGCTGTTCTTTAAACTCCGCGAAGCGCACCTTCACCAGACCGTGCTGAAGTAGTGCCTCATCCAGGCTCGCGACTACTGCGTCAGTGACCCCAGCGTGGCCAACGCGCACGACCGCGTCCAACAGTTGCGCGCGGGCTCTCAGGGCGCGTTTTTCTGCACCGGTGAGAGGTATTGGCAAGTGGGTTGTGGCGGATGTCGCGGTCATTTGGCGGGTGTTTCCTCAATCAATCCCTTGTGCAACAGTTTTTGAAGCTTGGGCGTAATCACTACCGCACAATAGCCGTTTTTGGTGCCGTTCAAATTGTAATAGTTTTGATGATAATCTTCGGCTTTATAAAACTTTGTGAGCGGTGAGATCTCCGTGACGATGGGCAGCATGTAATCCTTTTGCGCGGTCGCCTTAGATTTCTCAGCCAGCGCCTTCTGCTTTTCACCTTCGAAGAAGATGACCGACCGGTATTGCGTTCCGTGATCATTTCCCTGCCGGTTTAACGAGGTCGGGTCGTGCGCGGCCCAGAACACATCGAGTAGTTTTTCGTAAGATACCACTGAAGGCTCAAACTCCAATTGTACCACCTCCGCGTGACCGGTTTCTCCTGTACAAACTTGTTTGTACGTTGGGTTTGCGATCTGGCCCCCGGCATAACCGCTGGCGACAGCCGTCACACCTTTAAGGCGCTGAAACACCGCTTCAATGCACCAAAAACAGCCGCCACCGAAGGTGATGCGTTCGGTTTGTTTCGTAGCGGCAGGTACCGCCGATTCAACAGCAGATAAAGTCATGGCAGATAAAGTGAGCAATAGGGCGGGGAACAGCACTTTCATAGATTTCACTAGAGTAAACTGATTTGCGCCTTAAGAGAAGCGCGTTCAGATAGCGTTCCCACTTGAGCTCTTCCTTATTTCGGCGATAAGCTCTGGAATGCTCCCTAGACCGCTGAAGTTTCTACTTTCGGCTTCGGTTTTCCGTGCACTCAGCGTGTCCGGCGAACTCGCGGCTGCGACCTTGGATGAGCAGTTCGATGATCAGGAGCGCACCATCAGCGCGGTAATCGCCAAGACTCCCAAATCTGTCAGTCTACTTTCTAAGCGCGGTGATGCCCGTCTCTTCCTAGGCAAATTCGCCAATGCGGTCGCAGATTACGAAGGCATGATCGCGCTAGATCCCACACAAGACGCTCCTCATTGGAGACTTGGGATCGCTTACTATTTCTGTGGCAAGTTCGCTGCTGCCGCCGCCCAGTTTGAGAAGTATCACGCCTACGATGGGCGGGATCGTGAAAACGGCGTGTGGAAATTCTTCTGTCAGGCGCGTGCCGAGGGAGTTGAGGCGGCTCGCAAGGGACTTTTGGTTTACACTCAGTTTGATCGCGAACCCTTTCCAGGAATCTACGAGATGCTGGAAGGCAAATTAACTGCTGCAGCACTTTTTGCTCAACTCGATGAAAAAGGCTTGGGCCACACGCGGCAGGTGCAGTTTTTTGCGAAGTATTACGCAGGTCTATATGAGGCGTTGTTCGGCGATAAAGCTTTAGGGATCAAGTGGCTCCAAGAAGCTGTAGCCTTGTTTGACGGGGAGGCCGCCGATCGCTCCGGCCCCGGTTTCATGTGGCACGCCGCCCGTCTGCAGCTCGCGGCGCTGAAGTAGTGCCGCTGCCTTCGTCGAGCTCCTCGGTGAGAGCCGTCTTCTGAACCGACTCACACCGCGACGCATAGGCCGCGAGGCGTCACGCCGAACTCCACCGCCCCTCGGCCGCGCCATTCCCCGTCTACTTCCAACGCAGGCTGCTGCAGCGCGGACGGAGACGCGGCGCTGCTTTGCACCAAAAGCTTGGAGGTTTGAAAATACGTAATGCCCTGCAGCTGTGTGTGGCCCGCCCACGCGAGACGTGTCAGACTGCTCAGCGCCTTTTTCGGATCAAAAGACTCCACCACCACGACGTCCAAAAGACCGTTGGTATTGCTGCCGCGCGGAAAGACCGTGAAAGGTCCTCCGTAGTAACGGCCCAGCCCGACCAGCACCCACGCGGCCGGGAGCGTCCCGATCTCCGCAGCCTGCGCCGTCAAACGAGGAAGTGGCCGCCCCAACCTGCGACACGCCGCCGCCACATAGGCTAGCGGCCCAGCATACAACTTCCAACGCGCGCTCACCGATTCCACGACTTCCGCGTCGAACCCCACCCCAGCCAACTGCGCGATCGGCGCCCCGTTGACCCAACCCATATCCACCCAGCGGGAATTGCCGCGCAAAATTCGCTCCCAAGCCGCCTCCCACTTTAGCGGCAGCGCCAACTCCCTCGCAAAAACGTTCATCGTCCCCAGCGGCAGCACACCCAGACGCACCTGCGCCCCAGCGATGCCTCGCAGCACTTCGTTGACCGTCCCATCACCGCCGCCAGCGACAATCGTTTTGAAGCCCTCTGCCACCGCTATCCTCGCCAACTCCGTAGCATGGCCCGGACTCTCCGTGAGCCGTATGCAAGCCTCGCGGGCCAACGGCACGAGCCGCTCTGCAACGCGCTTCCGTCGCGCAATTCGGGCCGCCGGATTCAAAATGATGCAGTGATCTTTCAAAAGATTAGCCTTCCCCCTTTTCAACGTGCTTCACCTGAGTAACGTGAAAGCAGCGATGAGTTCTTCCAAGGTAATTTTAACCGCGCTGGTCGGTCTCGCAGTGCTTCTGGTTGTCGGCCTGCTCAGTGCCGGGGCCCTTTTGCGCAGTGATCTGATGCAGAATCAGATCAGAGAGCGCCTTTCCCGTGCTTTGCAAATGGAAGTGCGTTTCGAGTCGTTTCGGCCCGGTATTCTTGGCGCGACGGACTTGGGCAACTTCACGGCTTTTAATACGAGCGGCGATTCGCTTTCGGCTCGCGAGATCAGCCTACAGCTTCGGTTGCTGCCGCTTTTAAAAGGGAATATCGTTTTCTCTTCGTTAAACGTTACCGATCTGCGTCTTGTGCGTCTGGAACCGGCCCCTGTACCCGCTGGAACTGCTCCAACTGGGGACGCCGCTGCGCAAAAGGAAACTTCCAGCGGCGGGCCTTCTCCGTTTTTTCTGAGAAATCCGCTCACGTCCTTGCGCGAACTGACCGTGACCAACGCCTCGTTGGATTGGCAGCGCGCGGATGGTCGCAGCAAAATGCAGATGGCCGGAGTCGATATCTCCCTTCGAGCGGTGGGTGGCGGGAAAAGCGAAGGAGAGTTGCATATCAAACAGGGCACCTTTTTGGAGATGGTCGCCCTTACAGGATTTCAAAGCAGTCTCGAATGTTTAAATCAAACGCTTTACGCCAAACATTTTACGGCGCATTGCGGCGGCGGGCTCGTCGAGGGAAGTGCAGAGTGGGGTATGGCGGACATGCAGCCTTTCACATTGCAGCTCAGCGGTACGGGCGTGGACTTGGCGGTGATGAGCGAGGAATTGCCAGGCACCCGCTTGAGTGGGGCAGCCGAGGGCGCCTTGGAATTACGGGGGCCTTGGCTGGATCAGAAGTCTTGGGTTGGAGGCGGGCGTCTAGACATCCGAGAGGGGACAATGCCCAAGCTTCAGTTATTAAAATCTATTGGACAAATATTTCAGATTCAGGAGCTTGCAACGTTAAAATTACAGCTTGCCGAGGTTCGCTTCCGCATCGGGGAGGGCTCCCTCTGGCTGGACCCTTTCAATTTGAACGGTGGCGACATCGTCTTTTCAGCGCCGGGTCGCGCCGGATTCTCAGGCGAGTTGGAGCTCAATGCCCAGCTAACCTTACCAGGACGCCTCCTTGGCGGGAAGATGGGGCAGTTGCTGGGCGGTAGGTTTACTGCGCCGGACGCTGACGGGCGGCAATCCGTGGCGTTTCAAGTGACGGGCACTGCGCAGAATCCCAAGACCGATTTAATGGAGCGGGTGGTTGGGGGAGATTTGGGCAAACTCGTGGGTGGCTTATTGGGTGGCTTTCTCAAGCCGCGCAAAGCGGAAGCGCCTGACGCCAAGGAAACTAAACCAGCGCCCTCTGCGGAATCCACCGAGGCGCCCCGCGATCCAAACCGCGACTCAAAATCCCACCCGTAGCCAACTCTTCCGATGCGCGTGATTGCAGGCAGTGCTGGCGGGATTCCCCTGCGCCTCCCAAAAACTGAACTGCGTCCCACTATGGACATGGTGCGCGGTGCCATTTTTTCAAGTTTGGGAGAGGCGACCGTGGGGGCACGAGTGCTGGATCTGTTTGCTGGGACTGGTTCTCTCGCCATCGAGGCGCTGAGTCGTGGCGCTGAAAGTGCGACGCTCGTGGAAGCCGATCGAAAAGCCTGCGAAGTGATCGCGGAGAACCTTAAACAAACGCGCCTCAAGGCTAATGTCCTGTGCATGGACGTGTTCCGTTTCCTCGAAAAGGAAGGAGGCACCGCCGCGTTCGACCTCATTTTTGCAGACCCTCCCTACGCAAAAGACGCTGGGGCCCGCGATTTCGCGGCGGAACTACTTCGAAATCAGGGTGTCCTCGGGGCATTGCAGGAAAACGGACTGCTTGTGCTGGAAGTCGGCCAACGATGGGTGTTGCCGGAGTGTTCAGAATGGGAGTGCGTGCGCCGTAAGCGCTACGGGTCTACGGAGACGCTTTTTTTCGTAAAGCGAACATCGCGAATGACTCCTGAGTTGAGTGTCGAATAGTTATAGCGATCTGGCTCTTGAGGTTCCTGCGGGATCACTTTTTGCAAGGCTTGCCTTCGCCCGAGAATTTCGCAGAATTTGATCGTGCCTTACGTTGAGCCTGAATCGAACTCCTTGGCGGGAACCCTATTGTTGGCCCATCCGAGCATGAGGGACGAAAACTTTGAACAGGCTATCATATTCGTTTCGATCAATGACGAAGAGGACGGCTCCTTTGGCGTCATCCTGAATCGCCCCAGTGGCAAACGGTTGAACGAACTACTGCCAGATGATGACCTTGATCTCCTCGCGATGGCGCCCGTCTATATGGGTGGCCCGGTTGCCACAGACCAGTTGCTGATGGTGGCCTTCCGCTGGATCCCGGACGCGGCACACCCCAACGGTGGTTCTTGGAGTTGGCGGCACGACTTAAACCCCGAGACTGCGCGCACGGTTGTTGAAGATGAAGGGGCTATTCTCCGTGTATTCGAGGGCTATACGGGCTGGAGTAAAGGGCAGCTAGAAAACGAGTTGAGTCGTAACATCTGGGTCGTTCACGAACCTGATGCCACGATTTTGAACCCAGACGTACAAATGGAATTGTGGAGAACCCTCGTGCGCACCCACGGGCCGCTTTTCAAGTTTCTCACCGAGGCGCCCGAGAATTTGGGTAACAACTAAGCGTCCTCACTCCGTCGGCGCTACGGGCGCGCAGGCACAGAACAAATTGCGGTCGCCCCAGACATTGTCGATACGCCCAACCGCCGGCCATACCTTTTGGCTGCGCACCCACGGAGCAGGAAACGCGGCGACTTCCCGCGAGTAGGGACGATCCCACGTATCCGAACAAACCGCGGTGGCCGTGTGTGGCGCATTTTTTAAGACGTTGTGAATCGGGTGCGCCGTCGCGTTTTCGACAGCCGTCATCTCGGCATGGATCGCAATAAGCGCGTCACAAAAGCGGTCTAATTCCTCCTTGGATTCGCTCTCCGTGGGCTCAACCATCAGCGTACCCGCCACTGGCCAGCTCAAGGTCGGCGCATGGAACCCGTAATCCATGAGGCGCTTGGCCACGTCTTCCGCTGTGGTCAGCTTGAATCCTCGCAAATCCAAAATGCATTCGTGTGCGACTCGGCCAGTGCGACCCTTGAAGAGCACTGGGAAATACGGATCCAGTCGGTGCGCCATGTAATTCGCGTTCAAAATTGCCAGCTTCGTAGCGTCCGTCAAACCCTCGGCGCCCATCATCCGAAGGTACATCCACGGAATCACCAAAATGCTCGCGCTCCCTTGCGGGACCGCGCAAACGGCTCCCGCTCTGTCTTTGGCTCCGCCCCGCTGTTTCTCCGAGAGGTAGGGCGCGAGGTGCGCCGCCACGCCAATGGGGCCCACGCCCGGACCGCCTCCGCCGTGCGGGATGCAGAACGTCTTGTGCAAATTCAGATGGCAAACATCCGCACCAAAATCTCCGGGGCGACACAAACCGACTTGCGCGTTCATGTTGGCGCCGTCCATGTACACTTGGCCGCCGTGTTGGTGGATGAGCGCGCAGATTTCCCGAATCCCCTCTTCAAATACTCCGTGGGTACTGGGATAGGTTACCATCAGGGCCGCAAGCTCATGGGAATGTTTCTCCACCTTGCTCTGGAGGTCTGCGAGCTCAATATTGCCGTCCTCTCCACAGCCGACGGTCACGACACGCATCCCCACCATGACGGCGCTAGCTGGGTTGGTACCGTGGGCGCTGGTGGGAATCAGGCAGACGTCGCGATGCGCCTCGTTTCTCGCTTTGTGAAACGCGCGGATGACAAGCAACCCTGCGTATTCTCCTTGAGAGCCCGCGTTGGGCTCGAGGCTCACTGCGGCGAAGCCCGTGATCTCCGCCAGCCAACGCTCGAGATCTGCCATTACGGCCGCATAACCGGCAGCCTGAGCCGGTGGGCAAAAGGGGTGCAGCGCGGAAAACTCAGGCCACGAAACCGGTAGCATCTCGCTGGTAGCGTTGAGTTTCATGGTGCAAGACCCCAACGGAATCATGGAATGAACCAGCGAAATGTCTTTGGCTTCGAGGCTGCGAATATATCGCAGCATCTCGGTCTCCGTGTGGTATTTGTGAAAAACGGGATGGCTTAGAAAGCTGGTGCGACGCGTTTCCAGCGCAGATGCAGCCTTTAATGCCTCAGGCACACCTATTTCCAGTGAGGCCTGTGGGGCGCACCCTAAAATGGACAGCAGCAAGCTCACGTCCGAAAGTGAGGAGGTTTCGTCCAGAGAAATCCCGACGCCCTGCTCCAGGCAGCGCAGATTTACCCCTGCGCTCAGAGCCGCTTCTAAAAGTGTATCCCGCTGAGCTGGTTCAGTTAAAATGGTCAGCGTATCGAAGTAAGTGCCCGCATGAAGTTTCAGGCCTGCCGCAGTGAGTCCGTTTGCCAGGAAGACAGTTAAGGCATGGATTCTCCGTGCAATGGTGCGCAAGCCCTCCGGACCGTGGTAGACGGCGTACATGGAAGCCATCACAGCGAGAAGCACTTGCGCGGTACAAATGTTGCTCGTCGCCTTGTCGCGGCGGATGTGTTGCTCCCTAGTTTGGAGCGCCAGACGATAAGCCGGATGGCCTTGTGAATCTTTGGAGAGACCTACCAGCCGGCCCGGAAGGGTACGCTTAAACGGTTCCCGTGTAGCAATATAAGCAGCGTGCGGCCCGCCAAAACCCATAGGCACCCCAAAGCGCTGGGTCGAGCCAATCGCAATATCTGCGCCCCATTCGCCGGGCGGCGTGATCAGCGTGAGGGCCAGCGGATCGGCCGCCACAATACAGAGCGCGCCAACGGCATGCGCTTTATCGGCGAGTGCCGTGAAATCGCGAATAGTCCCGAGAGTGTCTGGCACCTGAACGAGCACGGCAAAAACGCCCTGATCCAGCGGGCACTCGAAGGCGTCTCCAATGAGGATGCGAAGTCCGAGCGCCTCGGCCCGGGTTGAGACCACGGCCAGCGTCTGGGGATGGCAGGCGGCATCCAGGAAAATCGTGGTGGGGTCGGGCGTTTTTGTGACGGAATGGGCCATGGCAATCGCCTCGGCGGCGGCGGTGGCCTCGTCCAAGAGGGACGCATTCGCCACGTCCATCCCAGTCAGATCGAGGATCATGGTCTGAAAGTTTGCGAGGGCTTCAAGGCGACCCTGCGCGATCTCCGCCTGGTATGGAGTGTAGGCGGTGTACCACGCTGGGTTCTCCAGAATGTTACGCTGAATGAGCGCAGGCGTGAGACAACCGTAGTAGCCCTGCCCTATAAAATTACGATGAAGGGTGTTGCGGCTGGCGAGTAGGCGCAGCTCGGCGAGTGCAGCGCTTTCGCTCTTAGCGGGAGGAAGTTGGAGCGGCGCTTGCAGGCGGATCGCCGCTGGCACGGTGTCGGCGATGAGGGCCTCCATCGAGGGGAGGGAGAGGCTGGAAAGCAGAGTCTGGATGGCCTTCGCGTCGGAACCCAAATGCCTTTTGCTGAACGAGTCCGAGGGGCTGAGTTGAGCGTCCAAAAGGGTCTGGCCCAGCGCTGGGGAATCAGCTGTTGGGCGCTGTTCATTGGGAAATTGCATCTTCTCAGAATGAACGCCCGACGCAATGCGAGGCAAGCGAAGCAACGAGGCAAAATCTGCCGGATTGTGGGTTGATGCCCAAGATCCTTTTTGCGAATGGCTCGCAAACACTACCCAGTGGTTTTGAGTGAGTGACTCATTTCCAACGAAAGCGCACCTCCTATTAATGCTGGGCCATTATAACAATTAAGATGCTGCTCCCGCGGGGATGACGCTTTCTCGCGCTCTTTGCTGGCGATCGTCCACAGGAATTAAGGCGTATTCTCGCCCCCCCTCTCTGCGGACGATTTTAACCCAGCTCGATACAGACCTTGGGCGGCAATTTTTTACGCTGGACTAAAGGCACTTCATCCTTCCCGCTGAGCGCCCTCAACCTTTCCGCGGAACACGACAGGCGTCATCTGTTTCCAAGCGAAAAAACGCCGGTTGAAGTTGGATAAGTTGGTAAAGCCGGATTCTGAAGCCACATCCGAGACCCTGAGGTCGGTATCCAGCAGCAAACGCGCCGCGCGCCCAAGACGAATCTCATTCAAGTACGTTGGCAATGTCCGCCCCGTACATTTACGAAAAAATCGACTGAAAGCCCCTTCACTGAGGGCTGCCACCTCGGCGACTTCACTTCGCTTGATCGTTTTTCTGATCCGGGCGTGGATGAACTGCATGACACGCCCAACTCTGTCTTGGTCCCG
This sequence comes from uncultured Spartobacteria bacterium, assembly GCA_903919125.1. Taxonomy (GTDB): domain Bacteria; phylum Verrucomicrobiota; class Verrucomicrobiia; order Chthoniobacterales; family Chthoniobacteraceae; genus Chth-196. The sequence goes on along the minus strand of CAIXGS010000048.1, from coordinate 50,781 downwards.
TAAATCAATGGGCGCGACGTAACCGGGGGCGCATAACGGAACAAGCCCCTTTGCCGCAGCCAAGTTGTCTAAAACCTCAAGCAGCTTTGCAATCCGTCGCAACGGCCCTAAGGACGGAAGCGTTTCCAATTGCTGCGCGGTCTCCACGCGAAGGGCGCCCACGATTTTCAAACCGCGGGCCGCCCTCTTAAACAGGCGTTGAATAGGCTGAAAATCAGGGTGTTGAAAGAGAGATTCACCGGCAAAATTGGCGTTAAACTGAATGATTAGAGCGTCCGCAGACCCAGTGTCTTTATCATGGTAAAATACGTGGGGCAATCCACTTCCGATAAGCACAAGGTCCCCAGCCTGCAGGTTTGTCACATGATCGCCGACAACACGGTACCCAGCATTTTTTCGAACCAGAGCGAATTCAATCTCGGGATGGAAATGCCACGGTGTTCCATAATCATCTCCCTGAATGTGTTCACAGAAAACAGCCTGTTCTGCGCTCCACGGGATCTGTTCGCGAATCGCACGACGGCTCATGTCATAAAAGTATCAGAACTCGGCACCACGCACGAATCAAAATGTGATCTAAACGAACCTCGCCCACCTCTTCCCTCATGAATTCCATCCAATCCCAACTTGATCTAACACGCCGCAATTTTCTGCGCGCTTCATCTCTCGCTGCCGGCGCGATGGCGTTCCCCTCCATCCTGCACGCCCAGAATAAAAAAGATCGTATACGCATTGGCTTAGTCGGCTGTGGAGGCCGCGGAACAGGTGCTGCCAATGATGCACTCACCGTTGACCCCAACGTTCAACTGGTGGCTGTGGGCGATGTCTTTGGCGAAAAAGTGGAAACTGCAGTCAGCGGGCTGACCGCCAAATACGCGGGCACTCCAGAGCGCGTGGACGTTCCCAAAGAACGCCAATTCACCGGCCTGGACGCCTACAAGCAGGTTCTTGCTTCCGACATCGATTGCGTGCTGCTGGCCACGCCTCCAGGGTTCCGGCCTCTGCACTTCGCTGCCGCAGTCGAGGCGGGGAAACATATCTTTTGCGAAAAACCGATGGCAACCGATGCAGTCGGAGTGCGTGCCGTCATCGAGGCTGCGCGCCGAGCCAAGGAAAAGAAGCTTAGTGTCACCGCCGGTTTTTGCTGGCGTTTTGACGCAGCTCGGAGGGATCTTTTTGGGCGAATCCACTCCGGCGCGATTGGAGAGGTGCGTGGACTCTATCACACTTATTTAGGCGGTTCCGTGAAGCCCATGCCGGCTCTTGAGACTCGCAAAGAGGGAGTTACGGACCTCGAATGGCAGCTGCGGAACTGGTACAATTTCACCTGGCTCTCCGGCGACGGGTTTGTAGAACAAGCCGTTCACAGCGTCGATAAAATGCTCTGGGCCATGGAAGACAAACCGCCGCTCCGATGCACGGCGACGGGCGGTCGACAGAATCCAAATCCCGGCGGAAACACTTTCGATCACATTGAAGTGAATTTCGAATGGGCCAACGGAGTGCGCGGGGTCATGGCGCAGCGCCAGATTAGCGGATGCTTCAACGACAATAGCGACTACATCACCGGAGCCACTGGAATCGCTACCAGCAAGTGGAGCCTGGCACAGATTACCGGACCAAATCCTTGGAAAGCCGAAGGCAAGCACCTTGGGATGTACCTTCAAGAACATAAGGATCTATATGATTCCATACGGAGCGGAGCGGCCATGAATGATGGGGAATGGATGTGCCAAAGTACCCTAGCTGGGATCATGGGACGCATGGCCGCATATACCGGTCTTGAGGTGACCTGGGAGCATATGCTCAAATCTCAGGAAAATATTTTCCCACAGAACCTAAAGTGGGACATGGAATTACCCGTGGCAGCCATGGCGTCACCAGGCCGGACAAAGTTGATCTAGACGTGTGCCCAAAAAACAACGTTGATGTTTTTTACCGCGTCATATCAAACACTTTAGACCTATGAAGAAATTCAATGTTGGAATTATCGGTTATGGCTGGGCTGCGAGAGCCCATATCGAAGCAATCAACGCGACACAGCAGGCTCAGGTCAGCGCCGTGTATTCGTCACGGCCACTGGAGAGTTCGCAACTGAGCGCACAACATGGAGGCAACATCAAAGCGTACCAAGATTTCGACGCTTTTCTCGCCGACCCCGATATTCACATCGTTGACATCACCGGCTACCCCAGCCTGCACTGTCAGCAAGCAATCGCCGCGGCTAAAGCCAAAAAACACATCATTCTAGAAAAGCCGATGGCCAATTCGCTGGAGGAGGTCAGGGCGATCGTCGCCGCTGCAGACGCGAACGGAGTCAAGGGATGCGTGTGCTTTGAATTGCGCTTCTCCGGGCAAATGATCGCGACCCGCGCCTTGATCGAGCAAGGCCTGCTGGGGGAACTCCACTACGCGGAAGTTGATTATTATCATGGTATTGGACCATGGTACGGCCAGTTCCGTTGGAACACGGGAAAAAAGGAAGGTGGCAGCGCCCTGCTCTCAGCCGGATGCCACGCACTCGATGCTCTGTTGTTGTGCATGGGCGGTGAAGTCGAGAGCGTCACGAGCATGAGTACGAAGTCCAAGAGCGACGTTTTTGCGCCCTATGAATACGACACCTCCTCGGTGACGCTTTTGAAGTTTAAGAATGGGGCCGTCGGGAAGTGCGCTGCCGTTGTGGATTGTTTCCAGCCGTATTACTTTCATACCCACCTTGTTGGCAGTCAGGGGAGTCTTCTTGACGATAAGTTCCACTCTCAAAAGCTGAAGTCCGATAAGGGACGCTGGAGTCAACTTGCGGTTCAACTGGCGGATTCCGGCGACGTAAACGACCACCCTTATCAGTCGCAGTTCGAAGCGTTTTTCGGCGCCTTGGAAGCGGGCCAACACATGCCTCTCACCAGTTTCAAAGATGCCCTTCGAACCTTTGAAGTCATCTTTGCGGCGGACCAAAGCGCCGCTCAAGGCGGAGCGCCCGTGCATTTGGCATAAACGTCTTTTGACTCCTCGTAGGGTCAGCAAGCATGCCGACCCATTTTTTTCTCATCTTCTTTCCTCCATGAAACTATTTATTCTCTTTGGTGTTCTCTTTTCCACCAGTCTCGGATTTGCAGGCGACCTCCAACTTTTTAACGGACAGGATTTGCAGAGTTGGCGGGAGCCTACGTCCCCGTGGTCCATCGTAGGCTCTCTCGCACTGAATCCCGACGCCCCGAAGTCGTTTTCGGTAACCGCTGGAATGGGACTGACGCTGGGATGTGCAGCCGGAAAAAGCGTCAATATCATGAGCGTGCAGGAGTTCGGGGATTGTCAGGTGCACGTGGAGTTTTGCGTCCCGAAGGATTCCAACAGCGGAGTTTATTTCATGGGCAGATACGAGGTGCAGATTTTAGACAGCTACGGCAAGGCGGAGATCGGTACGCACGATTGCGGTGCGATTTACCAACGGTGGAAAGACAATGCTGGTTTTGAGGGAAAAGCCCCGCGCTTAAACGCGAGTAAGCCGCCCGGAGAGTGGCAATCCTTTGACGTCACTTTCAAGGCGCCGCGCTTTGATTTCAATGGGAAAAAGGTTTCTAACGCGACCTTCGTTAAAGTCCTGCACAACGGAGAACTGATTCACGAGAATGTCGAGTGCTCCGGTCCGACACGCGCGAGCAAATTCAATGACGAGGCACCTCTGGGGCCGCTTCTTATACAAGGGGATCACGGCCCCGTCGCGTTTCGCAGCCTGCTTGTGACCCCACTGTGATTGCCAATTTGCTGACTCCAGTTTGGCAAAGTCCAATTCCCTTTTTATGGCCAGCCCATCCCGCAAATCTGCTCTGGCAATATTCGCCCATCCCGACGACATCGAATTCGTCGCAGCGGGCACCCTTCTTCAGCTGGGCCTGCGCGGCTGGGAGCTGCACTATCTGAACCTCTGCTCGGGAAACGGCGGCTCTGTTCAGATGGACGCCCTCACCACGGCCGAAACCCGACTCAAAGAAGCGCAAGCAGCCGCACGCACTCTGGGGGCGAGCTTTTATCCTCCCATTGCAGATGACTTGGAGCTTTTCTACGGCCCCGAGATGCTCAAAAAAGTCGCTGCGATTGTGCGCGAGACGCGGCCGAGCATTGTACTAACCCATTCTCCACAAGACTACATGGAGGATCACATGAACGCCTCGCGACTTGCGGTTACGGCGGCGTTTGCACACGGGATTCCAAACTTTCAAACCGAACCGTCCCGTGCCTCGTTTACGGATGACGTCACCGTGTATCATGCGATGCCGCATGGCCTGAGCGACCCGTTGCGGCAGAAAATCCGGGCTGGGCTTTACGTAAATACGACGGCGGTTCACGCGGGCAAACGCGAGGCGCTTGCGCTGCATGTCAGTCAGAAACACTGGCTGGACGCCAGTCAGGGAATGGATTCCTACCTGTCCAGTATGGATGATCTCTCCCGCGCGGTGGGGCGACTCTCCGGACAGTTTGAGCACGCGGAAGGTTGGCGGCGCCACCTGCATTTGGGTTTTAGCGCCAAAGACATTGATCCACTCCGCGAGGCCTTGGAGGCGGACTGCGCCATCGATGAGTCTTACGAATCAGCCCTGCTAGTCCCCCGTTAGTTTTTCTCCAAAAAATTAATCCCCACCCCTCCCTATGAATTTCATTCTCCTTAGCCGCCTTTGGGTCATGGTCTTTCTGCACTACTTTGTGTGGGGGGCGTGGTACGTGACCATGGGAACTTACACCACGGCAAAGCTGGGCTTTTTGGGAGGCCAGGTGGGCTTGGCTTATGGAAGCACTGCGGTTGGCGCCATGGTGTCTCCTTTCATCGTGGGGATTATCGCCGATCGTTTTTTTGCTACGCAACGTCTTCTCGCGTGTCTGCATCTTGTTGGTGCTGGGCTGCTTTACTGGATTTCGACACTGAAGGAATTCCAACAGTTCTATCCCGTGCTGCTGGCCTACACGATCACCTACATGGCCTGCCACGGACTGACGAACACGCTCGCCTTGCATCACTCCAAAAACCCCGCCAAGGAATTCCCTCTGGTCATGGTCATGGCTAGCGTCGGTTGGATCGCATCGGGCCTCGCGGTGAGTTGGTTTAAGCTGGAGGACAACGCCGGCATGTTCCGGCTAGCGTCCGGCGCCGCTTTGATCATGGGGGTCTATTCACTCACTCTGCCGCACACGCCGCCTAAGGGAACTGGGGCGCCAATTTCTCTGGGGACTCTTCTGGGATTCGACGCCCTCAAGCTTTTGCGCAACAGAGCGTTTGCCACATTCATGCTCTGTTCCTTTTTGATCTGCGTGCCGCTGAGTTTCTATTTCAGCTGGATGAATGTGTTTATGAACGAGATGCACATTCCAAATGCCGCGGCAAAAATGACTTTGGGCCAGGTTTCAGACGTGGTCTTCCTGCTACTTTTACCCGCGTTTCTAAGCCGTGTCGGTTCCAAGGGAATTCTTTTGCTGGGGATCAGCGCGTGGGCCGTCCGCTTCGGGCTCTTTGCTGTGTTTCATCAAAACCCTTCCGCCATCTGGATGCTTTTCACCGGCATTCTGCTGCACGGCATGTGCTACGACTTCATCTTCGTCATGGGACGGATGCTCGTGGATAAGTACGCAGGCGAGGATATCCGAGGTGCCGCCCAGGGATTGCACGCGATTGTCACGCTGGGGGCCGGCATGTTTGTGGGATCGTGGCTTTCGGGAGTTGCGGCCCAACATTACACCGAAGCGGGCAGCCATTCCTGGCAATCGATATGGCTGATTCCCGCCGTGATGGGGGCCGTTCTCGCTGTTGTTTTCGCCATTTTCTACCGCGAAGACAAACACGAAGGAAGTCCCTCGAGCTAACCAACTCCCCACGACAGCCGCACGTTGCAACTATCAATCTTAAGACATTTTATATGCCACGCAAAACCAGTTACATCGCCGCCGATTGGTGGGATTACACCACGCTTGAATCCGACCTCATTAACGACGCAGCCGCGCTCACCGAACGCGATCTGCTACAGCTTTCCCGCCCCGGTTTTGAGGTTGCCCTCTACGATACGCTGCAGGATTTTTACCTCGCAGAAGCCCTCGAATATATCGCCGCTTGGCGCCAAGCCACCGCCGACAACCCAGTGGGAATCTGCGGCCCCATCGGCCCGACCGAACAACTTCCCCTAGTAGCCAGACTGGTCAACGAACTCGGACTAAGCCTCCAACACGCTCACTTCTGGGGCATGGATGAATGGTTCGATGAAACCACACAAACCGAAGTGGCGCCGACTCACCCGCTCTCCTTTGAAAAAGCCGATCGTGAACTGTGCTTTAATCGCATCCATAAAAACCTCGAGATGCCCGAGGCCAACCTCCATTTTCCAAAGGCCGATGTGGCTGGTTTTCAAAAGACATGGGACTCCGGCGTGCGCTGCGCCGTCATGCAGGGAGGACAGGGAGAAATCAAACATTGGGCGTTTAACGATCCTCTCAAGCGCGAAGGCAAATGGAAAAACGAGCCTCCGAGTGCCGCTGAATACCGCGAACTCGCAACCCGCATCGTGGATCTCCATCCGGTGACGCTGGGACAAAACGCGCGCACCTCCGGCGGCGGGAACATCACCATGGTTCCGCGAAAGGCGATCACTGTGGGGCCGCGGGAAACATGGAAAGCGGAAAAAGTGAGCATCTGGCACGCAGGGATGCACGACAACCCTCTGGGGCAGCGCCTTACGGCACTGATGATTTCCAAGGGCATCGCGGACTCCGCAGTCCCCATGTCGCTACTGGCAGATCATCCGAACGTGAAATTCAATTATTACCGCGGCGGCTTGGGAAGCTGCTCGGTAGAAATGCATTAACGGAACCTGTGTCGAATCGCCCATCCAATTTTATCTCTCAAACAAAATTCCACGTGAGTAATTCTTCCATCGTTTCCGGTTTTTTTGCGGTGCTTATCCTAGGCGCATGCATCTCTATTAGCGCCTTGGCGGCTGATCCTTGGTTTACCTCTGAAGGTGAAAATGGCCCAGGAAAGGGAAAACACATTGTCTTTATAGCCGCCGAGGAGGCCTACCGCTCCGAGGAATCCATGCCCAAGATGGCGCAGATTCTCTCCCGTCAGGGCTTCAAGTGCACAGTGCTCTTTGCCATCGATCCCACAGATGGAACGATCAATCCGAAAATCAAAGACAACATTCCCGGCCTCGAGAAGCTGGATACTGCGGATCTTCTGGTAGCGTTTTTACGCTGGAGGGAACTGCCCGATGAGCAGATGAAGCACATCATCGACTACACCGAGTCGGGCAAACCAATTCTTGGCATTCGCAATGCCACGCATCCCTTCAAGTACGCAAAACGCCCTGATAGCCCGTATGCCCGTTTCGACTCCGCCAGCAAAGACCCAAGCGGCGGTTGGGGGCGGCTCGTGCTTGGCGAAACATGGATCTCGCACTACGGCAAAAACCTCGTTGAGAGTACCCGCTGCGACATTGCGGAAACGGCTTCCGCGCACCCGATATTTAAGGGAATCCGCTCGGGGTTTTGGATACCCGATGACGTGTATGGGATCAGCTCCGCTTTGTCTGGCGACAGCACGCCCATCCTGTTGGGGCAACCCTTGGATGCCTGGACGTCCGAGGCCAAACCTGTTGCGGAAAAGATTCCCCAACCCATTGCTTGGACGAAGTCTTATACGGGGGCCACGGGGAAAACGGCACGGGTGTTCACCTCCACGATGGGCCATGGAGACGCATTTAAGATCGAAGCATTCCGCCGGATGCTCGCCAATGCCTGCCTGTGGTGCATGAATCTGGAGGACGCCATTGATCCGAGCTCCAACATGGATATTCCGGGAGAATATAATCCCGGGCCGGCTGGCGCCAAAGGGCTCAAGCCGGGCGTCCTACCGCAGGACTTGAAGAAATAAGCCTGCTCAACTCTGTCTTTAATTTATGAATAAAACCCTCATCCTCAGTCTGATCTTGTGCGTTGCCGCGACTGCCAATGCGCAAGATACCGCTTCCCCCGCTGCAACCGTTCGCGCTTTTATCGATGATGAAAGTCCGGGGTGGCGTTCGCTCGTAGAGAGCGACTTCGCAATCGTCAATACACCCGAAAATACTTGGGCCTGGAAAAGCGGAGTCCTGCACTGCACCGGTGAACCCATCGGCGTGCTGCGCACCACCAAGGAATTCACCAACTTCGAAATGGTGGTCGAATGGATGCACGAAAAGTCCGCTGGCAATTCCGGCGTGTTTGTTTGGGCAAAGCCCGATTCGCTCGAGAAGCTGACCCTCGAGGGCAAGCAGCGCCTGCCGGATGGTATCGAAGTCCAGATTCTCGACCACGGCTTCACCGAGATGATGAAGGCCAAGGGCGCCAAGACAGACTGGTTCGGTACCAACGGCGACGTTTTCCCTGTCCGCGTCAAAATGACCCCGTTTCCCCCCTTGTCTCCTGACGGCAAACGTAGCTTCCCGCGCAAGCATTTAAGTAAAGGGCACGGTGAGTGGAACCATTACTACATCCGCGCCATCAACGGCGAAGTGCGCCTCTGGGTGAACGGCGAAGAGGTTTCCGGCGGCACTGCGATTGAGCCGGCGAAGGGTTATCTGTGCTTGGAAAGTGAAGGGTCGCCTATTCAGTTTCGGAAGTTGCGCGTGCGGGAGCTGCCTTGAATTACCACTCAGAATCACTCTGAGTGCTCCATAGACGCAAGCGTGGCATTGTCGCTTTTCACATAGAGTTTGTCGCCACGGTTTCCAACAAATGGTTGCCCATGTGAGTTTTGCGTTACTTTTATGAACATAACCGTGCTTCTCTCAATCCTCGCGTTAGCTGTCTCACCCGCGTTCGCCGATGACTCCGCGAAACTTGCAGCCATTCTCGCTCCAGTCGGGGAGCACGGCGGCGTGGTGACGATTCCGCCAGGCGACTACGAACTCGATGGCACGAAGCCGCTGCCGATTGCCTCGCACACGACGGTGTCAGCCTACGGGGCGCGGTTTCATTTACCGAAGACACTCGGCGACAAGGCGCGGGTGGTTCTTTTTGCCGGTGAGAACGTGAGCGACTTTCGTTGGTTCGGCGGCCATTTCACTGGGCACGTTTTTGACAATACAAAGGGCGACAACTCGTGGGAGCCGAATGCGAACACGCGGGCGATTCTCGTCACCACGACGCCGGGCGGTCGCACGGAGAATCTTACCTTTCGCGACGTCACGTCAGACGGCCTCGCAGGTGCGGTCATCACCGTGCTCGGTGCGGAAAAGAAAGGCAGTGAGCGCGCGGTGGAGACATTTGCGCGCAACGTGACGGTGGAGAACTGCACGCTTGAGCGCAGTGGGAAATTCATGTGGGACTACGGCTATCTTTGGCAAATCACGGTCTGGCCCGAGGACTACAGCGACGCGGAGCGCGCGATGGCCACGAAGTATTTCCGCAACGACCTCGTGCGCGGGCCGGTGAGGATGAAGGCGGACGACGAGCGTGTGTTCTTCGACAACTCCAATCCGTTGCCTGTTTCGAAAAAGCGAGAGGGTGCCGAGGCGGAGCGTGGCCACGATACTGTTTGTTTTTTCGGCGATTCGCTACCGTCGAACCTCGTGCGCGGGCGGCAGTATTTTGTCATCGAGACTACACCGGACTTCATCCGCATCGCGGACAAAGTCGGCGGTGAGGCAATCAAGTTCGCTAGCGACGCAGGGCCGCAGGCGCGGCTCATCAGTCATTTATTTCAAGCCCATCTTGCCCTCTACGCACCAGCGGGCAGCGGGCCGGGCAAAGGCGCGCTCGACCTTGTGGGCTGCGAGAACGTCATCGTGCGCGGCAACCGCTTCAGCGCACTCGGCGACACAATGCACATCCAGAAATCGCGCGGCATCACCTTCGCCAATAACCATATCACCGGCTCGCGCATGGGGGCCTTTTTCCTCGCCGAATTTTGCAAGAACGCGACCATCACAGGGAACACCGTGGACGGGACAAACGGATCGCGCGTCATCAGCGTAGAAAAATCGTGCGAGGACGTGACCATCATCGGCAACACGTTCCGCAACGGCGGACGCGGCTCCTGGATCAATCAACCGCGCAACTTCATTCTCGCGGACAACGTCTTCGTGAATAACACGACTAAGTGCGAACGCGACCCGCGCCGCGGACGCCGCAGCTTCCTCACCGGCGACTACGAGCGCTACTCCGAACTCTATTTCACCACGCACGAGCCGAGTGGTCGCTACGGCAACGTTACCGTGCGCGGGAATATTTTCACCAGCGGTCCCAACGCCGGGTACGCTATCACCTTCGCTCCGGGTGGCGACACCATCCTTGTAGCGGACAACATTTTCAGCGGCCCCGTGCGCGATATTCCACCGGCGGTCGGTTGTGAAAACGTGACCCTTCGAGGCAATACGGAGTCCGCACCCAACGCCGTGGGCGCTGAAATCCCTGCCCTCACATTCCAGTCTCAGGCGCTCGGTCGCGTGGTCGACTACTCCGCTTACATGCCTAAAGGCACTCCGCCCGCAGGGGGCTGGCCGCTGGTGCTCCTCCTACATGGCGATGGGCGCAATCACCGGACCATTGCCGAAGACGCTGACGCTCGCGCGCTCGTGTTCCAGCAAAAGTTTGCCATCGTCTTCGCAGATGGTCGGCGCGGCTGGTATCTCGACAGCCAAGCTGAGCCAACGTCTCGGTATGAATCCATGCTTCGGGAGCTGCTCGATCATGTGCGGCAAACACTTCCGGTTTCCTCGAAGCCCGAGCGCACAGGGATCTGCGGCTGGAGCATGGGCGGCTATGGTGCCATGCGTTTTGCGCAGACCTTCCCCATTGAGATCGGAGCCGTCGCGACCAGCATTGCGCTGCTCGATTTTCCCAACCCGCATTTGCCCAAAGAGGAGAACTATCCCGTCTCATCACTCTTCGGTTCGGATGAAAAGGCATGGCGTCCATTCAACTGCATGAACAAGGTCGAGGCCCTGCGTGGAAAGTCCGTGCTCTTCATTACCGGCAAGGCAGCTTTCGACGCGCAGATGAATCGCAACTTCGACGCTGCACTCACAGGCACCGGCATTGCCCACACCTTCCGTGAAGTGGACGGCGCACATGATTTCGGGACGGTGCGAGCGACACTGCCCGCGCTGTTCGATTTTCTCGATAAGCAGCTTGTCTCCGCGAAATGAGGTCGACCGCAATCCCTCTCGTCACCTGATGAAACTCCGCAAAACTCTCCTTTCCTTACTTTTGCTCCCGCCGCTGGCACCGCTGCCCGCCGTTGAACCAGCAACCGTACAGCTCAATGGTCAGCAGTGTATTAAGTTCAACGGTAAGCTGTTATTCCCAATTGGCATATATTCGACCAGCACGGCTGACTTCCCGACACTCGCGACTGTGGGGTTCAACTTGGTGCACAGCTATGGCTGGGATCACAAAAGCAATGCCGATGTACGGGCACGGTGGGAAGGGAAGTGTCCCCCCCTGTGTTACGCACGCACGGAAACTGCCATCAGCAAATCAAGCTTGGAGAGATAGTCTGACTCCAGAAACGCGAGCGGCCTAAAGCAGTGCGCCATCCATCGTCGCGAGAGGAAGATCCCAGCGTAACGCCAATTCCAAATAGGCAGCATCGTAAACCGAGAGCTTATGAAGCAGCGCAAGATCCAATGTCTTGCTCCATGCTCGGGGAACAGTCTCGGTATCCATACGAATATCGTATTCGCCCAGATGGGAAAGAAACGCCTCGCAAGCGGCTTGATCAAGCCGAATCCGGCGTTGCGCTCCTACCAATACATTTGCGAGTTCCAGGTGCTACAGAGAAGGAACCCACGCGTGCCCCCAATGTTAACTCGTTCAGAAAACGGTCCGTAGCGTCGGTCGCTTCATCGCCAAAAATCCAAGGCAGCGTCGCTGAACAATCGAGAACAAAAGCCAAACTCATGCCCGTCCCTCTTCACGTAACACGCGAGGATCAACACCTTGAAGCCGGTACCGAGAACGCAGGTTCCTCAGCGCGGCCGTAGCGGCCTGTCGCCGTTCCTCCATCGCGCTGTCATAACCCACAAGGCGGGCGATTGGGCGGTCGTGTTTAGTGATGGTAAATGAATCCCCAAACCGAACCCGTTCTAGCAGTTCGCCGAGTTTGGTTTTCGCCTCAAAAGCGCCGACCAGGTTAGAAGACGGAATCACCCATTTAAACTCGTTGATCAAACCAGTTGGTCAAATCCTACTTCTCTTTTTCTGACGTTTGGAAACGGCCTCAGTTCACGTAGGCCGCTTCGTTGGAGAAGAGCAACGCCTGAACCAGCGTCTCCCACGGAGAGAACGCCACGCGTTGCACCATTTCACCTTCGTTTTGGATGGCCGCAGTGTTCAATTTTGAGTTTTGAGCGGCTTTGGCCTTTTTCTCCGCCAGCTTTGCGGCTTCCTGATTAATTTTCTGCGCATCCGCTTTAACTGTAGCCTGTTCCTTGTTTTCTTTCAATAGGAAGGCCATCGCTCTCTGACGCTCATTAGGAGTCGGGAGGCGCTGCAGAACCACCCTATAAACCGCGTTGATCCCGCGGTCGGAACCTTCGCGCACCGCTTGGACAATTTCCGGGCGGTGAACGACGTTTTGCACAATTTCCGCCACGAAGGAACTGTTCATGAGAAAGAGCGCCTGCTGGGGAACGATCGTGGAGTTGCGCCGACTGTTGGGTGCATCGGGGTTGGCCATGTCGAACTGCATCAGCAAGTCAGGCATGCTGGCGCGGTCGATGTAGGCGTACACAGAACGGCGGAAACTGTAAGGCTCGTCGGTGACGTTGAAGGATTGGCCGCCGAGGGTGCGATCCATGATCCCCGCCATACTGATGAGGGAGTCGCGGAAGCCCTCGAAGTCCAAACGACGCACGTTGGCGCGCCAAAGCATGGTGTTGGCTGGATCTACTTTTTCGTAACCGCCAGAGCCGGCTTTGAATGCGGTGTTGCTGGACTGCTGATAAGCCCGTGAAAGCATGATGGCCTTGTGCAGGTTTTTCAAAGACCAGCCTGGTTTTGCAGCGCCAAAATCTTCCATGAACCAGTTGGCCAAAAAGTCCAACAGCTCAGGGTGCGTGGGTTTACCCGCTTGATTCCCCAAATCATCCGGCGTGCGTACCAAGCCATCGCCAAAATGATGCATCCACACACGGTTGACGATGACTCGAGCCGTTAATGGGTTGGTCTTGCTCGCGATGGACTGCGCGAGCTCCAGACGGCCGCTTCCATCTTTGAAGGGCACCGGCTCGCCATTCATACTGAGGACTTCGACGAAACGGCGGGGCACCGTGCGCACTTTCTCGCCGGGTTTAGGGGCGTTCCCGCGCACGTACAAAGGCGAGTCGACGGGCGTGGCGATGTCCTCCAAAGTCATTGCGCGCACTGGACCGCCCTTGAAGGTCACTTTGAACTTATTAATCCCAGCCAAGTTCGCTGTCTCTTTCAGTATCCCCTGCATCCGAGTGTTGAAACCGCCCGTGTTGCCCTCTTCCATCAGCCTTGGGATGTCCAATTCAGAGGCGGGCGCTAGCCGCAGGGGGAACACCGCCACTTTCATCGCTGCCAAGTCTGGGGAGTTGGAAATGTCCTTGGTTTTGTCCGTGAACGTTGCGTAGAGGCCGGCGACTCGAGGCTCCATTTTCTGAAAGAATTTGCCCACGAGGACGGCCACCTCATGAAGATCGGACGGGAGAGGAGCCTTCTGTTCTTTTAAAAAGGTGATGACCTCTGGATTGAACTTGGCCCTGTCCCGACCATTGAGAGTGGATTCGATGAGGGCTGCTCGAGTATCGTCGGTGGTGTTGAACAACCGGAAAAACGGCCCATAGATATCGTCATTTGGCCTCAGTTTAGCAGTCGCCATGACCGCCCCGTTAAAAAGGACGTCCTTATCTTTATCGAGCCCCGCTTTCTTTAAGATCTCATTGCCTTTGGCAACTTGTTCTTGGGTTGAACCTTTTCTGGTGAGTACGGCTGCTTCAAATATGGCTTCTCCGTGCTTCATTAATTTATCGTTGTAATCTCTCTGAAGTTTATAGAACGCGGCGTACGCCTTTTCCTCCAGTTTCGACAACTCTTCCTGATATTTAATGAACGTTGGCGAATGCGGATCGCCTGCAATCAAAGGCCCTTCTTTAGGTTCAACCGTGCTCGCGAAGACCCCGCGAAGCGCGTAGTAATCGGCAGCGGTGACTGGGTCAAATTTGTGGTCGTGGCACCTGGCGCACGCAAGGGTCAAACCCAAGAACCCACGGCCGATGACATCGATGCGGTCATTGATAATGTCGTCCTTCGTATCGAAACGTTGACCAACCGTTAGCAGACCCAAGGCGGCTAGATTTTCCTTCGGGTTGTTCGGAAGTTTATCCGCAGCGAGTTGCTGCATGATGAATTGATCATAGGGAAGATCACTGTTGAGCGCTTTGATCACCCATTCCCGATACGTCCAAGCAAAGGGGTAACGATAATCTTTGACCCGCTCCTGATTGACATCCCCTGTGGTATCCGAATAGCGGGCGGTATCCAGCCAGTGACGGCCCCAGCGCTCTCCGTAGGCGGGATCCGCTAGAAGACGTTCAATGACCTTTGCGTATGCTTGATCCTGATTGATCGTTGCATCACGGATGAAGTCCTCGATGTCTTTCGGAGTGGGGGGCAAACCAATCAAATCGTAATAAGCGCGGCGCAGGAGCGTTTCCTTCTCCGCCTGAGGGGCGGGCAACATCTGCTTCTCTTCCAGTTTCGCGAGAATGAAGTTGTCGACCTTATTCACGCACCAAGCCGCGTTCTTGACGGTTGGCGGGGTTGGTTTGACGACGGGTTGGAAAGCCCAATGCGCTTTTTTGTCTGCCTTTGCGAGTTTAGACGGGTCGCGTGGATCCGGAGCGCCCATTGCCACCCATTTTTGCAAATTCTCGATCTGCTCCGCACTTAACTTCTTCTTTGGCGGCATCTGGAGATCGTCCTCCCAGGTCACCGCCTTTATCATGGTGCTGCCTTTCGCATTACCCGGAATGATGCTAGGCCCGGTTTCACCGCCTTTGAGAATCTCCTCTCGGGAATCCATGCTGAAACTGCCCTTGGTTTTCCCTTTTTCTCCGGAGTGACACTCCATGCAATGATTCGCGAAGATGGGGCGGATCTTGTTTTCAAAGAATTCCCTCTGTTCAGGGGTCACCGCCGGTGCTGCAGCGGGGGTGACTGCAGAATCGGCCTTTTGCAGAAAACAGAGAAACGGCAGGGCGGCCAGCGCCGCAACTGTGGTAGAAGTTAACGACGAAGGAAGTCGCATATTAAGGAACTGAAGGTAAGTGAAGAGTGAGCAGCCTTTGGGAGTGGATCAAAGAAAGGACTAGGCGATAATCTCTTTGGCGACGTTGCCGAAGTTGTCGGTGAGACGGAAATCCCGGCCATTGTAGTTGAAGGTCAGCTTGGTGTGATCAAACCCCATGAGCGCGAGGATAGTGGCGTGTAAATCATGGATGTGCATTCGGTTCTCGACAGCCTTGCCCCCGAACTCGTCGGTCCCTCCGTAGCTCTGGCCACCTTTGACGCCGCCGCCGGCCATCCAGGAGACCATCGCGTTGCCGTTGTGGTCGCGCCCGGGAACCCCTGCGCCGCCGCTGGTTGTGACAGTGCGGCCGAACTCGCCCCCCCAAATAACCAGCGTGGAATCTAGAAGACCGCGTTCTTTGAGATCCTGCAAAAGCGCAGCCACTGGGCCGTCCACAGCAAACGCCGCCTCCTTGGCTTTGATGGCGAGATTCTCGTGATGATCCCAGTTGCCTGTATCCACTTGTACAAACCGTACTCCGCGTTCGATCAAACGCCGTGCAACCAACATCTTCGCGCCGTTAGACTTCATGGCGGCGGCGGCTGCCATTGTCGTGGCTGGCCCCATGTATCTTTCGCGCATCGCCTCAGGCTCTTTGGAAATATCGAAGGCGTCTGTCGCTTCCGTCTGCATCTTAAAGGCGATCTCAAAAGCCTCGATGCGTGCTTCGAGCTGAGTGTCTTTCTGAAGCATCGCGGCGTGCTCCCTGTTGGACTGGGCGGCGAAATCGATTTGACGGCGCTGCCTCTCCAACGTGCTGAACTCGCTCTTAATGTTGGCAAGGATGGTGGAGAGACTCGCTGTGGGACTGTAATTCACGTTACAGCCTTGGTAAACGCCCGGGAGAAATGCACATTGGCGGTTATCCGGCCTCCCTCCCAAGGAGATAAAGCCGGGCATGTTCTGGTTCACGCTGCCCAATCCGTACGTTACCCATGAGCCCAAACTGGGCTTGGGCAACTGCGCGGAGCCCGTATTCAACATTCGGCCGGCAATCACGTGGTCGGGAATTTCGGTAAACAGGGATTTGATCACCGTCATGCTGTCGACGTGCTTGGCCAGTTCAGGAAAAATTTCGCTGGTATCAATTCCAGACTTTCCGCTTTTCGTGAACTTGAAGGGAGAGGCGAACGCCAAGCCTTCGTAGCCTGGAATTTTTTTACCATCGTTCTTTTCCAACTCGGGCTTGTAATCCCAAGTGTCCACTGTGGAGGGTGCACCGGAGGCGAAGATTTGGATGACAGCTTTGGCTTTCGCTGGGAAATGGGGCGCCTTGGGCATCAGTGGCCCGCCGGTTGTGGCGGCGTTTAAGTCGAAAGGATTGATGCCGAAAAGAGCTGCCAAACTTAGACCGCCGAAGCCGACACCGTTGCGCACCAAGAAATCGCGGCGGGATAGAAAGCCGGCAGCGCCCGGATGGAGAAGCGGGGAGCTGTCCGAATTAAAGGAACAGGAATTTGACTCGCGATGATTCATGATGTTTAGTCTGCAGAAAAGTTAGCTTCACAACAAGCACCTAATGTGCCAGCCGATTCGGCTATGGTTTTAACGATCGCTTTAAGGAGTTCTTGAACGGGTGATTGGCTGCCCCAATTCTCTAATCGACCCACTTAAACCAAACTCTATCAGGGGCTATCAAAGACTAAATCAGAGAGATAAGTTGCCTAGGCAAGCGAGGATAGGCCGTAATTTAATAATAGGGTTGAGGAGAGTCCGTTCTTTGTGGTTTCTCGTAAATGTATGAGAGGCGATTATACATTTCTCAGAAGTGCAGGTGTTCAGTCTTAAAACTGACAAACTTTAAACCGCTCATTTCGCATCAAGAAAAACGTCCATTTGCTGGCCCACGTACAGAGGCACTCCAGAGGGCTGAAACCGGAAAATTACTTGGAGGACCCGCGTGTCCACCCGCTCCGCACTATCCCCGCTCAGGGAACGTTTGGGGAGAATGTAGGGCTCAATCCGGATGAAACGAAGCGGGATTGCCTCGTGCCGGGAACCCTTGATGAACGCCACAGCAGCGCAACCCGCCTTGACGCTGGGCGCATTGTCTTCGTCGACGTCCGCACGCAACTGAAACTCATCCACGCGTCCCAGTAGCACCGCGCATTCCGTCGCTGTGGGCATCGTATATTCTCCGGGCCGTATGTTGATCTGCAACACGGTGCCGTCCCGAGGCGCCCGCACTAAAAGCAAATCCCGCTGCACCGAAGCTCGGTTGCGCAGGGCCGCCGCCGCTTTCAAATCACTTTTGCGCGACTCCAGCCGCGTTGAAGCTGCGCGCAGAGCAAAAAGCGTGCGCTCCCTTTCATCGGCACTCACGACGCGGTTTTTGCCCAGTTGCTCCATGCGATTCCACTGGCTCTGATGGTCGGCGAGTGCCACCTCCGACTCGGCGATAGAGCTTTGAATGGCCGCAACGTTGGCTTCCTGCACAGCGACGAGCGCCTCTGCATCTCGGGCGTCCTGTTCAAAAAGGACGTCTCCAGCTCGCACGGTAACCCCGACCTTCACTCGCACCGCCGCCACCAAACCCGCCATGGCAGGCGCTACTCGAACATTTTCCTCCACGCTCTCTACGATCCCCCGCGCTCCGATGGACACGGCGTAGGGAGCTGAAGCCGGTTCGCTGAGAGGCGGCGCACTCGGGAGCGGTCGCCGTTGCCGGAAGACCAAGCTGATCGCCAATAAAATACCCAAGACAGAAATCACCACCGAGACGCGCTTAAACATAAAGAGCTTTCCATTCACCTGCACTGTGGACGGCCTTCATTTGGCCATCCTCCATTTCCGCGATGCGATCGGCAAACGGGAAAATACGACTGTCGTGGGTGACGACGATGACGCAGCGCTCGGGGCTGCATACACGCGTCTTTATCAGTTCGAGCACTTTGCGTCCCGAGGCGGCGTCAAGGGCGGCAGTGGGTTCATCGCAAATGAGCAGTCGGGGTTTGTGGACCAGCGCTCGTGCGATGGCAACGCGTTGCTGCTGGCCACCGGAAAGCTCCGTTGGAAGAGCGTGCAGCTTGTCTCCGATGCCGACGTCGTGCAACAGTTCGGCGGAGGCGCTTTGGGCATCGGCGGTTGAACTGCCGTTGAGCAGGAGCGGAACGCTGACGTTCTCCACGGCGTTCCAAGTGGGGATGAGATTGAACTGTTGGAAAACAAAGCCGACGTTTTTGCCGCGAAAGGCGGTCAGTTTGCCGGAGGAAAGCTGTGCGAGATCCTGGCCGAAGACCGTGACAGAGCCCGTATCATGGCCGAGCGTGCCGCAGATGACACTGAGCAGGGTCGTTTTTCCACAGCCCGAGGGGCCGACGATCATTAGCAACTCGCCGCACAGCGCTTCAAAATTCACGCCCTTAAGAGCGTGAACCGTCCCCTCGCCTTTGCCGAAAGTCTTGCCAAGGTCGACGGTACGTACAGCGATTTGCGGAGTTTTTGCGGAAAGCGACGTACTCATTTAAACACCATCGCTGCCTCCGTGCGCGCAACTTTCACCAGGCCTACCGCTGCGGAGAGACTACAAATAATTAAGATCACCCCGCCGGTGAACACCAAGATTTGCCAGGGCATATAAAATGGTGGCTCGCCCTTTTGCAGAACCAAGTTTCCGAAAATCGCCGCGATGCCGACGCCGATTCCGTATCCGATAAAGCCGACTGTAAATGCCTGAAGCAAAACCATCTGTGCGAGCACTTGGAAGGTTGCTCCCATGGCCTTGAGGGCGGCGAGAAACCGCATGTTTTCGTGCACGAAAAGATAAAACGTTTGCCCCGCGATGGCGATGCCGACCACGAGCCCGAGCAGAACTACCGTTCCAAACGAGATCGGAATTCCAGTGTTGCGCACGTACCACATCAAGGTACCCCAGGAGAAGGTATCCGACTCGAAGGCGCGCAAGCCGCTGCACTGCGAGATGCGGCGTACGAGGGCGGCGGGGTCCTGCTCGGGCTTTGGTTGGACGAGGATAAAAGAGAGTAGCTTGCGCTGTGGCGGCGCGTATTCGAGCGCGCGGGAATACGTGGTAAAGACGTAGGGTTGCCCCAGGAAGGAGCGTTGGGTTTCGCAAATCCCGACCACGCGTGCCTCCTTGTCGTTGATCTCAAACACCGTCCCGATTTTGAGCTGGATGCCGCGCTTGGCAAATTTGGAAATGGCGACTTGGTCGACAATGACCGCGTTGGGCAGCCGTAAATCTTCGATCCGCCCCGAGCGCATGATCGCCGGTCGACCCACAAGCGAGGCGCCGTCTAGACCCGTCAGCTGGATGGCCTGGAAAGTCCCGTCGGGCAGGCGCGCCTGTTGAATGCCCCAAAACAAGGGTACCGCCCATTGCACCCCGGGCACGGAGCGCACTCTTTGCACTTCGATCTCACGCATCGAGACCACTTCGTTGGCCTGCTCCACTTTCGAATCCGCGACCCAGATCGGCACGCGAATGTTGCGCACCGTGGCGGTGGTCCAAAGCAGCAACCCGCAGAATACCGATGTCTGTTGAGACATGAGCAGGGCGCAAAAGCTCAGTCCGCAGACTAGCATTCCGTATTTAGCGCGGTCTCCGAAGAGCATTTTCAAAGCGAGGCGCAGCATGTGCCTTGATCCAAACACTGGCAGCCCTTAGGGTCAACGCTGAGGGAGGCATTGCACTAAGCTCGGGGACGGACCGGGGTTTGATTACGTCTCCGAGTTTTTTCTTCAGTGCTTAATAAACGTCTATATGACGTCTAACACGCCCTTTGCTTCTCTTTTCCCTTTTTAGCTTTCAGCCGCGCATCCAGTGAACGCTCCCAAAAATCCAACGCCGTCTTCCACACTTCCACCGACTTCCGGTTTTGGCTTTTACGGAGTGCTGCTGCTGGTGCTTGTCACGGCGGGTGCCGCCTTTGTGTGGGGCTGGCTGCCCAAATTACAAAAGCAGCAGGTGGCCGTGAGCGACAACCGCGAACTAGCCGTCGTGCGGGTTCGCACCACTTTGCCTGTGCCCGCGCCGCCGCCCGCGCCGCTTGCACTGCCTGGAGAGCTAAAGCCGTCTGCCGAGGCGGCCATCACCGCACGGGCGACAGGTTACGTTAAAAAGTGGCACGTAGATTTAGGGGACAAGGTATCTGTGGGTCAGGTTCTTTTGGAATTGGACACCCCCGAAGTGGAGCGGGATATTGCAAGAGCTCAGGCCCAGTTAGCAGTTGCCGAAGCTGGCCGAAAGCTGGCGCAAACTACTGCCAGTCGCTGGAAAGAGATGTTGGCCGTCCAGGCCGCTGCGCCCCAGGCCAGCGATGAGAAGCAGGCCGATCTCGAACTGAAAACGGCTTCTGTCGCCGCCGCAAAAGCGGATCTGGAGCGTCTCGAGCAAATGCTGAAATTTTCCACGCTCAACGCACCCTTCGCGGGAACCGTCATTGCACGGCGTGTGGAGCTTGGGCAGTTGGTGGACTCGAACAACGCCACCGAGCTTTTCCGACTCGCGAACACTTCCAAACTCCACGTGTTTATTCATGTACCTCAAGGCTACGCTCAAAGTATCCGTGTGGGTCAGGAGGCCCAGTTGGTGGTCGCCGAGTTTCGCGGAGCGACATTCCCAGCCAAGGTGACGCGAACGGCAGGCGCCATCGATCCAGCGTCGCGCACGTTGCTTACCGAACTGGAGGTGGACAACTCCGATGGTAAATTGCTGGCGGGTAGTTATTCGCAGGTCCTTCTGCCGGGCGCCACTATGGACGCGCCCCTGACGGTTCCCGCCAACGCTCTCATTTTCCGCTCCGACGGCGCCCAGCTCGCCGTGGTGGGAGGCGACGGAGTGGTTACGTTTGCTAAGATCACTTTGGGGCGGGATTTTGGAGCAAGCGTCGAGATTTCTGAGGGCGTCACGGGCCAATCCCGAGTGGTGCTTAACCCGCCGGATTCTCTCACTGACGGGATGCACGTGGAAGTGGTGCAGTAAGAATAATTTCGCGGTGACGGCAGGCATATCCGAGTAGCACAAAGCGCATTCTTTGGGGGAAAGCTGTTGCGGAAAACTCGTTCCATGGAGAGGCTACAGCCCACTACCCCACATGCAATCTACCCCGACGTCCGCACAGAAGCACTTCGTCTTGGATACGAATGTTTTGCTCCATGACCCGCAATCGATGTTCTCTTTTCAAGAACATGTGGTTTGGATACCAGTGGAGGTGTTGGAGGAACTAGATAAGTTCAAGCCAGAGAACACGACACGTGGGGCAAACGCTCGGGAAGTTCACCGAAAACTTAACGAGTGTTTTCCTTCCGCCGAGCAAATGCAGGAAGGCGTCCAGTTGGAAAGCGGAGGCAGCCTCAGAGTCTGCGTGAATGCCGCGTTGCAGTATGGAAATGGTTCTTGGGGAAAAGCCGCTGTGGGTGCGCGTTCTATCGCGGTGCAAGCCCTCTTTCCCGATCTCAGCCGCACGGACAACCGGATTCTGGCTACTGCTGCTCATCTTGCGGACACCACGCCCGCGCGCACGATATTGGTGACAAAGGATCTCAACCTCCAGCTCAAGGCCCGCGCTTTGGGACTCGAAGCGCAGGATTATCGCACCGACCGCGTCGAGGACGACCAAGATATTAGACGTACTCAACGCCAGAGCGGCGCGGAGGAATACGAGACGCTGGAAATTCCAAAGTCGCGTCTGCAAGCATTTGCTAGCGAAGGCTTTATTCAACTAGATTTGGAGGGGCGCAAATTTCTCGAAAATCAGTACATCATCCTCGCCAGCGCTGATTCGCCGCGCCACGGCGTTCCGGCCCGCTATATGCGTAACGGTCAGTTTCAGACACTTTCGCGAGAGCATCTTAACATCCGAGGCGGTCGCAGTCTGCAGGCGTTGAATCTAGGGCAGCGTTTTCTCATGGATGCCCTCTATGATCCAAAAATCTGTCTTCTGACTGTTTATGGCAAAGCTGGCACGGGCAAAACTTTGCTGAGTGTGGGTGCTGCTTTGGAACAGGTGCAGCAGGGAGAATACGAAAAAATGCTCATCACCCGAGTCATCATGCCTACTGGCAAGGACATCGGTTTCTTGCCAGGCCGCGTGGAGGAAAAAATGCAGCCCTGGTTGCAACCTTCTTACGACGCGCTGGAATATCTGCTGGCTCGGCCTCGTAAGCCGGAGCAGTTCGAGGGAAAAAAGGCGAGCTCCCGCAAGTCACCTGGTGCGGCCGCGACCAAGGGCGGTTCGATGCCAGACAAGGGCATGAAGCCTTACGAGCCGCTGCTGCAATCGGGCATCATCGAGGTTGAGGCGATTACGCACATTCGCGGCCGTTCAATACCGCGCTCTATTTTCATCGTGGACGAGGCTCAACAACTCACGCCGCACGAGGCCAAGACGTTGGTGACGCGTATGGGAAAGGGGAGTAAAATGATCCTCATTGGTGATTTGGGGCAGATTGACAATCCGTACGTAGACGCTCACACCAACGGTCTGGTATACACGCGTAACCGTCTGCAAGGACAGGAGTTCATGGCGCACGTTAATCTCTTCAAGGGAGAGCGCAGCCAGATGGCTGAGGTGGCCGCCAACCTGATGTAAGGTGGCCGCTCTCACCCGTCTTTAGAATGCAAATCACCGCCAGATCGCTTTGTCAGCGCGCCCTTTTGGAGTGGGAAAAGGGGCGTATTTTTTCCGACGAAATTCTACACGGCATCGTTGAAAAACATCCGCTGGCCAATTCTGACCGCGGACTGCTCACCGAACTTTTTTACGGCGTGCTCCGTCACCAGAGGCGTCTGGATTTTCTCATTGCTCGTCTCCGCGAGGCGGAACTCGACGTTCAAACCCGCAATCTTCTTCGCGCCGGATTGTACCAGATATTTGACCTGAGGGTTCCGGAACACGCCGCTGTGTTTGAGACCGTGGCAATGGCAGGGAAGTCGCGGGGCGTGGTCAACGCGGTGCTTCGCAGGGCAGCGCGAGAGAAAGAAGCGTTAAAAGAATTAGTTCAAAAGCAATCACTTCCAGTGCGGGAATCGCATCCCGACTTTTTGGTTGAACGCTGGAAAGAGCAGTTTGGTTTGGAGGCGACTGAACAGCTTTGCCGGCTGAATAACACGCCCTCGCAAAACTTTTTTCGAGTTAATACCCTCCGGCAAAACTTGGAGACATTGTGCGGCCTACAGCCCGAGGCAGAAGTTTTCGACGCTCAAAAAGGCGTGCTCCGCCTCAAACGCATCCCGTTGGAATGGCTCAAGGACGGTTGGGGTTACGTGCAGGATCCCAGTACGCTGATCGCACCTGATTTGCTAGATCCCCAACCCGAAGAACGTGTTCTGGATGCATGCGCCGCTCCGGGCGGGAAGACGACTTACATCGCCCAGAAAATGAAGGGCGTAGGAGAGGTCCTCGCTTGCGACCTGTACGAATCTCGTGTGAGCCGGTTGAAGGAGAATGTCCATCGTTTGGGCGCTGGAAACGTGCGGGTTCACCAACTGGATTTTCTCCTGCCACCCGAGTCTGGAAGTCCCTTGCAAGAAGCATCTTTTGATAGAGTCCTACTGGATGTGCCCTGCAGTAATACCGGAGTGATTCGGAGGCGGGTCGATGTGCGGTGGCGCCTTACGGAGGAGGATTTCATCCGGATGCCGGTTCAACAACTCGCGTTGGTGCGCCGTGCGGTGCCTTTACTAAAAACCGGTGGAGTGTTGGTTTATAGCACTTGTTCTCTTGAGCCCGAGGAGAATGCGCAGGTGGTAGAAAACGCATTGCACGAATTTCCCGAGTTGGAACTGGATCGCAGCGTTAGTGTTCGTCCGCAATTCGACGGTATAGACGGAGCGTTTGCAGCGCGGTTTCACAAGCGATAGGCGGCGATGGATGCGGACAAAAAACTTTTGAGGCGGGAAATGCGCCTGAAGTTGCGAGCGGCGCTTTCCGAGCGGGCCGCACATTCCGTCGAGCTGCGCGCAAAGATTAAAGCGTTACCGCAGTGGCAGACGGCTCGTGCTGTCGCGCTGTTTTATCCGCTCGCTGAGGAGCCAGATTTGTTGGAACTGTTGGGTGATAAAACCAAGCAGTTTGTTTTTCCGTGCGTGCGCGCTGCCGGAATGGAATGGCGCGAGGCGCGAGCGCCTTCGGAATTTTTAGAGCGCGCTGTGGCGGGAAGCCGCTCCTTACATGAGCCTATAGAGGGCAAGGAAGTTGCTTTACACGACGTGGATATAATTATTGTTCCGGGACTTGCATTTACACTGGGCGGCGAGCGTTTAGGGCGAGGCGGCGGGTATTACGATCGAGCCCTTGCCGGGTTGCGAGAGAATGCGCTGAGCGTCGGGGTGTGCTTTGGTTTTCAACTGCTCGAAACTTTGCCGACAGAACTTCACGACGAACCGGTGCACACTGTCCTCCACACTGGGCCCTGCGGTATGCCTGTTTGAGCCGTGCATATTTTGATGCACCCGCGGATTGGATTGCGCATTTTCCACTTCGCACAGCGTCCATAGTTGCGAAGCAGAGCGCCTTTAGCGCAGGTTGTCTCAATGAACGCCGCTGCTCCTTATTCCCCGCCACGCGCTCCCGCCTTGGTGTGGGATTTTTCTGATCGCACGCAGCTTGTATTTAAAGGTTTGGATCGGTTGCGCTATTTGAACGGGCAGTTGACTCAGGACCTTAAAAAGCTGACCCCCATTCGAGCGCTACCGGCTTGCGTGACCAACGCCAAGGGGCGTTTGCAGGCGGACGTCTGGGTTTCTCTTGGCGAAGACGTTCTCGTCGTGGATGCCGCCCCTGAATTGCGAGAGATTCTTGCCGCGCGACTGGAGCGTTACATCGTGGCGGACGACGTCACGCTGGAAGACTGCACGGGAAGTAGCGGCCTGTTGCATTGTTTCGGATTGAACCCGGAGGAGCATCCTGTGTTGCGTGAGTTTCCGGCGACCCTTGCGGCGCGATTAGGCGAGGATGGTTGGGATGTGCGCGTGCCCATGGAGCGGCGCGCGTCCATTCGCACGACGCTTGGATCGCAACTTGGTGGTGCAATCGATTGGGAGCGGCTCAGGTTGGAGCGCGGCATTCCTCAGTGGGGCAATGAATTAAGTGAGGAGACTTTGCCTCCGGAAGCCGGCCTCGAACGTACCCACATTGATTATCACAAGGGCTGTTATATCGGGCAGGAGGTCATTTCTCGTCTTAAAAGCGTGGGGCATGTGAACCGGAAGCTTTGTCGTTTCCGGGGTGACGGAGCCATTTTACCCGAAGAGGGTTCGCCGCTTTGTGTGGTCGGAGGCGATGGCGCCGCGCCCGGGACACTTACGAGTGTGGTGGCGGTCGGCGGCGGCTTTTTGGCGTTGGGCTATGTCAAGAGGGGCTGCACGGAGAGCACTTTTTCCACTGCGAATGGCATTCTGTTACAACGATTGGCCGAGTGAGACTTTGCTTCCCCCAGACTTCGTAGGGCGGCAAGCTCCGTGGGCGAATTGAGCTCTTTATCTTCCCTCCATTTATTCTGTTAGAATTCCATCCCATGCAAATGCGTCTCCTTCTCCCCGTTCTCGTTACCAGTTTCTTTGTCCATTCGCTCCGCGCTGATGACGTTGTCCTGCTCCAGCTTGATACCAAGGGCAATGCGTTAAAGCCTGTCGTTATCGAGTTGTATGAAAAAGATGCACCCCAGCATGCGGCGAATTTCAAAAAACTATCCGCATCAGGGTTTTATGCCGGCACGACGGTGCATCGGGTTCTCAATAGCGCCCTAATCCAGATGGGAGATCCGCTTAGCAAAACCAAAGGTGCCGTCGACATAGGCACGGGCGGTCCGGGGTACACGCTCGCGGCTGAAATTCGGCGCAAGCATCTCGCAGGAAGCCTCGCGATGGGGCGGATACCGGACAAGTTAAACCCACAACGTCGGTCTAACGGGAGTCAGTTCTATTTTGTGCTCAAGGCGTTACCCGAACTAGACGGCACAGACACCGTCTTTGGACAGGTGTTGCAAGGGATGGAAGTGCTCCAAGAGTTAGGCCAGGTTGCCACAGACACCAACGACTCACCGGTCACGCGCATTCAAGTGGTACGCAGCAAAGTAGTTCCCCGCGAACGACTTGAGGCTGAGCTACGATCCTTCAGTAAGAAACGTTTTTCGTGGTGGCCCTTCTAAATCGTTCTCTTGGATTGAAAACGGCCACTGCAGAGTAAGCCGACGCTTCTCTCTAAGAGCCTTGTGCGAAAGATTTGCAACTAGGAACCCAGCTCGACGTGCCAGTAGGCGAGGTCGATAAAATGCCGCCAGCTTTCGTGCGGTTGGGAGTCAAAGGTGATGTGCAAAAACGGCTGCCAACGCGGCCGCTCAGGCTTTCGTAGCAAACGCATCCCAGCCTCGTGGGGTAGGCGATTGGCCTTCCGCGAATTACACTTGATACACGAGCAGACAATATTTTCCCAGCTCGTCTCGCCTCCGCGATCTCTGGGAATAATGTGATCCAGATTGAGATCCTTGCGGTCGAAAAGCTTGCCGCAGTACTGGCAAGTGTTCTTGTCCCGCTCGTAAATGTTGTGCCGTGTGAATTTGACTTCCTTGCGTGGGACGCGATCAAACATCAGCAATACGATGACGCGGGGGATTCGGATCTTGAGTGAAATGGTCGAGACCATCTCCTCCGAGGGCTCGCGTTCGGAAAAGTCGCGCCAACTGTTAAAGTCGTGCGTGAGAAAGCCGGTTCCTTCCGCATGAACTACTTGAGCATGGCCCGAACACAGCAGCATAAAGGCGCGGCGGGCAGAGCAGACATTTACAGCCTGCCATAGACGATTTAAAACGAGTACAGTCCGTTCCAGCATGAGATTGAGAAGCAAAACTCCGAGGTACGGAGAGACACGCTAGCACAATGCTCCGATGCGTCAACGGGTGTCGGATATTGTCACAAACTTGTTAGGATTGAGCAGTCCCGCAGGATCCAATGCGCGCTTCAGGGCCTCGTGTACTTGATGGCTCGTCTCGGAAACCGCCTGCGGCCACCAACGCTGCTTGGCGATGCCCACACCGTGCTCGCCCGTGATCGCTCCACCCCATTCGAGAACCTTTGCAAATAACTCATCTAAAGCAATTTGTACTTTTGCTCTAACTGAAGCGTCCTCCTTGTATCCCGCCGCCATAATGTTCACGTGGATGTTGCCGTCTCCTGCGTGCCCGAAGCACGCGATGGGGAAACCACTGCGCCGCCGCAACTCGTCCGCGAAGGCCGCCAAATCCACCAGTCGCCCCCGTGGGACGACAATGTCCTCGTTCAACTTGATCAACCCCGTCGCTTTCAACGAGGCAGAGAAACGCCGCCGCAACTCCCACAATTCCTCGCAAGCCACTTCGCCAATCGCCTTCTGAACGTGTAACGCACCCAAACCTTTAAGCAACGATTGTAGAGCCCGCGCCTCCGCTCGAACGGATATCGGTTGCCCGTCCAAATCCACTAAAAGATGGCCCGCACCCTCGGGAACCACCGCTGTTCCACAGTATTCCCGGGCAGCTTGAAGCGTAAACGCATCTGCAATCTCCAGCGCGGCAGGGAGAAAGCCCGCTCGGAAAATCGCCTGAACCGCTGCAGCCGCCTCTGGGAACGTCGCGAAACTAGCCGAGAGACTTGCACGGGCAGGAGGCAGCGGAAGAAGGCGTAGCGTGGCCTCGGTGATGATGCCCAATAGGCCTTCCGAACCCACAAACAGCCCAACCAAGTCGAAGCCGGTTTTGTTTTTATGCGTGCGCCCTCCAGCTCTAAGGACGCGACCATCAGCCAGAACAGCCTCCAATCCAAGAACGTAATGTCTTGTAACCCCGTATTTTAAGCAACGCGGCCCGCCGGCATTTGTAGCGAGATTTCCACCCAGGCTGCACTCCTTTAGGCTCGCGGGATCCGGCGGATAAAAAAGTCCACGCTGGCGCGCCTCAGCCTGCAAATGACCAGTGATGACACCAGGCTCCACAACGGCGACTCCATCTTCAAAATGGATCTCTTTGATCCGCTGCATATTCGCGACTGAAAGCACAATGCCGCCGCGCAACGGCACGCAGCCTCCCACATAACCGGCCCCAGCTCCCCTTGGAGTGACTGGCACCCCGTGTTGTGACGCGTATTTCATCGTGCACACCACGTCCTCCGTTGAGCGGGCCAGCACCACCACTTCGGGCGTCTGGCTCGCAAACCAGCGGTCTGTCGCATGTACCGCGAGAGTCTCCGGGTCGTCTGCGACGCGATCCGCGCCCAGTAGTTCGCGCAGATCTTTTGCGAGGGCTATTTGGTGCCGCTCAACCATTTTTTTCGCAACTCTTCTTGGGTTAACGCTTTTTGTTTTGCCGCGACGCTCTCATCTGAACTGGAATTGGGCTTGGCTCGGGAATCGGCTTCACGAGGGACTTCACGGGGAGCTGGATCCTTTTGCGCGGAAGTTTTGGGCTTCTCAGACTTTTCAGATTTCGAGGATTTTTCGGACTTCTCAGAGTCCTCACGGACGAGTTTGGGAGCCGGCTTTGGAGCGGCGCTTGCTATCGGATTGGGCATCTTTGTCGGGGCCGGCTTGTCCAGCGCGAGTAGTTCGGAAACCGTTACAAATTTAAACCCCTTTGCGCTGAGCGCTTCAATCGTCGATGGCATCGCGTCGATGGTCGTTTTGTGAATGTCGTGCGACAGAATGATGGAGCCCGGCCGCGCCCTTGCGACGATCTCCCTTTCGACTCGGGCTGCGTCGCGGTACTTCCAATCCTCGGGATCCACGTCCCAGAGAATAGTTTTGTAACCATAGTCAGCATGAACCATACGCCGTTGCGGTTCACTAAGAGCTCCGTAAGGCGGCCGCATGATTTTCATCGAAACGCCCGTTGCCTTGAGAACGGCCTCATGTGTTCGATCGAGTTGGTCGTGCACGGAAGACTCGCTTAAGGAGGCGAGCAACGGGTGCGAGTAAGAGTGGTTGGCCAGCTCGTGACCCTCCGCGACAATGCGCTTTAAGATGTCCGGATACTGAACGGCGTTTTGGCCCACGACGAAGAAGGTGGCCTTCACTCCAGCTTGTTTGAGGATGTCGAGCAGGCGCGGTGTGTTTTGCGCGTGCGGGCCATCGTCGAACGTCAGTGCGATGCTGTTTCCTTCAATGTTACAGGAAGAATAGGACAGTTTGCCGGCCGTGTTACCGGTCGCGGGCTTTTCAGAAGCAACTACAGGAGCCTCTGCCAGAATGGGTTCCGGGACAATTTTTTCTGCGGGTACCGTATCGACAGAAACGGTCGACGCTGGGTCAGCCCCAAAGCAAAGCGTCGGAGCCGTGGAAGAAAGGAGCAACAGAAGTGCGATGGAGGACGACAAGCGACGCATAAATGAGCCTTCGACGATAACCAAAGTAAGCCGCACTGCAAATGCAACTCTGCGGGACCATCCGACTTTCAGTCTGGACGAAAGGGAGCAGACTAAAGTGCGCCCTCTACCTGCTCGCATAGGCTGTGCAGTAGAAACTTGTGCGCCTCTTGGATTCTAGCGGTAACGGTGGACGGCACGATCAATTCGATGTCCGCAACGCCCTTGCACTTTCCGCCGTCTCGCCCCAGCAACGCCAGCGAGTGCACGCCAGCTAAGCGCGCCGCCTCAAGCGCGAGGCGCACATTCTCCGAGTTGCCGCTTGTGGTAATGGCAACCAGAACGTCCCCCGGCTTGCCGAACGCCTCTACTTGCCGTGCAAACGTGCGCTCGTATCCGTAGTCGTTCCCGATTGCGGTTAGTAAACTGCCGCATGCAGAAAGGTTTATGGCTGGATATGCTTTACGATCCCGGATGAAGCGGCAGGTGTATTCGGTGGCGAAATCAGCTCCATCTGCTGCGCTGCCTCCATTTCCGCACACGAGAAGTTTACCACCGGAAAGTAGGCATTTGCGCACAAGGTCCGCTGCCAGCAAGAGTTGAGGCTCAAGTGTGCGGAGACGTTCCGTCGTCGCGAGGGCGTCGTTTACAGCAAGTTGGAATACACTCATTGCTTGGGAAACCTAACGGTTTTGGTAACGCGCGCCATGCCGAAGTTCCGCAGTTTTGGACGCGCGGGGTGGAAGCGCTCCTGCCGGCCCCGCCAATTTGACGTACTTTTCCAATTGAAAATGAGAGAAGCCCAAGTCGACGCTTCGACCCGACTCTAGCCGAAGTCCGCCGCCACTCGGTCGCAAGTCCAACGGGTTCACAAATACGAGCCTGCCGCCGGGACGCAAAAGGCGTTGGGCCGCCTCAAACAACCCCTGCACCATATCCCGCAAGTCTTCTACTGGCACGCGCTTGCCCAATGGCGGGTTGGTGATGATGAGCGTCAGGTCCTGCAATTCCTTGCGCCTCGATCCGGAACGGAAATCGCATGCCACAAAGTCGCGTACCGGACGAAGTTCTCCCCGCCTGCGCCCAGAAGCCGCGGCGACGTTGGCATCGGCAACTCGCACCGCCTCGTCGTTAAGATCCGTGCCGAACACTGCCTCGACGCCTCCCAATAGAACGCATTCGGCAAGCTCCAGACCTGAGCCGCAGAACGGGTCCCAAATTCTCTCCCCACCCAGTTTGCCAACTTGGGCAATGCGCGCTAAAGCAGCCGCCAAGGGAGGATGCGAGGCCGCTGGAACGTCGCCCTGGCGGTAGTCGAAGCGCGGGTCTGGCCGGAGTCGTGGGCGCAAATCCACCGTGGTGGCCGCAGCATTCTCGCGAATGACAACCTCCCACAAGGCTGCACGAGGATCATTCAAAAGTACGGGGACCTTCGCAAAAACGCGCTCCGTCAAATCGCGCACTACGCTAGGCGTGGCTTTCCGGGACGCAAATTCGACCCGGTAACGGATTGGGCCGACTGTGAAACTTTGCAACACATTCAACGCGAGTTTCGAAGTGATCAGTCCTGCGAGAGATTCCACGTCAAGCGGAGCGCCCGTTTTGAGGAGTGGAGGCAACTCGCCAAGTGGAAACGTGACACCACTAAAGCAACGCAAGGTGTATATCTGCGCTAACGTAAAAGGCTCGCTTGGAATTAATAGCAGTTTACCAGCAGACATACGCTCCACCTGAAATTTATTTTTCAAGACCGTCTGTTCTCCAAACTCCTGAGCAAGGACGCTTTCCAATCCGGCGCGGCACTCCAAGACGACACGGACCTTCGCAACAGATCGCAGGGGCTGCTCAAACGCGATCTCTCCGCTCCCCTCACGACGAGCCACATTCGCCCGCACTTTTTGTATCACTTGGGACAGTTCCCCTTGGGCGACTTCGCCAGCTTTGAGCGTTTCACTTCCGCCGATACGCTCGAGAGTCTGCACCAAAAAGCGGCTCTCTCTTTCTCCAGTCGCCTTGCCCACGAGCTGGAGCAACTGCTTCTCTTCCGCCTCGCCCCCGCCGAGCTTGGAGAGAGCCACCATTGCGTATCGGCGTACTTTTTCCTCGGGATCGCCAAGCAAACCACGCAACCACTTGCGCGCCGTCTCCCATTGGGTGGGAGTTCCGGTTTCCAAAAAAACTACGCCTACAGCACGCACCACTGAGACCAAGCGGGTACGTTGCGCGGGAGGGGCTGCGTTGAAGAGCGGAACTTCCTGAGTCCACAAAGCCTCGCAACTTAAGCTGCGCAGGCGCTTGTAATGCTCCTTAACCTGTTCTTGTGCAACATTTTTCATAATCAATTAAACTGCAGGGCCAAAGCGCACATTAGGCGGGACGCGCTATTAAGCCTTACAACATTCGAGCTCCTAGGGCCATTCCTACTAAGGGCTGGGCGTGCTTTCCTGAGCCTTCGAGGAACACCACCTGAGCAATCCTTTAGTCCTCGCGTCAAGTCGGAGCAAATCAGGGTTCGATTTGGGAGGGAGCGATTTTTTGGCGTGCTTTACCTTGCGGGAGGGCATTGAGCGGAGTTTGGTAGTGCGTCCTATGCTGCTGCGTGCCCGCACCATTTTACCCTTAAATACCCCGGCTGTTGAAGACGGCGCCGTGCGTGTGGAAGGTACACGGATTATGGAGGTCGGAAAACGTGCGGATTTAGCGGCACATTCTGGGGAGGAAATTATTGAACTAGGAGAGTCCGTGTTGTTGCCAGGCCTCATCAACGCGCATTGCCACCTTGAATACTCAACGCTGCGCCACGCCATTGCGCCTCCTAACTCGTTTACGGAGTGGGTTCAGCGGATTAACTCTATCAAACGCCAACTCGGCCCCGAGGACATCCTCACCGCCATTAGCCGCGGATTTGCCGAGGCGCAACGGTACGGCACTACCTCCATTTGTAGCATGGTTGCATTTCCTGATTTGCTGCCGCAGCTACCGTCCCCAGAACTGCGAACTTGGTGGTTTTACGAAATGATCGACGTTCGTCACCGGGTGACTTCTGAGGAAGTCGTCGCTGGGGCTCTGACGTTTTTTAATCAGCAAAAGGATCCCCTGACCCAATTCGGCCTCAACCCCCACGCCCCCTACACGGCCTCGCTGCTTTTGTATCGCCTAGCTCATGCTTGCGCCTCGCAGAATGGGATGTTGCTGACCAGTCACGTGGCCGAGTCTATAGAAGAGACGGAGATGTTTGCCGGGGCTTGCGGCGCACTCCATGACTTTCTTGAAGGCCTCGGGCGGCCGATGCATGATTGTGGGTTGGACACTCCCTTCGGTTGGCTTTGGCGTAACTCAGCCGTAGGACCCGACTGGATTTTGGCGCATCTCAACGACCTGCATCCCTCGGACTTTTCTCTCTTGGAAACACTCGGGAAAGAACGACTGCCGCACGTCGTCCATTGTCCCGCAAGCCACGCTTACTTCAGGCATCCGCCCTTTGCCTTTACGAAATTGTCCGGCTTGGGGCTCAACATTTGCGTCGGGACGGACAGCCTGGCCAGCGCCGACTCCTTGAGCCTGCTTTCCGAATTGCGTATGCTTCAGACCAACGAACCGGGGCTCTCTCCCGAAGATTTACTCGCCACTGTCACTCTGGCCCCCGCGCGAGCGCTACGTCAGGAGGGCCAACTCGGCTGCGTCTCCCCGGGGGCGCTTGCAGATTTAATCGCCATCCCGCTCGACGGTTGTGCAGAAAAAAATGCACAACAAGCGGCCGAGGCTTGCGTCGGATACAAGGGTTGGATTCCTTGGATGATGGTGAACGGAAAAATTATCGTCACTTAGGCCTCCTTCACTTTTGCCCATGCGTTTCAGCCGCCTGATTTTTCCCATACTATTCGTGTTCCTTTTCGGGGTGCAGTCCTCCGAAGCAGCCCAAAAGCGTCATCGGCGCAGTCCGGCGAAAAAAACCACGCCCGCGCGCAAGCCGGCGGTTGCGGCCACTACGTCGCAGCTCAAGCCGAATGTATCCGACGATCCCGATGATCTCGTTGTCGCAGCTCGGGGTGCCATTGTGCTGGATGCACTCAGCGGCAAAGCCTTGTATGAGAAGAATGCGGACACACGGTTTTATCCTGCGAGTACAACGAAAATCATGACGGGTCTGTTGGTGATAGAGGCTGGCAATTTGGATCAGGTCGTGGAGGTCACTTTGGAGGACTCCAAAGTAGGTGAAAGCAGTCTCAACATTCATCCCGGCGATCGTTTCACCCGACGGCAGATGTTGTTTGGCTTGATGCTCAAGAGTGCCAATGATGTGGCTCACGTTCTGGGGCGTGACAACGCTGGGAGCATCGAGGCATTTGCAAAAAAAATGACCCTGCGCGCGAAAGAGTTAGGTTGTACCAACACCCAGTTTACCAATCCACATGGACTTCACAATTTGGGGCATTACACCACGCCCCGCGATCTGGCAACCATCACGCGCACGGCGATGAACCAACCGCTTTTCCGGCAAATCGTCTCGACTAAAACAGCGCAGTGGAGCACCGCAACGAGCGGGCTTATGCTGACCAATCACAACCGTCTGCTCGAGAAATTCGCGGGCTGTAACGGTGTCAAAACTGGATACACTATTCCTGCGCAACAGGTTCTTGCGAGCTCTGCGGCACGGGACGGGAAGGAGGCCATTGCGATTGTGATGCACACTGACAAGCCCGGGATCTGGGAAGACAGCGCGAAGTTGTTGGAGTTCGGCCTGCGCAAATGCGGGGCATCGCCGGTGGCGGGGAAATAGTGAAGTGTCCGCGGAGCATTTACGTTTAGACGTTGCACCGCTCAGCCCGCATGGTTTGCTTTTCCCATGTCTGTCGCCAAAATAAAACCCACCGCTGCTTTCCATGCCGTGCTTGGCACGGATGACGCTGAGGTGAAGCGCCTCGCTTCTGCATTGGCCGTTGAGCTCACTCCTGCGGATGGCGGCGACTTTTCTTCCGACATCATCGACGGCCATGCCGCCAACGCAGCAGACGCTGAAACTCGCATAAGACAGACGCGGGATGCACTTTTGACGTTCCCTTTTTTTGGAGGCGAAAAGCTTGTGTGGCTCAAGAACGCCAATTTCCTAGGCGACAGCGTTATGGGCGGAGCCGGCGGTGTTTTAGAAGCGCTCGAATCTCTGTTAGAGACACTTTCAGCCGGCTTACCCGCCGGTATCCGCTTCTTGCTGAGTGCCACGGAAATTGACAAGCGGCGCACCTTTTACAAAACCATCTCTAAACTCGGCGCGGTGACGGTGTGCGACAAGCTGGATACCTCGAAAGCCGGGTGGGAAGAAGCTGCTATCGAGCTCGCACGACAACTAGCACAAGCCTCTGGCGTCCGCTTGGATCCTGCCGCGCTGGAACTCGTTGCCTTACGCACTGGAGGAGACCGGCGGACGCTGACTTCCGAGTTGGAAAAGCTCGCCCTCTACGTATGGGGGGCGAACCGCGCGGTGTCTGCGGCTGATGTCCAACTATTGGTTCCTCTTACGGCAGAGGCGATTATATTTGAGCTGGGCAACGCTCTGGCTTCTCGTGAAACCAACCACGCACTGGCCCTGCTTCAACAACTTTTGCAACAGAAGGAGTCGCCCATTGGCATTTTACTGGTGGCCATTATTCCAACATTCCGAAATCTTCTTGCCGTCAAAGAGTTGATGGAAAAGCACCGCCTCAGTCGACCTGCTCAAGCGTTTTATTTTGGTAAGACCCTCGAAAAACTGCCCGCCGAGGCCACCGATCATCTGCCCCGCAAGAAGGACGGAAACATCAACGCCTTTGCGCTAGGCATCGCCGCTCAGCACGCCCACCGCTTTCAACTTCAGGAACTGCTCGCGGCACAAAAATATACTTTGGAAACGAATATCGCGCTCGTGACTACCCAGCAGGAACCGGAAAGTTTGCTGCAACAACTCGTCATACGGTTGACGGCAAAGTGAGGTGTTAGTGGACTAGATTCGCGGGCTTTAATCCTTACTTTGGAAGTCCCAACCGCAACGCGCGCAGAAAATTGCCGCTCATGATTCCAGCTACGTCCTCGGATTCGTAGCCTCGTATCTTTAGCAGTTCCGGCAACCGCCCAAGGTCTGCGATGGACGCAACATCCGTTGGTGTTTGCTCCGTACCAAAGCAGCCGTCGAGATCCGATCCTATCCCCGAGTGCCGCGCAGATCCGGTGATCTGGCAGACGTGATCCAAGTGATCGACCACATGGGAAAGTGTTACGCCCGCGGACTCCGGGGTGGTCTGGCCACGCACCCAGTCGGGTACCAGCATCCATGCGTCCAGGGCGACGCCGATAACCGCGTCTCGTTGGGCGAGGGCCAGAATCATCTCGTTACTGAGCTGCCGGTTGTGGGGAACCAAGGCCCGACAATTGTGGTGACTAGCCCAGATGGGACCCTCGTACAAATCCAGGGCCTGCCAGAAAGCGTCATCACACAAATGAGTGGCGTCCAGAATCATGCCGAGAGCACTAGCTTCGCGCAGGAGCGCCACGCCCTTCTCGTTGAGCTTCCCGGTGGCGTCCGTTCCGTTGGCGTAAACGCCGTATCCGTAATGAGCGGGGCCGATCGCTCGTAAGCCATTTGCGTAGGCGCGGTGAAGATGATCCAGCGAGGGCAGCGAATCTGCACCCTCCAACGAAAGAACATAGCCCACAGGGAGTTGCATGTACGATCCGTCTGCACGCTCTAGCGCCGCCTCCCAAGCCGCGACATGCGCGTCGAGCGTGGTGCGGTTACGGAGCTGCACCATTTCGCCCGCTTCCTCCATCGCTCCGTACCAGGCGAGCTGCGCTTGGGTCATTGCCCACGCCTGCGCCTGCGAACGCCAACCACTGAGAGGACTCCAGCCATCCAGCTCCACACGAGCTAATTGCGTGGCTACACACAATCCTGCTCCGGCCCGGCGCATTTCCGGCAGACTCACTGTTGCGCGGCCACGGCCACTTTTGTCCGTTAAATGCGCCTCTGTCGCGCAGATCTCAGCCAAAGGTCGCGTGAGGTCGCGGTTCCATTCTATCGCATTAATGGAAAGGTCGAGGTGCGCATCGAGGAAAAAAGTGGGGTTTGGGATCCCGCGCAATTCAGGATGAGGTTGCGTGATCATATCGAGATGCATCGCGCTCGGGCGTTCACGGGCCAAGTTTCTTCTACCCGCCCATCGCGGGCTACGAAGGCGTTGGCGTGGAGGGCAACGGTGGGACAAACATGCCAAGGGATCCCGTGTAGCGCGGTTCCAACTGCGATATTTCCTGCCATATTTGTCTCTAATACAAGGTGTTCTTCATTGTGAGCCACCGGACGCGCCTCTGGTAACTGGGGAAAAACAACGCGCGGGTGCTGCATTTCGCTAGCGACCGCTTTGTGTCCGAGATCGAGGCAGATTCGGTTTGCGGCGGGCCTGCTAATGACGCGCGTGAGCAGTGTGGCTGCGGGCAGGAATTTGAGATCGGGGAGGTTTGCGGCGTAACCAGCGTCCCATAAAACGCAGGTACCGGGGCTGGATTCTACGTCGGGCCGGTTGGCGTGTATGGGAAACGTCGGACTTCCTCCAGCAACAACGATTGGCACAGAGAGGCCACCGGCTAGCAAATCAGCCCGCAGTTTTTCAACAGGCGCGAAGGCGGCGTCGCAAGCAGTTTTGCGGACTGACGGGTCGGATTGGTGTAGATGGCCGTCGTAGGCGTGTAGGCCGCCCGCCCGCACTCCTGGCAGCGTTGCGAGCCGTTGATACAGCGCAAACGCCGCCGGCCCGGGCACGATGCCGGTGCGCTGCTGACCAACGTCCAAGTCGAGGAGCAACGTGGCGGTTTCGCCTGCGGCTTGTAGCGCCTTGGCGAGGGAATCCAACGGCTCAGGCGCATCGATGAGGGAGGAGAAGCGTGTGCTTGGAAATTGCCGCAGCAACTGGACGAAGCGCGCGATGTTCGGCCCTACGAGCTGTACGGCGAGCAGTACGTCCAAGGCTCCCGCACTCGCAACCATCTCCGCTTCGGCGATGGTCGCGCACTTGAATTTTTGGATTCCAAGCTCCATCTGCCGCGCGACGAGTTGCGGCAGTTTATGAGTTTTAACATGGGGGCGCAATCGGCTCGCACTGCCGGAGATCGCGAGCATTCGGCGAAGGTTTTCCTCCACTCGCTCCGCATGAATTACCAAGCTGGGGGAGGCGAGCTCGTGCTCATTAGCGAGGGAGAACCAGTCCATCGGAGGATTTAAACGAGCTCAAAAATCGCCTCGATTTCAACCGCAATGTTGCCAGGCAACGGGCCCATACCCACTGCGCTGCGCGCGCCGATGCCGTGCTCCGCGCCGAACACCTCGGCGAATAGTTCGCTGCAGCCGTTGATCACTTTGGGGTGTTCATAAAAGTCTGGGGCCGAGTTGACCATTCCTAACAACTTAATGACGCGCTTGATACGATCCAGTGAACCAAAATGCTCGCGCAAAGTAGCAATCATGGCGATCCCAACTTGACGTGCCGCCGCGTGTCCGGCTTCGAGAGTTAAGTCCGAGCCGACGCGACCGGTAATGAGCGAGCCGTCGGTGCGGACCGGGCCATGGCCAGAGACGTACGCGAGCCCTTGCACGACAACAACGGGTTTGTAGACCGCGACAGGTTTTGGGGCGTGGGGAAGCGCGAGTTGAAGTGCAGCGAGGCGTTCTTCGTGGGTGGAGTGCATGGAATGGTTTTGAATGGAAATTTGTTACTGCGCAAGTTCCGCGCCGTTATGGGCGAGCATCTCCCCAAACAACGAGTCGAAATACAGTTTTATCCGGAGCGCAGCCGTGGCCCAATGAAGCGCGTTCTTAAAGCTCGCTCCGGCTCCCGTGCTTTAAAATAAACGTGCGACATTTGTAGAAACCTCGTACGCCTTATTGATGGATGTAGTCCCGATTGAGCTGTTCGGAGTGAGTATTGATTTGCCGTTACCCAAGCCGGTGAGCATGCGCTCCACTGTGTTGGAAGATTTTGCCCGTGACCTTTGCGATCCGCTAAAGGGCATCGGCGTGCGACCCGCTCAGTGCCAACTCGTGGGGCGTGATTTGCTCTATCAGTACGAACTGAACGCCACCTTTTTTGAGGGCAACGGCACTCTTGTGCGTACCCCGGAGCGGTTGCGCGTGGCGGTGCGCAATGCTCGCAATTGGGCGGACTGGCAGTTGGTGCATCAGACGTTCTGTCGGGTGCACTCCTTGGTCGAGCTGGATTCGAAATCCGTGAGTAGTCTCGCGATGCAGGCACAAGTGCGCTTCGTATCGCATTCTGAGCGCGAGCGGTACTTGCGCTCCTTCGCCTCAAATCGGACTGTGGCCCGTCCCGGTGCATTGGGTCACGTGCGCATTCCCGATTGGGAGTACGAGGTGCGTATGGTGATCGAGGACAGCAATCTTTTGCCTGCCGGTGTGTGCGTAAGTTGCGAGACTCAGTACCGCAACGATCAGGACTGGGAGAGTTTTATTGGTTCAGTTCCCACGATGTTTGCTGCGGGGGCAAACGCTTTCAGTCTCGGCTTTGAGCCGTTTGCGGGTACCCCTTCGTAAGGTCCCTGAGCTTCTAAAATTCCGCCCGAGAATCGAATATATTTAGGAATGGAAGTGGTTCTCTGGTAGAGCTTCCGCTGCGTTCCCAAATGTAAACGTCTGGTTTAGTGACTGCGGCGACTGAAGGTGGGGATGCCTTTTTATATCCCACATGAACCCCACTCCATCTCTCCCCCGCCGCGATTTTATTCTCAATTCCAGCGCAGCACTCGCTGCGACGTCGCTCGTCGGTTTTCCCTTTGTCGGCGGCGGCAAGGAAACGGTTGAGCCGCTTAAAATCGCGCTCGTTGGATGCGGCGGCCGCGGTGCTGGAGCGGCAAACCAGGCCCTGGTTGCAGACGCCAACACGACGCTGGTTGCAGTGGCGGATTTGTTTGCCGACAAACTGGCCGTTGGACTTAATGCGCTTAAGGCGCAGCATGGAGCGCGTGCGGACGTGCCCTTGGAGCGGCAGTTTGTGGGGATTGATGCCTACAAGCATGCCATCGCTTGCGCCGACGTGGTGATTCTCGGGACGCCTTGTGCGTTCCGCCCTGTTCATTTTGAAGAGGCGGTGCGTATGGGAAAACACGCATTTTTAGAAAAGCCGGTGGCGGTGGATGCGCCGGGCGTTCGCCGAGTACTTGCGGCTGCCGCAGAGGCAAAGCGTAAAAACCTCAAGGTGGCGGTGGGTTTTCAGCGCCGTCACAAAAAAGGGTTTCAGGAAATGATCCGGCGCATTCATGCCGGACAGTTGGGCGAAGTCATTTACACGCGCGCCTTCGCCAACACGCCTCTGAGAACGGGTTTGGTGCGTAAACCAGAGTTTAGCGAGCTCGAATATCAGTGCCGCAACTGGTACTATTTCTCGTGGCTATCCGCTGATTTCATCGTGGACAACCTTATCCATGGCATCGACATATCTAATTGGATCCACGGCGCTTATCCCGTCCGGGCCCACGGAATGGGCGCACTGAGCGAACGCAGCCCGGATTACGGGAACCTCTTCGATCATTTCGCCATCGAATGGGAATACCCCAGCGGCGCCCGTCTTTTTGGAGAGTGCGACCGCAGGCCAGGTTGCTGGGCGAGTGTTGCAAACCACGCTGTCGGCTCGGAGGGGCGGGCTGATTTTCTAGACGGCCGCGAAGTGTATAGCATCACGGGGAGAAACCCCTGGCAGATGAAGTCCGTGCGTGGTGAAAATCCTTACCAGCAGGAGCACGACGACTTTTTTGAGGCAATCCGCAAGGACCACTCTTATGATGAGACGGATTACGGCGCAAAAAGCACGCTGACGGCCATTATGGGCCGTATGGCCGCCTACTCGGGTAAGGTTGTGGAATGGGATGCCGCGTTGAACTCCACTCTGAGCCTCGCGCCGGAGATCCACAGCATGAGCGATCCGGCTCCCGTGTCACCCGATGCTGGCGGATTGTACGCCATCCCCGTGGCTGGAAGGACGGTGGCGCTTTAAAAAGGGAGTTTCAAATCTCATTTTACAGTATGAAACTCTATCTTTTGATTGGCATTGCGCTTTCCTATTCTGCTATCGCGCAGGAACCTCCGAAACTTGAGCTGCCTGGGGTCCGCGAGGAACACGTGAAGATCCCAATGCGGGATGGCACCCACCTCTCCGCGTATTTATACACACCGGAGGGTCAGGGCCCATGGCCCGTTGTTTTCGAACAACGGTACGCGAGCCTCACCAGTGCTGGGACTCGCAAGAATTCGGCCGATCTGGCTCGGCGCGGGTTCGCCGTAGCGATGGTCAACTTTCGCGGTTCACAACAAAGCGAGGGAACCTACGTGGGGTATCGAGCGCTGGCTTGGGGGGAACAACGTGACGGCTACGACACATGCGAATGGCTGGCCACCCAGCCTTGGAGCACCGGCAAAGTTGGGAGCTTTGGAAGTTCGCAGGGCGGTTTCGCGCAGAACTTTCTCGCTGTCACGCAACCCCCGCACCTCGTTTGCCAATACATGGTGGATACGGGATTGAGTCTCTTTCAAGAGGGATACCGAATCGGCGGAGTGACGCGGCCCGGGAGGTTTGCTGACTTCGGCTCAAACTGTCGCAATCCAGAAGATAACGCGGCTTTGCTTCGCGAGTGGGACAAGCATCCAGACTACGATGAATACTGGCGCGCGGAGGATTGCAGTCTGCATTTCGGAAAGATGAACGTGCCGTGTTTTACGATCGGCAGTTGGTATGATTTTATGGTGCAAGGGAGTGTGAAGAGCTTTGTGGGCCGACAGCATCAAGGTGGAGTCGGGTCGAAAGGGCGGCAGCAATTATTGCTTGGGCCGTGGCTGCATGGGCGTTTGAACAAGGGCAGCAAAGTCAACGAACTGGTGTATCCGGAAAACGCGACCTGGCCGGAGTTGGATCACCTAGTGCGCTGGTTTGAGCACTGGTTGAAAGGGGCGGATAACGGCGTCGAAAAGGAGTCTGCCGTGCGTTATTACGTCATGGGTGCGGTTGGAGAAAAGGAGGCACCCGGTAACGTCTGGCGCTCTGCGGTTGACTGGCCTCCAGCGGCCAACGAGACGAGCTTTTATTTGCGGGAGGATGGCGCATTAAAAGCCGAGGCGCCTGTGGCAAAAGCGAGCGGAACGTCGTATGAAAGCGATCCACTGAAGCCTATGGAGATTTCGGGCCGCTCCTTCCCGGGCGCAAAGGATGCTCGCAGCGTCGAAGGCCAGAAGGACGTTCGCACTTGGAGCACGGAGGCGCTGCAGGCACCGATGGAAATCACGGGGGAAATTATCGCGGAGGTGTGGGTTCAATCCACTTTAGCTGACGGTGATTTTTTACTGCGCGTTTCCGATGTCTATCCCGACGGCAGAAGCATGCTGCTGATGGACTATCCCATTCGTGCTCGGTACCGAGAAGGCTTTGAAAAGCAAGTTCTCCTCAAGTCGGGCGAGCCCGCAAAACTTCGCTGGCACATCGGATGGACGAGCATTGTGGTTAACACGGGGCACCGTCTACGCGTGACGATCACCAGTAGCGGCGCGCCTTTGTATGAGCCCAACAACCAGACCGGTGGCGCGCAAACTTCCGATTGGATGAAGGAAAGCCGTTCGGGAACTCATACGATTTTGCACGAAAAAGGCCACGAATCGCGCGTGTTCCTTCCCGTGATAGCCGGCGGCAAATAGCCCTCTTAGCGTTGGAGCACATCTGCCGACCGGCATCCGAACCCAGATCAGTTCAAGCGCTTAACCTTGAAGCTGCGGAATTCCACAGGATCGTTGTGGCCCGCCAGGCCGATGTATCCTTTGCGATGGTCGAGCCCTTTAGGAGGATGCGCGATCTGGCTGCGATCAAAAGTGTCACAATCGACATCGAGAATCTTCGTGCCATTGAGCGTGACGGTGATCTTCTGGCCGCGTACTTCGATCTCTTCGTAGTTCCACGTTCCGACGGGACGCAGGTAGCCGTGTTTCGCGCCGACGCAGTGGTAAAGCGAGCCGTGGTATTGGTAAGGAAGTAGCGGGTGATCTTTGTGATCTTCGTTGTAACCGTCGCTATCGAGCACTTGGATTTCAAACCCCTCGCTCGCAGAATGGCCGCCCATTGGGGTTCGCAGCGCGATGCCGTTGTTTCCAGCGTGCGGGAGCTTGAACTCAACTTTGATGATGCAGTCCTCGTATTCCTCTTTGCTCAGCAGATCACCGCCTTTCTTTGGTTTGCAGACAATCGCTCCGTCCTTTACTTCGTAGTTGTCTACGGCGTTCTGCCAGTTGCTCAAATCCTTGCCGTTTACCAGTTCTGTAAATCCTTCTGTGTCACGTGAACGGAGTTCCTTGTCTGCCTCCTCTGGCGTAATCTCGTGGATGTACACATTGCGCCAGCGAATCTCGCTGCCGTGGGTTTGGAGTTGGATGGGGCCCTTGGGAAACGCACGATCTTTGATCCAGCCGTTGGCGAGTTTCTCTTCCTTTGGTGCTGCGGCGTCTGCGGTCCCAGCGGCGGCGGGTTTAGCCCAAGCGATGTAGCCGGCCTTTTTGTTTGCGAAGTAGTTTTCCAAAACGCAGTTGTCCACCACGGTGACGCCGTTGAAGACGACGGTCACTCGCTCCCCTATCATCCGAATCTTGAAGGTGTTCCATTCGCCAAAAGGCTTGTCCATTTTGCTGCTTGGATCCTTGCCAGGCGCGCCTTTGCTGTTGTTCCAAAGCCCGCCCGAGCCCTTGTCCTGCCCGAGCCCGCGCGGGTCGCCGTGAGTGGAATCCCAAATTTGCACTTGCGGAATCCCGCGCAGATAAACGCCGCTATCGCCCTCAGGGAGCGCCTTGTATTCGAGTAACAGTTCGAAGTCGCCGTAGTCTTTGTCCGTGGTGAGATATAAACCGCGGCCGTCGTTGACCAGCTCGCCGTTCTCTACGCGCCAGTGCAGGTTGATTTGGTCCTCCACAGGCTTCCCCTTTTTATCCGTGAGCCCGCCCTCGATCGACTTCTTCTTGTAAGCAGCCTGATCCTCAGGCGACATCTTCCAAAGGTCAGTGGGATCCTGTGTGCCCCAGCCGTACCAGCCGGAAAGATCCTTGCCGTTGAACAGCGCGGTGAAGCCTGTCGGTGGAATATTGTTTTCTGCCCGCGCGGAGATTAGCGAAAGAGCGGCCAACGGCAGCAGGGTAAAGAGACGGTGGAATTTCATTGCTTCTGAGGTGTTGGGGATAACGGAACGAGTCTTCTTGGATAGAGAAGCAATCGTAATCCGGCGAGGTAATCCCGCAAGCCGTCTAAACTTTAGAGTTTTGCATGATATCCACCATCCATTGGATGAATGGTTGGGTTGAACTTTTAGACTTTGCGCGATCTGGTTGCGCAACGCCCTAGGCGAGGGGGCCAACAACTTCAGAGAGGACCTGTGTCACAAAGTGTGTGGGACAAAAGCAGGAAAGGGGTTGATTGACTTGCGGGAAGCACTGTAATAAATGCTTGAATATGGACGTCTTATCCCCCCACGGTATGTCGCGCCGCCATTCCATCCAAGCCGGTGCAATCAGCCTGCTGGGCTTGGGTATGAATCATCTTTCGGCTCTCCGAGCGATGGCCGAGACTTCCGCTGCGGACGGCCTTCCCCGCGCGGCTGGAAGGGCAAAGTCCGTGGTCTACATCTTCCTTTCAGGCGGATTGGCGCAGCACGAAAGTTTCGACATGAAGCCTAACGCTCCTCTGGAGTTTCGCGGCGAATTTAACGCCATCTCCACCAGTGCTGACGGCATTCAAATCTGCGAGCATCTTCCGCTACTGGCGCGGCGCGCGCACAAATACGCACTGGTGCGTTCGCTTACCCACCCCAGCAATGACCACTCGGCGGCCCATCATATTATGCTCACCGGCAGGAGCGAGCTGCCTCTAGGTTTTGATCCGGCCAAGGCCAAGGAATCGGACTGGCCGAGCATCGTGGCTTTGGCGGGTCACTT
Organism: uncultured Spartobacteria bacterium; assembly: GCA_903919125.1. Taxonomy (GTDB): domain Bacteria; phylum Verrucomicrobiota; class Verrucomicrobiia; order Chthoniobacterales; family Chthoniobacteraceae; genus Chth-196. Next base: position 6,162 of record CAIXGS010000048.1, on the reverse strand, counting down.
GCTGCCCGCTCGAAACAACCTCCCTCCCGCCTTAGTCCTGCCCGACAAGCTTCAACACCGCGAGGGCCGTTTTATTCCGGGCCAGTTTGCTGGGCAGCTTGGCAAACAACACGACCCGTGGTTTTTAGAAATGTCGCCTTACCACCCTCAGCATTACGGCGCCTTTCCCCAATACCTCTTTCACCACGAAAAGGGAGCGCAGACGGACAGTTCAGTTTCTTTTCAGGCGCCTCACCTTGCTCTTCCACAGGGACTTACACATGAGCGACTCTTGGACCGAGTGGCGCTTCGCCAATCCTTGGAGCGGCAGTCTCAACGTTTGGTGGCGAGTATCGAGGATTCTGCTTTTGATCGTTACCGCGAGGCGGCTGTGTCTCTGATCACCAACGGCTCGGTACGGGACGCCTTCGATATGAGCCTTGTAGCACCCTCGGTTTTGGAGCGTTACGGCAATAATAGTTTCGGATGCTCGCTGATTATGGCGCGCCGCCTTCTTGAAACAGGAATGCGCATGGTGCAGGTCAATCTTGGAAACAACGAATCCTGGGATACCCATCAGGCGGCGTTCCCGAACCTCAAAGACTTCCTGCTCCCGCCCATGGATCGCGCCGTGAGCGCTTTTCTAGACGACCTGGAAGCTTCGGGACTGCTCTCCGAAACACTCGTAGTCATGGGTAGCGAGTTCGGCCGCACCCCAAAGATTTCGAAGCTGCCCAGCGCAAAACTCCCAGGCCGCGATCACTGGGGCGCTTCCCAAACCGTGTTTCTGGCCGGCGGTGGGATACGGGGTGGAACGGTAATCGGTGAAACAGATGCAAAAGGCGCCTACCCGATTCGTGATCCACAGCGGCCTGAAAATCTTGCGGCGACAATTTATCAGGCGTTGGGAATCCCCGCGAGCATGGACTGGAAAGATCCGCTGCAGCGCCCGCACTCACTCTACGAAGGGCAACCCATTCCCGGTCTGACCTGAGACTCGCTGCCAAGCTCCACAGGCGCTTTAACGCATCTCCATAAAACTCAGACCAAGCCGCTTGCCGAGCTGTTCGATGTCGATCTTTTCCCGTTGGCCAATCAGCGCAATTGAAACACCCGGGCGCCCCGCTCTGCCCGTTCTCCCGCTGCGGTGCGTGTAGTGTTCGATTTGGTCCGGCAACTGATGGTGAATGACAAACGCGAGCCCTTCCACGTCGATCCCCCGAGCGGCGACATCCGTGGCAATCAGGAATTGAAAGCGGCCCTTGCGAAAAGAGCGCAGAACTTTGTCCCGTTCCAACTGCATCAAGTCGCCCTGCAGGACTCCCACGGCGTGTCCCTCTGCCGCTAATTCTGCGCCTAGCGTGGTGGCGCCGGCTTTTGTCCTGCAAAAAATCACGCCCCGCTCTGCGCCTTGCCTGCGCAAAAACTCGGAGATCCTGCTCAACTTTTGCTTCACCGCACACACCATGAAGCGGTGCTCGATGTCTCGGTTGACCACATGCCGGTGGTCCACTTTGAGGACGTGCGGCTTGGGGGACATATAATCTGTGATCAACCGTTGCACGCCGTCGGGAATGGTCGCCGAGAAGAGCCAAGTGGCGCGCCGTCCTTGAGTCTTCTCGCAAATCAGGGCCACTTCGTGTTTGAACCCTAGGGTGAGCATTTCGTCAGCCTCATCGAGGACGAGCAGTTGGACGGCGTCCAGAGAGAGCGCCTTGCGACCGAGCAGATCGACAAGACGGCCCGGAGTGACCACCACCACGTGGGTGGGTCGCTGAAGCGCAGAGACCTGCCGCTCAATATCATCGCCGCCTGTGAGCACCTCTACGAAAATCTTTTCCGTGCAGTGTTTGGTGAATCGAAACAGCTGTTTACCAATCTGTTTGGCAAGCTCGCGAGTGGGCGCCACCACCACAGCCTGAATGTCCCGAACTTTAGTGTCGATGCGCGTGAGTAGCGGCAAGCCGAAGGCCGCCGTTTTCCCCGTGCCGGTCTGGGCCTGCGCAATGAAGTCGCTCCCGTTCTGGAGTAGAAAAGGAATCGCCTCTTCTTGAATAGGGCTCGGCGAGTGAATCCCGAGTTCTTCGATCCCACGAATCAGGTCCCCACGGACCCCGAGAGCTTTAAAAGTTTTAGACATCTCATACTTCTGTAATCCCGAACTCAGAAGTTGAAAAGGCATCGTTCTGTTAGTGAGGGTTCGGTTAAAGAGAGTTACCGCACAAAAAATAACCTCAACCTCTGCACAGAACGACGCGTTCCTCTTTTCACCCTAGGTCTCGTGCAGAAGCTCAAAGAGACCATGTCATTCTCACATGCCACTCCAAATTCGATCCCTCCCACACCCTCATGGCGTTTCTGTGTTCGGTCGTCGCGGCGGCTCCTTTCCTATGCAGGCACCAGATCGATTTTGATTTTCCTACCGAGCGCGTGTGCTGCACGCGTCAAAGTTGCCAGTGTGACAGATGTGTTTTCTGGGTCGAGCAGTCGGTCTAGTGCCGCCCGCGACGTTCGCATCTGCTTCGCCATCGAAACCTTTGGAACGTCTTTTTCACGCATGAGGTCAACGATCTTGAGGGCTATCGCCCGCTTGATAGCGGCAGCTTCAATTTCCTCAAGGATACCTTCTTCAAGAAGGAAATCATCTAGAGTGCTTCCATCATGCGGGTTTTTAGTGGGATTCAGATTGGGTGTGTGCATCTTTTCTCTTCAAGGCCAGAGCCTTGTCCTCGGTTGGTGTTTTCTGCGTTTTCTTGATAAATCCGTGCAGCAGCACGATTCGCCCGTGCGGCACATAAAAAAGACAGCGGGCTATTCGATCGGTAAATTCGAGCGCAATTCCCATAGTCCGTCTCCCAGACTCCGAACCAGCGGCATTCCAAGAGGCCAGCGGAATTGCAAAGTTTCCAGATCCTAGCCAATCGCCCGCCGCTCACTTTCCTGCAGCGACTTGAGCCATTCCCGCACAGGTTCTCTGCCGGTTTCTGAGCGAAAAAAGACGACTGATAGAGGACAAGAATCTGACACCTTCCGGAAATGTATCATTTTTGGAACACGCGTCAATGTTTGAGTGCTGCCGTGGGTCGCCGTCTTTTGAGTGAACCGCAGGGGACAGACACTTTTCGTTCCTCAAGCCCCAACGGGGCGATCTAATATAGCCTAGGGCAACGCCCTAGGAAGATATGCAAGCGCGGGGAGCCCTGAAGGGTGCGCCCTAAATTACAGGGCCTTATCGCGCCCTGACAGGGCTCGGTTCATTGGGGGTGGGTTTCCCCAGGCGCTGCCTAGGGCTAGCGCAGGTCGCCCCGTTGGGGCTGAAAAACAGCAGACACAGGAGCAGACACAGGGGACAGACACTTTTCGTTCCCCATTCCACCGCCGGAAATCTGGAAAGACGGAAAGCCGGAATTACAGCCTGTTTCATTCAGTCCGAGCCGCTTCATCAGGTGCCAGAGTCGCTACACCGAGCGAGAGTGCTCCGTTGCCCGAATTGACGATAAAACTCAAGCTCGCACCTCTCAACGGAGGAAGTGAACCGCAGGGGACAGACACTTTTCGTTCAGACACAAGGGACAGACACTTTTCGTTCCTCAAGCCCCAAAGAAGCCCCAAAGGGGCGATCTAATATAGCCTAGGGCAACGCCCTAGGAAGATATGCAAGCGCGGGGAGCCCTGAAGGGTGCGCCCTAAATTACAAGGCCTTATCGCGCCCTGACAGGGCTCGGTTCATTTGGGGTGAGTTTCCCTAGGCGCTGCCTGGGGCTAGCGCAGGTCGCCCCGTTGGGGCTGGAAAACAGCAGACACAGAGCAGACACAGGGGAAAGACACTTTTCGTTCCTGCTCAGATGGTCGACTCAATTCTTTGGTCCAAATAGAGGTCCAAATAGCTTTGGAATTTCAGTCGTAACCGATGCCCCGACTTCAGAAAATAGAGGCGTCAAGTAACTCATTGCTTGAGCTGCAACAGCTTCTCCTGCTTCGCCGATGACTTTGGTAGCGACATGTTCCAAGGCGCTCCCCATGACACTGGTAAAACTTCCATCTTTGGCACCAGCTTTGACTAACGCCTTGCGAACTTCCTTTTTATGAGCCTCATCCAAAATGGATTCTATGATCAGAATAAAGCCGCTTATCGGCATCGTGATCAGGGTTGGAGAGAATGTTCCATCGGCGATAAAACGATGGATTTTAGCTTGTTCGCGAATCCAGTCTGATACTAGAGGATTCTCAATCTCTAATGATAGCGTCTTGCCTTTGTTTTCGAAAACAGGACGCTTTAATACGGCTATAGCTTTTTCTCTGATGCTGTCAGGGGTCGACCTTCGTAGCTCCCAATCATAAAGAAGCGCCCGTGCTTTGCCACGCGTGATCCGTAAGGTTGTCACGAGGTCGTAGATCGTTGGCTCTTTCGGTATCCTGCCAACAGACTCCAGAGCTTCGAGAAACTTAAGATCGACTTCACGTTTTGGGAGAGAGCCAAAGGCTGGTTCCATGTAGGCCGCGAGTAGTGTTTCTAACACACGGCGGTGGTCCACGTTGTCTTTGTCGGATTTTTTGGCATTCATAATTTAAGATTACGTCCTAATTCAAGGCTTTTTTTGCATCGTTAATCTTCTTAGCGTTTGCAGCAGCTTCTTCAGCTTCAGATGTTATTTTCATTAATTCAACGCCGGAAAATATGGTAACTTTAACGCCGAAAGGCAACGCGCATGACCAAGGTTTTAAAAACTCTACACCGCCACTTTTGAGTATAGCTTTTGGAGCAATTAATGCTAGTTTATAAGCTTTAATAAATTCCGGTACAAAAACTTTTGGATCAAACGACTCCGTATTGAAGCACACAGGACGAAGTTTGAAATAAGAAACATAACCTTCTTCCGAGTGAGTGAAATCTATTACGGTTTCGTGCTTAAACGTTCCATCGGATTCTTTTATCCTTGGTGATATTACTATTAATTCTTCTCCATTAATTATGCTGCGACGAGAGGAAATAACGTCTTCCCAAAAATGCCCCTCGGAATCGAATACATCGTCAACCTTGAATGCTGAGTTTTCGCGAAGGCAAATTTCTTTGATGATTGGAATGATCGCTTCCATAAACTGATCAGATTTCATTCCAATATACAGGCCCTTCACTTTCAGTTTTTCGCGTTCATTCGCGGATTCAACTGTTTTTTCTTTACCCTTCGGTGAGGTGTCGTTTACTTTCTTGCTGGAAACTGAAGCACCACCCTCTTTTGTTTCAGACTCGGCGCTTTCATTGCCGTCTTTAGTAGATGCCGCAGAAATTAGAGCTGCAACTCCAATAACCAGAATAAGGCTGCCAAAAACTATACTTAAACACCCTCTTTTCTTATTAGGGGAACCACATTTTGGACACGCTTTGGAATCGCTAGCGATCTCAGTTTCACAGGATTTGCATTTGATTAGTTTGCTCATAAATTTTAGGATTATTGAATTTGATCGGAATAGTGGATTTGGTTGCTTGAAAAATTCATTTGTCTACGGTGTGGCGTCGTCGTTTTCTTCCTCGGCTTAGAATGCGTTCCTTGCCGTTCCTAACATTCCACGCTCTTCTGCGATTTGTCTGAGCGTGCCCATCAGAGCCGCCCGAAAGCCGCGAAAATCCTCAAGCTTGGCAAACGCCTTCTGAGCGCCGTCGGGAAGTCGCTCGTATTTCGTGAGCATTAGCGCAGACAAGTCAGATGCGATGTCCGACGAATCTGAAAACACGTAGAATCTCTCTGAATCTAGCCCTTTCATTGCAAGGGCACAGCCGAGTTCAAAGTGGACGTTCCGATGGGCCCCGGAGATGTCGAAGATCAGAACATCTGCCTGTTTGATTCGGCGCATGATAGAGCCGACTACCGTTGCCCCATGACGCGCACGGAGCCGCTTTACGGAAATTCGCAGTGGAACAACCCCCAGTTTTCGCTGCCGCGCTAACTTTTCCAGCGTTTGGACCGCTGCCTGACCTGATCCCGTAAGAACGCCCAATGCCGATTGAGTCCGTCCGCCCTCTTGGCTGCCTCGTCGCGCCCCCAGTGGTACCCGACTAAAATTGAATGTACGAGGACTGAGCAGCGTCAGAGCTGCTGGCTGCTGGCTGCTGGCTGCTGGCTGCTGGCTGCTGGCTGCTGGCTGCTGGCTGCTGGCTGCTGGCTGCTGGCTGCTGGCTGCTGG